>JAZRAQ010000001.1:0-39918 GCA_045634645.1 Acutalibacteraceae bacterium
TGGAGACGTATCGAAGTGGTCATAACGGGGCTGACTCGAAATCAGTTAGGGAGCAATCCCCCGCGAGTTCGAATCTCGCCGTCTCCGCCAAGGACTCCTTGAAGGTTTTATCCTTCAAGGAGTTTTCTCTTTTTATCCCAAGGCTGAGCCAATTGCCATTGCACTTGCTTTCTTGCTTTCGCTATCGATGTGGCTGTAAATATTAGCGGTTGTTCCCATATCACTGTGGCCAAGCCAGTCCTGAATCATTTTCATCGGCACACCATTTGCAAGTAACAGCGATGCACAACTGTGTCTGAGGTCGTGAAAGCGAACGGGTTTCAATCCCTTTTCTTTGAGCACCACTTTGAAATGGTCGGTCACGTAGTTTGGTTTTATCAGTTCACCGATTGCATCTACGCAGATGTAGTCGGTGTATTTTTTGCAGTAACCTCGGCGCATCACTCGCATCATTTCTTCTTGTTTTTCCTTTTCGGCAAGGAGAACTTCTTCCACCTGCGGTATCAGTGGCAGGGTGCGGTAGGATGATTTTGTTTTCATAACGTCCATTCCAACCACACCCTTGTCGTTTTGTACCACCTTGTGACTGATGCTGACCGTCTTGTTTTCAAAGTCCACAGCCGACCATTTCAGTCCAAGCACTTCGCTACGGCGGAGTCCGTAGTAAGCGGCAAGGAAGATTACAATGTGTATCGGGTCGTTCGCCGTCTTGTCAAGCAACTCTTTCAGCTCACCGGCATTATAATATTTGCCGATGTACTGGTGCGCCTTTGGTCTGTCTGCTTGTTCAACAGGGTTGCTCGGTATGATTCTCCGCTTGACCGCCGACTTGAAAGCAAGATGCAACAGCGCATGGTGTCGTTGAGCAGTCGTACCTTTGAGGCCGTCATTGCGGATACGGATATAGTAATCGTTGATTTCATCACCCGTAATGTCTTTAACCTTGAGGTCACCGCACTCACGGAAGAACGGAATCATTCTCGACTCAATCATCAACTTATAACCCGTGTAGGTAGTCTCACTCACATTTACTTTGTGCGACGCTAACCACTCGGGAAGGTAATCTGCCACCTGCATGTGCGCCACTCGGCTACGCTCTTTGTCGGCATGGGACATATTTTCACGCTTGTATAGGTCGTCGGTGTTGTACTGTTCAAGGATTTGGCGGAGACGGTGTTCCGCCTCACGCTTGTTACCCTTGTTCGCATCAAGATTCAGACCTTGCCATTTCTCTTTGCGCTTACCGTCAGCGTCATACAGATTGATGACCGCATACCACTTTTTGTTTTTCTCGGTCAGGTGTCCTGTGATTCGTTTCATTTACTCACGCTCCTTTCTGGTGGGTTAACAAGAGTCAACCCCCTTGTGCCTGACAAATAATAATTTTTCGTTTTTTCTCGTTTCATCGCTTGTAATATGACATATTACTGCGCTCTTCAACTTCACCTCTCCAAAAAATTATTTATTTGGCAGGTCGTAGAGTTTTGAAAAGTTGATTTTCTTCGAAAGGCGAAGTGTGGAGTTTGCAGTAAGGTGCGACCTTACAAAAACGAACACGAGCAAGGCGGTGAAAATCAACATTCAAAACCGCAATGGTTTGGCTCTTGTCAACCCATTTGTCCTTTGTCTTCTCGGGCAACACCAACACTATCACAACATCCTTCACAAGTCCAGAGATTATTCGGGACTGTCGGGGACGGCGTCTGATAGTTTCCTGCATCGGTTAAAAACTCAACCAAGCACACCTTCGGCACGATGATTTTCTTGCCCTGCTTGATGCTACTGATACGACCTTCTTTGATAAGACTGTAGACAGTGTTCTTGCCGAACTGCAACAGCCTTACCACATCCGGCACGGTCAACACATCGGGTTCGTTCTTAAACATTTTGAAATAATATCTGTGACTCATGAAGATTCTCCTTTCATAATTTTAAGTTTCTGCTATTCTTTCTGCCACTCAACAGCATCTTCTAATGTCAGCATGCCGTTAATGCATTTCACTTCATGTTCAACAGCTCTACGAAGTTGTGCAAGACTTTCCTCGGTAATGTCTTGATGAGAATAAGCAAAGGCTTTTTGAATCATTCCCAACTCAACAGCCAGTTTGAAAAAAGCCTTGCTTATTTTACTTTCACTCTCAGCCACAAGGCTTTTCATAGCTGATAGCATAGCATTTGGAAGATACGATGCGTCATCGTTCGCCATTAAATATCCGACATAGTAACGAATGGCTTGTTCGATGAATTGCGATCTCGATCTGCAGTCCGCTTGCCGAAACATATCGTTAATCATTTTTACGGTTTCGGGATAAAGGTGCGCTATGAATTTTACTTTATCTTTTGATACAGGCATTTTTCATTCTCCTTTTTTGAATTTATTGCTGATTTCAGGTATGCTACCAAGGGAATTTTCGAGAAATTAGGGGTGCTACCTGATTTTCACTGTGTTCAATGTTCTAAAAGCCCCTAACGGTCGGCGTTGCCGTCCGATGTGTTGCGGAAGGGCGACAAAACGGGACGCCCTTCCTTTCTCCTGCTTTGTTTTCATCCAATGTGCTACCATGCTGACCTTTCATTAAATCTCAGATCGCCGACAAGGTTGCCCTAAATCGCTCGACTTTGGTTTAGATAGGTGTTTGCTCGACAGCAAGGTCAAACGTGGCACACAGGGCGAAACACGGCGTTATGTGGGCGATTAAATTAAAATGCAACAATGCAAATGACACTGAGTGTTATCATTTTTACAATGCAGAGAGGACACACTGCAATGTTGCAATCTTTATTTGGGTATCGACCACGCCCAGCCTTTGCCGACCTTTCGGGTTCGGATATTAGGTATCTTCTTTTTGGCTTCGTTCACCGTTCGGCGCGATATGTTTTTACTCTCTGCCGTACGGAAGATTTCGTCTGCCATAACCTCTTTGCCGTCATCGAGCATATCACAAATCAGTTCTTCAGCCACCGCTGTTTTGGTTTCGGCAGAGTAACCGCAAAGCAGTTCTTCTGAGGTTATCTCACTGTAACCATCAAGCCAATAAAAGCCTTGATCGTTGCCGAGGTTAAACGCCATTGATTTTCCTTCTGGCGCCAACGAAGATTTATCGTGAACGAAGATGCGCACATTGGGTTCTTTACGAAGGCGACCGACAAGCAACACGCTACGAGCCGCTGCACGAAAGTCAATCGAACCAAGACCGCGATACTGTGAGCTTGCGCCTTTGGCTTTATTAAGATGACCGACCATCACGATTGCGCATCCGGTTTTATCAGCAACGGTTGCAACCTTTTTCAGCACCGTTCGTATTTCGTTTGCTCTGTTGATATCAACATCTTCGCCGATGTAACCTTGAATAGGATCCAGTATCATAAGCCGAGCACCCGTTTCGGTTATTGCTTTTTCAATGCGCTCATCCGACAGAGAAAGAGGATCGGTGTCCTCAATAATATTGAGCACCATATTCTCATCGGCGCCTGCTTCAATAAGCCTTGGCTTGATTGTGTCACCGAGTCCGTCCTCTGCCGTTTGGTAAATCACATTGAAGGGTTCTGTAGTTTCCATACCTGGCAGAGCCACACCCGACGAACAAGCGGCGGCAAGTCTTAACGCAAATGTTGTTTTGCCCTCGCCAGGATCACCCTGTATAATAACGAGCTTCCCGAACGGGATATACGGTTTCCATAGCCACTGCACCTCTTGGAGTTCCACCTCCGACATTTTTCTGATAATTGTTTCTGACATTCCGCCACTTCCTTTCTTTGAATTGTTTTGATTTTTGTGGGTGTTGTAATTTTTGCAATAACCACCTCCTCAATGGGTAGAGCACGAGAAATCGATTTTTAGAACCTTTTTCAAAAAATAATCTCTCATAGGGTAGAGCGTGAAAATCCGATTTTGTAAACCACTTTTCAAATTTTCTCTCACCTAATGTCAAAAATCATCACTTTCGTACACCCATTTTCTAAAATTTTTTCTTTCATCTAATGTCCAAAATCGCATTTTTGTACAGGCTTTTTTGGAAAAATTTTTGAAAAAAATTTTTTCTCTTCCTAATGGGTAGAGCGCGAGAACAAACAAAAGGGGCAACTTTTTTTAAAAATATCTCTCAATGGTTAGAGCAGGAAAACCTAAAAAATATAACCATTTTTAAAAATTTCCTTTCACTTAATGTCTAAAAACTACGGTTTTGTAGCCCTGTTTTCACAAAAAAATAACCGTAAATTGGTTGAAAAAACTTTCAATAACTTACGGTTATATGTTTTTATTAAGTTGTACTTACTGTAAAATTGAAGTTTAAATTTTTAGATGAAGTTTATACAAAAAATGAATTCACCGTATTTAAGCATAGCCAATATAAATATCGTAACAATCGTTATCTGTAGGTTCTGCCCAAATCCACACGTCAGTAATGTCCTCATCCTTTGCATAACGATTCAGTCGGCTTATGATATCCCGTTCAAGATATATGCATCGACTATTTGCCCTAATGGGATTATCCCAACAGCTCACCGCCTCACTCTCCAGTGTTAAACCAACGCTTACAGCATACTCCTTGGCAAACGTTATCCAATATTGGATATCAAACTCGGGTTGTGGAGTTTCTGATTTCGGCACTGTTTCTTTTGTCGGTTCGATTACTGTTGTTTCGCATTCCGTACGCTGCGATGTTATGCTCGTCACTGTTTCCGCAACTTGAGGAACAACTTTTTCCTCTACAGTATTTGTTGCTTCGGAAGGCTTTATATCTTCTGTTGACTTTACAGTTGTTGTAGGTGCGGTAGAGGTTGGCTCACTTGTTTGTTCGGGGTTCTTAATGGGAATGGTTTCGTTCTCTGTCGGTTCTACAATCGTTACAGGCGGTGTTTCTGTTATTATTATTTCCAATGCAATTGACGACAAACTTTCGGTATAAGGTGGTGCGGTGTTGCCACCGCATCCTACCATACTGATTAGCACCCAACAGAAGAGAAGAATAATGAGTTTTCTCATATATCCTCGACCTCCTCCAAGCCTTGCATCACTTCCGCCATTATACGAGTGGCGAGGATAAATCCCGAACTGAACGCTTCTCGCTCGGTAATGCAAGATAGTTCACTTGTGCAGTCCTTGAACTTTTCAAAGGTTTCTTTCTGTTTCTCTGTTAACCCTGCCGTTAATTCATCCTCGTTTTTGCATATCAATTTGACGAGTTTATCTACTCTTGTTCCACGCTTGATATACCTTTCGTGCGGACTGATGTTGCCGTAATATAAATCTTCAAGTGTTGTCATGTGCGCTGCACCTCCTTTTGCAACACAAACACATACCACAACACCTTCCACAAGTCCAGCGTTTTTTGAAATAAAAGTAAAAGCGCCGCCTTTCAGCGACACTCTTAACAAACTTATTTATTATTCTTTTTACCTCTGCGTTGGTAGTCAGCGTTGATATCCTCACTCCAATCTGCGCTTAGCGGTGCGCTCGCTCTAACATTACAAACTGCTTTTGCAACCGATTCGTACAGTATATGTGTGCCTTGACCGTCTGCGTTATAATTTACTGCTCGGTCTTTATCGATGCCGTAACGAGCTGCTGTTTCAACTGCATCAATATTTGCACCGATAAAGAGAAACTCCCAACCATATTTTTCTTTCTGTCGCTCAATCATCTTTTTGACCTGCTCGCCGCTATAACGATGACTTGCATTTTCCTGACCGTCGGTTGTAATAACAAACATTGTGTGCTCCGGAACATCCTCATTACGAGCATACTTATGAATGTTGCCTATGTGGTGAATAGCGCCACCAATGGCATCTATAAGCGCAGTGCAACCACGAACTGTGTAATCGTTATCGGTCATCTTAGGAATGTCGCCGAGCTTTATTCGGTCGTGCAGAACTTCACTTTCATCATCAAAAAGTACAGTCGATACATAACAACTGCCGTCCTGTTTCTTTTGCTTTTCAATCATTGAGTTGAAACCACCGATTGTATCGCTCTCAAGTCCTGCCATCGAGCCACTCCTGTCCAAAATAAATACAAGTTCAGTCATGTTGTTTTTCATAATAGAAAACCTCTCTTTCATTTGATGTCATCATTGTACACCAATAAAAGAGAGGTTAGGTCGCATAGCAAGCGACAAATTATTCCTTAACAAAAATAACCTTATCACCTAAATGCACTGTATCAACCTTATATCCAGCATCGCGCCAAGCATTACCTTGGACATGGGAATTATTATCCCACCATTGCTTATGCTTATATGCAGAATCAGGCAGTTTCTCGGAAAGGATTCTCTCTATCTCCGCATAGGTCAATATGTTTTGTGATTTTGAGGTTTGCTTCAAATACCGAAACAACGGATCATATTTTCCCATACTCATCCTCCTTGAAGCCAACAAGAACAACGTCATGCCCTATAAGCAATGGCCTTTTTACAAGCATACCGTCTGTTGCCAGGAGTTCCAGCATCTCGTTCTCGCTCATTTGGGGGAGTTTGTTTTTAAGGTCTAACGATTTATAAATCAGACCGCTTGTATTAAAGAACTTCTTTATTGGTAATCCGCTTTTGTTATACCACTCGGTTAATTCATCAAGTGTTGGATTGTCGAGCTTAATATCCCTGAGTTCATATTCAATTTTGTTATCATCCAGCCACTTCTTTGCTCGTTGGCAAGTGGTGCATTTGGGATAACAGATAAACTTAATCATATTTTCACGCTCCAAGTAAACTTTGATCAAAGGCAAATAACGCCTCGTTAATTTCAAAGATATTGTAATTACCTTTGCTTATAAAATATTCGATTATAATATCAAACTTATTGCTGTGAGAAAGCGCAAAACCCGCTTTTTTGAGCATATCTTCGGTTTCTTCAAGAGAAAGTTCCAATGAGATAGCAAAAGCGATTGCCGTGGGTTTACTCGGCTTATAATGCATATCGCTGCGAATTTTAGAAAAGAGTTTACGGTCGATATTGGCCTTCTTATAGCACTCGGCATCGGTCATTCCTTTTTCATCAATCTTGCGGAGAAGCATTTGCGAAAAACTCTCATCTATTTGCTTGAGCTTTGAGTCAAGGTCATCTTCTGCAAATAGTGCCTTACACTCACAGATTTCATCTGCCATGATCGATTGCATTGGCGCATTCATGCGCATGCTTTCGCGGCGGTAATCGGTATGCTCGTCCACATAATTGTCGTCTATATATTCGGCAATGTCAGAGAATAACTTCTCACTGATTTTATACACTGCTTTATCAAAAATGACGATATACACTGTCATATCATTTTCGAGCAGGAAGTCGCTAATTACATCAATTGCCACCTTCAACGCTTGATCCTTCGGGTACCCGTAAACACCAGAAGAAATAAGCGGGAATGCCACCGTTTCGCAGTTACGCTCTTTTGCAAGCGCCAAAGACTCACGATAGCACGATTCAAGCAAGGACTTCTCGTCGTGCTTACCATCTTCATAAACGGGGCCGACAGTATGTATGACATATTTAGCAGGAAGATTGTATCCACCTGTAATCTTAGCCTTGCCGGTCTTGCAACCGCCGAGAGTTTTGCACTCTGCGAGTAACTTTGGCCCTGCTGCATAGTGTATCGCACCGTCAACACCGCCACCGCCCAAAAGCGACTCGTTTGCAGCATTAACAATGGCATCCACCGTCATTTTCGTTATATCATTTCTTACAATTTCTAATGGCATAATAACTCCCAATCGATATATTTGTTATAAACTTCTAATAATAAAATTGGAAATGTAACTTATATTTGATTTAAGTCTTGGAAATGCTTCAAGAAGTCTTTTTTTCATATCAAAAGCATCTTCAAAATCATTTCCTATAACCGATATGATCACATCAACATCTCGCTCATAAATGCCAATATCTAAAAGCATTTTCTTTTGCTTTGAAGAAGAAAAATATAGTTGCTCTATTGCACCAGTAATCCTTGCATCAAGAGTGTCCAAGTATGTTTGAGATATTTTATCTATATTCATAAAATATTTAACAATCATTAGTTTGGCATAGAATTGATGTTCAATATAGCTTGTTTTTAATTTGATTGCTGTTGATATAATTGTATCTATTCCACGAGAGGCATAATAGCGCATCGCTTCGTTTACAACTGTTCTTATCTTTGGACGATTACGATTTATAAGATTATTAAGCATATTTGCTCTAAAACTATCTTCTCGTCCTTCGCAAACCGCATAAAGAACTTTAATTAATTGTCCCCGCCCGTAAAGTCTTTCATCGGTTAATTTTTTCAGTTCTGTAATTATTTCGGATCTATGATTACAATAGTTTAAGTATAAATCTTTTATTGTATCAAATCTAAAATGACTACCTATATTTTTAATATATTCGTCATGAGTGATCCCCAAATGCTTTAAAAACGTTAAATAATCCTCATGTTCTTCAATATTACCTTTTTGAATATCAATATCTTTGCTATCGTCTGTCAACTCGAATTTTATAGTTCTAATAGCATCAATTTTTTTATATGGAGGATCAGACGGTGCCTTTAAATAGTATGCATCGCCTATATAATGCTGATTCAATCGTCCGGTTCTACCAACAAGATTAAAAAAATCAAATGCTGAAAAATTATCATCAGATATGTTTCTATCACTTCTTCTTGACGGCTTTGTAATTACAATATTTTTGGCACTTGTATTCACGCCTTCCAATAGCGTTGACGTACATAGCAACCTATTGTATTGTGGATGATTTTCATATAAATTTAATTGATAAAGACGAATACCCAACGGCATCTGTCCATTATGAATTGCATATCCTCTTTCTAAAGCTTTAACTACACTCCATTCTTCATGTATTTCATCTTTTGCCCAATTGATAAATGATTTTATATTATCATCAATTTCATTTAAAATAGGCTCTTCAGAAATAAAACTACTAACATATCGATACATGCCTGTTACCGTAGGGAAATATACTAAGGTTTGCTCTTGGGTATCTATTCTGTTTAATAGTTTTTGACACTGAGGATATCTGTCATTTGCATTTAATAATTCTTCGGTAATAACATTGTTTATGACCGGAGAATATTCGGTGTTATAAAAATATGGTTTCTTGTCTAACAACTCAATATCAGCTATTTCTTTTATGAAAGGAGCCAGTAAAACGTACTTTTTAGCCACACGAGACAAGTGATAGTACGCCATGTTCAATACCAGAACACGATCATCTGTAGCATCAGTTTCTAACTTATAGACCTCATCTATTACTAACAAGTCTATGTTTTTTATCGATGTATACAATTCATCCTGTACAACCCTATCATGTGTTAAAATAAATATATTTTTTGCAGAAAAATCATATTCTCCATTAGCATCTAATTGTGTATGTACTTTGTAAGAATTAAAATGCAATGTGTATTTTCTAATAATCTTTTTTATATATTCGTCGACCAATGCCAACGTTGGCACAATTAGCACAATGTTTTGAGGTTGTGTTCTTGCGATATACTCAAAAACGCAGAAGGTTTTGCCAAAACTTGTAGGTGCGCTAACAATTATTGCATCGTGTGACTTTATCTCGTTCAATATTTGAATTTGTTCGGGATGCATAGCTACTCCATCATCCAGTTCCGATTGTGCAAATGCATTGTACAAAAGAGAATCGAGAGTATAGTCCTTTGAATAAACAGTAAGATCTAAAGCAAACAACTTATCTGCAATTGTTTTGGCCGCTTCTGTAGAATCGTCAGCTTTTGCCAAATAATCAATACATTGATCTCTCATCTTTTGAGGATCAGGATTACTGTACATTTGACTCATACAGAGCTCTCCTTTCAGCAATTGCTAAAGTGAACGCCTTTACAAACTCATCTTTATCAATGAGAGGCAACGAAACAACAATATATTCTGTCTTAAGATCATATAACGCAACTTTTTTGATTTTTCTTAGTTTTTCGAATATTTCCTCAGTTGTTTCATTTCCACCATGCGCTATAAAAATAGGTATCCCTATTTTTTCAACAGATGCTTTTTTTATAAAGTCTGACATACCAATAGAGACTTCAATCTTATCTCCAAAATCATCAATAAAATATCCCATTTTATCTTTGAGCCATCTTTGACTCAGTATTAATTCAAACTCGTCGTCTACTTGGGTTTGATAAGAAGATAGAGATTTGTTAATTAGAGCAATGCCATTTTCGATACTTTTGCTAACTTTTGATTCTCCTAACAAAAGCAACTTATCTTCGTGAGAATAGAAAAGTGTATCAATACCAAAAATACTCATATTATAATCAGTTAACATATTAAGCTTAGGTATGATACACTGATATCCAAAGTACTCCGATAGAATATTGCTAAAGATGTATTCGCCTATTTTTCCTATTTTGTCAAGCTTTATTTTCTTTATGCCGTTTTGTTCTACAAGGGTATGTTCTGCGGAAATAATACTTAACAAATCTTTTTCAATATTTTGAGGGAATTCAACCTGGTTTTCTTTGTCAATAAATATTTTGAGCTTTTTATATAAAGTTGCATAGTTGGCAGCGGTAGGTTCAAAAGAAATGGAAGCTTTATTCTCGATGTATCTCAAAAGTCTGCTTTCATCAAAAAAATATTCAAACATTTTTGCGTAAAATAATTTTGAGTTTGTTATATTGATGTGAACAAAACTGGTATATTCATCAGAAGAATACACCTCAAAATCATTAAAAGTTTGTTTTTTTACTTCCATTTTCTTTCAACTCACCCACTTATATTATAGTTGACAAGATATTCCAATCATCACTCTGTATATCATCGGAATAATTATCCATACAAATACAAAGTTCATCGGTACTGTCATCGTTACGAACGATTCCGCCCTTTAGGCCATACTTTTCAAGATATGCTTTAAGCACACCAAATTTCTTTGCAGTGTATTTATCAATATCTTGGCTATTGCCACTGCGGTCGAATCCACCTTTTGTTTCAATTATCCACAAATCTCCGTCTACACAGATGATATAGTCGGGATAAAACAACTTTTGCTTTTCAGAGTTATCAGTATAAACGATAGAAAGGTACTCATTGCCTTTATCTCCGTTTTTATACCACCACTCAACATTCTCCGAACGTTCACAGAATTTCTCAAACTTAAGTTCCGGAGTGGAACGTGGTGCAGCAGAAGATAAATATCCTTGATAAACATTCTTCTTATATTCAATTTGTGTCTTTAAATCACCATTGTATGTAAACAGACAGGATTGAGGAATCCGAAATTCGTTTTCGGATATGGATTTAACATCCAACTGAAGCTGTGCAAGTTCATATGCCATAGCTTCACGGATAAAGTGTTTCAAACGATCCGCATTATTGAGCACAAAAGCATAAACTTCTCTCGGTTCGAGTGCAAGGATTTTACGGCTATAATTGAAATTCTTATCAAAGAGTTTACGGATGATGGTATTCATGAAGGAATAAGCCATACCGATTTCTAAGCCGATTTTACCTATTTTCTGATGATAATCTCGTCCGTGTTTACTTGTGCTCAGCTTTTCCGTAACAGAAATTGAATTCATATCAGAAGAATCAAATTCAAGTGTTGTTGTTTCTCCTGAAACGGTGTGTCTAATGATATCTTCGCTAAATATGTAGCCCTCTGCTTGTAAACGTGTTTTGTTTATGGCTTTATTTCCACCGACACCGTATTCCTTTTCAGCATACATCGCAATCGCCTGTAAAGCTTTTTGAGGATTGCGAGCAGAAGTAACCATTGTGCGCTGCTGAGATGTAAGTGTGATACTCTTATGCTCATTTTTCAAAAACAGGGTACAAGCATTTAATGCGCCTTTGTCCAACGCCATCTTAACACCTGCAGTGAATTTTTCATCAAGAGTATAAAGATAGCAACTGTCAAGCAGATCGTTCTCATAGTGCTTTGCTTCAGGCATACGACGAATACGACCTATGGTTTGTATCTCAAAGGTTTCGTCCATATTGTCACGCAGTTTAACAAGGATATGCGCTCTTGGACAGTCCCAACCGGTTGCCACAGCTTGTTTAATAATAACAACCGAAGATGTCGCATTAGATTCCTCTATACCCTCCAAATTTTCATGCCTATCAGAAAGCCATACTGCGAGTTGACCATTTTCGCAGGTGATTCCTTGCGTTTCAAGATAGCGTTCTACGTCGTCTTGTAAAGACTCAGACTTATTAGGTATCTGAACAACAATTAGAGGGTTAATATCTGTTCCTCTCTGCAAAAATGCAGCACAAATTTCACGCTGTTTTATCAACGCTTTTTCGAGAAGATAAGATGTTTGATTTTCGGTTTCTACGGTTTGCGGAAAATCTTGATTGATGACAAGTAATTTTTTAATAAGTCCGGCAGCTATAACTTCTTTTTCGGGAATTTCCATTATTTCCGCTTTTGCGATGCCCTTCGGGGTTGCAGAGCAACGAATAATTTTATTGGTGTGGAAATACTGAATAATCTCATCGGCCTTGATTGTATTGTTTTGGTGGCTCTCGTCTACGATAATCACAAAGCGAATGCCGTCGTTGAGCGCATTTTGAATATGCTCTAAAAAGTTGGTGCGTTCGCTATCTTTAAGAGCATTATTGCCTTTCTTGGTCAGCTTTTCCCAGTTGATAAAACAGCTGTCGTTTTCTTCAAAACCAGACGTCATCACATCGGAAAGTAGTTTTGTCTGCGAAGCGTGGATATACTTGTCCATTTTCGCCTTGCTTTGTTCTTCTAAATTTCCTTTGCCTGGTGTGAGCCACACAAATACAGTTTTGGGATAAGACTGTATGTATTGGTGCATAAAGTATGTAAGGATAATGGTCTTGCCACTTCCTGTAGGGCTTTTTAAAATGATATCTCGTGCAGGATTATCCATCGCATCAAACAACGAATTTACCGCTGCAAGCTGAAATTCTTTTAATTCCATATTTTTTAGCCCTCCTGTTTTGTTTTTTCTTGAGATTTTCTCAAGGATTCACCCAATAGCTGTTTTCCTTCTGGAGTATCCATAGCTGTAGTCATTGCACTTCCGAGCATACCAAAAACGCCTTTAATGGCTTCGGCTGTCATGGCATTTTCGCCTTCTTTTTGTTGTCGGAGTAAACTATTTTCAAACTCCTTCTGCTGTAGTTCTAATTTGTTTTTATGATCCTGTTCCTTAGATTCCATCTCAAGCTTGTGAGCCTCTTTAAGATTCTCAATATCGATCTTATGTTGTTTCATTAGCTTGTCCAAATCATGCCTGTTTTGTTCTTTAACTATTTTAATTTGCGAGGAAGCGTTTTTCTTGGCTACTAAATATGTACCAACACCAGCAATAACAGAAGGGATGCAAGCTATAAGTAATGTCTTGATAAATTCAACCATGATATTAAACCTCCTGTAAATCCCTATAGTAGTAATCTGGAATGATACTAATCTCGATACCCTGCGCATGCAAAGTTTCTTCTTGTTCGTCGCTCGGCAAAATATCGTGTCCCATATACAGTTTGCGACACTTTGCAAAGGCATCGGTATTTGCGATAAATTCATCAAGTTCTTCTTCGGTTAGAACAATGCCAATTTCAGCATTGTCCGTGAAGTTTACGCCGTTTTCAAGTTCAACGAGTTCACGGATATGTATAAGCAGTTCGTCTGCATATTCGTAATACATACGCTCACTAACGGGGATAAAATCAACCTTATAATATTTCAGCGAAGCGGCGTAACCCTCACTTTTGCCATATCCATTAAAGACATTTGATAAACGAGGGTATGTTACTGTACGGCAAATATTATTTTCATTATTAGTACAAACAATAAATGTACGATGACCATCATCATCTTTATTAAGTGCCAAAACTGCGTGTCCTGTTGATGCTGAACCTGCGAAAAAGTCAAGAATAGTAGCATTTTTTGAAGCATGATAGTTTATTAACTGCTTCAACATTTTTACAGGTTTTTTTCCACTGTTAAAACCAACCCCACCCTCACTGCGAATGTTGCCAAAATCCGCTGAAAAATCGTAACAATTTACTATTGGTATCTTCTTTTGTGGGGCTTTGCCGTTTCTAAATTGCTCTGCCTTTTCAAGCGGAATACCACTATACATTTTACCCTTTGTAGCAGTTGCTTTTTGCGGGCCTGTATAATAACGGTATCCTAATCCATCGTCGCCACGTCCGAGAACCTTATAAAGACACCCCAATCCGTCAGTAGAAACACGAGGCTCAACAACTGCCTGAAAAACCTTCCCATAACTCATCGTAGTATAAATACTACCTGTAACCCATGTTTCCTTCAATCCATTTAGATTACCTTCAACTTTTTCTATTTTCCATTCATTAGGCTTAAAAACAACAACTTCTTGATTACCAACAGTAAAGTGTATTCCGTTGGCGGTTTCGGTTATTTGGTAGCAAAATTTTTCAAGACCATAGTCGGTTGTTTCTTGATGCGGTTGGAATAAATACAAATTTTTTGAGTACATAAGTACATATTCCATAAGCGGCTTAAACGCCTTTTCTTCAGTGCTTATACTTTTATCAGGGTATCTAACCTGCATATGAAAGGTTGTCAAAAAATTGTGAGGTGCAAAAATTTCATCACACAGTATCTTTAATTCAGCATACTCATTATCATCTATTGAAATAAATATTACCCCATCATCTGCTAAAAGCTTTTTTGCGATTTTTAATCTTTTTCGCATGAATGAAAGCCATTTGCTATGGCTAAAGAGGTCATTGTTATCGATGTAGGTATCATCGTAAACAAAGTCTTTATTTCCCGTGTTATACGGTGGATCTATGTAAATCACATCAATTTTTCCCTTGTGGGTCTTTTCGAGCAGTTTCAATGAAGCAAGGTTGTCCCCCTCAATGAGAAAGTTCATTTCGCCGCCGTTGGCAATATAAAGGTCGCTCTGCTCAGTCAGAACGGGTGTATGGGTATCCAGAACCTCATCAATCTCCTCACGGTGTTCCTCAAACACAAGACCGTATTTTTTGCCGCACACATCTTTTTCAAGTTCAGAAAGGTACGCCAAAAGATTACCTGTATTTTCATCTTGTGGTGCAGTTGAGATAAAGGTACGTATTTCTTTTATTTTTGCAAGGAGATCCTCACGCTTTTGTTTTGAAATATTTGTGCTCATGTTAACTCACTTCCTTACAAATCTTCTTCCATACAAATTGTATCGCCATTTTCGGTTTTTTCAAAACGACCAATTGTATATTCTTGAGAAAATAAATTACAATGCCATTTGCCCGGAATTTTGGATACTTTATCAGATAGAGATGTGATAATTATTACGAACGTTTCTTTGTAACGCTTTGAAAAACGATTTTCCAATGTCAAGTCAATGGTAACCCGTTGACTAATTTGTTTTTTCATAAATTCAGGAGTTGCATAAAATATAAACTTATCCTTAGCACCGGGTGCCAAGGTCATCTTCAAATTTTCCTGATTAACTGCAGCATTCCCCCAACAAAGCTCTGGATTCCGTACAGTTCCATGGCTATATTGAACAGTTATACAAGATTGGGTTGTATTGGTCAATTCTAAGGCCAGCCCTAAAGCTTTCCCTGATTTATACAGCCCAATTTGTATGTATTTTTCTTTAGGATCATCCACTAATGTTTTTGCGTCTATTTCGAACGCTTCCCAATTACTAACAATAACGAATGGTCGCATTTCCAAACGATATCGGTCTTGCTCAATCTCAATAACCTTTTTTGACAATTCGTTTGCTTTATTGGAAGCCTGCAGAGCTAAAACACTAAGAACTATAGTCCCAATAAATGTAAGGATAGTACCCATGTAACTTAAGAGATCACCTGCACTCCACTCAGCTACCAAAAAATCAATTCCACTATACCATTTAAAAAGTAGATGGACAATGATAATGGGGATGAAAAAGCCTATAAGCGCCCATAGTATAATTGCTTTTTTATGCTTTTTTAAAAATTTCTTAATATCGTCCATCGTAATCACCTAATCTGCTTTTGTTTTCTCTTGTGTATCTATAGTTTTGAAACAATAGATATCATTGTTTCCTTGTTCACAAAATTTCTATTTGTGTTTTATAATCCCTTATAATATTTTTCAATCAATGCAGCCATCATTTTGCGACGTTCACTAAGAAAATCATCATAGGAGGATACATCCATTACATCAATACCACACGGAATGCAGTTCTCAGCAAGATTTGTTACAAGAAGTGTCGAATCAGAAATATTACCCAGCTGAATTTCTTTAGTTTCACACTGCTTTTGTGCTTTTGAAAAATACACAGACGGAGCATCATCGCTAATCGCCTTATTTACCTGTGTATCAAGATAAATGTAGTTTGCAACTTGATTATATTTAGTTTTGTTGGTTACACCATTATTCTTGAGGTATGCGCGTGGAAAAATGTGATGGACATCACCGGATATGGTAACAAGATCCGCCACCTTCGTGCCATTCATAAGCATAGAGTTACAGTTAAGATTGATTTGTGCTGCAATAAAAGTATTGAATGCAGGACTATTTACAGATGATGTTTCCAAATTCTGAGGAAGCGTTACAGTCCAGAAAGAGTCTGAAAGCGAAGAAGCCTCTACATCTGCAAGGAAGTTCAAAAAACCTTTTTCTGCGATACTTCTCATATCCCTATCCATTACGGTTTCAGGGGAACCTATATAACGAGATGTAAGAGTTGACATGACAAACCATTTTTGAACATAGCGTTTAATTTGCGCGTTTGGGATAGTAGGATCATCAAGCAACATCAGATACAAAGTGTATGCAAAATCAAGGGTCATTGCCGAATTGAGCAACTTATGCGATATAAATCCCGCTCCTTTAATTGCCATAATAAACTGAGCAAAATTATATTCACTTATAAAGTTTTGAATACCTTCGTCGAGTTTACGATAAGATTCATTGACAATATCATCACGATACTCTTTTGTTTCAAAATCTCTGCCTGATAGTAAACTCACAAGATCAGCAAGCTTGCCCCTACGGAACTGGTGCATAAATGAAACACGGAGCATATCGCCATAATCTGGATCGTAAATATCGTCATAATCTTTTGCAAGCCATTTAATCTTGGAGGCATATTTTGAATTCTGGAATTCGGCATCATATGTCAAATGAGAATAGAATTCCGGCTTAACAGCCAGATGACAGAAATAATCAACCGTCTTTCTAAGCATGTTACCACCGTGTTCGGTATCAGCTGCCATTTTTGACATGACAAAGTCGGACTGGCTTAATGCTGTGCCTTTTGAATTGATGCGAATAAAAATTTCTGTAACCTCATCAATATCGAGTGAATGATCAAGTTCAATTACACCGATCTGACGATTTGCAATACCCTTTAGTTTGTTAAGAATGTCGGACAATTCGTCCAAATCTACTTCGGGATTTGAATTTGCATATTCATTTTCAAATGCCCTTTGTTTAAAATCGGTAGAAAAAATAATTGATATATCCGGTATCCACTTTTTATCTTTTAAGTGTGATGCATCCTGAACCGCAAATCTTTTAGTTTCGTCTGTTGCTATGGGATTAAAGGCAATTTTAATTCGATCCTTATTAAAATCTTCGTCGAGTACTTCTTTTCCTGCTATAGCAGCCATTAGTGCAGTCACACGTTGCTGACCGTCAATAAGCACCTTTTTACCGTTGGCCTTTCCACCATCCTTAGTTTGAACATCTGGATTTTTCCAGGTGATGATGTAACCGGTAGGATATCCGTTATATAAAGAATCAATTAAGTCTCTTACTTGGCTTCTTTTCCATACGAATGGACGCTGTATTTCGGGAATAACAAAGTCCTCCGCTTCAATTAAGCCGAGTATAGCGCTTATGGAATATTGCATTAAAGTGAATTTTTCGCCTGTCATAATTATAGTTCCTCCGTCTTAAAGGTTGTATAACCTTCGTAGTAGTAGCTGTGGTCGATGCCTTTCATATAGACTTCACGGTCATTGATTTTGTCGGTTAGTGCAGACTTTAAGATGTGCTTAATCTCAATATCTTTAATCGGACTACGTTCCATAGCGAGAAGGTAATCTTCTTTATCAACCTTACTCCAGTCAACAACCATACCGATTTCTTTTTTTAAAATACAGTCGAGCCAGATGCGTGTACTTCTGCCGTTGCCTTCACGGAAGGGGTGGGCGATATTCATTTCTACATACTTCTCTATGATTTCATCAAAGGTAGACTGAGGCATTTTATCGATGTTTTCAAGAGCTGCTTCAAGGTACATCAGAGGAGCGAAGCGAAAGTTGCCTTTTGAAATATTAACTGTACGCATTTCACCGGCAAAGTCATAAATATCTTCAAAGAGATATTTATGGATTACTTTGAGTGATGAAAATTTACCTGCTTCAAGTTCATTAAGCATACCGTTTTCAAACAATTCGATAGCTTTCTTTTTACTAATTTTTTCTTCAGCTTCTGCAAGTTCGGGAGCAGAGGTAATTCCTAATTTATTTTCAAGCATAATCGCACCTCACATCGTTTCTTCAGGGATGAATTCCATAATATCATCTACACCGCAATTTAAGGCAGCACAAATTTTGCCGAGGGTATCGACAGTAACATTTTCACCTTTGCTCATTTTAGTGATGGTATAATTACTAATATCCGCAACCTTGGCAAGATCTTTTTTCTTCATATCGTGGTCAATTAAAAGCTTCCATAGTTTTTTGTAACTGACAGCCATAAATACACCTCATAAAAAGATTATAATTCGATAATTTTATTATATCACAAAAGTTAATATATTGCAACGATAAAATAAAGCGATAACTGCATTTGTTTTTGATAAATCATCATATTTTCTTAAAACATCAATCTAAAAGAGGTTGCGCATAAAATGTATGCGCAACCTCTTTTTCGTAGCCTTGAACAGTTTTCAATTTGGTGGTATAATAATGTTTAATTAGAAATGTCGAGGTGATCTTAGTGGATAATATGGAACGGTTCAAAATCTTAATGGCAATGGATGCTCATTATATGCCTGATGAATATGACGGAGATATTTATCACTATACATCCCCAAGCGGATTTCAATCAATATTATTTTCGGACAAGTACGATGTAACTCTTTGGGCAAGTCGTTACGATTGCTTAAATGATACTTCCGAAGGAACCGTTGCGGTAGAAATGTTAATTGAAACAGCTAAAGATTTGCTACACCGTAAAGAAATTAGCAAAGAATTGTATGAATTATTTATTGCAATAAAACCCGCTCGTACAATCCCGCTATATCGCGATGTTAATGGTAATTTAAAAATGACACGAGTGGAATGCGATCGTTATATATGCTCCTTTTCTAAAAACAGCGATTCCTTAGCAATGTGGAATTATTATTCAAAAGGAAATAAGTACGAAGGGTTTAATATAGGATTTTACTCAAAAGGAATAAAAGACACTTTAAAACATTCGCTGCTCAGCATAGAGGCGGAAGTTCATATCTATCCGGTTGTATATGACAAAACCAAACAACAAAACCTAATTGAAAGAATGCTTTTAAAACTTAAAGATTTTTACTCCGAAGAAAACATTCCCCGTATTCGCGCTATTGTATCTACAAGACTTTTGGAATGGGGTCTTGTATTTAAAAAGGACTATTTTCAACACGAAGAGGAAGTAAGAGTAATAATTGATCTTGCCAAAAGAGAAAAACAAATTCCTGTTCGGCACAGAATAAATGCTGGATTTGTTATTCCATACATAGAAATGAAATTAGACCAAGACGACGTATCGCACATTACTTTTGGTCCCTTGCAAGGCGATAAAACGCAAATTGAGCAACAAGCAAAAATTATGGACGATATGTTAAAGTCAAAAGGTTTTGCCCTTGCTCGTGTTGGATACTCAAAAATTCCTATTCGATATTAAGCCAAACAACTCCGCTTACAGATTGTTTTTGTAAGCGGAGTTGTCTTTGTGTTATTAAGTTATTTTTCTGTTTGTTTGAAGAATTTTTGCAGGAGTTTGAGGTGCTTATCAGACATGTTAGTTATAGTGTAGGCATAGGTGCAGTAGAAGTCGATGAGCCAGATTTTTGGGATTATTCTTGTGGTTTGGGTTTGGACGGACTTCAGGTGGCCTTGGCGGAGCCAACGGTTGACGGTGTTATCGGTATAGCCTGTGGTGGTGATGACTTGCGGTACGGTTAGTGCATCGGGGACAGTTTCGAATTCCTGTTCGAGCCATGCTCGGAAACCGACAGGCAGAGAGGAAGGAAATCCTGCTTTGCGCGGTCGTGGTTTGCGAGTGTTTCCATACTTTGCCGTTGAGAACCCAGCGTGGGGGGTAACATATTTTTCGGGGTGCTTTTGCGAGTCTTCTATATAGGTGAGCAGGTCTTCCTTTAGCACGGTATATTTTCTTGTTCTCTTGCCGGTGTTTTGGCATTTGATAAAGCCGTTGTTCAGCATCCAAGCACACTTACGTTTACTGATATGCAGAGCACACCGCACCTGCTCTCCCGACAGCACTTGCGGTAAACTGCTCAACATTTTTTATCACCTCGTATGCTATATCGTTTTCCTTTATCGTTTGCGGTCTTGACGAGGTAATCTATGAAGGCATCCTTGGTGAATATATAACCGCCTTTGTAGGTGTAGGATTCGATCTCACCGTTTTTGAGTGCGGTGTAGATTGTGTTCTTACCGACGGGCGACCATCGGTTTGCTTTCATCGGGGTTAAGATATCGGGGCATTTCTTAAGCATCTTTTCATAAGCTTCTCTTTGTTTTTCTTGGTTCATTTTCATTCTCCTTGTGTTTTCTTTGCCCGAGAACACACAAAGGTTTTTAATGATTTCTCGCATCTATCTCGCAAATTTCTCGCAAAAAATCATTAGTTTTGCAAAATCTCGCAGAATGGGTGGACATATTATAATTTTCAGGGACGGAGAGGGGCGGTGCGGTAGATACTGCCTTTTGCTCGAAATCAGTTAGGGAGCAATCCCCCGCGAGTTCGAATCTCGCCGTCTCCGCCAATTAGAAAAGAACCATTCCATAAGGAGTGGTTCTTTCTTATTGTACTTATATATGTAAAAAAAGATAAAATGTAAAATATACTTGACATTTGTAAACTTGTTGCATATAATAAAATTGTAAAGTTTATTTTACTTTTGGAGGGGATTATTTGAACAATAATATAAAAAAGTTAAGAAAAGAAAACAGCATTACGCAAGAGGATTTAGCCACCGCCGTAGGAGTGACACGGCAGACTATAATTTCGCTTGAAAACGGGAAATATAATGCTTCATTACAGTTAGCTTATAAGATTGCAAAATTTTTTAACACCGAAATAGAAAAAGTTTTTGTTTTTAAGGAGGAGTAATTATGGATTTTAGAAAAAAATTGAAGATCAGGTTATTTTTTGCGATAGGTTATATCGTTCTAGGGCTTGCAATGATTATTGCTTTTAACATAATCAATACCGAAAATGATTTTTTGTCTTCATTTGGATTTGCGCTTATTGTAGTTGGTGTAGTTAGAATAAGAAATTACAGAATAATAACTAAAAACGAAGAGAAAATAACCAAATATCAAATTGCAGAAACTGATGAGCGCAATATTGCTATAGCAAACAAGGCAAAAAGCGTTTCGTTTATAATTTATGTGGTATTGGCAAGCGTGGCGGTTATTGTATTAGGTATATTAAATAAAACACAGTTAGCGGTTATACTTTCGGCAACGATTTGCGTTTTAGTTATAATTTATTGGATTAGTTATTGGATAATCTATAAAAAATCATAGTTATTTTGAGCAAAAACTAACGGCAGAGTATTCTCTGCCGTTTATTGTTGCATTTTTTATTTTTTTATAATATAATAAAATTAGGTATATATAATTAAAGGAAGTGCAAATATGAAAACAAATTACAGCGTTTCTTTGGGTAAAATAGTTAAGGAATTTTCTTTAGAGTTTTTGTCTTGCCCTTGTGATGTTTCGCAGATTATGGTGACTACGCCTGAAATCAATCGTCCGGGACTTCAGATGGCGGGATACTTTGAATATTTTGACCAAAACAGAATTCAGATTATAGGAAAAAGCGAAGAAAGTTTTTTGAAAAAATTCTCTCATAAAGAGGCTGAGGAAAAAATTCGTGAGTTTTTATCTCACAAGCCGGTAGCGGTTGTAATTTGTCGTAATTTAGAGATTGCGGATGAGTATATTAATCTTGCTAAGGAGTATAGTGTGCCGCTTCTTCGCACTAAAGACGGAACATCGTCTTTCACTTCGGCGCTTATTGCATTTTTGAATCTCAATTTAGCTCCACGTGTTACAAGGCACGGTGTTTTAGTTGAGGTTTACGGTGAAGGTATTTTACTTTTGGGTGAAAGCGGTGTTGGTAAAAGTGAGACCGCAATTGAGCTTGTAAAGAGAGGTCACCGTTTAATTGCGGATGATGCAGTTGAAATAAGACGAGTTTCGGATAAATCACTTGTAGGCACTGCTCCTGATAATATCAGACATTTTATTGAGCTTCGCGGAATAGGTATAATTAATGCCAGCCGTATTTTCGGTGCCGGTGCGGTTAAATTGACCGAAAAAATCGACCTTGTAATAAATATTGAACAGTGGGATATAAATAAGACTTATGACAGAATGGGACTTGAAAATCAAACTACAAATATTCTTGATTTGGAGATTCCATCACTTACAATACCGGTAAAGCCGGGTAGAAATTTAGCGGTTATTATTGAGGTTGCCGCTATGAATAACAGACAGAAAAAATTGGGCTACAATGCAGCCGAAGATTTGCTTAAAAAACTTGGTATGGTAGATGATGCTTGTGAAAGTCAAAGCAGTGTAGACCCATTTTAACGGGGGAAATTATGTCTTTTAAAAAGTTTTGCGAGGAAAACAAAATAGATTTAAAACTCAATGAACCAATGAAAAATCACACTACCTTTAAAATTGGCGGCAATGCGGATTTTTTTGTAAATATTGCTTCAGTAGAGCAGTTAAAGGCGGTAATAAAAAAAGCAAATGAGCTTAAAATCCCTTATTTCATTTTAGGAAAAGGCTCGAACTTGCTTGTTTCTGATAAAGGGATTGAGGGAATTGTCATTTCTCTTTTAAATCTTAACGAAGTTACCGTTTGCGGTGATGAAATTACGGTTGGCGCGGGTGTGAATTTAGCAAAAGTTTGTACTACCGCTTTGGAAAATTCTCTTGAGGGTTTGGAATTCGCTTACGGTATTCCCGGAAGCATAGGTGGCGCATTGTATATGAATGCGGGTGCATACGGCGGTGAAATATCACAAGCCGTAACCCAAGCTTTGTGCATTGACAGTCAGGGAAATGAGTTAATTATTCCTTTAAATGAGATGCAGTTGGGTTATCGCACAAGTGTTTTCAGTAAGACCGGATTGATTGTAGTTTCGGTTAAATTAAAGCTTAAAAAAGGTGACAAAGCCCTGATAAAAGAAAGAATGGAAGACTTTATGTGTCGCCGCAAATCAAAACAACCGCTTGAATATCCAAGTGCCGGCAGTACATTTAAGCGACCAAAGGGAAATTTTGCAGGAGCTTTAATTGAAAAAAACGGCTTAAAGGGAATGTCGGTTGGCGGCGCTATGGTAAGTGAAAAGCATGCAGGTTTTGTTATAAACTATAATGATGCAACAAGTAAAGATGTAAAAGATTTAATGAATAAAGTGAAAGAGGCAGTCTTAAAGGCTGACGGAATTGAATTAGAACCAGAAGTAATTTTTGTGGGCAGGAATTGATATGCAAAAACTGATTGAAGAGTTTAACAAATTAGGTATTGAGGATATGCCTCAAGTGACTAAACTTTACGGCCATAAAGGTGAGTTCGTAAATGTTGAGAGCTTAATGCCCAACGGTAAAAAAGCAAAGATTTTAGATGACAGTAAAATGTACTATACTGCTGAATTGCCCAAATTAAACAGTGAGCGTTGTTACGGTTTAGTGACTGATAAGAAACAACTTGTAGTATTTGAGTATGGCAAAAACGGTGCGGATAGCGAACTTATAATTTGGAAAAAGATTTGAGGAGTACTTGATGGAACTTTTAATAATTACAGGTATGTCGGGCGCGGGTAAATCCCAAGCGGCAAATACACTTGAGGATATGGGATATTATTGTGTTGATAATGTTCCGCCTACAATCATTCCGGCTTTTGTGGAACTTTCTTTTGCAAAAGGCGAAGAATTAAATAAGATTGCAATAGTAACCGATATACGCGGCGGCGAGTTGTTTTCTGATATAAATAAAGTTTTAGCAGAACTTAAAAAGCATGAGATAAATTATAAAATTTTATTTTTGGATGCCGCTGACGAGGTACTTATTAAAAGATATAAGGAAAACCGCAGAAAGCATCCGCTTACTGCTAATGATTTTTCTGTTTCCCAAGCCGTAAAAAAGGAACGCAAAATTTTAGATAGAATAAGAAATTTAGCCGATTACATTATTGATACTACATATATTTCAAATTCTCAGCTAAAAAATAAGATTTCAGAATTATTTTTCGGCAGTATAAATAATACCCTTAAAATTAACTGCAAATCATTTGGATTTAAGTACGGTAACGATAATGAAGCAGACCTTGTTTTTGATGTCAGGTGTTTGCCAAATCCTTTTTATGTTGAGGAATTAAAGCCAAAGACGGGTCTGGACCAAGAAATCCGGGATTTTGTTATGAATTCGGAAGAAAGCAAGGCATTTTTGGAAAAATTGACTGAATTTTTAGATGTTGCGGTTCCGCTTTACGCTAAAGAGGGAAAAAGTCAGTTGGTTATTTCTTTTGGTTGCACAGGCGGTAAGCACCGTTCGGTAACCTTTGCATTGCTTGTTGGCGAATATTTAAAAAATAATGGTTTTGACTGTATGATTACACATCGTGATATAAATAAATAATCGAGGGGATAAAATGTCTTTTTGTTCACTTGTTAAGGATGAATTATTGGAAATAAGACCCAACGGATGCTGTAAGCCGTCATATATATACGGCTTTATGCTTTTCGGCAGGTCTTTTTCTGCAAAAAGAATAGCGCTTCAAACGGCAAATAAAAATGTTGCAACGGCCTATGCCGAGGTAATAAAACACACCTATAAAGCGGATGTGAAAATCACTTGCGGAGGAAATAGCCGACCTACATATATAGCAGAGGTTACTTCACCTGCGGACAGGCTTATGATTTTGGCTTTAATAGATTTCGGAATCAGCGAAAATGTTATCGACAGAAGCCTTTTTAATAAAGAATGTTGTATACAAAGCTTTGTCAGGGCTGCTTTTTTAGCCTGCGGTAATATCAACGACCCTGAAAAAGAATACCGAATGGAATTTTCTCTTAAAAATCCAGAATTGGCGGAAGATTTTCTTTCTCTATTGTCAGAATACGGTATTAATATGAAAAAAACTGCAAGAGGCAAGAGCACAATTCTTTATACTAAAGACAGCAGCGTCATTGAGGATTTATTTACTTTGATGGGCGATACAAACAGAACCTTAGTATTTATGAATACTAAAATAATGAAAAGCGTTAAAAATAATATAAATAGGGCAAGAAATTGTGATAACGCAAACATTTCAAAAACGGTAGAGGCTTCTATTAAGCAGAGAACCGCTATTGATTTTTTAGAAAAAACCGATAGATTGCAAAGTTTACCGCCCGAGTTGATAGAAGCGGCAACTTTGCGCAAGGAAAATCCTAACGCCACGTTAAATGAAATTTGTAAAATATCAAAAACACCCATTACAGTTTCGGGATTAAGTCATAGACTAAAGAAAATAATAGAAATATACGAAAAAAGCAAATAATTAAGAAGTATAAATTTAAAAAGGGGGGGATATTATGGATTTCGCACATTTGCATTTGCATAGTGAATATAGTCTTCTGGACGGTTGCTGTGTAATAAAAAAGGTAATTGATAAAGCGGTAGAACTAGGTCAAAAAAGCATTGCTATAACCGACCACGGTGTTATGTACGGCGTTATTGATTTTTATAAATATGCAAAGGAAAAGGGAATAAAACCCATTATCGGATGCGAAGTTTATGTATCAACCCGAAGCCGTTTTGATAAGCAAAAAGGCTTGGACGGATATAATCATCTGGTATTGCTTTGTAAGGATAATGAGGGCTATCAAAATCTTATAAAACTCGTTTCTATGGGTTTTACTCAAGGATTTTATTCTAAACCGCGTGTGGACAAAGAAATTTTGCAACAATACAGCGGTGGCTTAATTGCGCTTTCTGCTTGTCTTGCAGGTGAAATACCTCGCCTTTTAATGAATAATGAATACGATAAGGCAAAAGAAACTGCAATTTGGTACAGCAACGTTTTCGGCAAAGAAAATTATTATTTAGAACTGCAAGACCATAATATAAGAGAACAGAAAATAGTTAATGAACAGTTATTAAGAATTTCAAACGAAACGGGTATACCGCTTGTTGCAACTAATGACGCTCATTATATAAATAAAGAAGATTATAAAATGCACAAGGTATTATTGTGTATACAAACCGGAACTAAAATCAGTGAGGAACAGGCATTAGAGTTCAAGACAAACGAATTTTATTTGAAATCAGCTCAGGAAATGGCGGAAATTTTTAAAGAAACGCCTTCTGCAATAGAAAATACCGTAAAAATAGCAGAACGATGCAATGTTGAATTCGAGTTCGGCAAAATCAAATTACCAAGGTTTGATATAGGCGAACAAGACCATTTTGAGTACTTTAAAAATAAATGTTTTGATGGACTATACAAAATTTTTGGACTAAAACCTAATAAAATTTATATTGACCGATTAAATTATGAATTATCAATTATAAATCAAATGGGATATGTTGACTACTTTTTAATAGTAGCCGACTTTGTGAATTATGCAAAAAATAATGGTATACCGGTAGGCCCCGGCCGTGGCTCGGGCGCGGCATCATTGGCGGCGTACTGTATCGGAATTACGGGTATCGACCCTATAAAATACGATTTGTATTTTGAACGCTTTTTAAATCCCGAGCGTGTTTCCATGCCTGATTTTGATATAGATTTTTGTTACGTTAATCGTCAAAAGGTGATTGATTATGTAACCGAAAAATACGGTACCGACCGTGTTTCGCAAATTGTGACATTCGGTACAATGGCTGCAAGGGCGGCGGTAAGAGATGTGGGCAGAGCGCTTGATATACCTTACGCTACTTGCGATAAAATTGCAAAATTGATACCGCAGTCTGTTGGTATGACTATTAACAGAGCGTTAGAGGGTAGCCGTGAGTTAAGAGATTTATATGAAAATGATACTCAAGTTAAAGAATTGCTTGATATGGCGCTTAAGGTTGAGGGTATGCCAAGGCATGCTTCTACCCATGCGGCAGGGGTTGTAATTTCGGACAAGCCTGTTGCTGAATATGTACCTTTGGCGGTTAATGACGATGCGGTTGTAACCCAGTTTCCAATGACTTCACTCGAGGAATTGGGACTTTTGAAGATGGACTTTTTAGGTCTTCGAAATTTAACCGTTATTGCCGACACTGAAAAATATATAAGACGGAAAAATCCTGATTTTAATATAGAAAAAATTCCGCTTGATGATAAGCAAACCTATGAAATGATGTCAAAGGGCAAGACTTTGGGCGTATTTCAGTTTGAGTCGGACGGAATGAAGAATGTCCTTCGTCAGTTAGGCCCTGAAAGTATAGAAGATTTAACGGCGGTTTTATCTCTTTACAGACCGGGACCGATGGATTCTATACCAAAATATGTAACAAACCGTCACAACAGAGAAAAAATTACCTATGATACGCCGCTTTTAAAACCGATACTTGAAGTAACCTACGGGTGTATCGTTTATCAAGAACAGGTTATGCAGGTGTTCAGAACTCTTGCGGGTTATTCACTTGGCAGGGCAGATATTGTAAGGCGCGCCATGGCAAAGAAAAAGCATGCCGTACTACAAAAGGAACGCCAGAATTTTATTTCGGGCGCCATAGAAAACGGTGTTGAAAAGCAAACTGCCGAAAAGATTTTTGATGAAATGTCAAGCTTTAGTTCTTATGCTTTTAATAAGGCGCATGCTTGCGCATATTCCTTTGTGGCGTATAGAACGGCATATTTGAAATGTCATTATCCTGCTGAATATTTTGCTTCGCTTATGACAGGTACTATGGATAGCGCCAATAAGTTGTCAGTTTACACTGCAGAGGCTAAAAAAATGGGTATAAAAGTGTTGCCACCGAGTGTTAATCATAGCGGTAAAGACTTTACACCTAAAGAAAATATTATTCGTTTCGGACTTTTGGCGGTTAAAAACTTAGGTTTAGGTGTTATAGAGAGACTAATAAAAGAGCGCGAGCAAAACGGAGAGTACACATCATTTTATGATTTTTGCTTGCGTAATTACTCACGCGAGTTTAACCGCAAAGCGCTGGAAGGTTTAATTAAAAGCGGTGCTATGGATTGTCTTTCTGATAACCGCAGAGAAATGCTGTATAATATAGAGGGAGTGATTTCTGCGGTTGAAATTGAGCGCAAGTATTCAGGTCAAGGTCAACTTAATTTGTTTGAAGAAATGGGAAGTCCCAATACCTTCCAGATGCAACCTATACCCGAAATGGAAAGTGATTTAAGACTTTCGCTTGAAAAAGAGGCTACAGGTCTTTATCTTTCGGGGCATCCGCTCGATAAATATGAAGCATTTTTAAAGAATGCAAAACTTGATAATATTTCTAAAATTTTATCGGGTGAAAACATTGATGGTAAAAAAATAACTATAGCAGGAATTATAAGCTCACTTAAGGTTCGACAACTTAAAAATAATAATTTGTTGGCTACCGCTCAAATTGAAGACGTAACAGGAACAATAAGTGTCACTATATTTGATAAGGCATACAATATTTATAAGCCTTATTTAACCGATACGAAGCCTATAATGCTAAGCGGAAGAATTTCCGAACGCGAGGACAGGGAAACTGAAATTATATGCGAAAAGGTAGAGGCTATTCCTGAAAATTTCCTTTTAAATAAACCTAAATTTGAAAGCGGACTTTATTTAAAGATTGAATCAATCGAAGCGCCAATTTTTGAAAAGGTCAAGCAAATATTATTAAGGCATAGAGGTAACATACCGGTATATATTATTTGTACCCAAACAAATAAAAAATTAAAAGCACCTAAGGGCCTGTATGTTGATTATACCTGCGGTTTAGAGGATGAGTTAACCGCTCTTTTAGGCCAACAAAATTTGAAATATGTAAAATGAAAATTTTTGTTGAAAAAAATAAAAATATAGTTTATACTGTAATCTGATAATTTTTTGGAGTTGATTTTTAATGAAAACTATAGGAGTGCTTACCAGTGGCGGAGACGCTCCCGGTATGAACGCTGCGGTTCGTGCAGTTGTAAGAACAGCGGTTTCACTTGGTATAAAAGTAAAAGGTATCCGCAGAGGTTATAACGGCCTTATGGAAGGGGATATAATTGATTTAGATTCCCGTTCGGTATCTGATATTATTCAGTTGGGCGGAACTATGCTTTACAGCGCAAGAAGCCCAAAATTTAAAACTGAAGAGGGTATAAAAGAAGCGGTTGAAACCTGTAAAAAGTTCGGCATAGAGGGTATAGTTGTTATCGGCGGTGACGGTTCTTTTAAGGGTGCCAGAGATTTGTCTTTGGCAGGTATTCCTTGTGTTGGAATTCCCGCAACGATAGATAACGATATTACTTCCACTGAATATACAATCGGATTCGATACCGCTATGAATACCGTACTTGATATGGTAGATAGACTTCGCGACACCTGTGACTCTCATGAGCGTTGCAGTGTGGTTGAGGTTATGGGTAGAAAAGCAGGATATATCGCTTTAAGAACGGGTATTGCTGTTGGTGCGGCAATGGTATTAATTCCAGAGCATAAGTTAGATATGGATGCGGTTATTGAAAAGATTGTTGAAACAAAGAAATTAGGCAAGAAACACTTCATTATAATTGTTGCCGAGGGTGTCGGCGGTGTGGATGAAATGGCTAAAGAAATTGAAAAAGCCACAGGCATTGAAACCAGAGCTACAATTTTGGGACACGTTCAACGTGGCGGACGACCTACTCTTCGTGACAGACTTATTGCGACTCAAATGGGATATGAATCTGTACAGCTTCTTAAAGAGGGAATAGGAAACCGGGTTGTAGCTTATAAGCTTGGCAAGGTTGTGGATTACGATATTTATGAGGCTCTTAATATGACCAAAACTATTGATGAGCATCTTTATAACATTGCGTTAACAACAGCTATTTAATTTAAGGGAGCCGATTTTTGTCGGCTCTTTTTAATAAAGGAGAAGAAATATTGGATAAGGTTTTAGTTGGTATGAGCGGCGGAGTTGACTCCTCTGTTTGTGCGTATCAGTTGGTTAAAAACGGATATGAAACTGCGGGTGTTACATTAAGTCTTTTAAAAAAAGCAAGTGACGGGCAAAACATAGCTGATGCAAATGCAGTTTGCCAAAAATTGAATATAAAGCATTATTCAGTTGATTTGTCCGAAGATTTCAAGGCATTTGTAATAGATGATTTTATAAACGAATATATTCAAGGCAGAACTCCTAATCCTTGTATTGTTTGCAACCGAAATATTAAATTCGGCAAAATGCTTAAAAAGGCCAATGAATTAGGCTTTGATAAAATTGCAACAGGACACTATGCAAGAATTGTTGAAAAAAACGGTAGATTTTTATTGTATAAAGCAAAGGATTTCACCAAGGACCAATCCTATGTGCTTTATTGTTTGACACAAAATCAACTTGCCAATGCAATTTTTCCGCTTGGTGATTATACAAAGGCTCAAATTCGTGAAATTGCCTGCGAACAAGGATTTATAAACGCAAACAAAAAAGACAGTCAGGATATTTGCTTTGTGCCTGACGGTGATTATGCTTCTTTTATCGAAAAGACTTCTGATTTTGTATCTCAAACAGGGGATTATATAAATTTACAAGGCGAAAAATTAGGTGAGCATAAGGGCGTGATTCATTACACAATCGGTCAACGGAAGGGACTTGGAATTGCTTTGGGAAAACCTGCTTTTGTTGTGGATAAAAACGCCCAAACAAATCAGGTTGTTTTGGGTGAAAACAGCGACCTTTTTCATAAGAAAATCGTGGTTGATAATGTCAATTTCATTCCGTTTGATAAATTAGATGGCGAAATGAAAGTTGCGGTTAAAATCCGTTACAGTCAAAATGAAAACGAGGCGGTTATAAAGCCGTATCAAAACGGTCAGGTTTTGATTGAATTTTTACAACCTCAAAGAGCTCCAAGTATCGGACAGGCGGCAGTTTTTTATGACGGAGATATGGTGGTTGGCGGCGGTAAAATCGTTGCGGTAATAGAATAAATTTTTATGGCATATCCTTTTATATACGGTATAAAAGGGTGTGCTTTTTTTGAAAAGATTTTTAAGTTTGTTTTTGTGTTTGTGCTTGTTTTTTTGCATAAGTGTATCGGCAAAAGAGGGTGTAACGGTATCGAGCGAGTGTGATTTGAGTGATATAGACGTACCTCTTGAAGCCTCAAGTGAGAATGCGGTTGTAGGGCAAAAATTAGATATTAAAGCAAAATCGGTTATCTTAATGGAGGTTAGGACGGGCAAAATATTGTACGAGGATAATGCGGACGAAAAATTAGCCCCCGCTTCCATTACTAAAATTATGCCTTTATTACTTATTATGGAGGCAATTGAGCGAGGCGATTTAGCGCTTGAAACGGTTATAAATGCGAGCGAACACGCCTGCAGTATGGGTGGCTCACAAATCTGGCTTGAGCCGGGCGAGGGTATGACGGTTGACGATTTGTTAAAGGCTACGGTTATAGCCTCCGCTAACGATGCGTGTGTGGCGTTGGGAGAAGCGATTGCCGGCAGTGAAGAGGGATTTGTAGCGCTTATGAACGAGCGTGCAAAGGAACTTGGTATGAATAACACCAATTTTGTTAATGCAACAGGTCTTGATGCCGAGGGGCATTATACATCGGCGCATGATGTTGCGGTAATGTCTAGAGAGCTTATTAAACACGATTTAATTAAAAAATATTCAACCGTTTGGATGGATTCTTTGCGTGACGGCAAAAGCGAACTTGTAAATACCAACAAATTAGTTCGTTTTTATGAGGGTACAACAGGACTGAAAACGGGTACCACGGGCATTGCAAAATACTGCCTTTCGGCAACTGCAAAGCGAAACGGAATGGAATTAGTAGCGGTGGTTTTAGCGGGGGAAAGCAGTAACGACCGATTTAACGGCGCTAAAAAACTGCTCGATTACGGCTTTGCAAATTACAATTTTCAAAATTTAGATGCTAATTTAAAGGATGGTACAAAAGTTAAAATTAAAGACGGTGTTAAGAAAGAGGTCGGTGTTACAGCCAATGATACAGTTGATATTTTGGCGCCTAAAACTGAAAAAAAAGAAATTACAAGAAAAACGGAATGGAACGAAAATATTAAGGCTCCCGTTAAAATAGGAGATGTATTGGGATATGTTAATGTATATTTAGGGGACACAGAGGTCGGCAGAATTGAAATTACCGCCGCCGAGAATGTTGGAAAACTTAATTTATGGGTAACTTTAAAATGGATTTTGAACGGATTATTAAGTTTGTGAAAAAATTTTTAATTATATGTAATTTTGCTTGAAAAAATACAAGAAATATAGTAAAATAAAATAAATCGAAAATGTAAGGTGAAATAAAAAATGGCAATCAAATTTAACTCCTCATTCGCATCAGATTTTTTGCGTGAAAATGACCTTAAAGGTCTTGAAGCGCAGGTTAAGTCTGCTCACGAATCAATCAACGCTAAAAACGGTCTCGGTAATGACTTTTTAGGTTGGGTTGAGCTTCCTACTGATTATGACAAGCAAGAGTTCCAGAGAATTAAAAAAGCAGCACAAAAAATCAAGAGTGATACCGATGTTTTAATAGTTATCGGTATTGGCGGCTCATATTTGGGCGCGCGTGCCGCTATCGAGTTTTTAAAGGGACCTTATTACAATAATTTGGCTGACGGTGTTCCCGAAATTTATTTTGCAGGTAATAATATAAGCGGCTCTTACTTGGCAGATATTCTTAAAATTTGTGAAGGCAAGCGCGTTTCGGTTAATATAATTTCAAAATCAGGAACAACAACAGAGCCTGCAATCGCATTCAGAGTATTCCGCAAGTTATTGGAAGAAAAATACGGTGAAGAAGAAGCTGCAAAGCGTATCTACTGCACAACAGATAAAGCAAGAGGAACATTGAAACAGCTGGCAGACGAAAAGGGTTATGAATGTTTTGTAGTGCCGGATGACGTAGGCGGAAGATTTTCAGTGCTTACAGCAGTTGGTCTTTTGCCAATCGCTGCAGCAGGTGCTGATATTGACGCATTGATGTCAGGCGCGAGAAAGGCTCAAGCAGAATATAACGAACCCGATATGTATAAGAACGATTGTTACACTTATGCTGCATTAAGAAATGCTTTCTACCGCAAGGGTAAATCGGTTGAATTGCTTGTAAGTTATGAGCCAAGATTTACTATGATGGCAGAATGGTTTAAACAGCTTTACGGAGAGAGTGAGGGTAAGGATAATAAGGGCTTGTTCCCTGCATCTGTTATTTTCTCTACCGATTTGCACTCTATGGGACAATATGTTCAAGACGGCGCAAGACTTATGTTTGAAACTGTTGTAACCTTTGGCGATATTGACAGTGATGTTATAATAGAAAAAGAAGAAAATGATGGTGACGGTCTTAACTTCTTGGCAGGCAAGAACCTATCATTTGTAAATCGCAAGGCGTTTGAGGGTACAGTTTTAGCCCATACTGACGGTGGCGTACCTAACCTTGAAATCAAGGTTGATAAGGCAGACGAGGAAAACCTTGGCAGACTTATTTATTTCTTCGAAAAAGCTTGCGCAATTTCGGGTTATATGTTGGGTGTAAACCCGTTTGACCAACCCGGTGTTGAAAGCTACAAGAAAAATATGTTTGCATTACTCGGAAAACCCGGTTATGAGGCTCAAAAAGCTGAATTAGAAGCAAGACTCAATAAATAATTTAAGAAATTACTGCTTTTGCAGTGTAATAAAAAAGGAGTTGGTTTAAATGATTAAAATCATTATCGGAAGAAAAGGCTCGGGCAAGACTAAAATGTTGGTTGATATGGTAAACCAAGCTGCTAATATAAGTCTTGGAAACGTAGTTTGTATCGAAAAGGGAGATACATTAACCTATTCCGTTACTCATAAAGCGCGTTTGATTGATGCAGATGCATTCTGCATTTCAGGATATGGTGAATATTACGGTATGATTACCGGAATTAAATCAGGCAACCACGATGTTACCCACATTTTCGGTGATGCTACTTTAAGAATAGGCACTCGTGATTATGATGAGCTTGTAGCTTTCTTCGAAAGAATTGCAAAGATTGAAGACGTAGAATTTGTATTCACAGTATCAGCAGATAAAGAAGAATTACCTAAAAAGTTGTTCGATATTGCTGAAGTTTGCAATTAAGAAATTAAACGGGCAGTGCTTACTGCCCGTATTTTTTTGCTAAAAAGAAATAAAAAACTTGACAAAGGCATTTTAAATATATATAATAAACTTTGTTACGGTAGAGGTGGAAGTATGATTATTGATTTAAAACGCATTTTTGTCAATGAAAATTCTGCTTTACCGATAGATTATACGTTAGATTTAAGTGACACTGAACATTCAGGTAATTTTCCGCTCAAAAAACCTGTAGAGTTTAAGGGTACTATTTCTAACAAAGCAGGTTTGGTTCGTTTAGAGGCGGATATAAATTATATTTATGACGCTCCGTGTGACCGTTGCGGTGTAGAAACTGCAAAACCTGTTACCGTTAAGGTGGATAAATCATTGGCAACCGCAATTGAAGGGGAAGACAGTGATACAATCCTTTTGGTTCCCGATATGAAGTTGGATATTGATGAACTTTTGTATACGGAAGTTATTGTCAGTCTACCTTTAAAGCACTTGTGCGATGAGAATTGTAAGGGTATTTGCCTGAAATGCGGTAAAAATTTGAATAAAGAGACTTGTGATTGCACTCATAAGGAAATTGACCCAAGATTACAAGCCCTCGCAGATTTACTAAATAACTAATTTTTATAATCAATTTAAGGAGGTGCTGAAAATGGCAGTACCAAAGAGAAAACATTCAAAAGCAAGAAGAGACAAAAGAAGAAATAATGTTTGGAAGTTAACTGCACCTACATTAGTTAAATGTTCATGTGGCGCTTATAAACGCCCTCACAGACTTTGCGCTGCTTGCGGTCAGTATGACGGCCGTGAGGTTGTAAAGATTGCTGAATAATTTGTTTACAAATTGCGAACTTAAATCAGAGGGGGAAATTTTCCGCCTCTGATTTTTTTGAGTTAAAGGAGGTTTAAGTATGTCTGTTATAATAGCTTCGGTAGAAAAGGGCAGTATTGCTGAAAAAAAGGGAATAAAACCGTTAGATACGCTTATTTCCATAAATAAAAACGATATAATGGATGTACTTGACTACCGTTTTTATCAAAACAATACAAAATTAAGGGTTCAGTATATAAATCGAAAAGGCAAAATTAAGAATGTAACAATCCGTAAAAACGAGTATGACGAGTTAGGGTTAATCTTTGAAACCTATTTAATGGACAAGCAACATTCTTGCCTTAATAAATGTGTTTTTTGCTTTATTGACCAATTACCAAAGGGGCTTAGGGAAAGCCTTTATTTTAAGGATGATGATTCTCGTCTTTCTTTCCTTTTTGGCAATTATATTACCCTTACCAATATTACCGAGCATGAAATTGAGCGTATTATAAAAATGCATATAAGTCCGATAAATATATCGGTGCATACAACAAATCCCGAACTTCGTGTAAAAATGATGAAGAATAAAAATGCGGGCAAGGTGTTGGATATAATTAAACGCTTTGATGAAGCGGGTATTAAGCTTAACTGTCAGTTAGTTCTTTGTCCGGGGTATAATGACGGCGAAGAACTTAAAAAAAGTCTTGAAGATTTAACAAATCTTAAAAATGCCGAATCTATTGCGGCGGTGCCTGTTGGCCTTACAAAATTTCGTGAGGGCTTGGCAGAGTTAAAACCGTTTAACAGTCAAACTGCGGGGGAAACAATCGATATAATTAACCGTTTCGGTGAAAAATGTCTTGAAAAATACGGTTCCCGCAGAGTTTATGCTTCGGATGAATTTTATTTACTGTCAGGCCGTGAAATGCCAAGCGCTGAATATTATGGCGAGTTTTTACAGTTGGAAAACGGCGTGGGTTTGTGGTCATTAATGTTGGAAGAGGCAAGCAATGCTATTGTTGACATTGATTACAAATTAGAAAAAAAGCGCAAAATAACATTAGTTACCGGGAAAGCGGCTAAACCGTTATTAACACAAATTGTTGACAAATGCCTTAAAAAATGGGATAATTTAGAGTGTAAAGTTATTGATATTAAAAATAACTTTTTCGGTGAGCTTATTACGGTTGCGGGGCTTGTAACCGCTACCGATATAATAGAGCAGGTAAAAGTTATTGATTTAGGAGAAGAATTGCTTATTCCTGCGGTTATGTTAAGAAATGAAAGAGATATGTTTTTGGACAGTATAACGGTGGACGAGTTGTCTAAAGAACTTAATGTAACTGTAATTCCCGTCGAGAATGACGGATATGAACTGATAGACGCGATTTTAGGAAAGGAAAAACAGTATGGCTAAACCTATTGTTGCCGTTGTGGGCAGACCTAACGTAGGCAAATCTACACTTTTTAATAAAATAATAGGCAAACGCCTTTCAATAGTTGATGATACCCCCGGTGTTACACGCGACCGTATTTACGGTGACGGTGAGTGGCTAGGCAGAAAGATGATGTTTGTTGATACGGGTGGTATTGAACCTAAGACTGATGATATTATCTTAAGCAGTATGCGCGCTCAAGCACAGTTGGCGATTGATACTGCAAGCGTTATAATTTTTGTAACGGATTTAAAGTGCGGTGTAACTGCAGCAGATATGGACGTTGCATCAATGCTTCAAAAGAGTGGTAAACCGGTAGTTTTATGTGTTAACAAATGCGATAATATCGGCGAAATGCCTTTAGAGTTTTACGAATTTTATAATTTGGGCATTGGCGATCCTATTGCTGTTTCTTCGGTACACGGTCACGGAACGGGTGACTTGTTGGATGCTGTAATTTCTCATATTCCGCCCGAAGAATTTGAAGATGATGACGAACAAATTATAAATGTTGCAATTATTGGTAAGCCTAATGCAGGTAAATCTTCACTTGTTAATCAAATAGCGGGTGAAGAACGCTCGATAGTTTCTAATGTTGCGGGTACAACAAGAGATGCTATTGATACCAGAATTGAGCGTAATGACGTAAAATACAATTTTATTGACACTGCGGGACTTCGCAGAAAAAGTAAGGTTGAAGATAAAATTGAAAAATACAGTGTGCTTCGCGCCAAAATGGCGATTGAGCGCGCGGATGTTTGTGTTATTATGATTGACGGGGTTGACGGTTTTACCGAACAGGACTCTAAGGTTGCAGGCTTGGCTCTTGAACAGGGTAAGGCTTGTATAATTGCGGTTAATAAGTGGGATGCAGTTGAAAAGGACGGCAAAACAATGGATGCTTTCCGCAAAAAACTGATGACCGATTTTTCCTTTATGCCTTATGCGCCGATTATATTTATTTCGGCTAAAACAGGTCAAAGGGTTGACCGCTTGTTTGAGCTTATTAAGTATGTTAATGAGCAGAACACAATGCGAATTTCAACAGGTAAGTTGAATGATATTTTGGCTGACGCGACTGCCCGTGTTCAACCACCGTCTGACAAGGGTAAGCGTCTTAAAATTTACTATATGACTCAAGCTTCTACAAAACCACCTACGTTTGTTTGTTTTTGTAATAATGCGGAGTTGTTCCATTTTTCATATCAGCGTTATTTGGAAAATCAAATCAGGGCAATTTTCGGATTAGAGGGTACACCTATCAGGTTTGTAATTCGTGAAAGGGGCGATAAATAATGGCTATAACCGCTATCGTTACAGTTATTGCCGCCTATTTTATAGGTAGTATAAACTTTGCCGTTATTTTCGCTAAGGCATTTCTTAAAAAAGACGTAAGAGAACTTGGAAGCGGTAATGCAGGCGCTACAAATGTTTTGCGAAGCGCGGGTGTTTTACCCGGAATTTTAACCTTCGTGTTTGATGCTTTGAAAGGTTTTGCCGCTTGTTTTATGGGTAAAGCGATTTTCGAGTATATTACCGTTCAGTCACCATCTGATTGGGTGCATCCAATTATTGGCGCATATCTTTGCGGAGTTGCTTGTATGTTAGGGCATATATATCCGTTTTTCTTTGATTTCAAGGGCGGAAAGGGTGTTGCAACAAGCGTTGGTATTTTTGCGGTTTGCTGTCCGATTGCTATAATAATCGGGCTTATCGCTTTCGGTCTTATTACATTTATTTCAAAGTATGTATCTTTAGGTTCGGTTTGTGCTACATTGGTAGTAGTTATTTTGTCAATTGTTTTTTATGATAAAACTGCAATGGTTTTGCCTCAAATAATTTTAATAGTTGCTATGGGCGCGATTGTAATCTTAAAACATAAAGATAATATTAACCGTTTAATTGCAGGCACAGAATCTAAAATTAAGTTAAAGGGGAATTGAAGATGGCTAAAATTACTGTTTTAGGTTCAGGCGGATGGGGAATGGCTTTGGCTATTTCGGCTTTCAACAATAGAAATCAGGTTGCTTTGTGGTCCCCGTTTGAATGGGAAGTTGAAATGCTTAGTGAAAAGCGTACCAATGAAAAGCTTTTAAGAGGTATTTTCTTGCCTGACGAAATTGAAATTACTACTGATATGTCGGTGGTTGAGGGTAGCGCCATAACTATAATTGCAACCCCTTCAACCGTTATTCGCGATGTTGCAAGCAAGCTTTCACAATATAAAAATTTTGGCATAGTTGTAAATGTTTCGAAAGGTATGGAAAAAGGTAGCCTTAAATTCTTATCAGAGGTTATTGCTGATGAAATACCTGATGCAGTGGTGGTTGCCTTGTCGGGCCCGTCACATGCAGAGGAGGTTGCAAGAAATATACCAACCTCTATTGTGGCGGCATCCGAATCATTGGCGGCTTCACAGGTTGTTCAGGATATTATGACAAGTGAAACACTTCGGGTTTATACTTCAGGTGATATAAAGGGTGCAGAATTGGGTGGTGCTATGAAAAATATCATAGCAATAGCCGCAGGATTTTGCGATGGTTTGGGTCTCGGAGATAATACCAAAGCCGCATTAATCACAAGAGGTCTTGCCGAAATGACAAGGTTAGGTGTTTGTATGGGCGCTAAAGAATATACTTTTGCCGGCCTTACAGGTATCGGCGACTTAGTAGTAACCTGTACCTCACGCCACAGCCGTAACAACCGTTTCGGTTATAAAGTGGGTAGCGGTGCGGATATTAAAACCGCATTAGAAGAGGTAGGAACGGTTGAGGGTTATTATGCTACCGAGATGATTTATAATTTAGGCAAAAAATATAATGTAGAATTGCCGATTATCAACGAATGTTACAGCGTACTTTATGAGGCAAAGGATGTTACACAGTCGGTGCCTGATTTAATGCGAAGACCTATTAGAAGCGAAAGATAATAAATTTTAAAAAAACACTTGATTTTTAAATTTGTTTGTGGTAAGATATATCTTGCTATGCGATTGGTATATACATACCAACAAAGAAAAAGGAGGTGCAGACCATGGCTAAATGTGATATCTGCAATAAAGAAATTGCTTTCGGTATTAAGGTTTCTCACTCACACAGACGTTCAAACAGAACTTGGAAGCCCAACGTTAAGAAGGTAAAGGCAATCGTTAACGGTTCTCCCCGTCGTATCAATGTTTGCACCCGTTGCTT
>JAZRAQ010000002.1:0-24182 GCA_045634645.1 Acutalibacteraceae bacterium
TAAGACCGCCAAATTTATTTTCACGATAACTCATAACGGCAAAACCAACCATATTACAGCAACAACCAATTGTAGCCGCTCCTGCCGCAAGACCTGTAAGTCCCATTGAAACACCTATAGCCGCCGATGAAATCGGTAATGTAAGTATAATACCCATTATAACCGAAACCGCAATGCCGCCTAAAATCGGACTTTGCTCAACATTTATATTTACAAGCTGACCAATCCATTTCATAGCGGTTGATATGTACGGACCCACAAAATACCCCGCAATAGCACCTGTAAGAATACAAGAAATAGGAGTAACAATAATGTCAACCTTGGTTTTGCCTGAAACTAAATGACCAATTTCAATTGCAACATACGCCGCAATAAAAGCGCCAAGAGGCTCACCGGGTTTGCCGATTAAAAACTGTTCATTTGCAAGATTTGGAAAAGCGCCAATCATACCTACTACTGCTGCAGCAACAGTAGTTAACGGTGAAGATTTTAACTTGCAAGCAACGCCAACGCCAATACCGGCACCGGTTAATGTTTTGGCAACATTTCCCATAGCGTTCAAGTAGTCTGCAACAATGTTATTGCCAACTAAGTTTGCAATCTGGCAGATGATTGTACCGATAATAAGTGTAGAAAACAATCCATACGCCATTCCTGAAAGACCGTCAATAAATAGGCGATTAAAATACTTTTTCATTTTTAAACTTCCTTTCAAAAGATTGTGTGAATTTTATTTATTATAACAAATTATATAAAAATAAACAAGTTTTAAAAAATATTTTTAAAACTTGTCAATTTGTTTGCACTATGTTATAATTCTCTTGGTGATTATGATGACTAAAATATACTTTGTTAGACATTGCGAGGCTTTAGGCAATGTTATGCGAATTTTTCAAGGCTCGACCGATTTAGATATTAGCGAAGACGGTCACAAACAATTAGAATATTTAAAAAAGCGTTTTGACGAGATTTATTTAGATAAAATTTACTCAAGTCCGCTAATTCGCGCTGAAAAAACAGCGCAAGCAGTTAAAGGCAACAAAAAATGTGAAATCGTTTTAATTAAAGAACTTGCCGAATTACACGGCGGTATGGTTGAAGGCAGAAAATTTAAAGAAGCATTTAATTCGATTGAAGGCTTGGCAGACACTTGGGACAACCATCCCGAAGACTTTGCCCCGCCCGAAGGTGAATCTATGCGTCACGCTTATGAGCGCATTTGGGAGGCGTTACAGTACATTATAAAAAACAATAAAGGAAAAACGGTTGCTTGTTCTACCCATGGCGGACTTCTGCGTTGCCTTACTTGTAGATTACTTTATAACGACATTACCAAATTAAAGGATGTGCCATGGAGTGAAAATACTGCTGTTATGCTTATTGAAGTAGATGATAACATTAACATAAATTTAAAGTTTTATAATGATGTTTCTCACTTGCCAAAAGAATTAGTACCGGACACAAGAAGCAGACTTGCCAGCTCTTGAAAGGGGAAAAAATAATGATTATAATGTCGGTTGATTTAGGAAAAGCAAGAACCGGAATTGCCGTTTGCGATAACAGTGAAAGCTTTGCTTTTCCAAAAACTGTAATAACCGAATACAATACCGAAAAATTAATAGAAAAAATCGCAAATCTTTCACAAGAATTAAATGCTGATTTAATTGTTGTAGGTTACCCAAAAAATATGGATGGGTCAATTGGTGAGCGAGCGCAAGAATGCCAAGAAATTGGCAAAAAAATTGGTGTAAAAACTAATAAGGAAATTATTATGTGGGATGAAAGATGCACAACAGTTTCGGCTCATACCGCTCTCAATTACACCGATACAAAAGGAAAAAAACGCAAAAATGTAGTTGACGCTGTAGCGGCAGTTATAATTTTAGAAGACTATTTAGCGTACAGAAAAAATCAAAGGTGAGCAGAAGCTCACCTTTTTTATTTCATTCTTTTTGGATTCTTATCAAAATTAGGGTTAAACGCGTAGAAATTCTTACTATTAAGTTTATCTGTAGTAAGTCTTAAAGCTTCACCAGAACAACAATGGTGAAATGCTTTTGCGACGCCTTTTATTTTATATTTTCCACTTGATTTCAATGCTTTCTTTTGAGGCGGTTATGCGCTCTATCAGGCAGTCAACCACCGTGATTTTGTCGCTAACCGACAGTTCATCCCAATGCTCAAAGTATCCGCCGATTTCACCCACATCATTTGTGCGGTTACTCTCTAATGAGACAATCTCGGCGCCAAGTTCCTTCTTCTCGGCATCGAGCTCGGCAACACGGTTGTTTATGTACTGCATCACCGTATCATTTGCCGAAGTAATTTTTTCGAGCAAAGAGGATATTTCTTTGTCAATCTCTTCTATGCGTGTTTTAAGTTTTATAACTTGCAGGTTACAGCCGTCCTGCTTTTTCTTTGACAGTGTCTGAAATTCCGCTAATTTCTTCTGCATTTCTTTAAATACAATATCATCTACAACATCAGCATCCAGTGAGCCAAAATGACAACCACCTGCGTGATATTTGTTTGTGCAGAGATAATAACGGTTATCGGACTTAGTTTTGCACTTATAAATCTTAGCGGTTAGTGCATATCCGCAGCTGGCACATTTGATTTTACCCGCAAGCCATGTTGCTTTTGCCTTGATGGGTCGTGCAACGCTTTGGTTGTTCAAGCACTTAGAACGGCATTTAATCCACGTTGCCGAATCGACAAGTCCCTCATGCGGTGCAAGGACCAATGTGTGACCTACTAAGGATATAGTTTTTCGTTTAAGATTATCGCCCGAATAAAGATACGCTCCGTTTATACCGATAAAATCCCCAGGGGTATTGACAATGTTGGTGCCTTGCGCTTTAAAAAACTCATAAAGCTGATAATCAGCTTTTACATACGCAGGGTTGATTATCACATCACGCAAACGGCTTCTATTGAAAAGTTTACCATCACGCTTTCGTATGCCGTGCTCTTCCAAGTAGCGCATCACATCACCGAATGAGGTTTGAGGTTTTGAATACATTGAAAATATCAATCGAATAACCTCTGCTTCTTCCTCAATTGGCTTATACATTTTGGTTCGTATTCCGTCTATAGTTGTTTCAACCAATTCGAATCCAAACGGAACTCTACCACCCATATAAAATCCACGTTTGCTACGGGAAGAATAGGCATCGATAACACGCTGCTGAATGGTTTCACGCTCAAGCTGTGCAAAGATCATAACAATCATCAGCATAGCCTTGCCAATGGGTGTTGAAGTATCAAATTTCTCCATTGTGCTGACAAAGTCAACATGGTTCTTTTGAAACACCTCAATTAAATTGGCAAAGTCAAGCACTGAACGGCTGATACGGTCGAGACGATAAACGATAACACGGTTTACTTTGCCTGCCTCTATATCGCGCAGAAGCTCTTGAAACGCAGGGCGGTCTATGTTTTTGCCACTATAACCCTTGTCGGTATAAACTTTATAACTTTCTGCTGTCACTTCCTTTTTGCAAAATTCGATTTGACTTTCTACGGATATGCTGTCTATCCTGTCAACCGATTGTCTTGCATAAATTGCGTCAAAAAGATTCAATTTTTACTCCCTTCTTCGCAAAAAGAAGCGGAGCTGCTGACATATATAGTATACCATAACAGCCCTTTTTCTTCAAGGTTTACGGGACATATATTTGCAAAAAACATCATATAATTTTGCTTCTATTTGTAGTTTTACTTCTCTTTTTTCGTCCACAGAAAATTGAGGGTTTAAATTGGTAATCGACACAATTTTGTTGCCGATTTTCTGCTCCCATGTCTGTGCGACATAATTTATCATGCAGTCCGTCTCCTTCCTTTTGCGATGATTTTTCTTTTATTAAAATATGATTTGCGTCTTGTCCTCTATACCAAAACGCGTTTGTTTCGAATTCTTTCTTAAAAGTCAGGCATCGTGGAGAGACGGTGCCTGACCTATGCTTCCCATTACAAATGAAAATCAAAGATTTTCGTATATAAATTAAATAGCTCCTTCATCTATGAATACTCAACGTTATTGTTTGCGTTTTCTTGCAGGCTTTTCTGCAAGATAGGTGTTTGTAATATCCGGTCTGTGATGTCCAAGCGCTTCGCTTGCTTTGTGCTTCGGCTTGTAAAAGCCATTATCTTTCAGTCTCTTATATTCATTCTGTGCGTAATAATAACGAAGTCCGTGCCAGGTTAAAACATCCTTTTTCGGCTTCTCGCCGGGCTTTGTCTGTTTGGTACGGTTTTCTACCGTAAACTTATCTCTGTGGGCAGTCATCCAGTTTTCCAACGATTCCTTTTCGTGCTTAACGCCGCCCTTACCGTTAGGACTAATAATATACTCCATCGACTGTAGCTTGTTTTTCTTTGCAAAGTTGTATAACTCTATTAGAAGTTCTTTCTGTTCTCTTGTTACAACGGGTATTGCACGCCGCTGACCGCCTTTTCCTTTAACTGTAAGCTCATCATATCGCAAAGCACGTTCTATACAGTCAAGACGAATACGGCAGCATTCTATGCGTCTAAGACCAAAGGTTGCACCAAGTTTAATGCTGTAATATACATCCATTCTGCCGTGCTTTTCAGAGAGTACCAATCCGCCTGCAATTTCTTCTTTGAGCCACGCTCGGTCTTCTTTGCCAAGTCTGCGCTTATCCAAGCCTAACGATTCGTTATCAGGCAAACGGTTCTTACCGCCCATAATCTCATAATAAAAGCGAATACCCGATAGTCTTGCTCTCATAGTTGTGGGTGCAAGACCTTTTTGTTTCATCTCCTCGACATATGCACGAAGGTGTTTACCCGAGATATTAACGAATTTCTGACCGTTGAAGTTTTTAGCATAAAAGCTTCCCATCATCTTGGCATACTTGTAATAATCGTTCTGAGTCACAAAGCTCTTGGTATTATTACGCTTGTATGCCTTGTTCAGTTGGTCGAATATTTGATCTTCGTTTGTTCTTTTCTTATCAGCCATGACTTTTCTCCTTTCTTCAAAAATTTTTGGTACACAAGTCTGCTCTCTCAGAACCTTGTACCTGTATCTAAAATTTCGTTCACAGCTTTTATAGGGGAATAAAATTTGTGTACGAAAATTTTATTCTTTATGTATCTTCTTCGTTTAGGAATTTATTGACGAAAATTATTACTCAAAAAATTTTGGCTCACATAGGCCGATTCACAGCCTATGTGAGCCGGCTTACAAAAACGATAGTCATCTTTTCCGTCGTCATCAAAAAACGAAAGTTGTTATATGTTTAGAGGTTAGCCGCAGTCGTGAAAAAACCTAAAACTATTCTTTAATTACTCTTAAAAAATAATTTCAAAATGTAAATCATTCATCATCGAAAAATGACGTTGTCAAGGCGTATAGATATAGTTATCCCATTGGTATTCAGGTCATGTTTCTTTTTGATTCTTTTATACTGTTTTGTTTTAGCGCCTTGACAACAGGCTCCACTCGAATCCGAGTGCAACAGTTTCTTTATGACCTTCAGTCCTAAAGAAACTGTTGCACTCCCATAAAAGAGAGTCATCATCATTCCTCAAAGACAGTCATTTTAATTGAAAAGCATATCAAAATTAGTATCATTATTAAATTGTTCCCATAAGGGTGAGTACAACGGAACCTCGTACCCAACACAGAAAATTAAATATAAAAATAATGAGGTTCCTTATGTGCGTTCTCTTGAAACAAGAGTGTAAATAAATTACTGCACAATGCCGAATATAGTCCCATTCATCGAACGGTCAATATGCAATCCCTCAACCACAGATTGTCCGGCAGGGCTTTTCATACGATTAAAAGCTACCTAAAACTTTCGGATCTAAAACGGATTATTGTCAGAAATCCGTCTTTGCTGATACAAGCATTTTCTGCAATCGAATCTGATGTCCGTCTCGTCTATGCAGGCTACGCACTTATTTTCGTTCACAGAGTGCCATAAGTGAAAACAGTTCTGTATATTGCACTTCGCTTCTTTCGCCCACTGTGCACAAGTGGTTTTGTCACACTGTACCATCCGGTCTGCCGTGTGCGCAGGTTTGCAGTCAAACAATCCTTGTTTTGTAACGGATCTGCTATCCGCACTTTTTAGTTCACATTGCCTTTGTGAAGGGCTTTGTATATCACGGCTCTTCCTACTCTCATACTTCAGACCACCGCGTGAAAGTGGGTTCTGATTTATTGCGGAAAATCATAAAACCGAGCAACGTAATAGGTTTATTGCATCCTGCAAGCCCATTTACCTTATATCACACTGTCCGTTGCCAGAACCGTGATAGCTCTTTAGTTCCGTATTTCCTGTTATGTCGGTTATGCGGATAATCAGCCTTAGAGCATCGGCTGATAAAGTTTGACCTAACTTCGAAGGGTCCTCTGCTAGTGATTTACAGCCTGTCGCAGATTTTAGACTGCTGTACTCGGCACCAAGCCTTTGGTGCAACTAACTTCCCGTGTCAAATACAATCATTTTTAATCACCTTCCTTTATGCGTTTATTTTGAACCCGTCACTTAGCGGAGAACAAAACATAAAAGAAGGCAAAAAGATAACAAAAAAGCACCTAACCCGAAGGATAAGTGCTAACTTGCAGTCTTTTTGCCTTTGCCCTATACACAGGAGCTAAGCATAACAAACAAGCGCAATTAACCCTTTCGGAACATTGCATTTTTCGTTATCTTTTAAAAACACTCCTGCTTTATTTTAAATGTAGCATGGTCAGTTTAACACGTGATTTTTTTACCGTCAATAGATTTGCCCGATGTATTGTTTGACAAACAACGCCCCGGAACTTTTACTTGGTAATATTTAAAAAATCCCATATTGTGCAGTCAAAATATGCTGCCATTGCAAACAAAGATATAGTGGACGGATCGATTCTTCGGCTGAGAATGTCGTGAATATATCCCGGCGATTTGCCAAGCTCAATACTTAATTCTCGATAGGACATATCACGTTCGTCCAAAAGTTTATCCAACTTCTGTTGGAAAGCGTACCAATAATTTTCGTACTCTGTTCTGTCTAACATAGAAAAAACCTCTTTTACACAAAAAATTAAGAGCCGCGACCACTGCGACTCTTTGGTATAAATGTAAAAAAGGTTATATTTTAGTTTCAAGAAAACTTAAATGGAGGGGCAAAAAAATAAAAATTAGCGAAAATTTGCTCTATTGGAACACTTTTTTGAGCGAAAATAGAAAAAACACAGCTCTTTTTTTATGAAAGAACCGTGTTTTAGCTTTGTTATTATTTATTTTCTTTCCTGCATTGTTCAACAGCTTGCAGAATTTGTTCTGTGGTTAGCTTGTTTCCAAATGGTTTTGCTTCTCGCTCTATTTTAGCACACTCGGCACATATCTGTCCTAGTCCAATTTCATAGTTCTCACGCCAATCAACTGGCATAGAAATAGGAATGCAGGTCAGTTTACCACATATAACACAACGCTCAAATTCTTCTGTAACGGGAGTTTTATCCGTACTTTCTATTTTTTTAGTCTGTTGATAGGTGGCAGAATTTCTAAAAAAATTCGAGATTTTATCAAATAGTTTATTTTTCATTGCACTTCCTCGCTCTTTATTGGGTTTAGCTTTTTGAACGTGTATATCTCTTGTCGAGAAGAACGAGAACTATACAGGCTGTACCGCTGATAATCATCATAATAAACCAGAACGTAATATTGCTATCGTCTCCGGTAGGTGGTGCAGTAGTCTGATCGATATAATAGGTGTTTTCAAACCTTGCAACGACATCATTCACGGCTTTGCCATCCATTGTGATTGTTGAAACAAGCTTATTATCACTGTTCAAAGTAATGGCGATAGAAATATCATATACTTTGGTATCATAGGTAACACCTATCATGCCGTCATTGGTTTCGAACAGCTTGTATGTATAGGTCTTTCCAACATCAGCCACGGTGAATGGGAGTGTAAAGACAGCGTTACCTTTTTCATCCGATTTAAGAGCCCGCTTTTCACCGCTTATGGTGTTTTCTAACACAAATTCAAATCCGTCAGGACCAATGGAAGAAACTCCGGTATTCTTAACCGTCTTATTCACAACAATATTAACCTCAATATCATCAGGTTCTGAAACAACAGGGATAAAGGTGTTGTTGAACGTGATATTGACCTTGTATTTTCCGTCCGTCTCGGTTACTTTTGCGTTCTGTGCGGCGGTTACGGTCGATACTTCTAATTTGCCATCCATATCCATGTCGGTAACTTTAATATCAAATGTGTTTACACTTTTGTCGTAATCCACATTTTCAAGATCACCTACAACCTCAGTCATACGGAAATTGTATGTACCAACTTTGTCAAATGTAAGTGCCTGTATCAAGTCACTAAAATCAAATTGATTAAAGGAGGTGTTATTCGCATCATAGGTAACGGCTTTTGTGCCAATAACCGTCCAAATTTCATCGCTCTGCTTTTGTTCTAATGTAAATGAGAAAGCATCTCCGCTTTGCCACTCGCGTCCTTCAAGAATTTTTGTGCCTACGACGGATATATTAACAGGCTGTACGCTTGCAGGGGTATAGATGTTCACATACTCGAATTTTAAACTGCCGTCTTCTGCTACAATTCCTTCCATAGTGGCTGCACTGTCTTTAACGGTAAAACCGCTGCCATCTTTTTGTATCTCTGTAACGGTTACTTTCGTACCTGCGTCAATCCCTTCAACTGCAAAAGATTTTCCAGGCTTTACGGATGTTTGAATAGAGCCATTTTTATCGGCAGTAATATCACCATTTGTTGTTTTAATTGTGGTATTCGCGTATATGGAACCGAAGTCCACCTTAAAATCAAAAGCGATATTATCGGGTATTACATATTCATCACCAAAGGGGTGTTCTACATTCTTGCTTATCAAAAGATTACTGATAACGCTATCAAACGGAACAAAAGTGTTTATCAAACTATCTGTTTTCGTCACGATAAAACCAAAGGTGGTATTTACTGTAGAAGTTAGAAGAACTATCAACGAAACAAGCAACGCTAATCGTCTGAATATTTTGTTTTTTAACAATGTATTTGCCTCCTTGCAAAAGGGAAAAGAATCATCAGCAATCAAAAGGTACAACCTCTTCACTATTACTTATTACTTCAAGTTGTACCCTTTGATTACTGCCCATCTGAGAGGGATGGGCAGTGCGAGGTAAAAATGTTTGAAGACAAGACACATTTTATTACCACGCTCACTACAGAGAAGACCTCTGTTGTAAGTAAATTAATACTTCACAAACGGAATCAAGGATAACCATAATCTCCGTCTTTTGCGTATCCAATAACGGCGTTCAGATCCATCCGTTCGCCGAATTTCGCAATTTATGTATTTAAGTTCTTGAGAAAAGTCGTTGAAGAATGAAACCAAGCCAAACAACAATAAAAAGAGAAAAAATGCGGCAACTATACCTATGAGCCAGTAAAGCTCAGCATCGGGATTATTTGCTTGTGGCATCGCTATCTCCTGTTTCTTTCACTTTAGGGGTTTCTATGCGGTCATCGGTTCCGGCCATACTGCAGATAGCGCAAACGCCAAATCCAAATATACCGCCTACAATAAGACCTAGAATAAACTGTAACATTAAGAATCAACTCGTTTAGGGATTATATTTTACCGAGAAAATTTTTTAATACTGATAACATCGGCAATCAAAAGGCACAAGAATTCGCCTTATGCCCTTTGATTGCCGCCTATCCCTTTCAAAGAGGGATAGGTCGGACATAAAATGAACAAAACAGAATTATTTGTTGTTATAAACAACGTTTACGCCGTCAAAAGCATTAATGCCGTAGTAGCAGTAACGATGATCTGCGGGACCGCCAAACAGCTGGTTGAAGGCAATAAGCTTATGATGTGCCTCACCGTCGTTGTGTACGTGATTATCGTCTACAACAGTGTTGCCGTTCGCATCGGTAGGATGGCCGTAGCGAATATTGGAGTATGCGTCAACACTGACACCAGCCTGTACGCGAACAAAAGGATAACCGGTACCGGCAAATTCGCAGTAAGTGTAGTTTGCCCAATCACCGTAAATAACGGTTACGTTCTTACAGGTGACATTATTGGGAGTAGCAACGGTTTGCACTTCACCATTTTTTATTGTCTGAGGCACTTTGCCGATGAGCATACCGCTGTTACGGTAGTTATACCACTGGTAAGCGGAAACTACGTCATTAGTAGCATCAATACGGCATGCAACGGTGCAATCCTCAAAATGATAATTGCCGCTCGAGCCTATTCCACCAATAATACCGCCATTTGCATTACCAAAGTCGCCCCACTGGGAACCAATAATGGTGGAAGCATCCATATTAATATTCTTGTAGGTATGGTTACCGGATGCCCAACCAACAATACCACCGGCATAGTACTGGTAGTCATTGACCTGAGAATTCTTCAGAGTGATGTTATCAAAGGTGCACTCGCCGTAGGCAGTTGCAGCAACCGTGCCACATATAGCGGACTCGCCGGAGATACTGGCGTTATCCATTGTGAGATTCTTGATAGTGGCATTTCTAACCTTGCCGAAAAGTCCTAAACCAAGGTCACCATACTCGTAACCATTATCCAATGCCCAGGTGTTCTGGCTCATGTTGGAGATAGTGTAGCCCTGACCGTCAAAGGTGCCCTTGAAAGACAGATCCTTTCTGTAGGAGCCAATAGGATTAAAGCATACGGATTCGCCGTTTTCACCTTCAACATAAAGATCGAGGTCCTTATCAAGCTTAATTGTCTTTCCCTCAAAGGTATTGCCATCATCAACGAGTTTAGCAAATCCGGCTAGCTGTTCTGCAGTACTAATCACAAATTCGGTGTTGGAGTCGTTGTACCAAGAGGTATCTGATGTGCCGTCCCAAGTATCAATTAAGCTTGCTTCATAATTATCAATCGCACCTGTAAACCACTCAACACAATAAACTTCGCCCGATTCTGTGTTGGTAGCCTCAGGCACACCGAAGGATGTGTCAAGAGCGTTCTTAGCGGCGGCATAAGATTTATTTTCTCTTTGGAAAGCAGAGTTTGCATTTTCAAAACCTGCGGTCTGAGTAGCCTGAGAAAGAACGAGAATATCATATTTGCCATTGCCGTTACCATCTAGCTTTGCAACGTCTTCATTAGTTGCATCTTTGCTAAGATAAATCTGAAGTAAGGAAGGAACTGTTGTTTCGCCGGGTTTTACAGGTGCAGAATGAACGAACTCCATTACGTTGTACTTGTAACCGTCAATTTCTTGGACAAAATCGTTTACTTTATTCCAAGCACCGGGGAATTTGAATTCACTTCCATTTTCAGAGTTGATTGAAATTCCAATCTTGTTAAATTCATCAGAAGTAAAGCTACCCATTTCAAGAGCGATAAGTGTACGAACGTATGCGTCGCTTTTGCCTGTGTTTTTTACTGAAACATACTTGTCAACAACATTATTCATTGTAAATTGACGATATGCGCCATTGGCATTTTCGGTATTTTTCCAACCGAGTGTACCAACATAAGGGTAGAGAGGCTTATCTTGTTCAAAATCAACAAGATTTCCGTTTTCATCATACTGTTGCTCAATTTGCTCAATTTTAACGTTACACATTGTCATAACGTTAACATCACTATCTTTTGAGGTTAAATATGCAAGAGTTCCGCCTATAGCAAGTGCGGCAACTAAAGCATAAGCAGTACACATTAAGAGTACCTTTTTAAGTTTAGACATATTTTGTGTTTTCCTTTCGATATTTCTTGATTTTTAAAGAAATTACTTCAAAGTGTTATAATATGTAGTTGTTCCATCAATGCTCTTAATAAGCATACCGTAGCTACGGGTTGCGGAAGAAGAGTTGTAGAGAGCATCAGCAACATCTTGATTTGCTACATAGAAGGTAATGTCGGAAGCTTCTCCGGTTTGCTTGTTGGTAAAATACATAGCGCCGGATTCAAAGGTTACAGTATCGCTATAAATATAAACTTCCTTTAATGCGCCGCTATCACGTCCAACATAATTTGCGAAGGTTACATTCTTAGACTTGATGATGATTGTTTCAAGGTTAGGACAAGCACCAAAAGCGGTTTTACCGATATAGGTTACATTTTCAGGAACCTCAATGGTAACAAAGCCGGACTGTTGGAAAGCGCCTTCATCAATATAGGTTAAGCTTTCAGGTAAAGAAACAGTTGTAAGGTTGGGCATTTTGCAGAGAGCACGGTTATTAAGTCTGGTGATACCTTCGTTAATAACAACTTCAGTTACATTAGATTTACCATCAGAATAAACACCACGCCAAGCAGTGTTGCCGCCCTGGCTTGAGATTGTGCCTACATTACCTTCAGTGAAATACAAAACATCTTCGTGAACGGTAACTCTTGGAATTTCAACACCGCCGAACCAATTAGCTGCATTTGCTGCAGATACAGCACCAAAGCTTTCGTTAAGAGCTTCATCGGCATTTGCAAAACCTGCTGCCTGAACTGCCTGTGAGAGAACGAGGATATCAAGGGTGCCGTTGCTGTTGCCGTCAAGCGCTTCGCAGTCCTCATTGGTAGCGCTGTGTTTGATGTAAACCTGAGAAAGGTTGGGATAAGATGTATCGCCTGCGGGGAGGATACCATCTTCGTGACGCACACCGTTCGCACCAGCATAAACATACTCGGTCAAAGCATAGTTGTTGCCGCCGATTACGATGGTACCAACAGAATTCTTAGTCCAAGTTTTATGATAAGAAGTACCGATCAAGGATGCATTACCGTTGCCGATTTCGATTGCAACAAGGGTGCGAACATAAGCATCGGTCTTGCCGGTGTTTTCTAAGGTGACGAACTTATCCTGAGCGTTCTTGCCTGCAAATACGTCCATACCACCATATGAACCTACCTGAGACATACGAACAGGGATGGTATCATAACCTGCATAAGCGGCACTGCCACCGGATTGACTTGGGTCGCCAACAATGGGAAGCAGTGGCTTAGCCTGAACGAATTTCTCAAGCACATAGCTTGTTTGATTGTCGATAGTTTCAGTAGCGTAAGTACCGTCTGCGTTTACAACGCGTTGATACTCATGCTGTTCAATTTTAACGTTACCCATTGTCATAACGTTAACGTCCTCGTCCTGGCTAGTGAGATAAGCCATAGTTCCACCGATAGCAACGGCTGCCACGAGAACGAAGCTTAAACCATAAAGTAAAGCTTTTTTCATTTTCATATTGTGTCTTCCTTTCGAATTAAATGAATTTTATTCTGCAACGGATTTTCCGTTTACATTACGGGTTTACGGGCTGAGTTTTTGCCCAAGCGTCAGCAGCAGTAGCGATATTGCTATCACGCTGTACCGCATAAGCGGTAACGGTGAGTTTAGGATAGTTGCTTGCGCCCTTTGCATCTAAGGCGTTGAGCATTTCCTTGGTAACTTCGCCTTTTACGGTAACGGTATCGTCTTTAATTACAGTAAATTCAACATCTTGTGCTACTTTTGATACTTCTCTGTAATATACACCGTCCACGTCGTCAAGCTTCGTCCAACCGTCTGCCATCGCATAGGTCATAAAGTCATCGAAGTTTGCGGATTTTTCCAACTTTACAAACAACCAAGCATCTTCGCTGTTTGCTTTAAAGGTAACCTTTGGGTCTTTTGTGATAGTATGACCGGGAACCATTGGATAGGTGTTGGTGTTAGGGTCGTTATCACCGTCTTTATTGGTGTCTGTTTCTTGGAGAGTTATATTGATATCTCCATAGGTAAAGGTGTTAACAACAGGGGCGGTTTCGGTGACGAGCCAAGCCAAAGTACCACCTATAACTGTGCAAAGTACAAGAGCGAGTGAAGCGAGCATAACAGCCAGCTTTTTACCGCCAAGCTTTACGGATTTTTTACAATGTTTGCCTATCATTGTCGTGTTCCTCCTTTCTTTTGGTTTTTATTTCAACAGGCGGAGAAACACGAATTTACCCGTCTGCTTGAAAGCATTAATTTATAAATTAGCCGTTAATCTGCTCATTAAAAGCAGTCCAGGCATCATCTGCATCTACAAAGCCGGTTGCCTGAATAGCGTGGCCGACAACTGTGATTTTAAGGTTAGCGATAGATTCCATATCCTTGCTATCAAAAGCACTGGGAACGGTGATGGAATCAAAGAGTGCATCCAACTTGGTATCAGTTGCGGACTTTGCAACAATCTCTTTGTATCGGAACTCATATGTAATAGTGTTTTTTGCAGTATCTCTGGTCACAGTTTCATAAACCCAATTTGTAGCGTCATAACCATTAAAAATTGTGGTGAGGTCTGCCTTATCGGGTGCGTAAATCGCATCAAACTCATCAGCACAGTTAAGGGTCAAGAGCATACGAACATAAGAATCTTCACTCTTTGCTTTAACGGTTAAAGTGGGGTCTTTAACATAGGTCTGACCGGGAATAAGATGGTAATTATTCTCTTTCACACGGTCGGCACCTGCTATTTCAGTTCCGTTAGCATTTGCTGCCGCTTCATCCAAAGAGATGTTTACTTTACCGACGGTAAAAGTGTTTACCACTTCATCTTGACTGGTAAGGTAAGCTAGCGTTCCTAAAACGGATACAGTAACAAGCAATACCGCGCATAAAATAGTGATTAAAACTTTTGACTTTTTCATAGCAAGGTCTCCTTTTTTATTTAAAATTTAATTTTGCTCTGTGTAGGTTTTCTTTTTATCCTTGTCGTCAAGAACAAGGCTTATCATTATTTCAATAAGAACAAGTGAAATAGCAACGGTGATGGCTATGTATTTTCCAGGCGGTACTGCCATATAAGTAGCAAGATACCCTAGCAGCGGTATACAGAACACAGCTTTTCCAACGACGTTATTGTAATCAACGAGTGGATCTGCCGTATCGTTTTCATCACCTTTTGTACGGAAACGAACAATATCGGGATTATCTTCATTATGAACAATCTCGATGATACGATGGGTACAAAGAGTACCGCCTGCCATCTTATAGGTGATAACATCGCCGACCTTTAATGTTTCGGGATTTACATCCTTTATATAAAGAAGAGAACCTGTGGGATACACCGATTGCATTGAGCCGGACAAAACAGAGTAAGGCTTTAGTCCTACAAACTGCAAACCGTGAAGCAGGATGGCTAATACCACAACTACTATCACCAACGCATTGGAGATAACTTTTAATAACTTTCTTGTTTTCGGGTTCATTACTTTGGATTATCTCCTTACTCGTGTTTAAAATACTGCTTGACAGATTGATAGATTACACGGAACACATGCTCGGTGTAATTATCCTTTTTAGGCATCTCATCATTATGTACCATTACAGCGAAATCAAGCATTACATTTAATATGTGGTTAAGTATCATCCAGACGTCTGCCTCATCCTTAAAAGCATCCTTGAATTTATTTACAAGCGGCATAAATCCTTGCTTGTGCATCTCGGCGGAGTGCTTCTTAAAATACGGCGAATAATAGTAGCGAACATACATAAAAATTTCATCTTTATTTCCAACAAGAAAACGCCATATTGCTAAAAAATAAATTCTGCATCTTGTTTCGTAATCCATCTCGCCCATATACATAACATCAATATGGAGCAAGCATTTGTCTAGCAGTTGTTTGTCAAGATGTTCGAAGGCTTTTTCAAACAATTTCTCTTTGTTTTCAAATAAACGGTATATATATACCTCGTTAATGCCTGTTGCGTTGCTTATTGCTTTTGTTGTGGCTTTGTCAAGTCCGTTCTGAGCAATGACGTGGATAGTTCCATCGATTAATGCTTGGCGTAAGTCATCCTGTTTCATTTTCTTTTCCCCTTTGTAAGTGTTTACTACAAAATTCAGCAAAAAAATTACAAACGCCAAGCGTTTGTGCTTTGGTTACACATATTCTTTTTAGAGGGGCGGCATTATTTATAAATTTATGTTAAATATTTTTATGTTATGAATAATATTTAAGGTTTGATGAGTGGTTCGACATTCACGATGCTTTCTTTACCGCATCGTTTGCATTTAATCGGCAGATTTTTTATTTCCGTATCGGGAAGCAACCATAGCACCGTGCTCTTGCCGCACAAAGGACACAGGAATCGCCGCCGTGTTGTTTCAATATCGCTTTCTTTTGGTTTGTTTTGTATTGTGTTTTGCAATGGAATCACCTCGTTTTGTGCTCGGTCGCGTCAAATAACCTCAAAAAAGAAGAGCCTGCACCATAATCGTATACAACGATTAAATGGCACAGGCTCTTAGGCTCAGGCGCTGGGGTTGGTTCTGCATATTATGCAGGGGTACTAAACTCACTCTATTAAGATTATGTGTTTGCTTAATGAATAACGATAGAGGGCAACATAATGGTTATTATGTTGTTCATAAAGCCGAACAAGCATGTCTCGTTACTTTTTAAGTAAGGGTCATTATAACATAATACATACGAAAAAACAAGCGGTTTTTCAAAAAAATTGAGATTTACATAAAATTAATGGATTTTGGGCGTGAAAATCAAGACCTTTTGGTTATTATTTTCAAAAGGTCTGATTTGTTGTACCTATTTTCAGCTGCCTTTAATCATTTAATGAAGGTATACTGTCTGTTTTTATTGTTGAATACCACATAATAACCATTATGTGATATTCAACTGCTGCCAATGTGTAGCGGTTTTTCTTTTTATATAATGAGTCGCATATTTTCCATACGGCGCTGATGTTCGGCACCAGTTGTGATGATATAAATGCGAGTTGTATTAATATTGGAGTGACCAAGAATGTCTGCTAATTTTGCAATATCTTTTTCGATGCCATAAAAAGTTCTCGCAAACAGATGTCTTAGGTTATGCGGAAACACCTTTTGCGGAGAAACACCGGCCTGTTCACACAAACTTTTCATTTCTCTCCAAATATTACTACGGTCAAGCGGTTTACCGCTTTTGGTCACGAAAATTATTCCGGAGTTTATTTTCTGTTCTGTAGCATATCGAAGCAGTTTTTTTCGCAGGGCACTGACAATAAATATCTTTCTTGTTTTTCCCTTGCAGGATACAATGGCTTCTCCTTTACGTACAGCCTCCACCGTAATACTCTGCAATTCACTGACACGAATGCCCGTCCCGCAAATCGTTTGAACGACGAGGGAAAGCCGTTCGTTTTTCTTTCGCTCGGCTGTTCTTACAAGAGCCGTATATTCCGCTTTGGTAAGTTCCTTTTCTTCCGAGCAATACGTTTCTTTTTGCACCTTAAATTGCTTTACACAAAGATCGTGCCAGCCGAGAAATCGGAAAAAGGAATTGAGAGCCGCCAACATAGAGTTTGCACTTCTGATAGCGTAGTTTTGCTCTAGCATCGCTTTGTAATCCAGTATCAGTGTTTTGGAAAGAAGCTGCTCTCCACAGTAGTTCACAAAGCAACGAATATCGTGGATATACTTCTGTGTCGTCGCCTCAGCCTTTTCATTTTCAACCAAATAGGTCTTGAATGCGTTTATAGTTTGATTGGTAATTATTCTTTTTTTCATACCAAAACCTCCATTTCATATCTTTATTTTACTATTATTTTGCACTTTAACTATCAAGTTAAACATCAGATGCAAAACGGAGTTTGGGCATATTAAATTTTTCTGAGCGTATTGAGACTTACTTATCTAAAATATTGATTACAGGAACACCTTTTCTTTTCGCATACACAATGGTGTTCTTGGTTCCACTATGTAGTCCGTTCCAAACGGCGATTACTCTTGCCAAATGATCCACCATCCATTCGTTGCGAATTTGATAGCAACCACTATTATAATGAGTACAGACATCTTTTATAAAGTCTGCCTTTGATATTATAAGGAACAAAAGAATACACCTTCAAGAAAAGAAAAAATGCAAAACTGCTAAACAAAGCAATTTTGCATTTTTTATATTATTCATCCGTATACTCATGCGGGCGTTCTTTATAATCTTTAACTTTATACTCGCCGATGGTATCGTATTTACTTGCTTTGGTTTCGGTGGGGATGTCGGTTTCGTTATCTTCACCGAGGATCGCATCAAAGAAGATTCGCTCAAGGTATTCATATTTTGAATAAATACCTTGAGAAGCCCAAACGAGAGCGTTACGCACGTAGGCAGAGTTAGTTTTAAAGAGTTCGTGTTCAACCTCAAAACCTAATGATTTTGCGAGCAGAACAGCAAACACTATAACAGTTCTTGTATTACCTTCGCGGAAGGGGTGGGTTTGCCAAATGCTTGCGATTATGCGAACAAGCTTGAAAACAATGTCCTTATCATTATCGCCGGTTCTTTTGAGCTTGGCGATTTCTTTCATTGTTTCGTTCAACTGCTTTTTAATTTCTTTGGGGTAAGCATAACGAACGGTATCACCGCCAAGTACATCTTCGTATTTTACCATTTGAATGGTGCGGAATTCTCCCGCCCAATCAAATATTTGACCGAAGATATTGCGGTGGATATCCTGCAAGGTTTCGGTATTAAATTTATCGTATTTATAATCATAAATTGCCGCCATAGAAAGACCGGTAATGTCAGCCTCTGCTTTGCGCAGCAATTCTGAATCTTTTATATCTGCTAAATTTTTAAGCACATTAACATCATCATATAAATAAGGGTCACGCATTTGTTATGCCTCCGTTACAAAACCGTATCTTCTAAGTGTTTGCTCGAAAACAGACAAAAATGTTATGTTTCCGTTTTTCCAATTGGCAAGATCGCTTTTAACTCTATCACTTACGGGAACGCCCTCTATTGATGTCATGGCATCGGAAAAAGAAATCCGCTTTTCTTTTTCGTCAGCAGATATACTATCCATACCACTTGTAAGCTTTAACATTTTTAGTTTACGTAGCAAAGCTTTGTCTAACAACTCGGCAGCGGTTTCAATATCCGCAAGTCTTAATATTACTTCGGGTAATTCTGCCTCATATTCTTTTCTTAAAGAGAGCTGACTTGTTATTTCGTCTGCTTCTTCTGCCTTAATGTATTTGCTCTCAACAGTATCGCCGTTACGGGTTTGCAAATATAAATACTGCTTACCGCCAATCGTCTTTTTAGAAATATATCCCTTTGGCAAAACACCAAGCTTTTGCTCAATTTCAAGCTTTGATGCAAGTAGTTCTTTGTATTCAAAAATAATATCAGTCATACTATTACCTCCTGACTACTAATAGTATATCACAAATTAACCTACAAATCAACAATAATTTGAAAATTTGTAGGTTAATTATAACTATGCCGTAATCAGGATAGCAATTATTCAATTTGATTTTCTTTCAAGACCGCCGTCACTTGCAACAAATAAGGTGATACCTAAACATATTAGAAAAGCACCTGTTGCTGTTGATACCTTATATAAAAGTGCAAAATAGCCTGTCCGAACAGTAATTAATATTAAAATCAGCATAACAATACACTTAAACAGCTTCATTTATAATCCTCCTTTTATGTACTTAAAAAGCCTTATTTCAAGCGGTTTTGTCAGCTGCTCCGCCATTGTCATTCCACTTTGTTTGCTGTGCTTCACCAAAACGTTGATAGTGAGTAATTTCTCTTTGACGCAAGAATTTAAGCGGGTCTAAAATGTCAGGGTCATCTATCAATCTAATCAAGTTATCATAGGTTACCCTCGCCTTTTGCTCTGCCGCTAAGTCTTCGTGCAAGTCGGCCAAGACATCTCCTTTTGACTGAATATACTCCGCACGCCAAGGAAGACCTGCTGCCGCTTGAGGATAAACTCCTACAGTATGGTCTACAAAGTATTTATCAAAACCGCTTTTTTTGATTTCTTCTGGAGTTAAGCCCTTTGTTAACTGATGCACCATAGCGCATACCATCTCAAGATGCGCAAGTTCCTCTGTGCCTATATCAGTTAAAATGCCTTTAACCTCATTATAAGGTTGACCGTAACGCTGTGTTAAATAACGCATTGATGCGCCTAACTCACCATCGGGACCACCGTATTGACTTATAATAATTTGTGCGTATTTTGGATTCGGATTCTTGATGTTTACAGGATACTGTAATTTTTTCTCATATTGCCACATAAATTAAACCTCCTCATTTTCCCAAGGCCACGGACCCTCAAGCCACTTCCAACAATCTCTTGCCGGTACATCAGCCGGAGTTACAATAAACGGTCCGTATTTTTCCTCATATAGAGCTATACACTCTTTACGCTTCATACGGTATTCCTTTAAAAGTTCCATTGCCTTACTGTTAATAGGATGGGTATCTAAATACAATACTAATTCGTGTATTGCAAAATCAAGTGCATAAATTTTTTTCTTTAATTCGTGCTTTTCTTTCATTTTTCATTACCTCCGCAAATATACAAAGGTTTATCTATATTAGGAAATAAGCTACCTTTATTAAAAGCAGTATGGGTATCGTAAACGCTATCTAAAGGTTGCATATTAACAAAAGCCATTGTTAAGGTACCATCGCCGAAATCTTTTGGACTTGGTAAGCAATAGTCTTTATCAACACTATCTTTTGGCTTCTTTATTTTTTCTTCAAAATCATTATAAATATTCATCATATCAAACATTCTTCTGTCCATTACTTTCTCCTTTTAGGTTGTCCCTTAACATAATATTAATATATGTTAAATTATGTTACATAATAAACATACAATTTCTATGAAAATAATTAATAAATATATTGTAAATTCTTGTAAAATAGTGTATAATTATTTTAAAAGGCGAAATTTTTTCTCTAAAATTCAAGGAGGTGCACATTTTATGAATTTTTCATCAACCGCATTTGTTGTTTTATTGGGCATCGGCACAGTTTTCGTAGGTCTTTTAGGACTTGTTATACTCTGTAAAATTTTAGGTGCTGTATGCAATATCAAAAAACAATCTCAAATCCAAACATCAACCAAAACTCTTCCCACCGCAGCTTCTTCAACGGTAATTGAGAACCGTCAGGAAATTATTGCGGCAGTTTCTGCAGTACTTGCAGAAGAATTAGGAACCGATGTTTCGGCTTTAAGAATATTATCATTTAAAAAAATCTAAGAATAAAGGTGTAAAAAATTATGAAAAAATATAATGTTACTGTAAACGGTACCTCTTACGAAATTTCTTTAGAAGTAGTAGATGAAGCTTCGGTTAAATCTGCACCCGCTGCTGCACCCGCTGCTGCACCCGCTGCAACACCGGCTCCTGCTCCTGTAGCAGCCCCCGCCCCTGTTTCTAATACAAACGGTGAAACCATAAACAGCCCAATGCCTGGAACCATTCTTTCGGTAAATGTACAAAACGGCGCTTCAGTTAAAAAGGGCGATGTACTTATGGTACTTGAAGCAATGAAAATGGAAAACGAGATTATGTCTCCTTGTGACGGAACCGTTGTTTCTGTAAATGTGCAAAACGGCTCATCTGTTGAAACAGGTGCTGTTCTCTGCGTTATCGGTTAACCTTTAAAGGAGAATTATTATGGACGCAATTTTTAACTTTTTAAAGCAAACCGGCTTTTATATGATGATAAGCGGTTTTATGTCTGACGGTGGGTGGAAAAATCTTGTAATGATTATAATTTCACTTTTCCTTTTATGGCTTGCTATAAAAAAGAAATTTGAGCCATTACTGCTTATTGGCATAGCGTTTGGTATGCTTTTAACTAATCTCCCAGGTGCCGGTCTTTATAACCAATCCCTTTGGACAGAATTTATGACAGAAGGTAGTAAAAACTTCCATAGCTATGGTTATATACTATCAAACGGCGGATTATTAGACTTCTTATATATAGGCGTTAAAACCTGTATTTATCCTTGCTTAATATTTGTTGGTATTGGTGCTATGACCGATTTTGGTCCCCTAATTTCTAACCCAAAATCACTTCTTTTAGGTGCCGCTGCACAAATTGGTATTTTCGTTACATTCCTTGGTGCGATTTATTTAGGATTTAACGGTTTAGAGGCATCTTCAATCGGTATTATCGGTGGAGCTGACGGACCGACCGCTATATTTGTAACCTCACAATTAGCTCCTCACTTGTTAGGACCTATTGCGGTTGCGGCTTACAGTTATATGGCTTTAGTTCCTGTAATTCAACCTCCAATTATGAAGCTTTTAACAACAAAGAAAGAACGCGCAATTGTTATGAAGCCTTTGCGTGAAGTTTCTAAAACTGAAAAAATTATTTTCCCAATTGCAGTTACAATTTTTGTTTCTTTACTTGTTCCATCTGCGGCACCCTTAATTGGTTGCTTAATGCTTGGTAACCTTTGGAAAGAATCGGGTGTTGCGGAAAGACTTTGTAAAACTGCTCAAAACGAGCTTATGAACATTGTTACAATATTCCTTGGTGTTTCAGTTGGCGCTACTGCAGTTGCTGATAACTTCTTAAGCAAACAAACTCTTTCAATTATTGTTTTAGGCGTTGTTGCTTTCGGCTTAGGTACTGCGAGTGGTGTTATATTTGCTAAGTTTATGAATTTGTTTACCAAAAATAAAATTAATCCGCTTATCGGCTCTGCAGGTGTTTCTGCAGTTCCTATGGCGGCTCGCGTTTCACAAAGTGTGGGACAAAAATACAACCCCTCCAACTTCCTTCTTATGCATGCTATGGGACCAAATGTTGCAGGTGTTATCGGCTCAGCAATTGCCGCTGGTGCTTTAATTGCTATATTCGGAATAGGAGTTTAATATGGACAACAAAAAACTATTTATAACCGACACTATTTTGCGTGACGCTCATCAATCCCAAGCCGCAACCCGAATGAAAATCGAAGATATGATACCCGCTCTTGAAAGACTTGACGAGGTGGGTTATTGGTCGCTCGAATGTTGGGGCGGCGCTACATTTGATGTTTGTATGCGTTTCTTAAACGAAGACCCGTGGGAAAGACTTCGCACTCTCAAAAAGTATATGCCGAAAACAAAATTGCAAATGCTTTTCCGCGGTCAAAACATTTTAGGTTATAAGCATTATTCAGACGATGTTGTTGACGCATTTGTTGGAAAATCTATTGAAAACGGTATTGATGTTATCCGCATATTTGATGCTTTAAACGATACTCGTAATCTTGAACAAGCGATTAAGAGCTGTAAAAAATACGGCGGTATTTGTGAACCCGCTTTAAGCTATACCCAAAGTCCTGTTCATAATGAGGAATACTTTATTAAAATGGCAAAAGAACTCGAACAAATGGGCGCAGATGTTATTTGTATTAAGGATATGGCTAACCTTTTGTTACCTTTTGATGCTTATTCGCTTGTTAAAAAGTTAAAAGAAAATGTAAGTGTGCCTATTCATTTGCACACCCATAATACAACAGGTACTGGCGATATGACCTATTTAATGGCGGCGCAAGCCGGCGTTGATATTGTTGACTGTGCTCTCTCCCCTATGGCTAACGGCACTGCTCAGCCTGCTACTGAGGCTTTGGTGGCAACACTTAAAGGTACTGCCAGAGATACAGGTCTTGACCTTGAAAAATTAAGTGATATTGCTACTCATTTCCGTAATGTTGCTGATAAAATGAAAGCCGAAGGCACGCTTGACTCTAAAGTATTAAATGTTGATACAAAGACACTTATTTATCAAGTTCCGGGCGGTATGCTTTCAAATATGCTTTCACAGTTAAAGCAAGCGGGCAAAGAGGATAAATACTATGATGTTCTCGCTGAAGTTCCGCGCGTTCGTAAAGACTTTGGATATCCACCGCTTGTAACCCCTACTAGCCAAATCGTTGGCACACAGGCGGTTATGAATGTTATTGCCGATGAACGTTACAAGATGGTTCCTAAGGAATCAAAAGCATTACTTCGCGGCGAATACGGAAGGCTTCCTGCCGAAGTTAATGAAGATGTTCGTAAAAAGGCAATCGGCGATGATGAAGTTATCACCTGCCGTCCTGCTGATTTGATTGAGCCCGAATTTGAAAAATACAAAAAAGAAATGCAAGAAAAAGTACTTGGCAAGTCTGATGAGGATGTTTTAAGCTACGCCTTATTCCCGCAAGTTGCCGAAAAATTCTTAAAACAACGCGATGCTGATAATACCGTCAGAAATCTTATTGTTGAGGACTTATCTATCTAAATTTAAAGAGGATATTGAATTTAATTCAATATCCTCTTACATTATTGTTATTAACATTAGCATTTCTTCTATGTCTTCATAAATGTTTGCAGCTTCGTTTATGGGAAGCGGATTTTTGCCGTACCCCACCTCAACGGTAAACCCCGGCTTATTA
>JAZRAQ010000003.1:0-9701 GCA_045634645.1 Acutalibacteraceae bacterium
ATGCTTGAAAACGGAATTGAAAAAATCCACCGCGATACTTTTCATGCAAGTTTAGGCCTTGGCAGATACGCGCTTGGTCTTATCTGGTACAAAACCTTAACAGGCAACGACGTTTTGGAAAACCCCTTCTGCGACTTTGATGAAGAAGTTTCTGCCGAACAACGTGTAATTGCCAAAAAATGTGTACAGGAAGTTGCCAATAGGTATAGAGTATAATTCCCTCTTTTGGTGATAGCAGGACAGGCTGCTATAAAGGAAATGAAGTAATTCATAACCTAATAAACAAAACAATCCGCCCGAGTTTTCTCGGGCGGATTTTATTATGATTGAATAGTTATCATAAGAATGATATAATTAAACTAACGAATTTAATATTATGGGAGAATTTTTATGAAAAAAATAAGATGGGGAATCGTAGGTGCGGGATTGATTGCTAATAAATTTGCAGTAGCATTAAAAAATATAGATTGCGCGGAACTTGTAGCAGTTGCATCTTCTGATAAAGAACGCGGGGAGTTATTTGCAAAAAAATATGATATTCCTTATGTATTTTACGGATACGATAAATTAGCTGAATCTGATGTTGTAGATGCAGTTTATATTGCCACGCCACACTCTCACCATTGTTTAGGGGCAGAGCTTTTTCTTAATGCCAAAAAGCACGTACTGTGTGAAAAGCCGTTGTGTGTTAACGCATATCAAGGACAAAAAATGAAAGAATGCGCAAAAAAGAACGGTGTTTTTCTTATGGAGGCTATGTGGACAAGGTTTTTGCCAGCTATAAAAGAAGCGCAAGAAATCGTAAATTGCGGTGAAATCGGCGAAATACTCAGTATTGAAGCAGGTTACTGTTATGCTATGCCGCGTCAAGCTAATAGAAATTACCTAAATGAACTGGCAGGGGGTTCTTTACTTGACGTTGGTGTATATGGACTGCATTTTGCCGCAATTTTTTTGGGAAATTCACCCGAAAAAATAGTTGCCCTTTCCAATACCGACGGGCAAGTAGATATTCACACAAACATACTTCTTAAATACAAAAGCGGAGCTATTGCTAATATCACATCTGCAATAGGAGTAAAGAAACCCGCGAATGCTTTTATCTACGGTACAAAAGGTCACATTCGTATACCGCTTTTCTTTGGTGCAACAGAGTTGTTTGTTACAACAGAAAGTGGCGAAAAGCATATCATTAAAAAAAGCATCGGCGGCGGTTTCGAGGAGGAAATCATAGATGCTTGTGCCTGTATTCAAAACGGCAAATTAGAAAGCGATATATTACCGTTAGATGAAAGCATATCTATATTGAAACAAATGGATAATATCAGGAAACAAATCGATGTAGTCTACCCCTTTGCAGATAAGATATAACATATACCAAAGGCAAATAATTATTTAGTATTAATATCTTACATTTTTTTACATTTTATGATATAATTACCTCACTGAATATTTGTTAAATCAAAAATCAATGCGATATTAAAAACATTTTACATTATCTCACTTTATAATATCGCCTTAATTGATGATATAACATTCCAAATTTTGTTTATACAATATCAGGGAGGTATAGATATGTGGTTCATATTAGCATTGCTTTCGGCGATTTTTGCGGCACTTACATCAATTCTAGCAAAAATAGGTATTGATGGTGTAAATTCCAATTTAGCGACCGCTATTCGTACTATGGTAGTAGTGGTTATGGCTTGGGGTATGGTATTTTTAACAAATACGCAAGCAGGAATATTAGAAATAAGCAAAAGAAGTTGGCTGTTCCTAATTCTTTCGGGTTTGGCAACAGGTGCCTCCTGGCTTTGCTATTATAAGGCTTTGCAAATTGGGGAGGCATCAAAAGTAGTCCCCGTAGATAAATTAAGCGTAGTAATCACATTACTGTTAGCTTTTATTTTCTTACACGAACAATTTACAGCAAAATCACTTATAGGCTGTGCATTAATTGGCATTGGCACAATATTAATGGTATTATAAAGTTTATAAAAAATTTGGTGACTAAATATTATGTCGGTTAAATTATTTTTTGGGGCAATAACTAAATTTTTATTAGGTGTTGTTTTGGTTGGAACATTGATATTTTTACCTGCCGGAACCTTTTCATATTTTGGCGGTTGGCTTTTAATGGCAATTTTATTTATTCCGATGTTCTTTGCAGGAATTGTAATGATGTTCAAAAATCCGTCCCTATTAAAAAACAGACTGGAATCTAAAGAAAATCAAAAAGAACAAGGTCTAGTTGTAAAATTAAGCGGTCTTATGTTTTTAATAGGTTTTATAGTTGCAGGTCTTGGGATACGGTTTGATTGGTATGCTTTGCCCAACAGTTTTGCAATAGGTGCTTCGGTTATATTTCTTATTGGCTACATTATCTATGCCGAGGTGCTTCGTGAAAATACATACCTTAGCCGTACAATTAAAGTACAACAAAATCAAAAAGTAATTGATACCGGTCTATACGGCATTGTAAGACACCCTATGTATACTGCAACCTTACTCTTGTTTTTATCTATGCCCATTATATTAGGCTCTGTATATTCATTTTTAATTTTCTTTGCATACCCTTTTATAATTTCAAAGCGAATTAAATACGAAGAAGAATTTCTTGAAAAAGAACTTAAAGGTTACAGTGAATATAAACAAAAAGTCAAATTCCGCTTGTTACCTTTTATTTGGTAAATTTCTTAATTTTGAATACTTTATACCCTTAAATAGAAAAGGGCCCAAGTTTTGAACAAGTCCAGTAAAAACAAACAATAACAAAAATGACCTCCTTTGGTAGAATAAAAGGAACTACCATAGGAGGTATTTTTATGCCAAGACAAAAAGGAACACCCAATACACCACAAAAAATTGATGCGATTGTTAGAAAATATCACGAAGGCAAATCCATTAAATCATTAGCAGAAAAGTATAACAAACCATTTAAGACCATAAAAATATGTGCCAAGGTAAAATATAAATCTTGTTTTGATTACGATTAGAGAAACTAAGAAAAAAGAGAAAGTCACTGCAGAGTTGCAGTTCCCATAGTTGAGTATATCCACTTCTACAATCATCAATGTATACAAATAAAAACAAAACTGACTCCGCTTAAAAAACGAAATCAGTTTGTTGTTTAAATTTTAAATTCTTCTTTAGGAATCCTTTTTTGTACTGTCCGCACAAATTGGGACAGTTCATTAAATTTGGGTTCTTTAATCTAATTGGAATTATTATTTTGCCATTGCGGCAACTTCAGCAGCAAAATCGTCTACACGCTTTTCAATACCTTCGCCCTTTTCGAAACGAACGAAAGAAGCAAGCTTAACGTCTGCGCCAAGTTCCTTAGCAACCTTTTCAAGATACTTACCAACGGTTAAATCACCATCGATAACGAATTGTTGCTCAATAAGGCAATTTTCTTTGAAGTATTTACCCATCTTGCCCTCAACAATTTTGCCGAGAACAGCTTCAGGCTTATTAGCCATTTTGGGGTCTTCCTTCATCATAGCTATTTGGATAGCCTTTTCTTTCTCAATAACATCTGCAGGAACAGACGCTTGGTCAAGATAAGAGGGGTTCATAGCTGCGATTTGCATCGCGATATTTTTACCTGCAGCAATCAATTCTGCATTGTCAGCTGCAACTTCAGTATCAAAGTTTACAAGAACACCGATTTTACCGCCTGCATGAACATAAGATACAACCTTACCTTCAAAACGGGCAAAACGGCGAACCTTAATGTTTTCACGAATAGCAAGGAACAATTCTTGAACCTTTGCTTCAACTGTCATACCGTCTTTTTCGCAAGCGAGAAGAGCGTCAACATCTGCAGGGTTTTGTTCTGCTACTATTTGAGCGATTTCTGCAGCTAATGCTTTAAATCCGTCACCGTTAGCAACGAAGTCGGTTTCACTGTTTACTTCAACAACAGCGCCAACACCGTCAGCAGTGTAAACTGCAACTGTACCTTCTGCAGCAATGCGGTCTGCCTTCTTTGCTTGAGAAGCAAGGCCTTTTTCACGCAAAAAGTCAACAGCAGCATCCATATCACCGTTTGTTTCAACGAGGGCTTTTTTACAGTCCATCATACCGCAACCGGTTTTTTCTCTTAAAGTCTGTACATCTTTAGCAGTAAAAGCCATTATAATTACCTCCGAATATTATTCAGCGTCAGCAGTTTCTTCAACTGCTTCCTCAACTGCAGCAGTACCCATTTCAGTACCTTGTCTGCCTTCGATAATAGCGGCAGCGATAGTTTCAGAAATAAGTTTTACTGCGCGGATAGCATCGTCATTACCGGGGATAACAGCATCGATTTCATCAGGGTCACAGTTGGTGTCAACGATAGCAATAATCGGAAGACCAAGCTTTTTAGCTTCAGCAACTGCGATTCTTTCCTTGCGGGGGACAACAATAAAGAGAGCTGCAGGAGTCTTCTTCATGTTTTGAATACCGCCGAGGAATTTTTCGAGTTTTTCAATTTCAAGGTTTAATTTGATAACTTCCTTTTTGGGAAGAAGCTCAAAAGTACCGTCATCACGCATTGTGCGTAATTGGTTAAGTCTTGCGATTCTGGTTTTGATTGTAGTGAAGTTTGTGAGCATACCGCCAAGCCAACGAGCGTTAACATAAGGCATACCGCAATGCTCTGCTTCTTCCTTAACAGAATCCTGAGCTTGTTTTTTGGTTCCTACGAAAAGAATATCTCCGCCTTGGGCCGCAATGTCACGAACGAACATATAAGCTTCGTTAAGTTTCTTAACGGTCTTTTGAAGGTCGATAATATAAATTCCGTTTCTTTCTGTGAAAATGTACTCAGCCATTTTCGGGTTCCAGCGTCTTGTTTGATGTCCGAAATGAACACCGGCTTCAAGCAACTGTTTCATTGATACTACTGCCATTTGTTTTTCCTCCTAAGAATTTTCCGCCATTCGGCCGTTTAGAAATCGCCCGACAGTATTGAGCGACACCTGCAGTTTTAACTGCCGTTATTTAACCGAATGTGTGTTATATTTTTGCTACATCACGGTAGCCGATAAATTATACCACAATCATTTAACAAAATCAAGTATTTTTTTACACTTTTTTTAATTGACAAGAGTGTGCAAAAAGATTATAATTGATATAATAATTTAAAGTCTAAAAGGAGAGGAAAAAATGGCTTATTATTTTAATGAAGTATCACATACCTTTAATGAGTACTTGTTGGTTCCAGGTTACTCTTCAAGCGAATGTATTCCTGCAAATGTTTCGCTTAAAACCCCCCTTGTTAAATTTAAAAAGGGTGAAGAACCGGCAATTTCTATGAACATACCTATGACCTCTGCTATAATGCAGTCTGTATCGGGCGACCGTTTAGCAGTAGCTTTAGCAAAAGAGGGCGGTGTTTCATTTATATACGGCTCACAATCTGTTGAAGATGAGGCCGCAATGGTAGCAAGAGCAAAAGCGTATAAAGCAGGCTTTGTTGAAAGTGACTCTAATGTCACCCCCGAAAGCACCCTAGCTGATATTTTGGCGCTTAAAGAGAAAAACGGTTACTCAACTGTAGCTGTTACATCTGACGGCACAGGCAAAGGAAAACTTTTAGGTATAGTTACAAGCCGTGACTACCGCGTAAGCCGTATGGACACAGCTACCAAGGTTAAAGAATTTATGACCCCCATTGAAAAATTAATCGTAGCAGATGAAGATACCACATTAAAGGTTGCCAACGATATTATTTGGGACAATAAATTAAATTCATTACCGATTGTTGATAAAAACGGTAACTTAAAATACTTTGTTTTCCGCAAAGACTACGATGCGCATAAATCCAACCCCAACGAGCTTTTGGATAAGGACAAGCGTTATGTCGTAGGCGCAGGTATCAACACCCGTGACTATGAAGAGCGTGTTCCCGCTTTGGTAAATGCCGGCGCAGATGTGCTTTGTATTGACTCTTCTGAAGGCTTCAGCGAATGGCAATCAAGAACAATTGCATTTATTCGTGAAAAATATGGCGACACTGTTAAGGTTGGTGCCGGAAATGTTGTTGACCGTGAAGGATTCTTATTCCTTGCAAATGCAGGAGCTGACTTTATTAAGGTTGGTATCGGCGGTGGTTCTATCTGTATCACCCGCGAAACCAAGGGTATTGGACGTGGACAGGCTACTGCTCTCATTGATGTTTGCAAAGCAAGAGACGTATATTTCGAAGAAACCGGAATTTATATCCCCGTTTGCTCTGACGGCGGTATTGTTCACGACCATCATATTACATTAGCTCTTGCAATGGGTGCCGACTTTATGATGTTAGGCAGATACTTCGCCCGTTTTGACGAAAGCCCAACAAATAAAATCGCTATAGGCGGTAACTACTATAAGGAATACTGGGGCGAGGGTTCCAACCGTGCTCGTAACTGGCAACGCTATGACTTGGGCGGCGACAAAAAATTATCCTTTGAAGAAGGCGTTGACTCTTATGTTCCTTATGCAGGTCCGCTTAAAGATAATGTTGCTTTATCTCTTTCAAAAGTTAAGTCTACTATGTGTAACTGCGGTGCTTTAACCATCCCCGAGTTACAGCAAAAGGCTAAACTTACACTTGTTTCTTCAACAAGTATTGTTGAGGGTGGCGCTCATGACGTTATCCAAAAAGAAACCTCTGTAGGAACAATAAAATAAAAAACAAAAAAATGCTTGACAAATCGCGTTCTTTGGTTTATAATCCTAATGTTGCAATCCAAAGACAGTAGGTGGCACATAGCCGTAAGTTTTATCGCCTACCGAGGTTAAGCACTTAAATAAGTCATTATTTATGCTTGTCCATGTCTTTGGGCAAGCATTATTTTTTACCCCGGAGGTGAAACGCATGCCCAACGCATCGGTTTTAGAACAAAAGAAACAACAGGTTGCAGAACTTTCCGAAAAACTTAAAAGCGCAGTAGTTGGTGTTGTTGTTGACTATAAAGGCACAACAGTTGCTGACGATACCGCTCTTCGTAAGGAACTTCGTGAAAACGGTGTTGACTACTTCGTTGTAAAGAACACTATCCTCGGTCGTGCTATTGAAGGTACTGACCTTAGCGATATGAGTTTCGCGCTCGAAGGAACAACCGCAATCGCCCTCTCTAATGAGGATTACACTGCAGCAGCAAGAATTCTCTGCAAGTTTGCTGAGTCACACGAAAGCTTTAAGGTTAAGACAGGCTTCTTAGACGGTAAGGTAGTAGATATTGCTACCATTGACTCTCTTGCAAAACTTCCGAGCAAGGAAGTTCTTCTTGCAACAGTTTGCAACGCTTTCCAAGCACCAATCGCAGCACTTGCTCGTGCTGTACAGGCTATCGTTGATAAAAACGAAACCGCAGCATAATTAATTTTTAAAAAACAAATTTTGGAGGAAAATAAAATGGCATCTGAGAAAATCACAGCTATGATTGAAGAAATCAAAACTCTTACAGTTCTTGAACTTTCAGAACTCGTTAAAGCAATTGAAGAAGAATTTGGCGTATCTGCAGCAGCAGCTGTAGCAGTAGCAGCTCCCGCAGCAGGCGGCGCAGCAGCAGCTGAAGAAAAGACTGAATTTGACGTTGTACTTAAAGACGTTGGAGCAGAAAAGATTAAGGTTATTAAGATTGTTCGCGAAGTTACCGGTCTTGGTCTTGCAGAAGCAAAGGCTATCGTTGACGGTGCTCCTAAAACCCTTAAAGAAGCTGCAGCAAAAGAAGAAGCTGAAGAAATCAAAGCTAAGTTTGCTGAAGTTGGCGCAACAATCGAACTCGCTTAATTTTGAGTTATTTAAAAGAACCTCGAAAGAGGTTCTTTTTTTATGCAAAAATGGCATATATGCACAATTGTTTGTTGACATATTCCCTATATAGTGGTAAAATTAAATAGATAATATTGCAGCTTTGCTTTTATGGAATACTTTGGCGAATGTTCCGTAAAATGAGTTGATATATCGCAGGGTTATCGCACGGGCCCTGCCTAACAATAAAACCGTGTTCATTATATAGGAGGTGCTTTATGCTACCATACATTATTATGGGTGTCGTAGCACTTGTGCTTGCCGTTATCGGCTTTATTGCAGGCTCTGCATATCGCAGAAAATCGGCTGAAGCTACCATTGGCTCTGCCGAAGAAGAAGCAAGACGCATTTTAAACGACGCCATAAAAAATGCTGAATCAAAGAAAAAAGAAGCTTTATTAGAAGCAAAAGACGAAATTCACAATATGCGTCAGGAAACCGAAAAGGACCTACGCGAGCGCCGTTCCGAAGTACAACGCCAAGAGCACAGACTTCAACAAAAAGAAGAAACTCTTGACCGAAAGATTGATAACCTTGAAGCAAAGGAAGAAAAACTTGCCATTCGCTCCAAGGAAATTGATGCTCGTATTGAGGAATGTGACCGTATTAAGCAAAGCCAAATGGATTTGCTTGAAAAAATCTCCGGCTTTACAAAAGAACAGGCAAAGGCTCATCTTTTACAACTGCTTGATGATGAGTTAACTCACGAAAAAGCAGTTAAAATTATGGACTTTGAGCAACAAACCAAGGACGATTGTGACCGTATTGCAAAAAATATAATCGGTCATGCTATTCAACGTTGCGCTGCTGACCATTCTTCTGAAATGACAGTTTCAGTTGTAGCTTTACCAAGTGACGAAATGAAGGGCAGAATCATCGGCCGTGAGGGTAGAAATATCCGCGCGCTTGAGACCACCACCGGTGTTGACCTTATTATTGACGATACTCCCGAAGCAATTACCCTTTCAAGTTTTGACCCTGTAAGACGTGAAATTGCTCGCGTTACACTTGAAAAGTTAATTCTTGACGGACGTATCCATCCCGCTAAGATTGAAGAAACCTTTGCAAAAGCTACTGCTGAGGTTGAATCCACAATCAAACAAACCGGTGAACACGCTATGATTGATGCAGGTGTTCCCAACCTACACCCTGAACTCATTAAGCTCTTGGGTAAATTGCGTTACCGCACAAGCTATGGTCAAAACGTTCTTAATCACTCGCTTGAAGTATGCTATCTATCAGGACTTATGGCAGCTGAAATGGGTGCAGACGTTAACCTTGCTAAACGCGCAGGTCTTTTGCACGATATTGGTAAGGCTCTTGACCACGAACAAGAAGGTTCTCACATCCAATTAGGTGTTGAAGTTGCTAAGAAATACCGTGAAAATGATGTTGTTATCAATGCAATTCACGCGCATCACGGCGAGGTTGAGGCTAAATCTCTGATTGCTTGCATTGTTCAAGCGGCAGATGCTATTTCAGCAGCACGCCCGGGTGCAAGAAGAGAAAACCTTGAAAATTACATTAAACGTCTTGAAAAGTTGGAGGAAATCGCCAATTCCTTTAACGGTGTTGAAGGCTCGTTCGCTATTCAGGCAGGCCGCGAAATTCGTATAATTGTTAAGCCCGAAGTTGTAACAGAAGACCAAATGACACTTATGTCACACCAAATTGCCGAGCGTATTGAAAATGAACTTGAATATCCCGGTCAAATAAAGGTTAATGTTATCCGTGAAAGCCGAGCAGTTGACTACGCAAAATAAAACTTAATAATCATGACTACCGGCTAAGCCGGTAGTTTGCTCTGCGGCTGTAAGCCGCTGTTACTGGCAGGACTGAAAGTCCACCGAATAATCTGCCAACCGCAAGCGGACTCTTAGCTACCGCTAAAGCGGTTGGTTATTTTTTGCTT
>JAZRAQ010000004.1:0-22683 GCA_045634645.1 Acutalibacteraceae bacterium
TCACGATATCCCATATGGTTGTCACGCATATCCATTATAACATTAATTTTGAATTCTGGCGAGTACGTTTTGAATTTTTGACCTTTTTTTGACATAAAAATATGCACCTCCAAAAGTGTCTAACTTTTGGGGTACATATCAGTTTTACTTGGGTGATTTTTTATTTTTCTTTTTAAAGATTTAATAATTTAACGCTGTTTTCAGTTAAGTCTGCCATAATACTATTGGCATCCTCTTTAGTATCGCCAACTGCGCTTAAATAAATTTTAATTTTAGGCTCTGTACCAGAAGGACGGACAATAATTGAGCAACCGTTTTCAAGATGATAAGAAAGCACATCCGAAACGGGTAAAGTTATTTTTTCGCTGGTGTTTGCAACCAAATCATAACTTATTGATTTAGAATAATCATCCGCTTTGATAACCTTTACACCGCCAACTTCAGTTGGCATATTTTGGCGCAAATTATCCATTGCAGATTTAATTTGTTTCATTCCGCTTTCACCCTCACAGGTGAAGCTTTTTTGAGCGGCAATAAAGTATCCGTAATTATTATATAAGCCCTCAAGCACCTGTAATAGATTTTTACCTTCTGCCTTATAGTACGCCACCATTTCACAAATAAGCATTGAAGCCATAACCGCATCCTTATCGCGAACGCAGGCGCCTGCTAAATAACCATAACTTTCTTCAAGACCAAAAATATAGCGGTTTTCCTCGCCCTTTTGTTCTAATAAAGCAATTTGTTCACCTATAAACTTAAAGCCTGTTAAAACATCAATCAATTTGCAGTTATTTGCTTGCGCTATCTTACGGCAAAGTTCGGTTGTAACTATAGTCTTAATTGCAATTGGGTCTTTAGGCATTGTACCGTTTTGAGTTCTGCGATTGATTATAAAATCAAGAAGTAGCGCGCCTACCTCATTGCCCGAAAGTAATTTACACTCACCGTTATCCAAAACTGCAATACCAACACGGTCACAGTCAGGGTCGGTAGCCAAGAGCAAATCAGGTTTAACCTTTTCGGCAAGTTTTAAGGCACAATCAAAAGCTTCCTTAAATTCGGGGTTTGGAAATTCTACGGTTGGAAAATTACCGTCAGGCAATTCTTGTTCGGGCACAACCGTTACATTCGAAACTCCCATTTTATCTAAAATTCTTCTGACAGGCTTATTACCGCTTCCGTGTAAAGGTGTGTAAACAACATTGAGACCCTTTACATCTGCATTAGGTTCTACTCGGCAAGCCAATACATCATTCAGATAATCCTCAATCAAATCATCACCGATAAACTCGATTATACCCTCTTTAACGCCTGAATCAAAATCAATAGTTTTAACATCTTCAAAAATATCAATTTTTTCTATAAATGAAAGCACCTTTTCGGCACCCTCTAAACATAGCTGACAACCGTCATCGCCGTAAACTTTATATCCGTTATACTTTGCAGGATTGTGGCTCGCGGTCACCACAACACCCGCGGTACACTTAAGATGTCTTACTGCATAAGAAAGCATTGGAGTCGGCATTAATTCATCATATATATATACCTTAATACCGTTTGCTGCAAAAACACTTGCGGCAGTTTTTGCAAACAAGTCCGCCTTTATTCGACTGTCATAAGCTATTGCAATACTACCGATAGGGGTAATGGTTTTAACATATTCTGCCAAGCCCTGTGATGCTCTGCCAACAGTATAAACATTCATTCTGTTAGTACCCGCGCCAATAACACCACGAAGTCCTGCGGTACCAAATTCTAAATCTCTATAAAAAGCATCTGATAACAATTCTTTATCATTCTGCATATTTTTTAATTCTAAAACTAAGTCTTTATCATTTATAGCTTTTGAACACCATAATTCATATTTTTCTCTTAACACTAAGCATTCTCCTCAACTATGATTATGTTTTGTTACCATTAATTATACCTTTTAGGGCTATAACTGTCAAGCATTCTTACACCAGCCATATCAAAACATAAGCACCCTTTCGGGTGCTTAAAATTATAATAAACTATATTTTACAACCAATGCCGCAAATACAATTGAAACCATACTCAAAAGCTTGATAAGAATGTTAATTGCAGGACCCGAAGTATCTTTAAAGGGGTCACCTACAGTATCGCCAACAACGGTGGCTTTATGTTGGTCGCTTCCCTTTCCTCCGTGTACGCCTGATTCAATATACTTTTTAGCATTGTCCCAAGCACCGCCTGAGTTTGACATAAATATTGCAAGCAAAAATCCACTGACAGTTGCGCCCGCAAGCAAGCCTACAACACCGTTGAAACCTAAAATCATACCAACTGCAACAGGAGTTACAACTGCAACGATAGTTGGTAAAATCATTTCACGAAGACTTGCTTTTGTACAAAGGTCAACACACTTTGCATAGTCGGGGTCCACATTACCGTCCATTAGTCCGGCAATTTCCTTGAACTGACGGCGAACCTCAATTACTACGGATTGAGCTGCCTTACCAACCGATTCCATAGTAAGTGCCGCAAATACGAACGGTAAGCAAGCGCCTACAAACAATCCAATAAGTACTGTTGGGTTCATTAAATCAAATGAGCCAACCTTGCCGCCAACTTCCTTAACCTTATCAATATAAGAAGCCATAAGCGCCAAAGCGGTAAGTGCAGCGGAACCGATAGCAAAGCCCTTACCTGTAGCAGCAGTTGTGTTGCCTAAAGAATCCAAAGCGTCAGTTCTTTCGCGAACCTTTGCTTCAAGACCGGACATTTCTGCAATACCACCTGCATTATCTGCAACAGGGCCATAAGCATCAGTAGCTAATGTAATACCTAAAGTAGAAAGCATACCAACAGCGGCCAATGAAATACCGTAAAGACCGTAGCTTGCGCCGCCATCTTTAAAACCGCCTGCAGTAGCGTAAGAAACAAGCACGCAGACTGCAATTATAATAATTGGAAGAACAGTAGAAAGCATACCTAAAGAAAGACCGCCAATAATTACGGTTGCAGAACCGGTTTCACTCTTGCTTGCAAGATTTTTAGTAGGTTTATAGGATTCGCTTGTAAAAAGTTCCGTTGACTGGCCTATAAGCACACCTGCAACAAGACCCGCTAAAATCGGGAAATAGAAACCGATATTTTCTTTGCCTAAAATATAATATACCATAGGCAAAGCTAAAATAGCTATCAAAATAGCGCTGAAATTAGTACCTCTGCTCAAAGACTTCAACAAATCTTTTTGAGTAGCATTTTCTTTAGTTCTAACAAAAAATGTACCTATAATAGAACAAATAATACCTACAGCCGCCATAAGCATTGGAATAGCCATAGCATTAAAAGTTTTAAATGCGGCAACACCCAAAGCCATACAAGAAATAAGTGAGCCTACATAAGATTCATAAAGGTCAGCGCCCATACCTGCAACGTCGCCAACATTATCACCAACATTATCGGCAATAACTGCAGGGTTACGAGGGTCATCTTCAGGAATACCTGCTTCTACCTTACCTACAAGGTCGGCACCCACATCGGCAGCTTTTGTGAATACACCGCCGCCAACACGTGCAAAAAGCGCCATAGAGGAAGCACCCATACCAAAAGTTAACATTGCGCTTGTAATTTGAGAAGCATCGCAATGGAATACAAACTTAAGTAATGCAAACCATATTGAAATATCCAAAAGACCTAATCCTACAACAACAAAGCCCATTACAGAACCCGCCGAAAATGCCACTCGAAGACCTTTATTTAGTCCCTCACGGCAGGCATTTGCGGTACGGCTGTTTGAAGCGGTAGCTATTTTCATACCGCAATATCCTGACAAAGCCGAGAAAAATCCGCCGGAAACAAATGCAAACGGTACATACCACGTAAGCATTTTTAAAGCCGCCATAACAGACAAAATTGCAAACATACATACAAAGAAAATTATTACTACCTTATACTGTCTTTTAAGGTAAGCATTTGCACCTGCGCGAATTGCAGAAGCAATTTTCTTCATTTTGTCATTTCCTTCAGAAAAGCCTAAAACACGCTTAGCAGTAACTGCCGCATAAATAAGCGCAATAAAAGCACCTATGAAGGTAAATAATACCAACAAATCTTCAAATTTCATACTTTTTTCACCTACGAATGAAAAATGGTAATACATATTTTATCATATTCAACTTAAAATTTCAAGAAAAAAATGCACCCTTTTCAAAGGGCGCAATTTTTCAGAACAAAATTATTAAAAATTGTGATACTAAAACCACCGCAATTAGTGCAATTGGATAGGTTGCTGCATATGCAGAAGCAACGTTTTCAGTTTTAGCAACATTGATAAGTGTTCCTAATGCAGGGGTACTTGTCATACCGCCTGTAATTGAACCTAAATTGTTCAAAATACTTAACTTTAAAACATACTTTGCAAACAAGAAGCCTATAATCATTGGCACAATTGTCATTAAAGCGCCGTACAAGAAATAGATAGGTTTAAAGTAAATAACAAACTTTGTACCGCCTGCTATACCTGCACCTGTCAAGAAAAGCATAAGTCCTAATTCACGGAAAGTCTTAAGAATTTTATTATCAACCTTAAGGCTTATCAAACCGATTTTGCCAAAGTGGCCAAATACAAGAGCAGTTAAAAGGGCACCGCCTGTTGTTGTTAATGAAAATGTAGTGCCTGAGAGACCTTGTGAAGACATAGGAATTTTAATAGCGCCTACAAATACGCCAACTACAGCCGCTAAACCGAATGCAAATAAACCGAAATCATCCATTACGAACAATTTCTTTTTGTCCTCTGTTACTTCTGTTTTAGCTTCTACGACAAGTTTCTTTGCTTCTTCTTCCATATCAGCTTTTGTGATTTTAGGTATTAACTGAACAAAAAGAACTACCCCGATAACACCGAATATATACGCTATTCCGTTACCAACGGTTACCAGTTCCTCAAGTTCGGGAGCAACCGTAGCCTTTGAAGCCGAGAAAGCAGGAGTACTTGTAAGAGCACCTGAAAGAAGTCCAACACAAATTGCCATAAACTCTTTACCTGAAAGGTCAGTGCAATTACTGCCTACAAAGTAACAACCAAGACAAGTGAGTCCGCCTGCAAGTATAATAACAACACCTAAAAGGATATAAGATTTAAAGTTTTTCTTTAAATCTTTAAAGAAGCTGGGGCCTGCAATAAAACCAACAGAGGTTACAAACAAAATCAAACCTATATTTTCTATAATTTTTAAGGCAGAACCGCTGATATCTGCTGCTGCGCCGTTTACTGTTTGTACTACTGAACTGCTCAAAGCATCAGAGAATACTGCACCGAAAAGAAGTGCAACAATAAACACACCTGCTGTACCTAAGGATACGCCCTTAATAGTAATTCTACCTAAAGCATATCCTAAAACTGCAATTGCAAAAACTGCGAACATTAAGAATGTTATTCCGCTTATTGAAACAACACCGCCAAATAAACTCATTTTTAAAACCCTCTTATTTAATTTGCTCTAAATATGCCTTTCTGCCATCTTCATAGAGGTTATTACCCTCACTGTCGATTATAACAACCAAAGGCATATCCTCAACATACAATTTACGAAGTGCTTCTGCGCCTAAATCTTCAAAAGCGATTAGTTCTGCGCTCTTGATACATTTTGCAAGTAATGCACCGGCGCCACCGATTGCGCCAAAGTATACACCGCTATGTTCTTTCATAGCTTCAATAACTTCCGGCAAACGAGCGCCCTTACCAATCATACCGCGAGCGCCGACAGACATCATAGTAGGAGCATAAGCATCCATTCTGCCTGAAGTTGTGGGGCCTGCAGAGCCGATTACTGTACCGGGTTTTGCAGGAGTGGGGCCTACATAGTAAATTGTAGCGTCCATTGGGTCAAAAGGCAATTCCTCTCCGCGAGCCAATGCTTCGCACATTCTTTTATGACCTGCATCACGGGAGGTATAAATATAACCTGTAAGTAATACCTCATCGCCTGCTTTTAGGGTTTTAGCCAATTCTTTTGTTAAAGGTAAGTTAATTTTTCTTGCCATTTTAAATTACCTCCGACTTATGTCTTGTAACGTGGCAGTTAATATTAACTGCACAGGGCATACCTGCAATATGTGTAGGCAATGTTTCAATATTAAGACCGATTGCAGTAGTTTTACCGCCAAAGCCTTGAGGTCCAATACCTAACATATTGATTTTTTCAAGCATTTCTTCTTCCAATTCGGCATAATACGGGTCAGGATTTTTAGAATCCAAAGGACGCATTAAAGCTTTTTTAGCAAGAAGCGCACATTTATCAAATGTGCCTCCGATACCAACGCCTACTACCATTGGAGGACAGGGGTTGGGGCCTGCAGTTTCAACAACCTCTAAAATAAAGTCTTTAATACCCTGAAGACCTGCAGATGGCTTGAACATTCTAATCATACTCATATTTTCACTACCGAAGCCCTTAGGACCAACAGTAATTTTAATGTTTTCACCGGGTACTATTTCAGTGTAAAGCATTGCCGGGGTATTATCACCCGTGTTGCCTCTGCGAACAGGGTCTTTTACAACAGATTTACGAAGATAGCCGTTAGTATAACCACGGCGAACACCCTCGTCAACCGCTTCTCTTAAGTCACCGCCAACCAAATGAACGTCTTGGCCGATTTCAAGGAAGACACAAGCCATGCCTGTATCCTGACAAATCGGAACGTTTTCATTATCAGCAATTTCAAAGTTTTCTATAATATTATCTAAAACACCTTGTGCGATAACACCGTCTTCACACTTGCGGCAAGACTTGATTGCACATTTAACATCGCTTGGAAGATGCACATTAGCTTCGATACAAAGCTTTTCAATAACATCTGTAAGCTGACTTACATTTATCTCACGCATTTTAATTCCTACCTTTCGTGACGAGCATAATTCGGAAGAAGTAAAGGAGATACTTCATTGGTTTCAATGCCTGCATCTTTGAGTTGCTTAGCATAATCCTCAACATGAGAAAGAGTCATTTCGCCCAATGTAACATCTTTAGCCTTTTTAGCAGCAGCCTTACCTGCATTTCTACCGAATACGATAATATCAAGCAAAGAGTTACCCATAAGTCTGTTTCTACCGTGGATACCTCCAACTGCCTCACCTGCAACAAGAAGATTAGAGATAGACTTTGTAAATCCTTCTCCGCCGATTTCAAGACCGCCATTTTGATAGTGAAGTGTTGGGTAAATCAAAATCGGAACTTTACGCATATCAATACCGTAGTTCATATACATACGGAACATAGCAGGAATTCTCTTTTCGATAGTTCCCTCTCCTCCGAGAATTTCAATCATTGGGGTATCAAGCCATACGCCTTTTGCACCGCCGGGAACGTCAACACCGCGGCCCTCGGCACATTCACGAATAACACCTGATGCGTTTACGTCACGAGTTTCCAACGGGTGAATATATGCTTCACCTTCACCGTTTACTAATTGAGCGCCTACTGAACGAACCTTTTCAGTAACCAAAGCGCCAAGAATTTGTGAAGGATATATTGCGCCTGTTGGGTGATACTGAATAGAGTCTTGATATAAAAGCCCTGCACCTGCTCTATAACCTAATACAAGACCGTCAGCTGTTGCGCCATAGTGGTTAGAAGTCGGGAAGCCTTGATAATGCATTCTTCCTGCTCCGCCGGTAGCAATAACAACCGTTTTAGCACGAGCCACTGCATAATCTCCGGTTTCCATATTAAGAAGAACTGCGCCTGCAACCTGACCCTTATCATCTTTAATAAGTTCTACTGCAGAGGTAAATTCTACAACAGGGATTTGGCGGTTGATAACTTCATCACGAAGTGTTCTCATAATTTCTGCGCCTGAATAGTCCTTACAAGCGTGCATTCTCTTTCTGGAAGTACCGCCACCGTGAGTGGTAACCATTCTGCCGTCCTCGGTTTTATCAAACATAACGCCTAATTCATTAAGCCATTTGATTGCATCAGGAGCTTCCATAACAAGTCTCTTAACAAGTTCGGGTTTTGCAGCAAAATGTCCGCCACCGAAACAGTCAAGATAATGTTGTACGGGAGAATCGTTTTCTTTATCAGCTGCCTGAATACCGCCTTCTGCCATCATGGTATTAGCATCACCAATACGAAGCTTGGTAACAACCATAACGTTAGCGCCTGCTTTATGGGCTTCAATAGCGCAAGATGAACCTGCGCCGCCACCGCCGATAACCAAAACGTCAACATCGTAATCAACTTTGTTAAGGTCTATCTTCTCATTTAATAATCTGCTGTTTGAATGAAGCATATTTGCCAATTCTAACGGGGCTTTTTCACCTTTGTTAGGACCAACTTTAATTTCTGCAAAAGCTTCAGGTTTATAGTCCGGATGGAAATCTTTTAAGAGGTTATCTTTTTCATCAGCAGTCAAACGTCTTGGCTCTGTAGCCATACGTTTTGCTCTGGAAGCTTCCACTTTTTTGATGGATTCCATCATATTTTCGGGATATGGTGTATACATATTGATTTCCTCCTTATTTCTCGATTTCTCTTGTGTTGTAAAGTTCTTTCATTTCGGTAATAGGCTTTTGCATAATCTGTTCAATAAGCTCATCAAACTCGCCCTTGTTAACCTCTTCAACTCTGTTTTTAAGGTGTTCGGTTTCGGGAGCGATGTATTTACCTGTAAGTCTGCGGGCAAGTAAACCTACCATTGGGTGAGAGATACCTGCAGGGCATCTTGTTGAACAGCATCCGCAACCTACACAGTCGAAAGATTCTTCTGCGCACTTTTCAAAATCTGCTCTTTGCGCATAAGCTATGTACTGCATAACATTTAAGCTTTGAGTACAAGCCTTTGTACAAGCGTTACAACCGATACAGCTGTAAATTTCAGGATAAAGTTCCATCATAATCTGATTGGTAGGCTTTATCTCGTTAATATCATAGGTTCTCTTATCTGTTGGGAAGAAGGGAATGCTTGCTACATACATACCCTCCTGAACTTGAGTTTGGCAAGCAAGACAAGTCTTTAACTCGTTATCACCTTTAATACGGTAGATTGTAGCACAAGCACCGCAGAAACCGTGACGGCAACCGCAACCTCTTTTAATGGTGTAGCCTGCATATTCCATAGCAGTCATAATAGTAAGGTCGCTTGGTACAGAATACTTTTTACCGTAAAAATATACATTAACCATATTTTCCATTTACTTTCACCCTTTCTTAATACTCGTTCGGCAATTCGTCAATTTCATCAAAACGGAATACCGGACCATCCTTACAAACATATTTAGAGCCGATATTACAACGACCGCATTTACCTACACCGCACTTCATACGAAGTTCAAGTGTTGTGTAAACCTGTTCCTTTGTAAAGCCCATTTCCTGTAATGCCTGTAAAACGAACTTAATCATAATCGGTGGTCCGCAAACCAAAGCGGTTTTATCATTAGAAAATTCCAATTCCTTTAGATATGAAGGAACAAAACCAACGTGTCCGTCCCATCCTTCTTGCTCACGGTCAATAGTGAGGTAAACGTTTATACCTTCAGTCTTCATCCAAACTTCCTGGATTTCTTTCAAACCTACCAAATCATCTGCCGAGCGTGAACCGTAAAGAATATCAACAGTACCGTAATTTTCACGATTATCAATAACGTAGTTGATTACCGAGCGAAGCGGCGCTAAACCAATACCACCGGCAATAAACAAAAGGTTTTTACCCTTAAGTTCGGTTTCAACAGGGAAATTGTTACCGTAAGGTCCTCTGACGGTTATTTGGTCGCCAACCTTTAGTGAATGTAAATAATCGGTTAACTGACCGCATTTTTTAATGCTGAATTCCTGGAATTCCTTATTTGTTGGTGAAGAGGTAATAGAAAACATACCTTCACTTACACCGGGTGCGCAAACCATTGCGCATTGACCGGGCATATGTTCGAATAGCTTACCGCCTTCGGGTGCGTTTACACGGAATGTTTTAACATCGGGTGTTTGCTGAATAATATCAGTAATAACGCCAACCTGCGGAATAAGTGTATCAAGATTATAATTCTTATGGCAATCACATTCACACATTATGCTTTGCCTCCTTTTTCGGAAAATGCTTTAATTACCTTTACAATGTTAAGGTTTTGTGGGCACTTATCAACACAGCGACCGCAACCTACACAAGAATACATACCGTCGTTATTATCGGGGAAGTAAACTAACTTGTGCATAAATCTTTGACGGAAGCGTTGCATTTGGCTTGTACGGTTATTGCCGTGAGCCATCATTGTAAAGTCAGAATACATACAAGAGTCCCAACAGCGATAACGCTGAACACCCTTACCGGTATCATAGTCCTTAATATCGTAGCACTGACAGGTAGGGCATACGAACGTGCAGGTACCGCAAGCCAAGCAAGGCTTATAAAGTTCTTCCCAAAGTTCTGAGTTGAACTTTTCGGTTAATGCTTCGCCGTTCCAACCTTCAAGAGAAATATCGGCATAAGGTAATTTTTCTGCTATTGCCTTAATTTCTGACTTTTTGTCTGCCACAGCTTTATCATCAGCATCTTCTAAAAGGTCTGCAACACTCTGAGTTAATGCTTCGCCCTTTTCGGTCAAAGCATTCCAATATAGATAGTCACCGATATCAAATGTTTCTACATCTGCTGCAGGGCTTTCGGGATTGATACCGAAAACAGTACAGAAACAAGATTCTTCGGGATTATTACAAGCAAGACCAACGATAATACCGTGTTTTCTGCGGGAAGCGTAAAAACTGTCAACAGGGTCTGATAAAAATACTTTATCAAGCACTTCTATACCCTTAATATCGCAAGCCTTCATGCCGAAAACAACAAAATCTTTATTTTGTAATTCTTCGGGTTTAATGGAAATTTTACCTGCATCATTAAAACAGGTATAAAGGTTTTCACTCTGCGGGAAAAAGGCGTCTTTAGGTGATTTAACCGTCTTTAATGTGGTTAAATCAACCTCTGAGCCATCAGTCCAAGCAGAATAATTTACCTGTTCGCCGTTCTTAACCGGCAAATAGAGGTCTTTAGTTTCATTTATTTTGGCGAATAATGCCGATAAGTTTGATTTAGCAATCTTTTTCATACATTATCCCCTTTCTGCTACGATGCTAGGTTCGCAATCATCGAATGTAAATTCGGTTAACGGACCCTTTGCATCAACATCGGCACCTGCTTGATATTCACCGTAAAATTCGTTAATATCCTTAATAAATTTACGGTTGAACAAGTGAAGCGGAATACCTTGCGGACAAACACGTGAACATTCGCCACAGTCGGTACATCTGCCGGCTACGTGGAATGCGCGGATTATATGGAACATTTTTTCTTCAAAAGAATCAACATTTGCCTTTTGAGCAGAATCAAATTTAGTACTGTCAAACACGCACTTTCTGCAAGAGCAAGCAGGACAAACATTACGGCAGGCATTACAACGAATACATTTGCTTAATTCCTTTTGGAAAAATTCAAACTTTTCAGCAGGGCTCATAGCTTCGATTTTTTCAATCTCACTAAAACGCTCTCTATCGCAAGTATCTTCACTTTCGCCGAGTAATTCGTCATAAATTTTATGTTCTTTACCCTTACAAACGTGGCAACGCTCTAAAAGCGCATCAGCGTACTTCATTTGTTTTTGTCCGTAAAGGGTTTCTATTTCTAAAGTACCATTATTGTCAGTTACGGTTAAGATACCCTTAATACCGTTTGCCTTAATAGTTTCGATATTAAGCTTACCTTTACAACCGACACCTATAATATAGGCTTTATCACGGTCAACTCTGTGTTCATTCATTAACTGAACAAAGCTATATGAATCGCAAGGCTTTAATAAAACCAAGGTTTTACCCTCTAATTTAGAAGCCTCAATCATATATTTGCTTAAATTCGCACCGCAAAAACCGTTATAAACAAAATTTGCTTCAAGTTCATCTGCGGTTTCAAAGTAAGCGGGTTCGGGATTGTAAGACATATCGCCTTTTTTCCAGCCTAGCACTCTTGATACTGTACCGTTGGCAAGAAGTTCTTTGGCGCGGCTTATAATCATTTCTTGCATCTCAAATCCCCCAATCTTACATTTTCACCGAGAGAGTAAATTTTCTCAACAAATTCGTTCATAGTTGTTGAGAATTTAACACCCTCTGCCGCAGAAACCCATTCAACTCTTGTTCTGCCGTTTTCAACACCCATATAATCAAGCATTGAAAATAGCAAGGTCATTCTTCTGCGAGCATAATAGTTACCTGTTGAATAGTGACAGTCTCCCGGATGGCAACCGCACATTATAACACCATCAGCACCCTTTTCGAAAGCGCGGAGTATAAACATAGGGTTTACACGGCAAGAACAGGGAACTTTAATAATCTTAACATCTGCAGGATAAGAAAGACGGCTACTGCCTGCTAAGTCGGCACCTGCATAAGAACACCAGTTACAGCAAAAGGCAACAATCTTTGGTTTGAATTCTTTATTTATCGACATATTGCATCTACCTCCGCTATAATCTGTCTGTTAGAGAAGCCTTGTAAGTCCATAGCACCCGAAGGACAAGCAACGGTACAAGCACCGCAACCTTGACAAAGAGCATTGTTAACTTGAGCTACTCTTCTGGTTTCTCTGATTCCGTGGTCATTGATTTCTTTTATTTCATAAGAAATTGCACCGTAAGGACAAACATTAGCACACTTTGAACAACCGTTACAAAGTAATTCGTCTGATTTTGCGGTACATGGGTTGGTCATTAACTTATCCTTAGATAAAAGACCGATTGCCTTAACTGCCGCAGCGCCTGCCTGAGCAACAGTTTCGGGAATATCCTTAGGTCCTTGGCAGACACCTGATAGGAATATACCCGCAGTTGGTGATTCAACAGGACGAAGTTTAGCGTGAGCTTCGGTTAAGAAATTATCGTTATCAATACTAGCTGTCAACATTGTAGCAATCTTACGAACATCTGGGTTAGGTTCAATCGCAGCTGCTAAAACTACCATATCTGCTTCCTTCAAGATTTGCTTGTTATCAATCAAATCTACGCCTTGAACCAACAACTTACCGTCCGGTTGAGGAAGAACCTTACCAACCTGACCTTTAACATAATTTACACCGTAGGTTTCAACTGCACGGCGATAGAACTCATCAAAGTTCTTACCGGGAGTACGAACATCTATGTAGAATACCGTTACATTAACATCAGGATATTTGTCACGGATTAACATTGCATGTTTTGCGGTATACATACAACAGATTTTGGAGCAATAGCCCTTACCTCTGTTATCTGAACAACGCGAGCCCACACACTGAATGAATACGATTTCTTTAGGTGCCTTACCGTCAGAAAGTCTTTCAAGGTGACCCTTTGTAGGACCTGCTGCGTTCATAACACGCTCTAATTCCAAAGAAGTGATAACATCCTTGCTTTGTGAGTAAGCATATTCATCATAATTATCCAACTTAATCATATCAAAACCGGTAGCTACTACGATTGCACCGTATTGCTCGGTTATCATTGTATCAACCTGGTCGTAATCAATTGCGCCTGCCGCACAAACGGTTGAACAAAGACCGCACTTGCCTGTTTTGAACTTAATACAAGCGTTTCTGTCAATAACAGGAACGTTTGGTATAGCCTGAGCAAATGGGGTATAGATAGCGCTTCTGCCTTCAAGTCCTCTGTTAAACTCGCTTGGAGTTTTCTTCATTGGACATTTTTCCTGACAAAGTCCACAACCGGTACATTTGTCCATATCAATACTACGGGCTTTTTTGCGGATATCAACCTTAAAGTTACCAACGAAGCCCGATACATTTTCAACTTCACTATATGTATGTATTGTAATATTGGGGTGAGCCGCAGCTTCAACCATTTTGGGAGTTAAAATACACGCCGAACAGTCAAGGGTGGGGAATGTTTTATCCAACTGTGACATTCTTCCGCCAATACTTGGCTCTTTCTCAACTATATCAACAGGGAAACCTGCATCTGCTATATCAATAGCGGTTTGAATACCTGCGATACCGCCGCCGATAACCAAAGCGCGCTTAACAACACCGCTCTCTCCTGCTTGTAAAGGAGCATTTAAATTAACCTTTGCAATAGCTGCTCGAGCTAAAATTACTGCCTTTTCAGTTGCTTCATCTATATCTTTATGTATCCAAGAGCAATGCTCACGAATGTTGGCAATTTCAACCATATAGGGGTTAATGCCTGCTCTTTCGGCACATTTTCTGAATGTAGCCTCGTGCATACGGGGTGAGCAAGAACAAACAACTAAACCGTTTAGTTTGTATTCCTTAACAGCTTCAATAATCTTGGCTTGGCCCGCTTCGGAACACATATATTGGTAATCGTCTGCAAAGATAACACCGGGTTCGGTTTTAATTGTTTCAACTACCTTTTTGACATCAACTGTTGCAGCGATATTACTACCGCAGTGACATACAAATACACCTATTCTTTGCATACACTCACCTCCTGTATCTTCTGAAAGCACTCATCAACAATTGTTGCGGTGTTTCACTGTCTAAAAGTTCGGGAATTTCGTTGGGGCTTAACATTGTTTCGCCCTTTTGACGAATTACTAACTGTCTTGCTGCATCAATTAACTTTGCGGGCTTAACATCACGCGGGCATCTTTCAATACAAGCAAAGCAAGAAAGACATTTTGTTAAAGATTTGGAATTTACCAAAGCCTCAATATCGCCGTTCACAACATAGGATACAAACTGATGCGGTTTAATATCCATTTCGTTGAACGAGGGGCAAGATGCCGAACACTTACCGCACTTCATACATTTAAGAGGATTAACCCCGCTGATTTCTTTTATCAAATCAACTTTATTTACAGTAGACATTTTATTCCTCCTTAAGACCTAAAGCCTCTGCCAAAAGCTCTGTAAAGTAAACAACCGGTAACTTACCACATTTATTTAGGTTGTATAAACAAAGCGGACAAGCGGTAATTAACATTTCAGCGCCAAAACCTTCTGCCGATTCCATAATTTTTTCGCACATATTCTGTGCCTTCTCGCCGTCTTTTAATGATATGTAACCGCCACAGCATTCGTTACGATAAGGATATATAACAGGAGTAGCGCCGATTGCCTTGATAAAATCCTCAATGATTGTAGGATTTTCTGGGTTATCAAATGCTAAAACCTTGCTTGGTCTTAAAAGTAGACAACCGTAATATGCCGCAATTTTTTTACCCTTTAAAGGATTTACTACCATTTTCTTTAATTCATCGAAACCAACTCGGTCGCGCAACACCTCTAAAAAGTGAAGCACTTGGGTCTCACCCGCATAAGCTTCATCTAACTTCATATAGTTATTTGCGCGATTACGGATATCCTCAACATTTTTCATATCGTCATTAACGCGCTTAATAACGTGGTGGCAAGCCGAACAAAGAGTTACTAAATCCTGTCCCTTTTGTTTGGCGTCATTTAACGCTCTGACTGACGGCAATTTAGAACCTATTTCATCACTGCCCAACGGATAAACACCGCCGCAGCATTGCCAATCTTCAATTTCTTCTAATTCAAACCCTAATTTCTCAGCAGAAAGCCTTGCATATAAATCCAAGTCTTTCGCTTTTGTTTTTAAGGTGCAACCCGGAAAATAACTGTACTTCATTTAAAAGACTCCTATTTTATAATTTAATATGTGAAATAACTTCCTTTAAAGCATTTGCACTGTGTCTTAATTTTTCTTCCTCTTCAGCAGTTAACGGCATTGGTATCTTACCCTTAACACCATTAGGACCTACAAGTGTTAATGTACTTAAGCAAACATCTTCAATACCGTATTCGCCGTGCATCATAGTTGATACGGTTGAAATAGAATCGGTTGAAGCGCATAAAATACTGCAAAGATTACAAACTGAAGTGGACACCGCATAGTATGTAGCGCCTTTTTTGTTTATAATCTGTCCGCCTGAGGTTTTAACATAATTGTAAATTTCTTCTTTATTAAGAGGTGCTATATTTTTACCCTTTGCATTCATTAAAGGAGAATACTCATCAAGTGCGACGCCCGAAATATATGCTCTTGACCACGGAATAAATGATGTGTCACCGTGTTCGCCGAAAACATAAGCGTGAATATTATTTTGCGCAACCTCAAAATGCTTTGCCATGCCGCATCGAAGTCTTGCAGTATCCAAAAGTGTGCCCGAACCTATAATCTGACTTTCGGGGATGCCTGAAATCTTTGTAAACACATAAGTCATAATATCAACAGGATTACTTACTAATATATATAAAGCATCCGGACAGTATTTAACTATATTTGGAGTGATTGATTTTAAAATTTTAACATTGGTTTGAGTAAGTTCAATACGGCTTTGTCCCGGTTTTCTTGCGACTCCGGATGTTATAATTACTATATTAGAACCTGCTGCATCAGAATAATCACCCGCAACAAAAGAAATTGGTGAACGGAATGAGGTTCCTTGGTTAATATCCATTACCTCTCCTTCAACCTTTTCCTTATTAATATCAATCAAAACAATTTCTGAAGCCAAATCTTCAAATGATAATGCGTATGCAATAGTGGCACCTACGCTACCTGCACCAATAATAGTAATTTTTCTAGCCATATTTTTCTCCTTAAATTTAGTTTTTTTCCAAATAATAATTATATCACATTGTTATTATTTTAACAAGCACAAATATATAAAATTTTGTCGTAATATATACTTTAAAAATAGTATAATTAACGAAAAAAGGTTTAAATGCCCAATTCTTCCTTTATTTCGGCTACAGCCTCGCGCTCATCAAAGTGATACCTTACACCCTTAATTTCTTGATAACACTGATGACCCTTTCCTAAAAGAACAATCATATCTCCCTTTTCGGCGTTTTCAATAGCATACTTTATAGCTTCCTTACGGTCGTCTATTTCGATATACTTACCGTTACTTCTTGCAAGGCCGATTTTAATATCATTATTTATATCTGCCAATTCCTCATCTCTTGGATTGTCACAAGTTAAAATGCAAAGGTTTGCCATAGCACCCGTAACCTCACCCATATCATAACGGCGCAATTTCGAACGGTTGCCGCCACCGCCGTAAACACATATAAGTCGGTTCGGCTTGTACTCTAACAATGTAGTTAAAACACTTTTGGTGCTAACCTCATTATGAGCATAGTCAATAATAACTGTAAAATCTTCACTGCAAGGTACGATTTCAACTCTGCCTTTAACCTTTACCTTTAAAAGTCCCGATAAAATGCTTTTGGCATCTATCTTCAAAAGCGCGCAGGTTAAAACTGTAACCAATGAATTATAAACCGAGAAAAGACCTGGGGTATAAACTAAAACATTCTCATCCAAAACGCCTTTTGTTTTAAAACTCATTCCCAATTTTCCATTTTGGTTTATAAATTCTATGTTTTCTGCCTTCAAATCGGCATCGTTTTCTATTGAATAAGTTTTTACGTCACAGGTGTGACCCTTTAATACTTCATTTACATACTCATCATCTGCGTTGACTACCGCTGTTTTACACATTTTAAAAAGCATACTTTTACATTCAACATACTCTTCAAAAGAATCGTGTTCATTAGGTCCTATATGGTCAGGTGATAAGTTAGTGAAAATACCGTAATCAAACTCTATTCCTGCCACGCGGTCCAACTTAAGACCTTGGGAAGAAACCTCCATAACGGCGTATTTACAACCTTCGTTCGCCATTTTTCTGAAAATTTTATGCAATTCATAGGATTCGGGGGTGGTATTTTTGGCGGGCAGGCTTTCTTCACCAATTAAAATTCCTGTTGTGCCTATAAGTCCTGCCTTTTTGCCAGAGGCTTCAATTACACTTTTTATCATATAGGTTGTGGTCGTTTTACCTTTGGTCCCCGTAAGACCTATTGTTACAAGTTCTTTTGCGGGATACCCGAAAAACGAAGCAGACATTAAAGCCAAGGCTTTGCGGGTATTTGGGACCTTTACAACCGCGATATTTTCAGGTATGCCTTCAACCTGCTTTTGAACAAGAATTGCACTGGCTCCCTTTTCAATTGCTTGGTTTATATAATCGTGCCCGTCAGCAACGGAGCCCACCATACAAACAAAGATGCATCCCTTAACTAATTTTCGAGAATCGTATATTATATCGCAAATATCTGTTTGCAAATTTCCTTGCAAAACCTCATATTCGCATTTTTCCAAAATTTCAGAAAGTATCATTTCAAACTCCCAATATCAATTTCGCCTTCAAAAACATTGTGTGACGGGCCGGTCATAAACATATCTCCGCTCTCGTCCCATTCAATATACAAAGGACCGCCGATTTGCTCAACAGTTACCTTTCGGTCGCATCTGCCGGTTAAAACGCCTGCAACCACCGCAGTACAGCAACCGGTTCCGCAACCGATAGTCTCCCCCGTACCTCTTTCCCATTCGCGAATTTTAATATAATCGCGGGATACGACTTGAGCAAATGTAACATTTGTTTTATTAGGGAAAAGACTTGTCATATATTCAATTTCTCTGCCGTATTTTTCAACGTCCAAATCATCCAGAGAATCAACAAACATTACAGTATGCGGATTTCCCCAAGACACCGCCGTTATTTTAAAGGTTTTATCAAGCACCTTTACAGGTTGTTCAATAAATTCAGTCAAATCGGTGAAAACGGGGATTTTTTTAGTATCTAAAACAGGGTTTCCTATATTTGCGCGAATGTTGCTTACAAAACCTCTGTTCTTATAGGGCATATTTTTTTCACTGTCTAACGGTTTTCTCATTTCAACCGTTAAATTTAAGGTCTTAATACCGCCCAAGGTCTCGATTAAAAGTTGGGTTTTATCAGTAAGACCGTGGTCATAAACATATTTTGCAAGGCTTCTTATTGCGTTTCCGCACATTTCGCCTTCGCTACCGTCGGGATTAAACATCCGCATACGAAAATCTGCTTTTTGGGACTTGCAAATAAGTACCATTCCGTCAGAACCTATGCCAAAATGTCTGTCACTTACAAACCGCGCCAATTTAGGTAAATCAGGCAGGTCTTGATTTATGGCATCAATATAAACATAATCGTTACCAAACGCCTGCATTTTAGTAAACCTCATTTTTTCACCTATCCGTTAATTGCTCTATCCAAATCTTTAATAATGTCTTCTACATTTTCAATACCGACAGAAAGTCTTAAGAAACATTCGGTAATGCCCAATTCCTCTTTCAAATGTGCGGGTGTATCCTCATGCGTTTGGGTTGTGGGGTAGGTTATAAGCGTTTCAGTGCCGCCAAGACTTTCGGCAAACATTACAAGGTCAACACCCTTTAAAATCTTTTTAACTGTTTCAAAACTGTCAACAGTAAACGAAATCATACCGCCAAAGCCTGTTGTTTGCTTTTTAGTAACAGCATAATCCTTATGGTCGGGTGAGCCTACATAGTAAACCTTTTTAACCTTTTCCTGTTTTTTAAGCCATTCAGCAACCTTGATTGCATTTTCGTTATGCCTGTCCATTCTCACAGCCAAAGTTTTAATTCCGCGAAGCACTAACCAACTGTCCATAGGCGATAACTGACTTCCGTGCGATTTGATATGCACGCGCATTTTATTAACTATTTCTTGATTATCTTTAATAACCGCAATGCCTGAAATGGTATCGTTATGACCGCCTAAATATTTTGTCGAAGAGTGGGTAACAATATCTGCGCCTAATTTTAAAGGCTGTTGGAAATATGGAGTCAAGAAAGTATTATCAACCACCGTTAAAGCGCCGATTGATTTTGCAATTTCACTTACTGCCTTAATATCGGCAACCTTCATAACAGGATTAGTAGGAGTTTCTACGAAAAACATTTTTGTGTTAGGGGTAATAGCTTTTTTTACAGCATCTAAATCAGCGAAATCTACACTTGTATGGGTAATGCCGTATTTTCCGAAAATATCATTAACAATACGGTGTGTTCCGCCGTAAATATCGTCTGACATAATTATATGGTCGCCAACGTTCAAAAGGGAAAAAACCGCCATATTAGCAGCCTGTCCGCTTGAGAAAGCGAATCCGTTTATTCCGCCCTCCAAAATAGCCATTGTACGTTCTAATTCCTGCCTTGTGGGGTTTTCCAAACGGCTGTAATCAAAACCGGTAGAATTATATAATTCAGGATGGCGAAAAGTAGCAGACTGGAAAATCGGCATACTTACAGCGCCGGTAAGCGGTTCCGTACCTAAAGCACCGTGTACCGCCTTTGACTCAAAATGAAGTTCTTCTTTAGTGTCAAAATCCCTATAATTACTAAAATTTTTCATAAAATTTTTATCCCCCTAAAGCAATAAAATTCTACATAATAATACATTTTAATTTTATCAAAAACAGTGCCAAAAGTCAAGATATACAATATACATTATTCCCTTTTTATATAAAACCAAATCACCTTTTATCTTATTTGTAGGAATATCGTGTTAAATGTACTTTTTATGGCTTGACTAAACATTCTGTTTATGCTATTTTAATAGTAAAGGGAGGAGAAACTTATGAAAAAACTATTAAGTTTATTATTAATATCAGTATTTGTTTTTTCTTTGTCCGCTTGTCAATCAAAAGTGACTCAAACAGATAAAGATACTGTGGGCGGAACGGTAAGCAATTCTGCCGACAAAAAAGACCCTGAATACAGTTCGGGAATTACTGATAATAATGTTTATACAAGCAAATTTGCAGGTTTTAAAATCACTTCTCCAGGCGGAACCTGGGAATTTAAAGACGAAGCAACTATTTTAGCACTTATGGATATTACTGCAGATGAAACCGACATTTTTTCAGATGACGAAAAAATGCTTGAAATAGCTAAAAAAACTACTATTTATGATGCTATGCTTTCAGATGCCCAAACCGGTTCGAACATAATTGTAATGTATGAAAATCTTTCTGTTACCAACTCGTTGCTTATAAGCGAAAAGCAATACTGCGAGATTCTTAAAAATCAACTTTCATCAACCGATTCCTACACTATAGGCGAAAGCTATAAAATAAAACTTGTCGGTAAAGATTATTATAGATTGGATGTTTCTACAACTATCGACTCAATAACGGTCAACCAAAGTTACATTATAAGAAAAATCGGAAAATATATGCTTGCCGTTTGCATTACTGCGGGCGCGGGAAGTTCCCAAACAGTTGATACTATACTTACTATGTTCTCTGCGATAGACGAATCCTAAAAAACACAAAAAAGGTTGGAAAATTTTCCAACCTTTTTCTTTTTTACCTTTTTTCACCTAAAAAGAATACCGCCAGTGTGCCGGGACCTGAATGGGAAACAATTACAGGGTCCAAGCAGTTATAGGTAATACTTTTGACATTATAGCGTTTTTTAACCTCGTCACCTATAATTTTTGCCTCGTCTTCACAGTCGCCGTGAACTATAAATATATCTTGATTTTCTAAATCATAACCCTTGCCGACCGACTCGATAAGATGATTTATAGCCGCTTTTCTTCCTCTTGCTTTTCCTGTTACATAAAGTTTTCCATCATCCGCAACGTGCATAAGAGGTTTTATATTCATCAGCGAGCCTACCACTGCACCGGCACCCGAAAGTCTGCCGCCGCGTTTCAAAAAGAATAAATCATCCAACGTAAAGGTATGACAAATGCGGAGTTTGTTTTGCTCTACCCAATCTGCAACCTCAGATAAACTCTTGCCTTGCTTTTTCATTTGAGATGCGTAATGCACTAAAAGTCCCTGTCCCATTGAAGCTGAAAGAGTATCAACCACCCTTATTTCTCGGTCGGGGAACATTTCCTTATAGTCCTCTGCCGAGTTTATTATATTTTGGCAGGTGCCCGAAAGTCCTGAAGAAAATGCCAAAATAAGTACGTCTTCACCGCATTCGAGTATGGGTAAAATCACCTTATCGCAATTTTCTCTATTAGCTAATGTAGTAGTTATTTTGCCTTTTTGTCTTAAAATGGTATAAGCATCAGAATAGTCTATTTTTTGACCCTTTATATAACTGTCATACCCAACATCATCAACAAAATATTTAAGAGAAATAATCTCAACACCATAATCTTCAATCTGCCAATCGGTTAAGTTGGCGCATGAATCAGTAACAATTTTAAAACTCATAATACACACTCCTTAAATTTCAAAAGGATTATATCAAAGAGCCATAAAAACATCAATCTAAACTATCATTTCCTTACGGTAGAATTTTAAAACACCACTCTACTGAAATTAGAATTCCTTTATTTTAAGGGCTTCAAGCGCTTGTGAATGTTCTTCCCACTCGCTATAAGCTATTGATAATTCTATTTGTGTTTGTTCTAATTCTTTTTGTAGTTCCGAGAGTTTCAAATAGTCCGAAATATTCTCCGGCAAGGTTAGTTCATACTCAATTCCTTGTTGTTTTTCTTCTAAAAGAGCAATTTTTTCTTCGGTTTTTTTAATTATTTTTTCTTTTTTACTAATTTCCTTTAAGGGTGTGATATAGGTTTTCTTTTCCTTAGGTTTCACTTCGGTTTTTTCTTGCGGTTTTGGTGAGTTTTTCATTTGGAGAATTTGAGAATAACCGTACGGCAAAAATCTAACCCCATCAGGTTCAAAAACCAAAAGCGAATCAGAAATTTGTTTTATAAAATACCTATCGTGTGAAACAAAAATAACCGTGCCTGTGAATTTTTTTAAAATTTCCTCAAGCGTTTCTTTACCCACAATATCCATATGGTTTGTAGG
>JAZRAQ010000005.1:0-92956 GCA_045634645.1 Acutalibacteraceae bacterium
TTTCATAATTGACCTCCTATGTCTTTAATGCTTGTGGTTGGCAGACCTTTTGCATTATACCATAGGAGTTCTTTTTTTACTCATCGGCAAAAGCCTCTTTGGAACCACACGCTTAGCGTGTGGTTTTCGTTATACAAAAAAGCGGTTATGAAATTTACCGCTTCATAACCGCTGTTAATAATATTCAATTTTATCTGCTACTCAATTATATTTTCTTGCTAACCTAAATGGTTTTCTTTTTCTTGGGGAGTTCCCCAAGTTAATAACTGCAATTTAATCTATTGAGTTTTTAAGTTTAAATTGTACATTGGAATCACCTTAACAGTTTATTTAATGATATATATTCTTATAATCATATTTATCACCGTTAGTGTATCTATATTAAATTTCCTAAAGAACGATTATTTTAAAATTAGTGCATTGGACTCTCCAAATTATTTATTGTTTTTTAATTAAATTTAACTACTTCATTGGAATCACTCTCTCTAACTTATTTTTGAAAACTTGCAGGTGGAGTTAACTCTTTCATTTTATTTTTACTCCTCCTCTCTTCTTTCTGTCTTTATTATAACACTTATGCACAAAAAGTCAAGCGAAAATTAATAACTTTTGTATATTTTTACAAATTGCTCAAATCCAAGTATGTTCTATTGTTAAATTTGTTACAATAAATGTATAAAAGCAAGCTACAAACATATTGACTTAAAGACTGTAAATAGTTAAAATATAATAAGGAGGAAGATAAAAATGAGCGATATGAACAAAGATTATAACCCTGATTTAATTACCCTTTCTGACGACAACGGCAAAGAATACACCTTTGAGGTGCTTGACGCTATTGAAACAGATGAAGGTAGATATTTGGCGCTTTTACCCACCTTTGAGGACCCTCAGAAAATGCTTGAAGACAGCGGTGAATTGGTAATCGTAAAGGTTGGCGAAGAAGACGGCGAAGAATATTACTACGAAATTGAAGATGACGACGAATACGAAACTGTAGCAGATGCATTTATTGACCGTCTTGAAGATTTTTTTGAAATAGAAAATAAATAAATTAATATTAATCCAGCTTCGTTATAGCAAAATTTATTCAAAATTAACTGAAATAAAGATTTTTTGGTGTAACGAAGTTTTATGGGCGAAGACATATATTAAATATTTCGAAGCCCATTATGACAAGTTACACACAAAAAGATTATTTCAGTTCCTGCTCTGTTCGCGGACCGTGGCTTATATAACCCTACAAACTTATTAAAGGGAGCTTTACTTGGACGATGGGCTTGCAGACCTCCCGCGGCGGTGCCGAGTTCGGAAGAAGGGAGCGCGAAGTCGTACAGAGGGCACCCACCTGGCTTTTGGGCTAGGTTATCTTAAGCACATTACGGCAGAGCGGGAACACTATTTTTATGTTTAGAGGAAAAAATGAAAAAATTAAAACTTTTATTTGAGGTTTTCTGGGTCTTCTTTAAAATAGGTGCATACACCTTTGGCGGAGGATATGCAATGATACCCCTTATAAGCCGAGAAACTGTTGAAAACAAAAAATGGATATCCGACCAGGATATCTTAGATATTGTGGCAATCGCCGAATCAACACCGGGGCCTATTGCTATCAACAGCGCAACCTTTGTCGGTTATAAGGTTGCGGGTATTTTGGGAGCTTTTTTTGCGACACTCGGAACCGTGCTACCATCCTTTACTATTATATTACTTATTTCCTTTGTTTTAGAGCAATTCGAAAGCCTTACTGTTGTTAAATACGCTTTTGAGGGTATTCGCGCAGGTGTTTTGGCATTAGTTGTAAAGGCACTGTGGACAATGTATAAGAAATGCCCTAAAAATTCAATTTCCTATATACTTATGGCTTTATCCTTTATTTTAGCGGCAATCGCAAAATTAAATGTACTATACTGCATCATTATTTGCGGTGTAATAGGACTTGTATCCTCCATTATTGCAAATAGGAGGATGAAACAATGATTTTTTGGGAATTATTTATAACATTCTTTAAAATCGGCGCCTTTACAATAGGCGGAGGATACGCTATGCTACCCCTTATTCAAGCCGATGTTATAGCTCACGGTTGGATGCCCGAGGAGCAAATTGTAAACTTTATTGCGGTTAGCGAGTCTACACCCGGACCCTTTGCTGTAAATATTGCCACTTATGTAGGCAGTCAAATGGGCGGCGTTTTCGGTGCTGTTTGTGCTACTTTAGGTGTAGTTTTACCTTCGTTTATAATTATTTTAATAGTAGCGCAAATTTTCGAGAAATTTAAAACAAGCAAAACTGTTTCAGGACTGATGACAGGATTAAAACCCGCAGTAATTGGTCTTATCGGTTCGGCAGTGATTTCTATTGGCACTACCGTATTTTTCCCGTTAGGTTTTACAACCTCTGTTTTAGCAACAATCCCATTTTATGTTTCGCTTGTGATTTTCGTAATCTCAATTATTATGGCATTTAAAAAGGTACATCCAATACTTATTATTTGTCTTTCGGCAGTATTAGGTATAATAGCGGGATATTTACTATAATTTGATATGTTTTCAATATAAAAAAAGAACTGTCTTACGACAGTTCTTTTTAATTTTATTTTGCTTTTTTTGCTTTATATCTTTTCCAAAGTACCCACAACGGACCGGAAACGAATAAAGAAGAAACAGTACCCGAAATTAAACCAAACGCCATTGGAATAGCAAATGTGCGAAGACTTGTTAAACCGTAAACTTCAGCAACAACAATAATTGTTACAACTGCGAGAATTGTTGTAATGGTAGTTACGATATTTCTTATCATAACCTTATTAAGACTTAAATTAACAAGCTCGCCGATTTCCATATCAGGATTAAAGCGTTCATTTTCACGAATACGGTCATAAACAACGATTGTGTCGTTAAGTGAATAACCAAAAATAGTAAGCACAACGGCAATATAGTTTGAATCGATTTGCAAACCGAATATTACACATATGAAGAAGGAAATAAGTACGTCAAGCACCAAGGCGCAAAGCGCAGTAATCGCTGCTGACACACCGCCTATTCTTCTAAAGCGGAAGCCTACATAAATTACAACCAGAACCGCGGTTATAAGCACTGCAACCAAGCTTTTTGCAAAGAAAGAACCTGCAATTGTCGGGCTTACGGAGTTTGAATTGTAAATCTCAATTTTATTATCCTTAAACTTTTCGGTTAAAGCCTTTGTTAAAGCTTCTTGCTTTTCTGCAGAGATAGCATTTTTGCCCGAAAGAGCAATTTCGAAAGTCTTAGTATCGCCTGCTAAAGATTCACTTTTTGTAAATGTATAAGATTTATCTACATTCTTATCTAGAATATCCTTGACGTCAGCTTCTGCGATTTCGTTTTCATAAGAATAAGCAATTTTGGTACCGCCTGAGAAGTTTATGTCAAGCTTAACACCAAAAACAAACGACATTACTATACCTATTACAAAAATTGCCAAATAACCTATAAGTACCTTACCGAGAATTTTATTGAAGTCTATTTTAAATTCACACATTTTTATTACCTCCGTAAAGCCAAGGTTTTCTTAATGCCTTAAACTGTGACAAGCCCTTAAGCATAAGTTTAGAAGCAAACACACCCATAATAAGGTTGAATATAACACCAACCAAAAGTGTGTATCCGAAGGAATAAATAGAACCTGTGATAGATGTTCCGAAAAGTGACATCAATGGAGAGAAAAGCTTGGTGATGATTCCGTCAGGAGTACCGAAAGCACCCATAAGTACTAATGACACGATAACTATGGTAACGTTACCGTCAATAATAGCGCTTAAAGAATTTTTATAACCTGAATCGATAGCGCCGTCAATGGTTTTGCCCTTCGCAAATTCATCACGAATACGCTCAGATGCGATAACATTACAGTCAACACCTACACCGATTGAAAGAATAATACCTGCAATACCAGGGATTGTAAGAGTAAAACTGTTTGCATTTGCAAAGTATCCCGAAATACAAGCAATAGAGCCTGCCAACTGACCTAAAAGCGCAATTGAAGCTACAACACCGTTTGCGCGATAACGTGAAATCATTAAAATACAAATAACTGCAAATGCTATGGCTCCCGCCAACACCATTACCTTTAAAGCATCAGAACCTAAGGTTGGTGAAATAATTTGAAGTTTACTGTCATCAACAGTTAAAGCAAACGGAAGTGAGCCTGCATTGATTTTATCGGCTAAATCCTTTGCACTTTCAGCATCAAAATTACCTGATATTATTGCATTACCGTCAGTAATAACGCTATTAACGGTTGGCGCGGAAATTTCTTGGTCATCCATCCAGATAGAGATGGTTTTATTAAGCATTTCTTTAGTAGCTTCTGCAAATTTGGTTTTACCTTCATTGGTAAATTGAAGTTGCACCACATAAGCACCATTCTCATCAACACCGGGTTGTGCAGACTTAATATCCTTAGCGCCGCTTAAAATTACATCTTCACTGTCTTGGTTACGGCAGAATTTAAGAAGTGCAGTTTCACCCAATTCGCGTACAGCTTTAGCAGCATCAAAATCACTTTCATCTGCAGCCCAAGGGAAACGAACTATGATTTGCTTATTACTGTTATCAGCATAAACTTCATAGTCTGTTATGTTTTGATTCACAAGACGTGTTTCAATAATTGCTTTTGCCGAATCCATATCTGACTCGGTGATATCAACATCTGCCTTATCAGGTGAGAAAACAGCCTCCACACCGCCTCTGATATCAATACCCCAACGGATATCGTTGGCGCCTTTAAAATAAATTTGTCTGGTATCTCCGTAGTAGTCATCAATTCCGAAAAAAGCAGTATAAGTTAACGCCAAAATCAGAACAAAAACTATAATAAAGACCAGTTTGCCTGTTCTTTTGGACTTCATTATTAATCCTCCAAAATTTAATTTTATTTAATAATTATATCTAAATTTCACTCTAAAGTCAACCGAGCAATTTTTCAAGCGCAGCATATTTAACTGCGGTACACAAAAGCTTAGATGCCTTTTCAATCTCCTCTACAGTCGGGAAAGAGGGTGCAATACGGATATTTGTATCCTCAGGGTCGATGCCGTAAGGATGTGTAGCTCCAACAGTGGTTAAAACCATACCCGCATTCTTACAAAGTTCTTCTACCCTTTTAGCGCAACCGTGCATAACATCAAGACTTATGAAATAACCGCCGTTTGGCTTTGTCCAATCGGCAATTTCTTTTCCTGAAAGTTCACTTTCCATAACCTTTAATACCATCTCAAACTTAGGACGGAGGTTATTTGCTAATTTCTTCATATGAGCCTTAACGGCCGAAATATCAGAAAACATTCTTGCATGTCTTAACTGATTCATTTTATCCGGTCCGATTGACTGGAATTTAATTCTGCCTTTTAGCATTTTAATTACATCTTCACTTGCGCCCTCGGCTGCAACACCGGCACCTGGGAAGGTGATTTTTGAAGTGGAAGTGAAGATAATAGGCATATCCTTATTACCTTGCTTTTCACATTCTTCATAAATGTTTAAAAGACTGTCACTTTCGTCATACAAATCGTGAACAACATAAGCATTATCCCAAAAAATATGAAAGTCCTTAGCTTTTGGTTTTAAAGCGGCTAAACGGCGAACTGTATCATCACTATATGTAAGACCGTGAGGATTTGAATATTTCGGTACGCACCAAATACCCTTAACCGTTTCATCCTGAACTAACTGTTCAACCTTATCCATATCCGGTCCGTCAGGTAACATCGGAACCGAAATCAATTTAAAACCGAAATATTCGGTAATGGCAAAGTGACGGTCATAACCGGGCACTACGCAGATAAACTTTCTGTCTGCACATTCACACCAAGGTTTGTCGCCTAAACCGTGAGTCATACCCTGTGCTATTGTATCGAACATCATTGTAAGTGAAGAATTTCCGCCTACGATAATTTGGCTTTCCTTTAACTCTAAAATCTCTGCAAAGAGTTTTTTCATTTCGGGGATACCGTCCATACCGCCATAGTTACGGGTATCGGTACCGCTTTGGTCTTTATAGCCCTTTTCCTTATTTACAAGGTAAGCCATTTCTTCACAGGTATCCATATTATCAAAAGATGGTTTTCCGCGTGACATATCAAGCGAGAGACCCAACTCTTTTAGACTTTCGTATTCTTCCTTAACCTTTTGAAACTCAACTAAAAGGTTTTCTCTTTCCATTTGCTTATAGCTTGCCATAATATATATTCCTCCTAATAACTTATTAATAATACTATATTATAGCAATTATTTCAAGAAAAATTTACGAATTTTTAAAGCCTTCGGTGAAAAGCTTTTGCGAGTCATTTGTAATCCACAAAACGTTAATATTTTTAAAGTTTTTTAAAAGAGAGATTCCATCTTCATAGCTCATACAAAAAAGCGCGGTTGAAAGAGCATCAGCCAGAGCAGAATCGTCACACAAAACCGAAACAGATTTAAAATAATTTGCCGGCATAAGCGTTTTCGGGTCGATAATATGATGATAATTCTTACCGTCAACTGTATAAAAGCGTTGATAAGAACCGCTTGTAACCAAAGACATTTGACCGTCTAAATGCAAAATTTCGGCGAAATTGGTTGTATCATCAGGATTTTCAATTCCGACTTCCCACTTTTTGCCTTGTTTAGAGCCTATTGCGCAAACATTACCGCCAATATTTAAAACATACCCGTCTAACCCGTTTTCCCTCATCCACAAAGAAATTTTTTGAGCCGTGTACCCTTTAGCCACCGCTCCAACATCTAAAAACATTTCTGAATCCGCCAAAAAAACCGTGTTACCGTTTATCCGCAAATTTTCAATATCGGTATGTTCATTTGCATTTTTGAGTATATCTTCACTTGGCAGATTTTTACCTTCTTCTCTATAATCGTGCCATATCTTTAAAACACTGCCCATAGCAATATTTAACTTTCCGTTTGTTTTTTGATACATTTCTTTTGAAAACTTTAATAAATCTATTATTTTGCTGTCAACAAAAACCTCTTTATGAAGATTCACTGTACAGAGATTATTTATGCCCTCATAAGAATTGTAAATATCGTAAAGTTTGTGATATTCCGATAAAAGTGACTTAATCTGCTCACAATTTTTCTTAAAATTTTCTTCATTTTTTTCATAACCTACTATTGTGGTCACGGTATCGAAATAATCGAAAGAATAGTCGGTATATTTTTTGGTTTTACTCCTGCAAGCAGATACACTCAGCAAAACTATAACCGACAGCATAATGCAAATAATTTTTTTCATTTTTTCTCCTATGTAAAAAGGGGTTAAACCCCTTTATTTAGTATTAGCGCCCTTTGTATCAAATTTTGCAGTTGTGGTAACTGTTTTATCCTCAGTTTTAATCTCTTTGCCGCTTTTATCAAGCAAACTTACCTTATAAGAGACATCAGCAGCAATTTCACCGTTTGATTGGTCGGTAGCGTTTTGTTTTTTAGTCTGTTTGGCAGATAAACTAAGTTTTAGCTTGCTGTCACTGTTAGCATCAACCTCTTTAGCGTTATTTGCCGCCTTTTCAACAGCCATTACAAGACCGTCAATCTTTATCGTACAACCCGCTTTAATTACCTCATCGCTTCCCTTTTTATCGGTTGTAACAAGCGCCTTTACATCGGTTAAGGTTTTGCCTTTTATAACCTCTATAAAACCGTTTACCTCCTCGTACCATTCGCCCTTTGAATTTCCGTATTTTTTCATTCCATATTGGTCGCCCAACTGGTATTTACTCTTTAATTCACCCAAGTCATATGCTTCGCCCTTTTGATTGAACTTTGCTTCAACATCAAGAGAGTCAATAGCACAGTCAACTATTTTGCCGTTATCAAGTAGCACCGTTGCTACGATAACCTCGGTTTTTGATTTGCCGTCTCCGCCTTCAACCGAATCTTTATTTTCGGTTATTTTGTAACTGCCAACACCAAATTTTACAGTTTTTTCACCGCAGCCAGAAAGCATCAATACCGACAGTGTTGCCATTAAGCAAAGTACCGTCTTTAAAAATTTTTTCATTTAAAATCTTCCTTTAAAGTTTAATTTTTTGAGTATATTTTAATACCCACGCTGAAATAATACCAATAACTACTCCCGATAAGGTTCCGCTTACTAAAAGCGCAACCATATAGTAGGCAATTCTCACATTCTGCATTAAAACGATTGCAACCGCAACTTGACCCAAATTATGCGCAACCGCGCCTGCAATGCTTACGCCTACTTTTGAAAATCGGTCTGTGTTTTTTAGTATTACCATAAAAATTAAACTTAACACTGCTCCCGAAAAACTATATAAAAAAACTATAAAATTTGAAAAAAGCAAAGAAACTAAAAAAACCCTGATAAGTGATACCGCAACCGCACTTTTAGCCGAAACTTTGTATAGTAAAAAAACAACTACAATATTACTTAAACCTATTTTTACTCCCGGCACAGCCGAATAAACAGGCGGTAAAAGCATTTCGATATACGAAAGAATCATCGCAACAGCGGTCAAAACACTTAAAAGGGTTAATTTTTTAGTTTTGTTCATATTATTCAACCTCAATTACTACCTTATGAGGCAGGCAAACTACCGTCTCCCCCGATTTTGAAATTTTCCGGTGAGAAACGCAAATCTTATCAGGACAATCTGCGCTTTCAATATAGGCAAAACCACCCTTGATAACAAGGGTATTTTTACCTTTACCGTTTGAAATAACGGTTTTTATATCTTCGTTAAGAGAATATTCTTCTTTTGTTTGTCCGTTAATTATAACCTTAACGGTGCTACCGTTTTTTGTTGTTAATTTAAAGGTGAAAAACCCGATAACCGCAATAATTAAGATAACACCGATTAGTTTTAAATCATTTTTATTCATTTACAACCTTTATACAGCCCGTAACACAAACCTCAGCACACTTCCCGCAATTAGTACATTTAGAATAATCAATAACGGCAAGATTATCAATAACCTTTATTGCATCACTCGGACAATTAAGTTCGCATTTTTTACAACCTATACAGGAATTTTTGCATTTTTTGCGCGAAACTGCGCCCTTATCCTTACTGTTACACATGACCGCAACAACAGCATTTTGGGGTATTAGTTTAATAATATTTTTAGGACATTCTTTAACACAAAGCCCACAACCGATACATATATTACGGTTCACCCTTGCAATCTTTTCATCAACACAAATTGCATTAACGGGGCATATTTTAGCGCAGTCTCCGCAACCGATACAACCGTGCTTACAGTCCATCGGTCCGCCGTAGACCATACTTGCCGCCTTACAGGTTCTAACCCCGTCATAATTAAATGAAGTGCTTGTTGCATCAGACGTACCGTTACACGAAACAAAAGCCACCTGTCTGTCCTTAGCTTTGCCGTCAATTCCCAAAATTTTAGAAACATCAGCAGTAACTGTTTGACCTCCGGGCACACAAAGATTTACTTCAACTCCGCCCATAGTTACGGCTTTTGCATATTCGTCACAACCTGCATATCCGCAAGCGCCGCAGTTGGCGCCGGGTAAACAGTTTCTTACAAGCGATACCCTTTCATCCTCTTTAACGCTTAAAAAGTAGGATGCCAATGCCAACAGTACCGCTGCAATTAAACCTATTGCCGTTACAACAATAAATGCTATTAAAATACTCGGTAACATATACATCCTCCCTTAAGCAAAAAGATTATCCACAATACCTGCAAAGCCAAAGAATGCAAGCGACACAAAAGATGCTGCAATCAAGGTTGCAGGAAGTCCTTTAAAGCTTTCTGGGATTTCGCTGTCCTCAATTTTAGAGCGGATACCCGAAAACAGTACCATTGCAAGCAAAAAGCCCAATCCACAGCCTAAGGAATTTACCATAGACTCCAAAAATGAATAATTATGCTCGTTTATATTATTGATTGTAACACCTAAAACTGCGCAGTTTGTAGTAATTAAAGGCAAATACACACCCAAACTCTTATGAAGTGAGGGTATAAATTTTTTAAGCACCATTTCAACCAACTGCACCAAAGATGCTATTACCAAAATAAAAACTATTGTTTGCATATAGCTGAGACCTTGTGCATCAAGCAGGGTTTGTATCGGATAAGTAACGGCTGTTGCCATAACCATTACAAATATAACGGCAACGCCCATTCCTACTGCGGAATTTAATTTTTTAGAAACCCCTAAAAACGGACAAATACCTAAAAATCGGCTCAAAACATAGTTATTAACCAAAACGGAGGATAAAAGAATTACCACTAAACTTTTAAATGTATCCATTTAATTTTCCTCCTTTGCAGCGCATTCTTTCTTACCGCAAAATGCGGCAGAAGGACAGGTTTCGCAAGAAAACTGCTTTTTATACGGTGCTTTACCGTGAGTCAGCTTGTAAACAACAGCAATCATAAATCCGTAAACCAAAAATCCGCCTGGCGCCTTGGTTAAAAATTCAATTTTATAATTGCTTAAAAATCCGATTTCAGCACCAAAAAATGTTGCCGAACCGAAAACTTCACGAATAAGCGCCATTGCAAGCAAAGCCAAGGTAAAGCCAAGACCCATACCCACACCGTCTAAAACAGATTTTCCAACACTGTTTTTGCCGGCAAACATTTCGGCTCTTCCCAATATAATACAGTTTACGGTTATAAGCGCCAAATAAACACCTAAAATTTCATAAATTTCGGGAAGAAAAGCATGAATAAACATCTGCACAACCGTTACAAATCCTGCAATAATAACTATATAGCAAGGTATTCTGACACTATCGGGTATAACCTTGCGAAGCAAGGAAATTACCGCATTTGAACAAATTAAAACGGCAGTTGCAGCAAGGCCCATTCCAATTGCGCCAATCAGCGTATTGGTAACAGCGAGTGTTGGGCAGGTGCCTAAAACAAGTACAAAAACAGGATTTTCAAGAAGAATACCCTTTAACAAAATATTATTTTTTTGCATAATCAGGACTCTCCTTTCAAAATTTTCACTGCTTCAAACAACTGGCCTATAGCATTTTTATAACCGTCAGTTGTGATTGTAGCCCCGCTTATAGCATCAATTTCGCTATAATTCGTTTGGTCTTTACCGTTAAACTGACTGTAAAAGCTCTTATTTTGGCAAGCGGCACCGTAATTCTCGCTCTCACCTTGAGATACGGTAACGCAAGAAATAATTTTACCGCTTGGTGTCAACGAAGCCTTGATTTTAATAAACTGACCAGAAGAATTATAACTGCCTAAAATACCATAGCCCGATGCCTTAATATCAAAAATATAATTACCGCTCTCGGTCTTATACGCCTTTTCAATGTTTTGAGGCAAATTTTGATATTTATTTAAATCAATTTCATTTATTTTGGAATTTATAAGCTTTATAGCCGAAGAATTTATTAAATCTTTTTGACCGGTTTCGGTTAAAACGTTACCGTCTTTATCGGTTGCTATAAATTCTTCACCCAATAAAAACACAAAACCGCTACCGTTATCTGCAGAATAAACTTCTTTAATATCACCAATATCCTCTGTTACAAAAACGGAAGTAAATTTACCCTCTGCCGATGGTAAAGCCTGTTTCAGATTATCGGCTAAAATTTCTTCTTCACTTCTAAGGTCAACCGTTCCGCCATTTAAAATTGCAAAGGAATTTAAAGCGTCCTTTACGGCGTTACGGTAAGCCAAAGTAGTTTTTGTAGAGCCTGCAACAGTGTCTACCGTATCAATATCCTCAACATTTTTTTGTTTTAATCGGTCACCGTATTCCTTTTCGGCACCGTTGGTTTCGTTACTGCCCACACAAACAGCACCCTCTACCTCACCTTCAGAATTGATACCGCACATAACCACAAGTCCTGACGCGTAACCGGTTGTTTCCATTTTAAAAACATATCCGCCGTTTTTCTCACTGTAAACTTCGGTTACAGTTTTAGGCAATTCATATTTCGCAAGGTCAACCGCCTTAAAATCCTCACCGCTCGGCAAAACAACGCTTAAAGCCTTTGTTACCGCATCGCTTTCCTGCTTTTTAATAATAGGCTCGGTTATGAAGTTTGCAAATGCCAATAAAACGGCAACAACCGCACAGATTACACTCAGAGAAATTACACTTTTTATATTTCTTTTCATTTGTGTTTTCCTCCAAACAGTCTTCTGCGAAATGCCGACTCAATATAAGGATTTACGATGTTCATCATAAGTATTGCAAAGGAAACACCCTCTGGATAGTTTCCGTAAAAACGGATTAGCACCGTTATTACACCGCAACCAATACCGTAAACTATTTTACCCTTTGGATTAGAGGGTGAAGTTACATAATCGGTTGCCATAAAGAAGGCACCGATTATAAGACCGCCCGAAAGAGTCCAAGCCAAAGCGGTGTAAAAATCAAAATCCTCTAAAATTAAACTGAAAACGAAAACCGAAGCAATAAAGCTTGTAGGAATATGCCAAGTAATAACCCTTTTTAAAAGCAGATAAATTCCGCCGATTAAAAGAGCCAATTTGCTTGTTTCACCTATTGCACCGCCGATATTACCTAAAAACAAATTTATAAGCGATGGTCTTTCGCCTTGTGAAATAAGGGGTAATGCCGTTGCCGAAGATACTGCATCAACCGACTTTGGAAACGCAGGTACTGCCAAATTAGTAAAAGCTACAAGCATAAATACTCTTGCGGTAATTGCTGGGTTTACAAGGTTACAGCCCACTCCTCCAAACACGCATTTTACAATTATTATCGCAAAAACAGAGCCTATCACACACTGCCATAAGGGTGTATTTGCAGGTAAATTAAGTCCTAACAAAAGTCCTGTTACCACAGCGGTTAAATCATATAAGGTCTGCTCTTTTTTAACTATTAAATTAAATACGTATTCCGATAAAACCGAAGCTATAATACAAGTCAATAAAACCCAAACTGCCGATAATCCAAATATGATAACCCCTGCCACACTTGCAGGCAAAAGTGATATCACCACATCCAGCATTATTTTTTTGGTTGTAATATTTTTATAAATATGCGGAGAAACCGAAACTGTCAATTTACTATCCATTACTTTTTCTCCTTTTGTTCTCTTAATGCAATTTTTGCCAACTTATTGTTTTGCACTATTGGTCTTTTTGCAGGGCAAACAAAGGAACAGCAACCGCATTCCATACAAAGTTCTGTCCCCGCTTTTTCAAGCGCTTTAAAATCGTTATTATTTCTTGCAACTGCAATCTCCACAGGGTTAATACCCAAAGGACAAATATGTGCGCAAGCGCCGCAGTTAATACAAGGAGTTGTTTTTGGCGGTTTGGACTTGTACCCCTCAAAAGCCAACAAAGCGTTGGTATTCTTTAAAACAGGTAACTCCAATGTCGGCACGCTGACGCCCATCATCGGTCCGCCGTATAAAACCGTTTCAGGCTCTTTCTTAAAACCACCGCAAAATTGGAATACATCCGAAATCAAGGTGCCGATAGGCACAATCACGTTTTGCGGATTTGAAACGGCATTGCCGTCAACAGTTATACATCTTTCAACAAGCGGAATACCGGTTTTTAGAAATTTTCCTATTTCGGCAACGGTTGAACTGTTGCAAACAACACAACCGACCGCAATCGGCAATTTACCCATTGGTATTACCTTACCTGTAGTGTTATAAACCAAAACCTTTTCAGCACCTTGAGGATATGAACTTGGTAAAACTTTAACGCTGATTTCAGCATTATCCAAACTGATAGTTTTCATAACCTCAATAGCTTTACGCTTGTTATTTTCAATACCGATAACAACATTTTTAATATTAAAATGAGTTGTCAGCATATTTAAACCGTAGGCGATATCATCTTTACGGGTTAACATTGTTACCGAGTCGCTTGTAATATACGGCTCGCACTCAGCACCGTTTATAACCAAATACTCTATTGTTTCAGAACCGAATTTAGCAAAGGTCGGAAAACCCGCACCGCCAAGGCCTACAATGCCGCTTTGTTTTAACGCGTTTAATAAATCCTCGCCGTTATTGATTACGGGCGGTTTAATATTTTCATCTAATTTCATTTCACCGTCAGATTCAATTACTACACAAGGACTGGTCTTTCCGTTAGAAAGCAAGGTTTCACCGATTGATGTAACCTCGCCCGAAACAGAAGAATATATATGTGAAGAAATATTTCCGCTATGCTCAGCTATAAGTGTTCCGACATAAACCTTATCGCCCTTTTTAACCGTAATATCTGCAGGCGCGCCGATATGCATAGATGTCGGCAAGGTTACAGACTTAACCGAGTCCATTCTTGTCGGCAAAGAATTATCGGTATTTTTATTATGTGGAAGATGAAGTCCCCTTAATTTAAAAGCCATCTTTCATTACCTTTCAACTTTAATATATTTATTATTATACTTAATTAACAAATTATGTCAAATAACTCCCCTGAAAGCAAGACCTTTTGTATGCTTACAGTCTGCTTCGGCAAATTCGGTGTAACCCCTTATTACCTCTCGCACCCTTTCAGGCGTTTCTTTTGTAAAATATAAAATTTCAAAATCAATTCCGCAAAAACTGTTTCTTTTATCCGCAAGCCAGAGCGGAACCGAATTTAGAAGTTCGCTGTAACCCATACGGCAACGAACAGGAAATTCTATTCCCTTTCGGTCGGTCAAAACACCGTTTTTATCACATTCACTGCAATGTTTTCCATTTTTAACAGGGCAATTTTTAAATAACATTAACGGAATATTCCCGTAACTTATTATTCCTTTTGGCAATGAATTATCAATACTTGAAATTTCTTCAAGGGTTAATTCGTTTGATAATACAGCCGAACTTATTCCTAACTCTTTTCCCTTTTCAAGCGAAAAGCTGTTGAAAATATTAAGTCCTGTATCCCCTATTATTTCAAAGTCCATTCTTTTGGCAATTTCCACCGCCGCAAGATTACCGCAAAGTGCAGTCATTACACCTTTTTTTCTGTAAATTTCAAGCCTATTTACTATTGATTGTTCGCTTATAATTCCTCTGGGAATTTCTACAATATTTTTTACATTTTGATTTATTTCAAAATCCTTTTCAAGTGGCATTATTATAGCAGAAATACCGCTTAAATCCTTTGGAATTTGAGTTTCATTTTCAACTCTTATATAAATTTCCGGCACTTTTTTGATATTTTTGATATTTGGATTTTCCAACTTCACATTTGAAATTTGTCTTTTATTTTGGCTTCGCTTTTCATCCAACAGTTCACACAATTCGCGCCTTAAAGCGTTTAATTCACTCGAAGAAATAAAAATCCCGTCATCCAATTCAATATCAATCTCATTTTCAAAATACGGTGTTGCGCCGAATTTTGTTATATTTTTTATTACATCTTCTTTGGTAATTGTTTTATTTTTAGCTATTTGCGGAATATTACCGTTTATACTCACGCTGTTTTCACCGTCAAAAAAGGAAATGAAAATCGGCTTGTCTTTTTTAATTTTCACGGTTATATTAACGGCAACGTTTTTAGGCTCTTTTCTATATAATTCGTGTAAAACTGGAAATGCCTTGTCAGCAGACACGACATCCTCTTTAGTTCTGATGCCGAACATATCTTTACCTAATTTAGCGTTAAGATACCCATCTGTAAAACCGGAGCGCGAAAAAACATTTTGAAGTGTATTTGCAAGCTCAGAATTTGTTTTGCCGTTTAACAACGCCTCTTTACAAGCCTTCGTAGCGCCTGCTACATATTCAGGGCGTTTCATTCTTCCCTCAATTTTAAATGAGCGCACACCTATATTATAGAGTTCGGTTATATAATCAATTAACGATAAATCCTTTAAACTTAAATCATAACCCGTACCGTTTTGCGCTTTGAACGGCAATCGGCAAGGGCCTGCGCAAAGTCCGCGGTTACCGCTTCTCGAACCTAAAAATGCCGAAAGCAAGCACTGACCCGACATACACATACACAAAGCCCCGTGAACAAACGCTTCAACTGTAATGGAGTATTTTTTAGCCTCTTTGCAAAATTCGGTAAGTTCTTTTAATGACATTTCTCTTGCTACTACCACCTGTGTAAAGCCTAACTCTTTTAATATAGGCAAGGCAGAAGGCGAATGTACCGACATTTGTGTAGACGCGTGCAACGGAAGTTTGGGAAGATATTTGCGGATTACCTTTGCAAGTCCCAAATCCTGAACGATAATTCCGTCAATCCCGAGATTATAAGCCTCTCTTACCAAGTCAAACGCTTTTGACATTTCATCGTCTTTTATAAGGATATTAAGTGTTAAATAAACCGAAACTGCACGGATATGACAGTACTCTACCGCTTTTTTAAGTTCTTCTAATGTAAAATTTTCGGCATTTCTTCTTGCAGAAAAATCCTTTAATCCCAAATACACTGCGTCAGCACCGCTTTTGACCGCCGCTTCAAGCATTTCCCACGAGCCTACGGGGGATAGAATTTCCGCCTTTAAATTCTCTGGCACTTAATATCACCTCTACTGCTCATTATACAAAAAATAGAGTAAAATTGAAAGCCTTTTTTCTTTACAATGCCAATTAAAATTGGTATAATATGTTTAATCTACTAAAAGAGGGAATTTTTATGAAGTATTTAGTACTATTATGTGACGGTATGGCAGATACCAAAAATGATATTTTAAAAGGCAAAACCCCAATGGAGCTCGCCAATAAACCGATTATGGACGCTCTTGCAAAGGTTTCAGAAGTAGGGCTATGCAAAACCGTTGGAAAAGGTCTTAAACCCGGTAGCGATGTTGCAAACCTTTCTGTTTTAGGGTATGACCCTTATGTTTGTTACACAGGCCGTTCGCCGTTAGAGGCAGCATCAATCGGTGTTGACCTTAAAGAAACAGACGTTGCTTTAAGATGTAATATTGTAACCCTTTCGAATGAGGAAAATTACGCTGACAAAACAATGGTTGACTATTGCTCGGGTGATATTTCCACCGAAGAAGCGCACAAAATTATTGAAACGGTAGAAAAAGAGCTTGGAAACGACATATATAAGTTCTACGGTGGGGTCAGCTACCGTCATTGTTTAGTTGTATCTAACGGAACTACCGAACTCGGAAATATGGTTCCGCCACATGATATAAGCGGCAGAGTTATAGGCGAATATTTAAGCGACAATGAAAACGCAAAACCCTTAATTGACTTAATGAAGAAAAGCTACGCTATTTTAAAAGACCACCCCGTAAATATTGAAAGACGCAAAAAAGGTCTTAACGAGGCTAACTCAATCTGGCTTTGGGGTGAGGGCAGAAAACCCGCTTTACAAAACTTTTTCGAGAAAAACGGTGTTAAAGGCTGTATCGTAAGTGCGGTTGACCTTTTGAAAGGTATCGGTATTTGCGCCAATATGCAAACTCCAGAAGTACCAAACAGTACAGGTTATCTTGATACTAATTTTGAAGGCAAGGCAAAAGCCGGCATTGATGCATTTAAAAACGGTTGTGACTTAGTATATCTACACTTTGAAGCACCCGATGAATGCGGTCACAGAGGCGAAGCTGAAAATAAAATCAAAGCTATTGAATTGATTGAAGAACGCGCCTTAAAACAAGTGCTTGATTACTTGAAAAACTGCGGGGATGATTTTAGAATTTTAATTATGCCCGACCATCCGACACCGCTTGACACCAAAACCCATTCAAGCGAGAGCGTTCCTTATTTAATTTATGACAGCAGAAAAACCTTAAACGGTGTTCCCACATTCACCGAAGAATACGCAAAGTCAAGTGGAATTTTTGTTGAACACGGACCCGATATTATGGAAAAATTGCTTGAAAAAAAGTAAAAAAATTTTTAGTTAAAATTACATATTGACAAAGGCTAAATTGTTGTTATGTAAACTAAATGAACCTAAATAGTTATCCACGTTATCCACCGATATATTAACACTTTTACCCCTGATTTGTTGTGAAATCAAGGGTTTTGAGGCTGAAAACGGTGGATAACTATGTTAATAAGTTGGAAAACTGCTAATTGTGTAATAATACCATATAAAAAATTATGTAAAGTATTTCTACATTTTTCGACAAATCTGAGGAGATTAAATGAAGCGCACAAAACTAATCGACAGACTTTTGCCCGACTATACAAAAGGCGAAGAAATTTTTAATATGGTATCCCATATCGCAGGCGGAGGATTAGGTATAATAATTGCCGTAATTTGTATAGTAAAATCCTTTTTAAATGGTGACGCTTATCAGATAGTTTCAGCATTTATTTACAGCTTTTCAATGATAATACTTTATGCAATGTCAAGCATATATCACGGACTTATCCCTAAAACCGCGAAAAAGGTTTTTCAAATCATAGACCACTGCGCAATTTTCGTTCTGATTGCAGGAACTTATACTCCTATTGCCCTTTGCCCTATAAGAGAATATAACACCGCTCTCGGTTGGTCGCTTTTCGGATTTGTTTGGGCAGTAGCCGTACTTGGAGTTACACTAAACGCAATCGACCTTAAAAAATACAGCCTGTTTTCAAATATTTGCTACATAGCACTAGGCTGGTGTATAATTTTTATAATAAAATATGTTTTGAAAGCAATTTCTTTAAACGGCTTTTGGTGGTTATTGGCAGGCGGTATTGCATATACTGTCGGCGCAGTATTTTATGCGGTGGCTGCCAAAGGCGGACCGCGGTATATACATTCTGTATTTCATCTGTTTGTAGTATTAGGCACAGTTTTACAAGCCGTAAGCATTTTCTTTTATATCTTAATTTAAAAAAGCACCCTTTCGGGTGCTTTAATTTATGTTTAAACCGCTGTTTATTTCGTCAACAAGTGTGTGTTCACCAATCATATGGTCCACCGTGCCGTAAAAGCTTTGGCTTAAATTCAAGTTCTGAGGGTTTGTAAATATCCGCAAATTGTTAGTTTTTACAAGCTTTAAAAATTCCAAAAATGTGTTATTCAATTCCTTAAACTCTAAGAAAATGGGGGCAAGCTCATTTCTTTTAATTGGCTTTTTCATTTGCGTAAGTTTAAACGCAATTAAATTAAATCTATTACAAACCTCGGTCAAAAATTCCTTCGCGTAGCCGTTAATTGAATTATAAAAAGCGTTATTCCCCATCAAAAGTGACGGATGCATTGAACCTATAATGCACCAAAAATACATTTGATTGTAAATACAAGAATATAAATTATTTTGAAACGGATAAAAATATGTAGTTATAAGCACATTACCAACAGGGTTATTCATCACAAACACTGCATTGATATACCTTTGCTCATAAATGTAGTGAAAAATCGATTGCTGCAAAACAGGATACCCCGAAAAGCCCTCGTATTTAATTCGCTCAAGCAGATTTATGAATTTCGAATTTATTTTAAAAAATACTGCAGGTTTTGGCAAAAGACGTGGATTATTTTGAGAATATAATTGATATATTTTTTTGAATTCATTCGATATACTATTCAGTTCTTCCTTAAAATACGGCTGTAAAACGGCGGTTGTGCCGTTTGCAGATTTTAAAAGTGAATCAATATGCTGAAAACTGTTTTTACTCCAAAAAGCAACCGACTTAATATAAACAGCATTTGATATATTATTCTGGCAGTTTATAAAATTCATAAAATTACCCCTTTCCGACTAATACAATTTATTCTAAAAAGGCGGTGTTAATGAATATTTTTGTATTGATATTTTAAATATATTTAAGTATAATAAATATAATATGGCATATTATGGCTGAAAAGAGGTTTTAAAATTGGATTGTTTGCAATTTTTTAAACAAATTAAGGGTAAAAAAATCGCTATGTGCGGAATAGGTGTTAGTAATACTCCGCTTATTTTGAATTTTTTGAATAAAGGTGCTAAAGTTTACGCTTGCGACAAAAGAAGCCGTGAACTTTTAGGCGAAATTGCTGATACTTTAGAAAGCGCAGGCGCAGAACTTCGCTTGGGTGAAGGTTATTTAGATAATTTAGAGGTTGATATTATCTTCCGTACCCCGGGTATGAATTTTTTTCTTCCTGAATTAGAAGCCGCTCGAAAAAAAGGCATTGCGGTTACCAGCGAAATGGAAGTATTTTTTGATTTATGCCCAGCTACAATATTCGCAGTAACCGGGTCTGACGGAAAGACCACCACCACAACCCTCATTTCAAAAATGCTCGAGGCAGAGGGTAAAAAGGTATTCGTTGGCGGAAATATAGGAAAGCCGTTGCTACCCGAAATTGAAAATATCACAAGCGATGATTTTGTTGTGGTTGAATTATCTTCTTTCCAACTTATTTCAATGCGAAAAAGTCCTGATGTTGCAATAGTTACCAACGTTGCTCCCAACCATTTAGACGTGCACAAGGATATGGACGAATACGTTGAAGCAAAGAAAAACGTTATCTTGCACCAAAACGCTTTTTCACGTACCGTTCTTAATCAGGATAATGATATTACTAACAGCTTTAAGCCGTATGTTCGTGGCCAGTCTTTATCATTCAGTATGGAAAAAACACTTACAAACGGCGCATGGCTTAATTCGGACGGTACAATCCATATGTCCTACCGCGGTATTGACGTTCCCATTATGCACCGTGACGAAATTGCCATTTTAGGTGACCATAACGTTGAAAATTATCTCGCAGCAATTTCTGCAGTTTGGGGTTATGTAGGCGCTGATTCTATCAGAAAGGTAGCTCACGAATTTAAGGGTGTTGAGCACCGCATAGAATTTGTGAAAGAGGTAAACGGTGTTAAATATTACAATGATTCTATTGCCTCAAGCCCAACCCGTACTATTGCAGGTCTTAAAGCCTTTAAACAAAAGGTTTGGCTGATTGCTGGCGGATACGATAAGCACATTCCTTATGAACCAATGGTACCCTACGTTTTAGAAAAGGTAGAAAAGCTATTACTTTGCGGCGCTACTGCCGAAAAAATTGAGTCCGCAGTAAAGAATGATAAAAATTATAACGGAAATCCCGAAATTATTAGGGTTGAAAATATCCAAAAAGCAGTTGAATATGCTAACAATAATGCTAAAAACGGTGACATTGTCACCCTGAGCCCCGCATCTGCAAGTTTCGACTGTTTCCCAAATTTCGTAGCAAGAGGCAACTATTTTAAGGATTTGGTAAATAAACTATAATGGAAATAAAAGAATTATTATTTAGTTTGAGCGAATGTGACTCAGTGGGCAACATCACAGAAGCTAAAGATTTTGCTTTTAATGAGTTATCAAAATACGCTAAAACCGAAAAACAAAATAATCTTACAGTAATTGGTTTTTTAAAGGGTAAAACCGATTATACAATTATGCTTGACAGTCATATTGACCAGATTGCAATGATTGTAACCGATATTGACGATAATGGTTTTTTAACCGTTTCAAATGCGGGCGGAATAGATATTCGTTCTCTGCCCTCCCGCCAAGTGACAGTTCATTCAAAAGGAAAAGTTTCTGCCGTTTTCTGCTGTACCCCGCCCCACCTTGCAAGCGGTGAAGTGGAATATACCGATATTTCAAAAATTAAATTAGACTCTCTTTTAGGCAAAAAAGCAAAGGAAATCATCTCGGTTGGGGATTATGTTACTTTCTCGGCAAAGCCGTTTGAAATGGGCGAACTTTTAGCGGGACGTTCTTTTGATAACCGCTCGTCAGTTGCCTGTGTTTTAGAGTTGGCAAAACGCTTATCAGATAAACCCTTGCCGTGTAACGTTGTCTTTGTTTTAAGTGACGGTGAGGAATTGGGCCTTCGCGGTATCAGAACCGCAAGTTTTAAAGTTAATCCCGATGAAGCAATCGCCATTGACGTAAGTTTTGGCAATGCACCGAATATATCCGAAGACGAATGCGGTAAATTAGGCAAGGGCGGTATGATTGGCATATCCCCCGCCCTTAACAAAGAACTTTCCCAAAAATTGATTGATTTGGCAAAACAAAATAATATTCCTCATCAACTTGAGGTTATGGGTGAAACAACGGGTACTAACGCGGATATGATTTCAATATCCCGTGAGGGTGTTAAAACCGGTACGCTATCAATACCTCTTCGCAATATGCACACCGAGGTTGAAACCCTCAACCCGAACGATTTATACTCGGTTTGTGATTTGTTGGAAAAATATATCCTTTCTGGAGGTATCAAAAATGCTTGAATTACTAAAAGATTTATGCTTGCTTGATGCCACCTCGGGTGATGAAAAATCGGTTAGAGATTTTATAATTTCTAAAATAGACGGTTTTTGCGATTATAAAACCGATAATTTAGGCAACCTGATTTGTTTTAAAAAGGGCAAAAACACACCCGATAAAAAGGTTATGGTTGACGCTCATATGGACGAAGTTGGACTCATTATAACCTCTGTAACTAATGACGGATTTTTGAAATTTAAAACCGTTGGCGGAATTGACACTTCGGCTTTAATGTTTAAGTCTGTAAAAATCGGCGGTAAAATCAAGGGTGTTATCGGCGGAAAACCAATCCACCTAATCAAAGCCGAACAACGAAAGAAACTCCCCGAACAAGATAGCCTTTATATTGATATCGGAGTGTCCTCTAAAGAACAAGCTTTAGAACTTATAAGCTTAGGTGACAGGGCAGTTGTTGAAAGTGAATTTATTGTTAGTGAAAAATTTATTAAAGCAAAGGCAATTGATGACCGTATCGGTTGCGCTGTGCTTATTAAATTACTTCAAAGTGACAGTGATTACGATTTTTATGCAACATTTTCAGTTCAAGAGGAAATTGGTATACGCGGCGCCAAAACCGCAACTTATGCTATAAATCCGGATTCTGCTTTGGTGCTTGAGGCTACCACCGCTGCCGATATTGCAGATGTTTCAAACGATAAAAAAGTTTGCGAATTAGGCAAAGGCGTTGCTGTTTCGTTTATGGACAAAACTACCGTTTATGACAAGGAATACTACCATTTCGCTTTAAACAGCGGTATTAAATGTCAACCGAAATGCGCTGTTGCAGGCGGTAACAATTCGGGCAGTGTGCATTTAAGCCGTGAGGGTGTGAGAACCCTTGCAATTTCACTTCCTTGCAGATATATCCATACAGATTCTTGTGTAGCAAATATTGATGATATGAAAAATATGTTTGACCTTTCAAAATATATGCTTAATGGAATTTGCAACGGTAGCATTAAATGATAACACTTGTAAACAAAATACCGAAAATCAATACCTTATCTGCCGAAATGGTTAAAATTGCTTGCCTTTTTGACAGTTATAAAAATGATACCAGCGTTATGTTTTGGGTGCAGAACACAAGTGACGCGATAATCTCTATGACTGACGGAAATATGATAATTCATAACATTTCCGCCGATATCGAGGAATTAAAGGAATTTGTGGATGTATTATCTCCCGTTTGTATTTTCAGCGATATGGATACTCTTATTTCAATAGGAAGAAATCCTAATGAAAATATAAATATTATGTACCGCAAATGCGATATTACAGAAAAAACAGACAGTGACAGTCTTTCAAGTAAGGAAATTTACTCTTTGCTTGATGTACAAGGGCTTTCTTTACCCGAATACCCTCACTTTGCGGTTGATTATTGCAAGCGATTAAACCGCGGTTTTGCGGATTACTTTGCAATAAAGGAGACTTGCGCTGTCATCACATTTAATTCGGGCAATAATGCCATTATAAACGGAATTGCAAGCCATAAAAAAGGATACGGAACTATCGCTTTAAGAGCGATTATAGCCAAAAATTATGGCAAAGATTTACTGGTTTGTTGTAGAAACTCAGTAAAAGGATTTTACTTAAAAAACGGATTTAAAAAACTATACAATGCAGGATATTGGGTGAAAAAATGAGTATAACGGAATTTTTTAACATTGATGAAGAAATTTTAAAAATAGATGAAACCGCCTTAGCAGAAAGTAAAGCGGTTTTTGAAGAAATAGGCCAAATCACAGAATATAATCAATTGAAAGTTTTAAAAGCGTTCATTAAAAACGGTGTCAGTGAATCCTATTTTTCGGGTACCACAGGCTACGGATATGACGATAAAGGTAGAGAAATTTTAGAACGCGTTATGGCAGACTGTATGGGAGCAGAGGATTCACTAATGCGCCATAACTTTGTATCGGGCACACATACTTTAACGGTTGCCCTATTTGGCATTTTACGACCGAATGACAAAGTTTTGGTTTTGACAGGTAGGCCCTACGATACCATTATCGGTGTTTTTGGCGTAGACGAAAAGACCGACGGTTCGCTAAGAGATTTTGGTGTCCATTACGCTCAGGTTGATTTAAAAAATGACGGTACTCCCGATATTGAGGAAATCAAAAACCGACTAAAATCGGATAACTATAAATTGGCTTATATTCAGCGCTCTCGCGGATATTCTACCCGCCCCTCACTCACTATTGACGATATAGAAATCCTTTGTAAAACAGTCAGAGAAGTATCCCCCGAAACTATTATAATGGTTGATAACTGCTACGGCGAATTTGTTGAAACAAAGGAACCTTGCGAGGTTGGTGCAGACCTTATTGCAGGTTCGCTTATTAAAAATGCAGGTGGCGGAATTGCTCCCACAGGCGGTTATATTGCAGGCAGAAAAGATTTAATTGAAAAATGCTCATACCGACTTACCTGTTCAGGTGTCGGACGCGAGGTTGGCGCTACACTCGGTCATTCGAGAGAATTGTATTTAGGTCTTTTCCAAGCGCCTCACACAGTAGGCGAAGCGCTTAAAACCGCCGTTTACACCTCTGCGCTTTTTAAAGCCTTAGGATATGCCGTATCTCCCGAACCAAACGCAAAACGCGGAGATATTATTCAATGTGTTACTTTAGGTACTCCCGAAAAACTGATTGCTTTTTGTCAAGGTATGCAAAGCGGCGCTCCCGTTGATGCTTTTGTAACCCCTGAGCCTTGGGATATGCCCGGCTATACCGACCCTGTAATTATGGCGGCAGGCGCTTTTACATTAGGCGCTTCTATCGAACTTTCGGCAGATGCCCCTTTACGTGAGCCTTATGCCGCATGGATGCAAGGCGGTCTTAATTTCCATAGTGCAAGAGCCGGAGTGCTTTTAGCAGCACAAAAAATGAGAGAAAAAGAAAGGAACAGTTAATATGAAACAAATATTCGAGGGTGAGGTTTACGAAATTTTACCGTTATCTAACGGAATTATTTTTTCATATTGTAAAGAAGTTATAGAAAAAAATGTAGTTGTAGCCTTTAAAATGCTTTCTTTTGATACCGGCAAATTTACTGATATTGCAAAAAATATCTATTTATTAACAAAATTCAGCAATAATTATAAAGCAATTATGGAAAATTGCGATAATTATATCACCGTTAAATCAATCGTTCTGCCTAATGCAAAGGTATTTTTACTATCAAGCAGCGGTGAAACGCAATTAATCGATACCGACGGTACACCCATTTGGAAAGGAGTTTTATCATACCGTGGTACAACCGCAAACGATATTATACTCTATAAGAATAGCCTTTGGACTTGTTATTATGACCTTGATGTAATGGTGCGATATAATCTTGCGACAATGCGGGAAGAATTAAGAATAGGCGGTAAAAAATCTCCTTTCAATAAACCAAAAAGCCTATTTGTTGAGGGTAATGTTGCAACTGTTGCAAACCACGGTTCAAAAAAGCTTATTCAACTGAATTTGGATAATTATACCGTTTTAGACGGCGAAGAATTTTCAGAACCTGTAAACCAATATGTAAAGTCGGGAAATTATCGATTCGTTTTATTAAATTCGGGTGTATATATGCTATAAAAAAGGATGTCTTATAAAGACATCCTTTTTCTTATGATTTTTGAAATATACAATGCTAATATAAGGCTTAAAGCATCCTTTAAAAATATAGCTAAAAAAATCAACAAAACCGCGCTGAAAATTTTTGCACCTGTTAAATAACAAAAATACGCTATACCGAAAATATACATAACAACAAGTCCCAAAATTCCAAAAACAATTTTTTTGAACTTATTTTTAAAATTAACGGTTGCACCGCAAAAAAGTGCTAACGGCAAAAAGCCTACTACAAATCCTCCGCCGGCATCGGTTATATGATGAAATCCACCGCAAAATCCCGAAAAAATCGGTGCACCTAAAATTCCTAACAACAAATATGCTAAAACCGAAAAAGAAGAGTTTCTAAGCCCTAAAGTGTATCCGCAAAGTGCAATGCCGAAAGCTTGCATGGTTATAGGGAAAAATGGGGTTGGGATTACTATTTGCGCGCAAACGGCAATAACCGCCGTAAATAAAGCGCAAAATATTAAATTTACTGTTTTTTGCTTCATATAGGTCACTTCCATCCCCATAATTATACTCCTCTAAAAAATAAAAGTCAATCCAATTAAGGATTGACTTTTATCACATATTTTATACAATTTACGGACGAAGTCCCATACCGCCTTCAAGCGTTAATGTTTCGCCTGACATATACTTAAAGTCAGGAGAAGCTAATTGAACACAAACTCTGCCAATTTCCAATTCGCTGTTGCCAAAATGACCCATAGGAGGCATTTTAACATTAGCCGCAAAAGCATCCGGATAATACTTTTTCCATTGTTCAAGTTGTGAAGTCCAAGCGAGAGGACAAACAACATTTACATTGATTCCGTCCGGACCCCATTCAGTAGCAGCAACACGGGAAAGACCGCGTATACCCTCTTTTGCAGCGGCATAAGCACATTGACCGTAATTTCCGAAAAGACCGGCACCTGAAGCAAAGTTAATAACTGCACCCTTTGTTTCCTTTAAATAGGGGTAACAAGCCTTCATATAGAAAAATGCCGCGTATAGTCCCGAATACATAGCTAAATTAAACTGGTCAATTGTGTGGTCGGCAAGTGTAACACCTGAAGCCGATGCTTGCGCATTATTGATAAGCACATCTATTCTTCCGAATTCAGCGATTGTTTTTTCAACAACCATTTTAGCGGTCTCTTCACCGTCCTCATTTTCGTTAATATCAGCCGCAACACAAAGCACTTTTACACCGTAAAGGCGCTCAAGTTCTTCTTTAGCATCATTAAGCTTTGCTACATTTCTACCTGTAATAACAAGATTTGCACCCTCTTTAGCGTAAGCAATTGCAATACCGTAACCGATAGAGCCTGCGCTTCCGTCTTCAAGCGGTGCGGGACGGCCTGCACCTGTGATAATTGCTACCTTGTCTTTTAAAAAACCCATTTTAAAAACCTCCATTTTATATTTAATCCAACTTCAGTTTAACACATAAATTTGAAAAAATCAACCGCAATAAAAGTGTTTAAATATGTATAATTTTAACCTTGACTTTTAAGATTATCTTATGTATAATTATTATTGCTTTTATAAACGAAATTTTAATATCGAGGTGTGGCTCAGTTTGGTAGCTTTGAGCTTGACCGCCGCCTGTGGCGGATTAAGGGAAAGCGAAAAGGTGCAGCGGTCGACAAGCGAGATACGGCAGTATCGAGTCGTCGGGTACCGCAAGAGTAAGCGGAGTAGTAGCGCGTAAATTGAAGTCTTCATCTCTTTCTTATTTATTCACTAAATTTAATATCGAGGTGTGGCTCAGTTTGGTAGAGCGCTACGTTCGGGACGTAGAAGCCGCAGGTTCGAATCCTGTCACCTCGACCAGTATTAGTGTTCTTACAGGATTTCAGTTTCCTGTAAGAACACTTTTCTTTTTTATTTGATTATTCGTTTTAAGTTGTTGCTAATCCGCCGTAGCTTGTTGTTACACCCTTTCTTGTTTGCAGATGTATATCAGGTATCGGCGGAGATGTGTCTTCGGGTAAATAAATCGAACCGATGCAAGTGTAATAGATCACAAGCTTTTGTTCTTTGCCGTGCTCGGTCTTTTCTGCCTGATGCACTTCAATACGTTCAATAAGTTCATTAAGTATATTCGGAGTAAGTTTCTTGATCCGGGTATACTTTTTTAATGCCTGTCTGAATGTATCGGCATTAGTGAATTTGGCTTGGGCTTCCTCAAAAGCAGATTTAAGTTCATCTATTTTCTTGGATATAGTCTTTTGCTCATCTTCGTATTTTGCGGCAAGTTTAACGAATCTTTCATCAGAAATCTTGCCCATAGCGTTATCTTCATAAATCTTTTCATAAAGGAAATCCAAATCCTTATGCCTTGCGATCAGACTTTTAAGTTCATTTTGCCGTGCATTCTGCTCGCTTTCGATAGTTTTCTTGGAATACTCTATCAAAGTTGATATAAACCTATCTTCGTCCTGTGAAGCAAATTTAATTAACCTTTTAATTTCACCAAGGACTACTTGTTCAAGAAAATCTACCCGAATGTAATGAGTGGAGTTACATATCTTTCGTTTTCCTCGGTTGTAACCGTAGCAATTAAAATATTTAATATCGGGATTTTTCTGATTAAAATGATATTGCATATTACTACCGCAATCGGCACAAACGAGAATACCCGAAAACATATTACGCTCACCGTCCATTGTTTTGCGTTTTCGCGTGTTGTTCCGTTTTCGTTGCATAACTTCAAATACTTCTCTTTCGATAATCGGTTCGTGCACACCCTCAAACACCATCATATTTTCAGGTGAATTGGGTATGCGCTTTTTGTTTTTATATGATTTGGAATAGGTCTTAAAGTTAATAACATCGCCACAGTATTCCTGTTGATTTAATATCTTTGTTATAGTTGAGGAATTCCAGTGATACGGATCGGGATTTGTGCGGTTGGTTGGCTTTTTAAAGCCCTTACTTACCGCATAAGCCATTGGTGTTAAGACCTTATGCTCTGTAAGATATACGGCGATTTGTTCAGTTCCCATACCGTTTTTCGCAAAATCGTATATCTGACGAACAATGCTTGCGGCAGCATCATCAATAATCCATCGTTTTGGATTTTCAGGATCTTTCATATATCCGTATGGTGCAAAGCCTAACGGCTCTCCCGAGCCTCCCCGAATCTTATTGCTAATGCGTCTCTTTTTGCTGATGTCTCTTGAATACCACTCGTTGAATAGATTCCTTATAGGAGCCATCTCGTTTTCGCCCTCGGCTGTATCAATGTTATCCGATACGGCAACCAAACGGATATCGTTGTCGGGAAAGAATTCTTCCGTAAGCTTTCCGACTGCTATATAGTTTCTGCCGAGTCGAGATAAGTCTTTTACAAATACAGCCGAAGCTTTACCGAGCTCTAATTGCTTTATCATCTCATTGAACTGCGGTCGGTTCATTGTGACACCCGAAACACCGTCATCACAGAAATGGACTAAATTGGTATATCCCTTTTCATTTGCTATTTTTGTGAGCAGTTGTTTCTGATTAGCAATGCTATAGCTTTCGCCCTCCAAATCATCATCTCGGGATAATCGCTCGTATAAAAACGCAGTAATATCCCTCATATTTTTATTACTTGACTGTAACATCTATCCTCCTTCCTGCAGTCAAATAAACAGTACCTTTCAGTTGTTGAAATAAAATTTAAGTTGTTAGAAAAAGTGGGCACCGCCACTGCAATTAAGATTCTGAAGATAAGTCTTCGTTTTGCAATAGCCTTGCAAGTACGGAGACAAGCGTATTATTGCCGTTATCATCAAATCTCGGCTCTACAATAAAGCTTATTCTCCCGAACTCATATGTTGTTTGTTGTTTCAGCTCTTTGATATCTTTGTTATACGTTCTTGTTTCCGTACCCATCTCTTCACCTCCTGTGCGTTAATACCTATAGCACAGGCAGAGAGATGTTTCTGTTTTGTGCTTTCAGTATATAAACCGCTAAAATTTTGTCAAGTTTCGTTTTGGACTTTTGGGGACTTCAAATCCTAAAAAGCCTTTATTTATGCGGGTTATGGCCGTATAAAATATTTTTTCATTTCATCACCGCCCTTGTTGAAAACCTCCGGATAAAACAAAAACCGACCCTCAATCCTTCGATTGAAAGTCGGCAAAATGACACAATTATGCAATTGTATCCCCGTTTCATCTGGGGTACACGGTAGGAACAAAATTAGGCGAATTCCAACCATGCTTATCAAACCTAACTCCCTGACGGGAGCATACTCAAACCAAACTCCTTAACGGAGAATACACCTAACAATTATTATATTACAGTAGAAATACGGTTTTGTCAAGATGTGTAAAAAGCAAAGTAACTGCCAACTTTTACTTGATAGTTACTTGTCACACAAAATAGTTGATATTTTTAATGCTGTGTGGTAAAATATAGATGGTGATAAAAATGCTAATAAATTCAGTCGTTAAAAACGAAGCAATTCGTAATGAACAAATGATTGAAGAATATGAAAAACTAATAACGAAACTTCCTAAAGGTTCTCTAATTTGCCGCAAGAACGAATATTATTATTTGAAGTATCGAAAAGACGGTAAGGTTTGCGATGAGTATATCGGCAAAGATCCGGAAGTTATTGCAAAGGTTAAAGAGCAATTGGAACAACGTAAACATTATGAAAAAATGCTCTCAGCATTAAAGAGAGAGCAAAAAATTATAACAAAAATTATGGAGGGGTTAGAATGATTTTATATCATGGAAGTACAGACCTTGTAGATAAGCCGGAAATTCGAGTTGGCGAAGTCTTTTTAGATTTTGGCGTAGGTTTCTACACCACTACATCCTACGAACAGGCAGAACTTTGGGCAAGAATAAAAATGCGCAGAAATAACGCCGATGTTGGTTATGTTGCAATTTATGAGTTTGACTATGAGAAAGCACAGAAAGAATTAAACATCAAACATTTTGAAAATGCAGATGAAGAATGGCTCAATTTCGTTGTAAACAATCGCAATGGAAAATCTTCAAACGATAATGCTGATATGCATATTGGTCCAGTTGCAGATGATAACGTTTATCAGTCAATTCGACTTTTTGAAACAGGTGCTTATGATGCAGAATATACTGTTAAAAAGCTAAAGACCGAAGTTTTACATGATCAATGGACTTTGCATACAGATAAAATTTTAAAGCATCTCATCTTTGTTGAAGCGAAAGAAGTCAGATAGGAGGAGCATTATGGGACAGGAACAATTCGCAGCAATGATGCCTTATATTAGCGCAGATTTAGTTGCTATGATTGCAAATAAGCAAAAGATTACTAATGAAGAAGCTATAACTAAACTATATGCTTCTAAACTTTACGAAGCACTCGAAAACGAAGAAACAAAAGTGTGGCAGTATAGCACACAAATGCTCTATTCGTTATTTGAGCAAGAAGAAAAGACCGGAACTATCCAGTTCCCCGATGTATAAGGAGTGAGATTTATGAGCAAAGAAATGACCTTTACTGTTTTCTGCTTAGAAAGCTATAAGCAGCATCGTAACCTTACAGGTAAAGCAGTTGCTAAGCTTTTCAGCGACTATGGTGTGTTTGATTATATCTACGAGTTCTATGATGTGCTCCATACCACAGGACACAACTATATCAATAACGACATTGATATTTATCTTAAATCTCGCGGTGCGATAATATCGGTATAAATATGCATATTTGCGAAATTTACAAGCTCTTTTCTGAACAAATACATTGAACTCACAAAAGAAATTGACTTTGAATTTTTCTATAAAGTATCTCTCGTTGAAAAAATATGATTTGCGCTATAAAAAGTTTATAAAAATTATTAAAGGATTTACTTATGATTTATTGTACAAGTGATTTACACGGAATACCTTTAGAGAGTTTGCAAAAGCTACTAAAAAAGGTAAATTTCAATGATGAGGATTTTTTATTTATTTTAGGTGACGTAATCGATCAAGGGGAACATAGTGTTGAAATATTAAAGTGGTTACTTCTCCAACCTAATATCGAGTTAATTTTAGGCAACCACGAAGCTATGTTACTATCCTGCAAGTTTATTTTTGATGAAATCACTGAGGATAGTATTGCTGATTTCAGCTCTGAAAAAATGGATTTTTTATCAACTTGGATTTCAAACGGAGCAGAAACCACCTTAAAATCATTACGTAAGCTTAACAATGAAAACCCTGAAACCTGTAAAGATATAATTGATTACCTAAGTGACTCCCAACTATATGAAACTGTTTCTATAGGTAATAGCGATTTTCTATTGTGTCATTCAGGATTTGAAAACTTTGATAAAAATAAAAAGCTGAGCGACTACACACCTGATGAGTGGTTGTGGAGTCGCCCAGCACTTGATTCGGTTTTCTTTGATGATATTATTACTGTATTTGGTCACACGCCTACCGCTTATTACGGTAAAGAATATTCCGGCAAGATTATTAAAACAAAATCTTGGATTAATATTGATACCGGAGATACCACATCACTGTTAAGACTCGATGATCTAAAAGAATTCTACCTTTGACAATTTTATGAAATTTTGTGATAAAGAGGCAAACCGCTTATGGTTTGCCTCTTTCGCATGTTGATATTATGTCATTAATTAATAATACCATTCATCATCTTTTTTTACCTTTTTGCGTTTGTTTTTAATACGCAAAATGATGAAAAAAGTAGATATTCCAATTGCTATTATAGAAATCACCTAATATTATGTATAACCATAAATTAGTAAAGTTAAAACCTTGGGAATAGGGTTTTATTTCACTTTCTTTACCAGTGGCAATTATAGTTTCAAAAATACCATTTTTATCTTCGTCGATTTTAACTACCATTTTATCGCTTTCGGTAGTTATGTATGCGTATTGCAAAATCATTTGTAAATACAGTAGAGAATTCTTTTGAAAAAACCGAAAATTTCTGGGAAAAATATAATGTTTTAACCGGAACTGTTGATGCAAGAAGCGAAAACAGTGTAAATTTAATGCCAGTTATGTTGGGATGGACTTTTGGTGTATATACCGTACTTAAAAATTTTTTAAACGGCACAACAGGAACTATGCAATTATAATTTAAAAAACGAACACCCTAAAAGCTTAAAACTTTTAGGGTGTTTTATTCTTTATTTTCCTAACTCTTTTGTTCTTTTATACGAAGCTTCAATAGCATCGCCTACACATTGGTCGAAGTTTGAATTTTCGAGTGAATTCACTCCCTCTATTGTGGCGCCCTTTGGACTGCAAACCTCTTGTTTTAAGGTTTCGGGAGATTTTGTGGAATTGAGCATCAGCTTTGCCGCGCCCAAAAGGGTTTGCGCCGCATACTTAATTGATTTTTCAGGTGGCAAACCACATTTTTCGCCCGCTTTTGCCATACTTTGCGCAAACATATACACAAAAGCAGGTCCGCAACCTGAAATCGCACAGCCGGCATCAATTAAATCTTCATCAAGTCTATCCAATCTGCCTGCAAATTCCAAAAGATTTTTAAATTCTTCTTCTTCGCTTTCGGTGATTGCTTTACAAAGCGAATATAAAATCATACCCTCGCCCACCAAAACAGGTGTGTTTGGCATAATACGAATTGTAGGCAATTTGGCATCTAAAATTTCATTTATTTTTGCAATCTTAATGCCTGCCGCCATTGTGACTAAAATAAATCTATCCTCGCGGGACTTTAAAATATCGGCTATACCTGATAAAACGTCCGTCATAACCTGAGGTTTTACACCCAAAAAGATATACTTACAGGTTTTGGCAATATTCTCTACGCTATCTGCCTTGGCGCCAATTTGATTAGCAAGTTCGCAAGCCTTTTGGTTTAAAGCATCAGCCAAAAGTATTTCACTTTTATTACTGCTTGAAACCGCTTTTGCCAGCGCACCGCCCATATTACCGCATCCAATAAAGCCAACCTTTATTTTTTCCATTTATCTCACCTGTCCGTTACCTTGAATAATATATTTATAGGTATTAAGCTCGTTTAATCCCATAGGACCTCTTGCGTGTAGCTTTTGGGTTGAAATTCCCATTTCACAGCCTAAACCAAACTCACCGCCGTCAGTAAAACGGGTGGAAGCATTTACATAAACCGCAGCCGAATCTACCATAGCAGTAAAATAATTCTGCGCATTTATATCATTTGAAATTATACTCTCACTATGATGTGTGGAATGACTGGCTATATGCTCTACCGCTTGCTTTACACCGTCAACAATCTTTACCGCAATTTTATAATCTAAAAACTCGGTATCAAAATCGGTATTGCTCGCTATATTTGCATTTATTATATTGCAAACCTCTTCATCTCCGCGAATTTCGACCCTGTCTTTGAAAATTTCATAAAGCTTTGGTAAAAATTCGTTTGCAATTTCTCTGTCAACCAAGCATACTTCACAGGCGTTACAAACCGAAGGTCTACTAGTTTTAGCATTATCAATTATGTTAAGCGCCTTTTCAATATCAGCAGTTTTTTCAACATAAATATGACAAATACCAGTACCCGTTTCAATACAAGGCACCTTTGCATTCTCTGTGCAAGCTTTAATTAAGCCCTTGCCGCCTCTTGGAATAAGCAAATCTACCAAGCCGACCGCCGTCATCAATTCGTTTGCGCTCGCACGGGTAGTATCTTCAATTAAATTGATATAATCGGTATTGATACCGCTATTTTCAAGTCCCTGTTTCAAAGCATCTACGATTGCTTTTGAGGAATTATAAGCCTCCTTACCGCCGCGAAGCACACAAACGTTTCCGCTTTTGAAAGCCAATGCCGCCGCATCAGAGGTTACATTGGGGCGGCTTTCATAAATAATTGCAACCACGCCAAACGGCACCGAAACCTTATTTACACAAAGTCCGTTTGCAAGTGTATGACTTGATATTACTTTTCCAACACTGTCAGTCAGGTCTCTCACGTCAGTTATACCCTTTGCCATTGCCGAAATACGCTCTTTATTAAGCCTCAATCGGTCAATCATAACCTCACTGATATTACCTTTGGCGTTTTTAACATCCATTTCGTTTGCCGCTAAAATATTATCGCAATTATCAAGCAAGGCCTTTGCCATTTCGCTCAAGGCTTTGTTTTTTTCTTGGGTATTTAACTTTTCGCTGCAAGCCGTTTTCTTTGCTTTTTGCAAAATTTCCAAGGTAGTCATCAAATTCACCTTCCAATAAAGCGTGTTCCAACATCCTTACCGTCTATAATATCATATAAAACATTTGGATTTTCACCATTTGCTATAACCATATCAATTGAACTGTCCGTAACAATTTTTGCTGCCTTGATTTTGGTTATCATACCGCCTGTGCCTAATTTACTGCCCGCGCCGCCAATCATATTCTCAATTTCGGGGGTGATTTCATTTACGGTATGTAACAATTCGGCTTTATTATCTTTTTTGGGGTCAGCAGTATAAAGACCGTCAATATCAGATAAAATTACAAGCAAATCAGCATTAACTGCAGTTGCAACAATCGCGCCTAATGTATCATTATCGCCTATTTCAATTTCGTTGATTGAAACCGAGTCGTTTTCATTGATAATAGGTAACGCGCCCAACTCCAAAAGGCGATTCATAGTATTTATAAAATTTTGTTTTCGGTTAGAGTTTTCAATATCATCACCCGTTACGAGAATTTGCGCAACAGTGTGATTATATTCAGAAAACAACTTATCGTAGGTATACATAAGTTCACATTGGCCCACTGCCGCCGCAGCCTGCTTTGTGGGTATATCGCTTGGCTTTTCAGATAAAGACAACTTACCTACGCCCATACCAATAGCGCCCGAAGAAACTAAAATAACCTCGTTGCCGGCATTTTTAAGGTCACTCATCACCTTGCAAAGTTCTTCAACACGGTGAATATTTAAAAGTCCCGTTTTATGCGCCAGAGTAGATGTTCCTATTTTTATTACAACTCGCATTACTATACTCCTATACTAATGTTGCAGCCATAACCGCTTTTATTGTGTGCATACGGTTTTCAGCTTCCTCAAAAACGATTGATTGTTCGCTTTCAAAAACCTCGTCAGTAACTTCCATCTCACTAATTCCGAATTTTTCTGAAATTTCCTTGCCAACTGTGGTATTAAGGTCGTGAAAGGAAGGTAAACAGTGCATAAATACTGCATTTTTGCCTGCATTATCCATAACCTTTTTATTAACCTGATAGGGTGATAAATCTTTAATTCTTTCTTCCCAAACCTCGTTAGGTTCGCCCATTGAAACCCAAACATCAGTAGCGATGACATCTGCATTTTTAGTTGCTTTCATAGGGTTGGTTTCAAATGTTATGGTGGCGCCTGTTTCTTTTGCAATTTCTAAACACTCATCAATCAGGCTTTGTTCGGGGAAATATTTTTGCGGAGCGCAAACTGTAAAGTTAAGTCCCATTTTAGCGCATCCTACCATATAGGAATTTCCCATATTGTAACGGGCGTCACCCATATAAACAAAATTGATGCCCTCTAATTTTCCAAAATGCTCTTTAATGGTTAAAAAGTCGGCTAAAATTTGAGTGGGATGAAATTCGTTTGTAAGACCGTTCCAAACAGGTACACCCGCATATTTTGCCAACTGCTCAACAATTTCCTGACCGTATCCGCGATACTCAATACCGTCATACATTCTGCCTAAAACTCTTGCGGTATCTGCAATACTCTCCTTTTTACCTATTTGTGAACCTTGTGGGTCTAAATATGTAACACCCATACCCAAATCGTACGCCGCAACCTCAAAACTGCAGCGGGTTCTTGTGCTTGTTTTTTCAAAAATCAAGGCAATATTCTTACCGTCACAAATTCTGTGAGGAATACCCGCCTTCTTCTTATTCTTAAAATCCTTTGCCAAATCAATTAAGCATTCAATTTCGATTGGACTAAAATCTAATAATTTTAAAAAACTCTTGCCCTTAAAATCCATTAACACTCACAACCTTTTTTAATAACATCGACTGCTTTTTTAAGCAAATCGGTTGGTATATTAAGTGCCGGCAAAAGTCTGACCTTATTTTTAGCCTTAATCACCAGCACACCGTTATCCATACAGTATTTGATAACCTCTCCCGCATCTTTTTCGGTTTCAATTCCAATCATCAATCCCATACCGCTAACACTTTTTACACCCTTAGCGCCATTTAACCGATTAAAAATATAATCCGATTTTTGCTTAACAGAATTTAAAAGCTCATCATGTATTCTGTTTATAACACTGATTGCTCCTGCACAAGCGATGGGATTGCCGCCGAAAGTTGAACCGTGTGAGCCAAAATCGAATACTTTCTCACATTTCTCACTCAACATAGTGGCACCCAAGGGTAATCCGTTGCCCAATCCCTTTGCGGTAGAAACTATATCGGGCTTAACGCCGTAATTCATATAACAGTAAAGCTCGCCCGTTCTGCCGTTGCCGGTTTGAACTTCATCGGCGATGGTTAAAATATCATATTGCTCTGCTAATTCAAAAATCTTTTTAACAAAACTTTTTTCTAAAGGTAGAACTCCGCCCTCACCCTGAACTAATTCAAACATAATAGCGCAAAGTTTATTGCTCTTTACCAACTCTTCCAGTTGTTCACAGTTATTGGCTTCGCAATATACAAATCCGTCAGTCAAGGGCAAAAAGTCGTTATGAAACGTATCTTGTCCTGTTGCGGCTAAAGTAGTAATTGTTCTGCCGTGAAAACTGTTTTTAAGGGTAATTATTGTTGTATAATCTTTACCCTTTTTATCCTGAGCATATTTTCTTGCCGCTTTTATAGCGCACTCATTAGCTTCTGCGCCTGAATTTGAAAAGAAGACTTTTTTCATACCTGTTCTGAGGCACAAAATTTCTGCTAAATCAGCGCAAGGTTCGGTATAATACAAATTTGAAGCGTGCTGTAATTTTGATAACTGTTCAGTTACAGCATTTATCCACTCATTATCGGCAATACCAAAAGTATTAACCGCAATACCCGAAGATAAATCTATGTATTCCCTGCCATCTTCATCTGTAATAATCGAACCTTTACCCGATTTTAAAACAAGCGGAAAACGGGCATAGGTAGAAGCAATATACTCTTTATCCTTTTCAATAATATTCATATTATTCACCTATTACCATAGTACCTGCACCCTCATCAGTAAGGGTTTCTATAAGCAAGGAATGGGGTATTCTTCCATCCATAATAAACACCTTTTTAACACCGCGGTTAATTGCCTCCAAGCAGCATTCAACCTTAGGTATCATACCGCCTGAAATTGTGCCGTCACGGAATAAATCAACCGCTTGGGCGGTAGTGATTTTAGGAATTAATGTTGTCGGGTCGTCCTTATCGCGCAAAATTCCTGCAATATCTGTCATAGAAATCAAACACTCAGCATTTAATGCGCCTGCAATATAGGCAGCTGCCGTATCTGCATTAATATTATAAACATTACCTTCGCTATCACAAGCAACTGTTGAAACAACAGGGATATAGTTATGCTCTAAAAGGTCTAAAATAGGTTCAACATTAACATTTGTAATTCTTCCTACAAATCCTAAACGCTCATCCTTTACCGTTGCGGTAATCAAATGACCGTCTAACCCTGAGATACCCATAGCCTTACCACCCTTAATTTCCAAAAGGTTTACAAGACTTTTATTTATTTTACCGGCAAGCACCATTTGAACTACCTCGGCAGTTTCCTTATCGGTAACGCGAAGTCCGTCAACAAATTTAGATTCCTTGCCGATTTTACCTAACATTTCAGTAATTTCGGGACCGCCGCCGTGCACCAAAACAACCTTTACGCCGATAAGATGCAAAAGTACGATATCCTCCATAACCTGTTGCTTTAGTTCTTCGTTAATCATAGCATTACCGCCATACTTAATAACAACAGTTTTATTATAATATTTTTGTATATAAGGCAGTGCTTGGGTTAAAATTTCCGCCCTTTGAGCATTGGTAATATTTAAAGACATAAATATACTCCTTTATGTTCTGTAATCTCCGTTGATTTTTACATAATCATAGGTTAAATCGCAACCCCAGGCAGTAGAAGAAAACTCTCCGCTGTTAAGGTCTACTAATATTTCAATTTCACTTTCCAACAAAATTTCTTTTGCCTTTTCTTCAGAAAAATCTACGCCCGCTCCGTTTTTGCAAACTGCAATCTCGCCTTTTGCAGAACGGAAAGCAACGTCTATTTTTTCAACGTCTACCGAAGCTCCCGAATAACCGATTGCGCAAAGCACTCTGCCCCAGTTAGCATCTGCGCCGAACATTGCAGCTTTTGTGAGAGATGAGCATACAACAGATTTTGCAACGGTTTTTGCAATATCCTTATTTTCAGCGCCTGTAACCTTACATTCAAGAAGTTTGGTAGCACCCTCACCGTCAGCAGCGATTTTACGGCACAAATTAACACAAACTGTGTTAAGCGCCTTCATAAATGTATTAAAATCTTCGCCTTCTGCGTTGATTTCACTATTCTCTGCCATACCGTTAGCTAAAACCACAACCATATCGTTTGTAGAGGTATCTCCGTCAATCGATATCATATTAAATGTGGTTTGAATATCGGTTGAAAGCGCTTTTTGAAGCATTTGGCTTGAAATTGCACAGTCGGGAGTAATAAATACAAGCATTGTTGCCATATTGGGATGAATCATACCTGAACCTTTTGCAATACCGCCTATTTTACAGGTTTTTCCCCCTATTTCGAAGGAAAGCGCAACCTCTTTTAAAGCAGTATCGGTAGTCATAATACCCTCTGCCGCAACCTCACTGTTATCACTTGCAAGACCCTTTACCAATTCAGGTATGCCATTCTTAATGGGGGTAATGTCAAGCGGTTGACCGATAACACCAGTTGAAGCTACTACTACATCAGTAGCATCAATATTTAAAGCGTCTGCCAAAACTTCACAAGTCTTGGTTGCAATTTCTATTCCGTTGGCATTACAGGTATTTGCATTACCGCTATTACAGATAATTGCCTTTGCAGTACCGTTCGAAATATTCTGCTTTGTTACATTTAAAGGCGCGCCCTTTACAAGATTTGTTGTATAAACCGCAGCAGCGTTTGCCAAAGTTTCACTGTAAATGAGGCTTAAATCTCTTTTTGTTCTATTTTTACGGATACCGCAGTGGATACCGTTTGCCTTGAATCCTTTTGCGGCACAAACACCGCCGGAAATTATTTTCATATTTTTCTCCTTACAAATCTAATCCAAAAGTTTCATCAGTGCCGAGCACCAAATTCATACACTCTATAGCTGCGCCCGATGCGCCTTTACCAAGGTTATCATAGCGGGCAATCAATAAAATACGCTCATCATTTCCCGAAACCGAAATTTCCATACCGTCATTAAACGAAAGCTTATTAGCCGATACGAAACCGTTTTCCGAAAAATCTTCAACATATTTTACAATCGGACCTATATATTTGCTTTTGTAAGCATTTTTAATATCTTGCACGCTACCGTTGATTTGCGAAGCAAAAAGAGGTATTGTAACCTCCATACCGCTATAAAAATCTGCCACAATCGGCATAAATGCGGGAGCATTTTTAATATCGCAAATTTTTACAATTTCGGGTAAGTGTTTATGAGACTGTGAAATACCGTATTGGCGGGGAGCTTTTAATAAAGCATCTCTGTTTTTACTTTCATAATCGGCAATCATGGTCTTTCCGCCACCCGAATAGCCCGTAAGACTTGTGGCGCAAAGCAAAACATCCTTACTCAAAATTCCCTTTTCGATAAGCGGATAAAGCAAAGCAATAACCCCGCTTGCGTGACAGCCGGGAACTGCAATTCTTTTAGAATTAACTATCTTCTCTCTGTACGCTTTCGATAATTCTGGGAAACCGTATGCCCAATCATCTTGGGTTCGGTGTGCAGTGGAGGTATCCAAAACAACGGTATTTTCATTTTCAATTAAAGATACCGCCTCAATCGCCGCTTTATCAGGAAGACATAAAAAAGCAATATCCGCTTGGTTTAAAGCCTCTTTTCTGGCAGTTAAATCCTTGCGGTTTTCTTCGGTTAATTTTATTAGTTCAATGTCTTTTCTGTTTTGAAGTCTTTCGGCAATGCGAAGACCTGTAGTCCCCGCGCTGCCGTCTATAAATATTTTTTTCATTTTATAAAACCTTTTAAATATTCTAATTGCTCGTTTGTTGATTCTAATCCCGTGCCGCCTTGCGAAATACGCTTTGAAACACAGGTTTCAAGGGAAATTTCATTATATAAATCATCTGAGAACAAACTGTCAAACTCTTTATACTTTTCTATCGGAAGATTTTCGAGCACTAAATTTTCCTTGATACAATACGCTACTATTTCGCCCACATACTTATAAGCCGTTCTGAAAGGCATACCCTTTTTAACAAGGTAATCTGCCAAATCGGTTGCATTTATAAAGCCTTTTTGAGCCGCTTTGTACATATTGTCAGTAAGCACTGTCATAGTAGCAATCATTGGGGTAAATACCGATAAGCACATTTTGACGGTATCTACCGCGTCAAAAATGCTTTCCTTATCCTCCTGCATATCCTTGTTGTATGCAAGCGGTATTCCCTTAAGTACCGTCAAGATTGCCATAAGGTCGCCGTAAACTCTGCCTGTTTTACCGCGTACCAATTCCGCCATATCAGGATTTTTCTTTTGAGGCATTATGCTGGAACCTGTAGTATAACTGTCATCTAACTCAATAAACTTAAATTCCCAGCTTGACCACAAAATAATCTCTTCGGAAAAACGTGAGAGGTGCATCATCAAAGTAGAAAAAGCAGAAAGCAATTCAATACAAAAATCTCTGTCTGAAACACCGTCAATACTGTTTAATGTAATACCGTCAAACCCTAATTTTTCTGCAGTCATCTGACGGTTGGTATTATAAGTCGTACCTGCCAATGCGCAAGAACCCAAAGGCGAATAGTTCATTCTCTTTTTAGCATCCTCAAGCCTTGCGATGTCACGGCTGAGCATCATACCATACGCTAAAATATGGTGAGCAAAGGTTATTGGTTGAGCCCTTTGCAAATGGGTATATCCCGGCATAATTGCAGTTTTATATTCTTCAGCTTTATCACAAATAACCGAAATCAACTCTTTAATAAGGGTGATTATTTCATTGGTTTCATCCCTTAAATAAAGCCTTATATCAACTGCAACCTGGTCATTACGGCTACGCGCAGTATGCAAACGCTTTCCTACATCGCCTATTCTTTTTGTAAGCTCGCTTTCGATAAACATATGTATATCTTCGCACGCTAAATCAAACTCCAAGCTTCCGCTTTTAAGGTCGCATAAAATAGCATCGAGGGTAGCGATAATTAAATCGCTATCCTCTTTAGAAATAATATTCTGTGCGCTTAACATTGCGGCATGCGCCATAGAGCCTGTTATATCTTGGACGAACATTCTGCTATCAAAATGGATAGAAGAATTAAAATCGTCCGCCTTACTGTCAAGGGCTTTTTGAAATCTGCCTGCCCACATTTTTTCCATATTAAAAATTCCTTTTATTTCAAGTTGTTTTTAGCCTTCATCTTGGCGTAAACTTCACTCGGAAGTCCGTAAAGATTGATGAAGCCTGTTGCATCGCTTTGGTCGTAAACATCGTCCTCATCAAAGGTTGCAATTTCAGGGTCATACAAAGAGTAGGGTGAAGTAACGCTTGCGTTAATCATATTACCCTTATATAGCTTTAATTTAACATCACCCGTAACGGTTTTTTGTGTTTCCTTAACAAAAGCCAAAATAGCCTGTGTTAAAGGAGTAAACCAAAGTGCGTTGTAAACGTTTTCTGCCAACTTCTGAGCAACGAGCGCTTTATAGTGTGCAGTTTCTTTGTCAAGACAAAGCATTTCGAGGCATTTGTGTGCCTTATAGATAATAGCACCGCCGGGAGTTTCATAAACACCACGGCACTTCATACCAACAAGTCTGTTTTCAACGATATCCAAAAGACCGATACCGTTTTCTCCGCCTAATTTATTAAGTGTCTTAACAAGTTCAACGCTATCCATTTCCTTACCGTCAACTGCAGTTGGGATACCTTTTTCAAAATGGATGGTAACATAGGTAGGCTTATCAGGAGCCATTTCTGGAGAAACACCCATTTCCAAGAAGCCTTCTTTATTGTATAAAGGCTCGTTTGCGGGGTCTTCCAAATCAAGACCTTCGTGTGAAAGGTGCCAAATATTCTTGTCCTTAGAGTAATTGGTTTCACGGTTTATTTTTAGAGGTACGTTACGAGCCTCCGCATAAGCAATTTCTTCTTCACGGGATTTGATTTCCCACTCACGCCAAGGAGCAATAATTGTCATTTCAGGGGCTAAAGCCTTTACAGCCAATTCAAAACGAACTTGGTCATTACCCTTACCTGTACAACCGTGGCAAATAGCATCTGCGCCTTCTGCCAAAGCAATTTCAACCACCCTTTTAGCAATAGGAGGACGGGCAAAAGCTGTACCTAAAAGATAATCCTCATAAAGAGCGCCTGCCTGAACACAAGGGAAAACATATTCATCCAAAAATTCTTTTGTGAGGTCTTCTATATAAATTTTTGAAGCACCTGTTTTAATAGCTTTTTCTTCAAGACCCTCTAATTCGTCTGCCTGGCCAACATTACCCGATACTGCAATAATTTCGGGATTTCCGTAATTTTCCTTAAGCCACGGAATTATAATCGAAGTATCCAATCCGCCCGAATATGCCAATACAACCTTTTTAACTTGTTTCTTTTCCATAAAAATTACCTCCGGATGCATAATATGCATCAATTTATTGTTTTCTATGCATAAATAATACCATATTATGAATATTTATGCAATACTTTTTTATATTTTCGCTTTATTTAACAGATTTGCAATAATTGTTTATGCAAAATTATGCATTTTTTACAACTTTTAATTCAAAACGGACTAATCTTCCCATTTCTTTTCTTCGTTGGGCATATTTTTAGTTTTAATTGAGTTAATGATAAATCCGCTGACCATACAAAGACCGAACAACAACCAACCTGCCAAAATATTTGAAATAAGGTTATAACCATCTGCCGCGCCGTAAATGCCGTTCTTGTTTGCAAAAAGGTCAAAAATATTCCATACAAACAGTACCGTCAATATTATAGGAGCAACTACTTTAACGGTCAAATTAAACCAAAGCTTAGGCATTTTGAAGGCTTTGGCATTACGGTTTATTTCGCCTATTACCTTATCCGTCTTAAAGAACCAACCGATTGCCACCGTTTCAACCACACCGATTAAAATCAATGTAAAGCTGTTGCACCAGTTATCTACTATATCTAAAACTGCAAGGCCTGCGCCCGAAGTGTAGATAAGAGAAATTATACCTGCAACAATACAAATTGTAATGGTGGTTTTCTTTTTATTAGTTCCGAACTTATCTGAAAATGCAGTTGAAATACCTTCAACAAGTGAAAAAGCAGAGTCAATTGCAAGTGTGCAAAGACAGAAATAGAATATGAATGAGAAAATCGCATTAAATATTCCGCTTGACGAAAGATTTACGATTGCGGTGGGATATACGATAAATGCAAGACCTACGCCTGTTTTGGTCAGGCTTTCTTCAAGTCCTGTACCGTACATGGTGGTAAACATAACGATACCCGCCAAAAGTGAAACCGCCAAATCGCTGAAAGCAATAATAAGACCGTCACGCGCAATATTATTGTCATCATCAACAAATGAACCGTAAGCAATCATAATTGCCATCATAACCGACATACTGTAGAATACCTGTCCTACCGCGTCAACCCAGAGCATTGGGTCCTTTAAAGCAGAAAATTCGGGTATAAAGAAACTTGCAACACCTTGAAGAGCTCCCGGCATTGTTAATCCCTTAGCCACCATAATAACCAAACAAATAACCGGCAAGAAAATAAGATATTTAATAATTTTATCAACACTTTTTGTGCCGTTTCTGATACAAAAATAAATTAGTCCCCAAGCAACTAAAAGACAAACTATAACCGGAACCGAGAAACTTCCGAATCCTTTAATTGTACCCGTTGTTTTAATTAAGCCTGCCCAAAGACCGCTGGCTTTTGCACTGTCGCCCGTCATACCGATAAACTTAAAACTGAAAACAGCCATCATAATAACCCAGGCAAAAACAACCGCGTAATATGTAACAATAACAAATGCATTTGTAGTTGCCGCCCAGCCGATAGGCTCAAACTTTTTGTTCATTCCTCTTAAGGCACCGGGAGCTCCCGAACGCATTTTTCTGCCTATGGATATTTCCATCATCAAAAGCGGGATACCGATAATAAGCATTGCCAATAAATACACCAGTAAAAATGCTCCGCCTCCATGTTTTGCCGCAAGACCGGGGAAACGCCAAGCATTTCCAAGCCCTACCGCTGAGCCTATTGCCGCTAAAATAAATGTGGTGCTGGAGCCCCACTTAGAACGCTTTACTTCTGACATAATCTTCTCCTAAACTTTTATTTCTTCTTTTGGTTTTTTTACTTTAAATTCACCGATATTTCGGCGAACAATTAAATCGTCATAAGTTTTCTTAAAAGAAACCCTGCCGCAAAATTTATTACCGCACTCACATTGGAAGTTTGCCCAAAACCAACGGTTTGAATATTTCCATTTGGTAACTCGCTTAGCCTTTTTGCCGCAATTTTCACAGTTGAATTCCAACTGTTTTTTATCTACATTTTCATCCTTCAAATTTGAAATTGTATAAGCCTTAAACCGAAGGCGTTTGAAAAATTCGGGATTTGAGGTATCTTTGATAAGACATTCAAATCTTTCCTTGTTGTAACATTTTTTTAGCAGATAAGCACAAACAAGGCTATCGTCCTTTGCGGTGTGAAAGTCAATATCATCGGTTTTTATATTAAGATATTCTGCCGCCGCCTCAAGCGAAACTTGATTTTTATCCTCGAACCCTAAAAGTCTCATTTCACCTTGAATAAACTTTTGAAGGTCCAAATACTTTTCTATTTTAAAACGCTTGCCGTTTAAAATATTTTCTTCATTTTCCAAAATGGTATAAAGGTCAGAATTACTCCAGGTCATTGTAACGGTGTCTTCCCCTACCCAATCGTTATACTCCTGTACCGCCTGTTCAAACGGGGTACCGCTTAGCATAATCGGAGTAGTAATTCCCGTGAGTTTTGCAAATCTGCCGGTAACCCTTTTTGAGATACTTGATTTTACGGTTATCTCAAGGGTGTCTACCAAATCGAAATTCTGATTTAATTTTACCGCTCCTATCTGCAAAATTTGGTTTATAAACCGTTTTTGCTTTGGAAAATAGGTGCTGTCCCATTCTAAATCAAGAATAATATAGTTCATATTACTTTCTCTTTGATTCGTATTTCATTCTTTCTTCTTTATTTAAAATTCTCTTGCGAAGTCTGATATTATTCGGTGTGATTTCCACAAGTTCATCAGGCTTGATAAATTCTAACGACTGCTCAAGACTTAATTTTGAATGCGGTACCAAGCGTAACGCATCATCAGAGCCTGAAGCACGGGTATTAGTCATCTGTTTTTTCTTGCAAACATTGCAAACAATATCTTCATTCTTCGGATTTTCGCCGACTATCATACCCTCATAAACAGGGGTGCCGGGACCTATAAATAATCTTCCTCGGCTTTGAGTATTAAACAAACCGTAGCCCGTTGACTCACCCGTTTCGTGAACCACGATAGAACCTGTTGAGCGTTGTTCAATATCGCCTTTGTATTCCTCGTAAGAATCAAACACGTGATTCATAATGCCGTTTCCGTTAGTATCAGTCAAGAATTGTGAGCGATAACCCAACAGACCGCGTGCAGGAATTAAAAATTCAAGATGGCTTGTCCCGCCCTCACGGGTGCCCATATTTTTAAGTTCTGCTTTTCGTGTGCCAAGTCTTTCCATTACCGCGCCAACATACTCTTCGGGCACTTCTATCATCAATAATTCAATTGGCTCAAGCAACTTACCGTCAGCCGTCTTTTTATAAATAACCTCAGGCGGAGAAACCTGAAACTCATAACCCTGACGGCGCATAGTTTCAATCAAAATAGAAAGATGCAATTCACCTCTGCCCGAAACCTTGAATGTATCTGCCGAGTCGGTTTCCTCAACGCGAAGACTAACATTGGTCATTACCTCTTTGAAAAGTCTGTCACGAAGATTTCGGGAAGTTACAAACTTGCCGTCCTTACCTGCAAAGGGAGAATTATTAACAATAAAGTTCATCGATAGGGTTGGCTCATCAATCTTTACAAAGGGTAACGGCTCAATACAATCGGTAGCGCAAGCAGTTTCGCCGATTTCAAGATTTGCAAGCCCCGCAACCTGAATAATGTCCCCTACCGTTGCGGTTTCCTCCTCATAGCGCTTAAGCCCGCGATACATAAACAATTTTGCAATTTTCATATTGTTTGATGTGCCGTCCTTATGGCAAAGAGCTACCGACTGACCGCTCTTAACCTTACCTCTGATAACTCTGCCGACACCTATTCTTCCCAAATATTCATCATACTCAATATTGGTGAAAAGTATCTGCAACGGCCCCTCAACGTCACCCTCGGGTGCGGGGATTTCCTTAATTATAGCATCAAACAAAGGCTTCATATCCTCACCCTTTATATCAGGTGAATAGCTGGCGTATCCGTCTCTTCCCGAAGCAAAAATTACAGGGAACTCGATTTGTTCTTCATCAGCGCCAAGCTCTATAAACAAATCTAATACCTCGTCTACTACCTCATGGGGTCTTGCCATCGGTCTGTCAATCTTATTTACAACTACAACAGCCTTTTTCCCTAAAGCCAAAGCCTTCTTAAGCACAAATCGGGTCTGAGGCATACAGCCCTCAAACGCATCAACAAGCAGTAGTACACCGTCTACCATTTGTAAAATACGCTCAACCTCACCGCCGAAATCAGCATGGCCGGGGGTATCAACAATATTTATCTTGGTGTTTTCATAAAAAACCGTTGTATTTTTTGAAAGTATTGTAATTCCGCGTTCTCTTTCCAAATCGTTAGAGTCCATAACCCTTTCGTCTACCGATTCATTAGCGCGGAAAGTACCGCTTTGCTTTAACAACTGGTCAACAAGTGTGGTTTTACCATGGTCAACGTGGGCGATTATCGCCACATTTCGCAAATTTTCAATCTTTGCCATTTAATTACTTCCCTTATAAATCTTTAACCTTTATATTATAATATGTGTATACACTTTTGTCAAATAAAATAGTGTGATTATTGCGACAAAAAAAGATGGAAATTTACCGTTGAATAAGGTATAATAAAATTTAGAGAACGGAGGGAGATTCAATGTATAAACTTTTAAAAATCGACCCGTATTTAATGGACTTTGAAAAGGACATCAACTTAAGAATGGACGCTTACAAAAATAAGCGCAAAGAACTTTTGGGGTCCGGCAAAAGCATAAAAGCGTTTGCAAACGGATATAAATATTTCGGTTTTCACCGCACAAAAAGCGGTTGGGTTTACAGAGAATGGGCTCCCGCTGCGGAAGCTATGTATTTAACGGGTGACTTTAATAATTGGGAACTCACTTCCCACCCGTTTAAAAGGCTTGATAACGGTGTTTTTGAAATCAACCTTGAAGGAAAAAGCGCTCTTAAAGAGGGTCAAAAAGTCCAAGCCGTTATCGTGCATAACAATCAGTTTTTGCGCCGTATTCCCCTTTATGCAACAAGGGTTGTTCAGGACAGTACAACTCATCTTTGGTGCGCCGAAATTGAGGAAACGCTGAAGCCTTATGATTGGACCGATAAAGACTTTACTCCCGAAAAAACTCCCTTGATTTACGAATGTCATATAGGTATGGCGCAGGATAAATACGATATTGGTACCTACAAAGAATTTAAGGATAATATTTTGCCAAGAATTAAAGATTTAGGTTACAATACCATACAAATTATGGCCATTATGGAGCATCCATATTACGGCTCATTCGGATATCAGGTATCTAACTTCTTCGCAGTTTCCTCACGCTACGGTAAAAGCGAGGATTTAAAAGAACTTATTAACACTGCTCACCAAATGGGAATTACCGTGCTTTTGGACGTTGTTCATTCCCACGCCGTAAACAACACAAACGAAGGTTTGAACTGCTTTGACGGAACTGAATACCAATTCTTCCACGAAGGCGGCAAGGGAAATCATTCCGCCTGGGGCACAAAATTATTTAACTACGATAAAAACGAGGTCATACATTTTCTTTTGTCCAACCTGAAGTATTGGATGGAGGTCTTCCATTTTGACGGATTCCGTTTTGACGGCGTTACCTCAATGCTGTATCACGACCACGGTCTCGGCAGCGCATTCAGCAACTACGGTATGTATTTTTCAATGAATACCGATATTGAAGCTATCACCTATCTTCAACTCGCAAACGAGCTTATCCACAAAATCAACCCAAAGGCAATTACCATAGCCGAAGATATGTCAGGTATGCCGGGTATGTGTATCCCGATTAAAGACGGTGGCATAGGTTTTGACTTCAGGCTTTCAATGGGAGTTCCTGACCTTTGGATTAAGACTTTAAAAGAATGTACCGATGAAAATTGGGATATTGCAAAAATCTGGTACGAGCTTATAAGCAGAAGACCGATGGAAAAAAATATCGGATACGCTGAATCTCACGACCAAGCATTAGTGGGTGACAAAACGATTATGTTCCGCCTTTGCGATGCCGAAATGTATACAGGTATGAATAAATTCGGCGGAAATATTACTGTTGACCGCGGTATTGCGCTTCACAAAATGATTAGGCTCTTAACCTCAACCGTTGCAGGTGAAGGCTATTTGAACTTTATGGGCAACGAATTCGGTCATCCCGAATGGATTGACTTCCCGCGCGAGGGTAACGGATGGAGTTATCATTACTGCCGAAGACAGTGGAACCTCGTAGACAACGAAGATTTACGCTATTGCGAGCTCAATCGCTTTGACAAAGCTATGATTAGCCTTGTTACCGAAGAAAATATTTTAGAAAAGCCTTCAAACAACAAATGGCTTCATAACGATGATAAAATTATAATTTACACCAAAGGCGAGCTTGTTTTCGCTTTCAATTTCCACCCCACCAAAAGTTTTGACGGATATTTTATTCCCGTTGATTTTTCAGGCGACTATGAGGTGATTTTATCAAGTGATGACGGCACTTTCGGCGGATATAACCGTGTTGATAAATCTCACATCTATACCGCCAAAACCACACCTGATAATTGGATAGGTTTTCAGTGCTATCTGCCATCGCGCAGCGCAATCGTATTAAAAAAATGTCATAAATAGCTTTTAAACATAATATATACTGTAATACTTTTTTGGAGTGTATATTATGGAAAATAATTTTCCCATACCTATTACCTGTGATAACGATTTAGCGGTTTATGAAAAATTTTTAAAGGGGGATAATAAACCCTCTATTTCACAAAAATTCTACACCCCCGAAACTCTTACAAATTCAGTCTATTTGCCGGCATACCTTAAAGGACATATCGGTAAGCTTGTGAAAATTGAAACATTAATAGGTGACTGTTTGCAATCAAGAATCGGTACATTAATTCAAGTCGGCGCAGACTTTGTTGTAATTAAATTAAGCCAAGGTTGCAGCAGTATGGTGATTGAAGGCAAATGCATCAAATTTATCACCATTATCCACGATAATGATTGTAAAAAAATTGGATACTGTTAACCATAAAAAAATGAGCCTTTACGGCTCATTTTTTATTTTGTCTATTATACTCTTACTCTCTTTATGGATAAGTTTTGCCTCGGTATCGTTCTCAAAAACAGTACCCTTTAACCTTCTTAAATAGATGCCGAGTCCCTTAGGTAATCTTCCGTATTCTTTCGTTTCGGTTGCCTTGAAAAAGCTTTCACTAAATTTCACTTCTTCTAAAAAAACGCCTTCTTCAACCACACCGTTAAGATACTCGTAGGCTTGCTGGTCCATAATATAAAGCAATGCCTGTTTATTACCTATTATTTGTGTTTGAACTTTTGTGAGCGTGTCGTTACGGAACTGAATTTCACCGTCTTGCGCAAAGCTACAGTTAACAATCTTAACGTTCACCTTGCCGTCACCGTCAATATCGGTTACATATTTTTCCAGATACTTTTCAACCTTTTCGACTTGTGTTTCAAGACAAACATCATAAGTAAAATAAACAACCTGTAAATCAGACTTTTCTCTGCTTATACACTGTACCATCATAACAGTAATCGCAATAACTAAAAATGCAATACCTATTGTATGCCATTTATAGTGAAACCAAAAGTTTTTACGCTTTTCCTCAAAGGTTTGAGGTGTTATTGCAATTTCACTGGGCTTAGGTCCGGGTGACATCACACCGTGTTGCATTTTTTTAAGGTCTAAAAAGTCTTGTCTTGCTTTTCTTTGTTCCTTTAAAATATCGTTATCTGCCATTTTATTACTTCTTTCGTATATGCTTATTAAATTTTACCACAAATAAGCATTGTTTTCAAGTATCGGGTAAAACTAAACTCGGTGATAAAATGAAAATTTTTTGTAAACGAAACATCCTTACTGCATTAGGCGGAATTGCAATCGGTTTTATAAACGGACTTTTAGGCGCGGGCGGAGGTATGCTTGCAGTACCGATTTTAAAGGCACATGGCTTGTCCCAAAAACAAGCCCATTCCAATGCAATTTCAATAATACTGCCAATTACTTGTTTTTCGGCAATACTATATTTAATCAACGGGTATGTAACCTTTAAGGAAGCGTACACCTATATCCCGACAGGTCTTTTAGGGGCGCTAATCGGCACATATATTTTAAATAAAATTTCACCCAAAATCTTAAAACGGGTATTTGGGGCGCTTATGGTTTATGCAGGCATTCGCCTGCTTTTAAAGTGAGTTTTTCTGCCCTTTTAGCAGGGCTTTTTTCAGGAATTTTAGGTTCGATGGGCTTGGGCGGAGGCGGAATTTTAATAATCTACCTTTCCCTGTTTACCGATACAAAACAACTAACTTCGCAAGGAATAAATCTGCTTTTCTTTGTTCCGATTGGAATACTTGCCTTGATTATTTATTCTCTTAAAAAACAAATAAAATGGAAAATTACATTAAAATACGCATTTTGGGGACTTATCGGCACTGCTTTAGGTCTTCTTTTAACCGACTTTTTAGGCGGCAAAATAACAGGTAAAATCTTTGGCGGACTTTTAATTATAATAGGAATTATGGAAATTTTTAAAAGAAATACAAAAACAGTTGAAAATGAAAGTAAAAAATGATATACTAAAAACGAATAAATGTTCGATAGGAATGATTGCAATGTCAAAAAGACCCCTAACCGAAAAGCAACAGCTCGTTTACGAGTTTATAGTTAAACAAATGTCAGGCGGTTTTCCGCCGACTGTCAGAGAAATCTGCAACAACACAGGAATAAAATCTACCTCTACCGTTCACGCCATTTTGGGCGTGCTTGAGGACGAGGGTTACATAGTAAGAGACGCAAAATATTCAAGAGCAATTAAAATTGACACAGGATATGATTCTTCAATGGTGCCGCTTGTAGGCAGAATTACCGCAGGTAAGCCTATTTTAGCAGTAGAAGAAATTGAAGATTATATACCCTATCCTTCCAAAAATGCTGACGGACTTTTTGCACTAAAAGTTGTAGGTCTTAGTATGAAAGATGCCGGAATTTTAGACGGTGATATTATCGTTGCCGATAAAAATTCACCCTGCAGAAGCGGTGATATTGTTGTAGGAATGGACGGGGACGAAGCAACCGTTAAACGCTTGCTTATTAAGGATAAACAGATTATATTTATGCCTGGAAATCCCGATTTTTCACCTATTTATCCCAAAAATCCAACCGTTTTAGGTAAGGTTATAGGAAGTTACAGAAGGTACTAATTTATGAAATATGTTGAACTTTTTACTGACGGTGCATGTTCGGGCAACCCGGGACCTGGGGGTTGGGGTGCGATACTTCGCTATGAATCCCGCGAAAAGGAACTTTGCGGCGGAGAAAAAGAAACCACTAATAACCGAATGGAACTAACCGCAGTTATAATGGGACTTTCCGCTTTAAAAGAGCCTTGTTCGGTCCGCCTTGTAACCGACTCTAAATATGTAGCAGACGGTATTACAAAAGGCTGGGCAAAATCCTGGCAGGCTAATAATTGGAGAAAAGCGGATAAAAAACCTGCTTTAAACCCCGATTTGTGGGAGAAACTTTTAGAACTTATAGATACACATAATGTTAAAATCGAATGGGTAAAAGGCCACGCAGGACATCCCGAAAACGAACGGTGTGACCGCTTGGCAGTTGAATTTTACAAAAACTTATAGGAGTTTTATATGAACATAGCATTTCACACGCTTGGCTGTAAGGTTAACCAATACGAAACTGAGGCTATGCGTGAAGCATTTATAAAAAAAGGGTACACTGTCGTTTCAGACAATGCGCCCTTTGATATTATAATAATAAATTCTTGTACCGTTACCGCCGAAAGTGACCGTAAAACAAGACAAACTCTGAACCATTTTAGAAAAGAAAATCCGCAAGCGATAATAGTGCTTACAGGGTGTATGGTACAGGCTTTTCCCGAAAAATCAAAAGAATTATCGGCAGATATTATCGTTGGTAATACTGACGTTTCTAGAATTCCCGAATTAGTTGAACGCTTTTTGCGTGAGGGTGAACCGATTTTCGAAGTTTCCAGCCACAAAAGAGGTGCAAAATTCAACACTCCCTCTATAAGCAACTTTGCCGAGCGTACCCGCGCCTATATGAAAATACAGGACGGTTGCGAACGTTACTGTACCTATTGCATAATTCCTACTGCCAGAGGTGCTTTGCGTTCAAAGCTAATTGAAGAAATCAAAAAAGAAGCCGCCGCTTTAGCTGAAAACGGCTTTATTGAAGTTGTTTTAGTTGGGATAAATTTAACCTCTTACGGCAAGGGTGAAAATATAAATCTATGCGATGCAGTTGATGCAGTTTGCGAAGTTGACGGTATCAAGCGTGTCCGTTTAGGCTCACTTGAACCCGACCATATAACTGACGAAATGCTTGAAAGATTTAAAAAACAAGAAAAGTTTTGCGAACAATTTCATTTATCACTTCAATCGGGATGTGACGCTACTCTTAAAAGAATGAACCGTCATTACGATACTGCATTTTACAAAGATTTGGTAACCAGAATTCGAAAAATGTTCCCTTGCGCCTCAATTACAACCGATATAATGGTTGGCTTTGCGGGCGAAACAGATAAAGAGTTTCAGGAAAGTCTGGAATTTACAAAGGAAATAAAATTTGCGAAGGCACACATATTTGCCTATTCAAGAAGAAGCGGTACTATTGCTTACGCCTTGCCAAATCAAATTACCAGAAGTGAAAAATCAAACCGCTCTAAAAAAATGATTGAAGCGACACTTAACACTGAAAAAGAATTTTTGCAAAATCAAATAGGCAAAACCGCACCTGTCCTTTTCGAAACCTTTGAAAACGGTTTCAATGAAGGCTATACAAAAAACTATTCAAGAGTCAAGGTTAAGAGTGCTTACTCGCTTTCGGGAAAAATTTTAAATGTTAAATTACTTTCTTTAGAAAATGATTATTTAATAGGCAAGATATAAACGAAAAAAGCATTATCTGTTGTAACAGATAATGCTTTTTGTTATTGTGTAGTAGATTCAGCGGCTGAAGTTTCACTCGTCGTTTCCGAAGAAGAAGGCGGACTTTCACTACTTGTAGGTTCTTGACTGCTTTGAGCCTCACTCTGATTAGTTTCAGGCGGTGTCTCACTGCTTTGTGGCGGAGTTTCACTGCTGGTTGCCTGCGTCGAAGAACTTTCACTCACTACAGGGTCAGTTTCAACTACCTCTTTAGGCTTTGTGCCTTTTTTGTAGTAGCCTATACCCTTTTTATAAACATTGTCACTCTTTGGATATTCTTTCTTATCTAAATCCTTGTGAATTTCCTTCATAACATCACGCCAAATTGTTTTAGCCATATTATTATTGGAAACCTTGTGATTATGGTCATACCCGTACCATACCGAAGCTATATAATACGGAGTTCCACCAACAAGCCAAGCATCCTTAGTGTCACTTGTAGTACCGGTTTTAGCAAAAGCCTTCATTTTGTAATTAAAACTAGCTACACTTCTGCCCGTAGCATCATTACCGTAAACTACTTCGCGAAGTAAATAATTCATGATGATGGCACTTTCACGGCTTATAACCTGTTCGCCCTCATCTTTATTTTCTAAAACTATTTCTCCGTCAATTTTTTCAACACTATGATAAGTGGTTGGTTTATGGTAAACGCCACCGCTACCGAAAATTGCAAATGCCGCGGCAGATTCAGTCGGTGTTATACCTAAATGACAACCTCCCAATGCTAACGAGGACAAGTTTTTATCCTCTTTTATCAAATACTTTAAGTGTAATTTTTTGGTTAAAAATTCATAAGACGCATCAACGCCTATCTTATCCTTTAAAAGCTGAACAGGAACGGCATTCATCGATTTTCTTAAAGCATAGTTAAGTAACACATCGCCTTTGTATTCGCCAAACCATTCTTTAGGTCCGGCTTTTCCGTTTTCATAATACTTTTTAATCGGAGCATCCTTAACAACAGATGTATAATTAACAATATCCTTATCAATAGCTAAAGCATAAACACCAATAGGCTTCATTGTTGAACCCGGTTGTCTCGGCACACTGTAGGCACGGTTCAAACTGCGGTTAACAGTTTTTTCTCCTGCTCCGCCTACAATACCTACGATATGACCCTCATAATCGAGAATCGTCATAGCCGACTGAACATATTCCTTTTCACCGTCAACCTTTTTATATTCGGAAAAATATTTTTTTGTGTCAGAATATGTCTTTTCAAGCAAGTCTTGAATATCTTTATTAACAGTAGAATAAATTTTATATCCCCCGTTATAAAGCATTTGGGAAGCCACATCCTTACCGCAATTATATTCTTCGGCAAGGTCATCTATAACCTGTTCTACAAGAGTATCTACAAAATAATTATTTATTTCTTCCTCGAAATCCTTTTTTTGCGAATTATCAAGCACTAAATCCTTATTGTAATTTTCATCAAATTCTTTTTTTGAAATATATTCCAATTCAAGCATTTTCTCAAGCACTATATTACGGCGCTTTTTATTTTCTTCCATATTTCTAATTGGATTATATCTTGACGGATTTTTAGTTATTGCCGCAATTGCAGCGCATTCTAAAAGGGTTAAATCTTTTGCATTTTTATTAAAATAATAGTTTGCCGCAACCTCAACACCGCATATACCGTTACCTAAAGCAATAGTATTAAGATATGCTTCCAAAATATCAATTTTAGAAAGCTTTTTTTCAATATAAAGCGCTCTGATAATTTCACGTACCTTTCGCATATAGTCCTTCTTTTTATCAGAGGTTATATTTTTAATTAACTGTTGTGTTATACTTGAACCGCCAAATTCAGTTTGGCTATACTCGAAAAATTCGTTTGCGACAGCCAAAAATGTACGCTTCCAGTCAACACCGTTATGCTTTTCAAATCGTTCATCTTCAATTGCGATAAAAGCATTTTGTAACATTTTCGGTGTATTTTCAATATCGACCCAAATTCTGTTTTCATCGCCGTGAAGACGGTGGTATTCCTCCCACTCATCCTTATCATTTTTGACATATATGACCGTAGTCATATTCAATTCAAGATTTTTGATATTATCAACTATCTTTTGCGAATCAAAAATATCAATCTTGCGTCCAAAATTCATATATGAAGGCGTAATAATAAGAGATAAAATAATTGAAATAACTAATAGGCAGGATATTACTGCGCTTAGATATTTGAAAAATTTTTCCATAATACTCCTACCTTTCCATAATTTCCTTTATTATACCACTACTAAATCTATTTATCAATCATTTTTTAAATGTAAACATTTTCTAAATAATTTTCTAATTTATTGAAATCATAACTATATAGTTATATAATTATAGTATACTCCTTTAGAAAGGAAACTTAAAATGCTAAAGCTTAAAAATATTAAAAAGACATATACAACAGGTGATAGCACTGTAGAAGCGTTAAAGGGAATTGACCTTGAATTCCGAAGCAGTGATTTTGTTTCGATACTCGGTCAGTCGGGATGCGGTAAAACCACCCTTTTAAATATTATCGGCGGACTTGATAAATATTCCGATGGCGACCTTTTTATAGGCGGAACTTCTACAAAAAATTACAATGACAGAGATTGGGATAACTACCGTAACCATTCAGTTGGCTTTGTTTTTCAAAGTTACAACCTTATCCCTCACCAAACTGTTTTGCAAAACGTAGAGTTGGCGCTCACCCTTTCGGGTGTTTCCAAATCCGAAAGACGCCGCCGCGCAAAAGAAGCCCTTGAACGAGTAGGTCTTGGTAATCAATTCAAGAAAAAACCGAGCGAGATGTCGGGCGGACAAATGCAAAGAGTGGCCATTGCCCGCGCTATTGTAAATAATCCTGATATTATTTTGGCAGATGAACCCACAGGCGCATTGGATACCGAAACCAGCGTTCAGGTTATGGAAATTTTAAAAGAAATTTCTAAAGAACGCCTTGTAATAATGGTTACTCATAACACAGAACTTGCTGAAAAATATTCTACAAGAATTATCCGTATGCTTGACGGTTCAATATTATCAGACACAAAACCCTTAACCGATGAGGAAAAGGTTGAAATAAAAACCACCGAAAAAAATAAAAAAGAAAAAATCAAAAAACAAAAAATGCCATCTATGTCCTTTGCGACCTCGTTTGGACTTTCCCTTAAAAACCTTATAACCAAAAAGGGCAGAACAATTTTAACCTCTTTTGCAGGCAGTATCGGAATTATTGGTATTGCACTGATTTATGCCGTATCGCAAGGCACCGCCGCTTTTATTGACGATGTGCAAGAAGATACTCTTTCCTCATATCCGCTGACATTGGAAGCTCAAAGTATGGATTTAACCACCCTTATTGAAACCTTTGTCGGCGCGGCAGAATCCACTTCAAAACACAAAAACGATGCCGTATATGAAAAATCTGCAGTTTACGAAATGCTAAATGCCGTAAACTCACTTGAATCAAACAAAAACGACCTTAAAGCATTTAAAGCATACCTTGATAAAAAGGTAAAAGAAAATCAAGAACTTAAAGAAGCGGTAAACGGTATTCAGTACACCTACAACCTTGATTTACTGGTTTATACCGAAAGTGTGGACGGAAATATTATCCGTTCTGACACAACCGAACTTATGACCGAAATTATGCGCGAATACTTTGGTATGGATTTTTCGGGTATGATGTCGGGTATGTCAAACAACACTATGATGTCATCTTCCATGATGAAAAACCGCTCTGCTCTTTGGCAGGAAATGCTCTCAGGTACAAACGGCGAGCTTATAAATCCTTTAATTGAAAAGCAGTACGAACTGATTTACGGTTCTTGGCCTAATGACTATAACGAAATTCTTTTGGTAGTTGACGAAAATAACGAACTTGACGATACCACCCTTTACGCTTTAGGCTTGAAACCGAAAGAAGAAATCACCGAAGCGGCAAAAGCAGTAGTAAACAAAGAACAAATCAAGGTTGAAACAAAAAAATGGTCTTATAAAGAAATTTGTGATATGGAATATAAGACGATTTTAAATTCATCTTGCTTTGCGCTTGACGAAAAGACAGGCAAATATACCGACCTTCGCGACACTGAAGCCGGTCTTAAATACCTTTACGCTAACGGTATTCCGCTAAAGGTTACAGGTATTATCCGTCCTAACGGTGACACTTCATCAACCCTTCTTTCAGGTTCTATATGCTACACTAAAAAACTTACCGACCATATTGTTGAAAAAGCAAAAAATTCTAACGCCATTAAGGCACAGTTGGAAAACGATTCTACCGATATTTTCACAGGTCTTCCCTTTGGCGAAAACAGCAGTAACTTGACAACCGAAGAAAAAGCAGAGGATTTTAAGGAATATCTTGCAAAGCTTAACCAAAAAGCAAAGGCAGAAACCTATTTAAAAATTATGTCTATTCCAAAATCAGATGAGGTTAAAGCCTTTGTTGATTTATCCCTTAAAAACACCAACCGCCAGCAAATTGAGCAAACACTTATCCCCGGAATTGTAAAACAGACCAATATGAGTGAAGATGAAATTAAATCCTATCTCAAAGATATGAAGGATGAAGAAATAACTAAAATGTATTCATCCATTTTAGAAGAACAGTATAAAGCTCAATATGCCGCATCGGTTGCAGGTCAGTTATCCGCTTTAAGTGACGACCAAAAAGCCGCTGCTTTAGATATGGCTTCAAAAAATTATACTGCCGAGCAGTTGGCAACCTATTATGATGAGGTTTTGGAATTTTCCGACTCAACCTACGAAAGTAATCTTTCGAAACTCGGCTACGTTGAACTTGACAATCCGTCCAGCATTAACATTTACGCTACGAGTTTTGAAAATAAAGATGTTATTGAGCAGGCAATTACCGACTACAACAAAACGGTTGACGATATTAAAAAAATATCCTATACCGACTATTTGGCAATTATGATGTCGTCTATTACAACCATACTCAACGCTATAACCTACGTACTGATTGCTTTTGTTGCAGTATCGCTTATTGTATCATCAATTATGATTGGTGTTATCACCTTAATTTCCGTTCAGGAAAGAACCAAGGAAATCGGTATTTTGCGTGCAATCGGCGCATCAAAACGAAACGTTTCAAGTATGTTTAATGCAGAGACCATAATAATTGGCCTTGCTTCCGGTCTTTTAGGCGTTGGCATAACCTATCTGTTATGTATTCCAATAAATATGCTTGCCAAAGCACTTACGGGACTTACAAATTTACGTGCATTTATACCGATTGAAGTGGCAGTTTTATTTGTTTTAATAAGCGTGTTGCTCACAATGTTTGCAGGAATTATCCCCTCAAGAAGCGCCGCCAAAAAAGACCCCGTAGTAGCACTTCGAACAGAATAAAAAAACACGGTCTAAAAAGACCGTGTTTTTTATTCGCTTAATTCTGCTATCGTTACACCGTTTTCACCTTCGCCAAAGGTACCAAGACGGTAAGACTTAATATTTTTATGCCTTTTAAGATGTGCTTGCACATTTTTTCTTAAAACGCCTGTACCCTTACCGTGAATTATTCTAATAGACAAAAGTCCCGAAAGTACTGCATCGTCAATGTACTTATCAAGTTCTAATATTGCTTCATCACTTGCCATTCCTCTGATATCAATTTCACCCGAGGTGTTTCTTTCACTGCGGGATTTTATGCCGCTGACATTTCTTGTCTTCTTAATTTCGGTGGATGGTTTATTTTTAGACTTATAACGAAGGTTAGAAAACTCAACCCACATTTTTATTGCGCCCGACATTACAAGCGCCTTCTTTTCATTGGGTTTAACCTCAACTACCGTAGCGTCACGGTTAATATCGGCAACGATTACAATATCACCCTTTTCAACGCTTTCAACCGCTTCACCCATTGCTTTTTTAGCTACAACAGGGTCGGTTTCATCCTCTAACTGCTTAAAGGTGTTTTTATAATTACCCCTCGCCCTTTGGGCCATTTCCAAAGCATTTTGCGAATCCATTGTTTTTTTCATTTCTTCTAATTCATTTAAAAGAAGTGAAGACTTATACCTTGCATTCTCGATTATTGTATTTGCTTTTTCACGAGTTTGTTGCATAAGTTTTTCTTGTTTCACTTGAAATTCGTGTTCGCGTTGCTCAAGTTTTTGCTTTAATGCCGTTAATTCACTCCTGAGTTTATTAACCTGATTTTGTTCTTCTTCGGCACTTCTTCTGGCTTTTTCTAAAGATTCAACCACCCTTTCAAATCGGGTGTCTTCCTCTCTTACCTGTTGCTTTGCATTATCGATTATATCCTGAGAAAGTCCTAATCTGCCCGAAATTGCAAAAGCATTCGAACGTCCCGGCATACCAATAATAAGTCGGTAAGTAGGCTTCAAAGTTTTAACATCAAACTCACAAGAGGCATTTTCAACCCCTGCGGTATCAATTGCATAGGATTTAAGTTCGGGATAGTGGGTGGTTGCAACCACTTTACTGCCGTAAGCCGAAAACCTCATCAATATTGCCTTTGCAAGCGCGGCGCCTTCAATGGGGTCGGTACCGGCGCATAGTTCGTCAAACAAAACCAGACTGTCATCATCGGCAAGCTCAATAATGTTGATGATATTAGCCATGTGCGAAGAAAATGTTGAAAGTGACTGCTCAATACTCTGCTCATCGCCAATATCGGCAAAAACCTTACTGTAAACGGCAATTTCACTACCGTCATCAGCCGGAATCATAAGTCCGCACATAGTCATTAAAGTAAACAAGCCTATGGTTTTTAAAGTAACCGTTTTACCGCCGGTATTGGGTCCCGTGATTACGAGTGTGTTAAAGCGGTTTCCCAATTCAACCGTTATCGGCACAACCTGTTTTGAATTGATAAGCGGATGCCTTGCATTCTTTAAAAAGGTCTTGCCGCTTTGATTTATTTTAGGCACGATTGCCTTCATTTTATATGCAAGTTTAGCCTTTGCAAAAATCAAATTTAATTTTGCCAGCGCATTATAAGAAGAAATTATACTCTCTGCAAAGCTACCCGCCTCTGCCGATAATTCGGCTAAAATTCTGTCAATTTCCTCTTGCTCGCGAAGGCGCAAAACCCTGATTTCATTGTTGGTTTCAACCACGCTCATAGGCTCAATAAATATAGTTGAACCTGTTGCTGAAGTATCGTGAACAATACCGCTGATTTGACCTTTATGTTCAGCTTTAAGGGGTACCACAAACCTGCCGTCTCTTTGGGTTATAATAGCCTCTTGCAAATATTTTGCGGTGGGCCCTTTAACGATTTTTTCTAAATTGTCACGTAGTTTACTTGATTTCGCAATGATTTTTCGGCGAATATCATAAAGCGTGGGTGAAGCGTTATCGTTGATTTCATCCTCACTTTTAATTGCAAAGGTGATTTTTTCTTCCAGATATTTATTAGGCACCAATGATAAAAACAAATCCTCAAGTGAGGTTTCTGCCATTCCGCTACAATTTTCTCGCCAAAGTTTTACTGTTCTGATAACCCGAAGCGTATCGGCAATTTTCAAAAGCTCTGCCATAGACAAAACTGCCGAAGCATCTGCTCTGTTTAAGTCAGAAGCCACATTACAAGCACCCGAAAAGTTAGGCGCCGAATATCTTGCCATAAAGGTATAGGCATCACTTGTGTTTTGAAGCAAAAACTGAACACGCGAAAACTCCACTTCGGGCAGAATTTCAAGCGCCTGGTTATAAGCATCCTCAAGCGAAGTTTCTTCTGCTAAGAAACGCAATATTTTATCAAGCTCTAAAGTTTTTAAATATCTCTTTTGATTTAACATTTTTTACTCCTTGATAGATTCGTAAAATGCTAATGTTGAAAATTTATGGTCGGTTTGAACCGTTATATATTTACCCGTAATGTCAGACAAAATTTTTGCCTTATCATCAGGAATTGTAAAGGAATAAAGCTTTTGAAATTCACTGTATACAATGTGTCTCATAGCGGTCAGAATTGTTCTGTCAACCGGTGCTGTTTCACCCTGTTTCTCACAATTTTGGCATCTTAAATCACCGTCAAGAAATTGAAAATACATTATATCTTCATCAAATTTGCCACATTCCTCACAAGCAACCAAATTAGGACTGTATCCCGAAATCACCGCGGTTCTAAGTTCGGTAATAGCCTTAATTAACGGCGGAAAGCGTTTTTCTTTAGTTAAAAAATGCAAAGAATTTAAAATGAGGCGCAAAAGTTCCTTGTTTGGCGTGCCCTCAAGTGCAAAAACGTTTGCCAATTCGCAAAAATACTGCGAAAGCGCCAATACTTCTATATCTTTTCCCGCGCCGAAAAAAACTGAAATGGGAGTTGCCTCATAAATTCTGAAACTATCCTTTTTTCGTTTTATTGTAAAGCTTGAATATGTAAGCAACGAAGTGGCGGCACCCTTTTTTGACTTTATATTTTTAGCGCCGCTGGCAAAAGCTTTTATTATTCCGTAATCACTGGTAAAGAGAGTAACCAAACGGTCACTCTCCCCCACGTTCATTTCCTTTATAACAAGCGCCTCGGTTGTAAAACGAGTTTCTATTTCGCTCACAAATCTCATTCCCTTTGCAAGTATCTACAAAATTTAAGTAATCGTCTACTTTTCCGCTTTTCATAAATTTAAGCCAAGCAGTTTCATTTTCCATTTTCATCACCTGAAAATAGTTTTGGATGATAAAAACGAAATATAAGAGGTAAAAATTAACGATTTTTAATCTAACCCAAAGGTGTGGATTAAACCCTGTCTGTTACGCCAATCTTCCTTAACCTTTACCCATAATTTAACAGTCGCCCTGATACCGAAAAACTCTTCAATATCCTTTCGTGCCATTATGCCGATGCGTTTTAACATAGCGCCGTTTTTACCGATTATGATTCCTTTGTGCGAATCTTTTTCGCAAATTATTGTAGCCTCAACCTCAACAATCGGCTCACCGTTGCTTGTATCACGCTCAACAAAGCGTTCCAAATCAACCGCTATACCGTGTGGCACTTCCTTTTGTAGTGTTAAAAGCAATTTTTCACGTATCATTTCAGCAACCATAACCTTTTCGGGTTGGTCGGTTACATCATCTTCAGGAAAATAGTGAGGTGATTCCTTCGAAAAGGCTTTTAATTCTTTTAAAAGAGCCTCTACACCGTCACCCGTCTTAGCCGAAAGCGGCACCACCGTTTCACAATCAAATTCTCTTGTGTATGCCGTAATCATATTAAGAAGTTGTTCCTTTTCGGGCAACAAATCAATCTTATTTATTACAAGAACTGCCTTTAATTTGCGCTTTTTCAGTTCCTTAATCAGTTCTAATTCAGCGCTTGGCAAATTATCACCGTCAAAGGTGAATTTTGGATTAGCTTCAACCACTAAAACAGCGGCATCAACGTCTGCCATGCCATCTCCCACGGCCTTGTTCATATTTTTATCGAGTTCGTTTCGCGGTTTATGAAAACCAGGAGTATCAATAAACACAAGCTGATTTTCGCCTTCTGTTTTAATGCCCATTATTTTTGTGCGGGTGGTTTGCGGCTTGTCCGATACAATGGCAATTTTCTGTCCTACTATTCTGTTCACAAGCGAAGATTTACCTACATTTGCTCTGCCGATTACAGTTATAAAAGCTGATGTTTGTTTCATATTTGTTCCTTATACCTTTATTATAACGCTTTTTTCCTAACCTATTTAATTATCGCAAGACCCAAAAGTTCGAGTATTGCCTCTTCCTTTTCACGCATTTGTATTTGCTGAAGTCCGCCGTTTACATGGTCATACCCCAATAAGTGAAGCATTGAGTGTACTGTCAAAAAAGCGATTTCACGCTCAATAGAATGTCCGTATAAATCAGCTTGGGCTAATGCGTGGTCCATTGAAATTACAATATCTCCAAGCATTAAATTATCGGTTTCGGGATTTTTATCATAAACACCGTTTTCACCTAAAGGAAAGGATAAAACATCGGTAGAATTATCTATATTTCGGAATTCTTTATTTATTTCCTTAATCATATCATCAGTGACGATGCTAACCTCAACCTCAGAATTTTCCAAAAAATTTTCATATTTAAGGGTAGCGTTGCAAGCCTTTCTTATAAGCAAGCGTGTACCTGTTGCAAGTTTTATATTTTTACTTTTTACCGTTATATTTACTTTAACACTCATTTATTTTCACTTCTTTCATAAGCCTTTATGATTTCCTGTACCAATCTATGTCTGACAACGTCACGGTCAGATAAACGGATTATTGCAATATCCTCAATATTCTTTAAAATTTTAACTGCGTCCTTTAAACCAGACTTTTTACCGTCTGGCAAATCTATTTGGGTTATATCACCCGTAACAACCGCCTTTGAATTAAATCCCAAACGGGTTAAAAACATCTTCATCTGTTCGCTTGTGGTATTTTGCGCTTCGTCTAAAATGATAAAACTGTCATCAAGGGTTCTGCCTCTCATATAAGCCAAGGGCGCCACCTCTATATCACCACGTTCTTGGCACCTCTGAAAGTTTTCGGCACCTAACATATCAAATAATGCGTCATACAAAGGTCGTAAATAAGGGTCAATTTTTTGTTGCAAATCACCAGGTAAAAAGCCCAACCGCTCACCCGCTTCAACTGCAGGTCTTGTTAAAATAATGCGATTTACCTGTTTTGCACGAAAGGCAGAAACAGCCTCAGCCACCGCAAGATAGGTTTTACCCGTTCCCGCAGGGCCTACACCAATTGTTATAGTGTTATTTTTAATAGCATCTAAATATCTTCTTTGACCTAATGTTTTCGGCTTTACAGGTCTTCCTTTAGAGGTTATACAAACACAGTCAGCGCTTAGAAGTTTTTCTATTTTACCGTCTTCCCCATCGTCAACAAGGTTAAAAGCGTATTCAATAGCCTGGTCGGTTATCTGCTCGCCTTTGTTTATCATAGCAATAAGACATTCAATGGTGCGCAAGGCATTTAAAACGTTTTCAACCTCGCCCTTAACTTTAATTTGACTTCCGTGCGATGTAACTGTTACATTATACTTCTTTTCAACCGATTTAATATTTTGGTCAAAATTTCCGAAAAGATTTATCAACTGTTCAATTCGCTCAATGTCAATAGTTTTTTCGAACATCTTATCCCTCCTTATTCTTTATCAGTATACCATATTTATTTTCAATTTCCAATAGTGAATATTAAATTTTCACTGTAAGTTATATCTTCTTTTTTAGTGATAACCACCATTAATACAGCTTTATTTTTATCCTTTATTATATTTTTATCCTTTATTATATATCCGTTTTTATTTTGGTCTGACAAAAGCTTTTTTTTAAGTATATCCGAAACCTGTTCAAAGGTTTGCTCTTTAGTGTATTTTTTTATTGATGAGAACTTTTTGGTATAAACCTTTATAGGCAAATTTTGTGAAAAAAGTTTCAGAGTTTTTTCGCGCATTTCGGTTTTAAATTCACCAGAAAATTCACCTATATATAAAGGAATTTTTATTCCAAAAAACTCTAAAACACGCTTTTTTTGAACCTTGCCTGTAGGTTGTATAACCTCTTTTGTAAATTCTTCTTCGAAAGTCAGTGTTTCTTGAGTTTCGGCTATTATACTGCCGATTGAATGAACAAATTTAGTGTCACTTGCATTTTCAATTATGCCTGACACCAACAAATCTCCCTTTTTAACAATATCTCCAACCTTTACTACACAGTTACCCGAAGTTACATCAATTTTTTTAATAACGCCGTCGCACTTAGCCTTAAGATTTGTAGCAACTGAGTTATCCTCTGCCTTAGGCTTGATTTCGGTGACATTTACAGTCAGTCTGCACCCCTCAAGATTAAAACTGCACCATGAAAGCTTATCCATTTTAAGTAATAATTCCTGTGGTGTATTTTTCGTATCTACTATACTTTTTTTAGTTCCCGATTTTATACTAAATTCTTCGCAAACGGCAAGGATTTCACTGTCGGATACCGTCTTGTTTCCGGTGATATCAATAACCCATATAAAACCCGACATAAACTGAAGTATAGCAAAAAATAACGCTATTCCAACGAAAATTCCCAACCGCTTTTTATACTTTCTTATAAAAAACGGAAATCCCTTTTTAGTTAAAATATGTACTTTTATTCCGCTCTTTTTAATGATTTTAGGTAACTTCATAAAATCTTTTACTGTAATAAAAAGCCGTATTTTTTTATTTTGAAAACGCGAATTCCAAACTGCTATTCGGTTTTGCGCAAAAAGTGTAAAAATTTTTTCGGGATATATTCCCGAAAGTTCTATTTCCAAAACACCGCAAAAAAATCTATATAAAAAAAGCATTTTTTCACCTACATACAAAATTCCAAAGAGTCTATTTTGCCCTTTACGGTTATAGTTTTATCTTCAAAATTAATAATGTCAAAACTTTTGCCGCAAATAACCAAGGCTCCTTTTTGAATCCTTAATTTAAGATATGTATCGTTATATTCGTAAACTCCAAGACAACCCTCAACTACTGCCATATTGTTATAAAAAAGTTCTATGTGCGGTCCGTTTATTAAATCACTTTCAAGCATGTCTTGATTGATTTTAAAAAGGTTCCATTTTTGTTTTTTTTTAGAACTTTCAATTTTTAATTTTTTACCCAATTTAAGCACCCCTTGTAATAATGCTATGAAAAGAAATATAAAATAATTCATAGGGGGAGTTATATGAAGAAATCAATTTACACCTTAAGTGTTATTTTGGGAATTTCAGGAATAATTTTAATGATTATTAACCCCGAAATTTGCAAAAATGGCGCGGTTTACGGACTGTTGCTTTCGAGTAATGTTATAATCCCCTCGATTTTTCCTTTTTCGGTTTTAACCCTTTTTATTTTAAATTCGTCTGTATTAGAAAAGTTGAAAATACCGCCGGTTTTTTCGGTCTTTATTTTATCCTCAATAGGCGGATACCCCATAGGCTCCAAGGTTTTAGAACAATCCGTAGCTTTTAAAAAAATCGACAGTAACCTTGCATCTAAAATGCTCAACTTTTGCGTAAATGCTGGTCCCGCATTTATAATATTAGCTGTTGGCTGCGGTATTTTAAACTCTAAAATTTTAGGATATGTTTTATTCGTTTCACATATTTTGTCTTCGCTTGTTTTAATGATTTTATCTAAACCGAAAGTTCAAAACACATCCTCGAACAGGCATCTTAATATAATTGATAATTTTGTATTATCTGTATCGCAAAGTGCAGCCTCTACTATTTCAATTTGCAGTTACGTTATACTCTTTTCTGTTATTATAAGTTATGTGAATTATTATTCTGAAAAACTTATATTTGTAAAATTTTTAAGTCTTTTTTTAGAGGTTACAAACGGTATATCGCAAACAAAAAACATTTATTTTATTTCATTTTTACTGGGTTTTTCAGGCATTTGCGTTTGGTTTCAGGTGTTTGGAATGGCTAAAAATTTTAAGCCTCAATATATAAAATTTGCACTTTTTCGCCTTTTACAAGGAGCTTTAAGCAGTGGATTCACCTATATTCTATTGAAAATATTTAAAATTTCTGTTCCAACACTTTCAAATAATATTACTGCTAATTTCAGTTTTACAAATTATGCGCCATCAGTCGCCGTTTCGCTTATAATTATGGGGTTGATTTTTATAATATCCCTAAACACAAAAAATTATGCTGGAAATTTGCTTGAAGATTTAGTATAATACTATAAAAGGAAGTGAACCTATGGCAAAATCGGTTTTTAATAAAAAGTTGCAACGCTCTTGCGAATACTGTGTTTTCGGCAGCCATTTAGAATTTACAAACGAAATTATCTGTAAAAAACACGGTGTTACCGACATTCGCGATTTTTGCCGAAATTATAAATATGACCCGCTGAAACGCGTACCTAAAATTCCGCAAATAAGCGATAATTACTCCCCCGAAGATTTTAAACTTTAAAAAGAGGAATCTCATAAGAGATTCCTCTTTAATTTTGTATTCTTATTTTCATATCAGTAATAAGCGAATATGATATTAACTGTTTTCCGTCCAAATCTTCCCTCTTCATATCTACACCAATAATTTCATGATTATCGTAGGTTTTATAATAATAAATACCTTTATCGGCGTTACAACAGGAGGCGTATACTGTTATATTATATTTTTCTTCTGCCATCTCACAGCATCCTCTTGTTTGAAATACACTTTGCAAAATATGAAAAAACTGACTTACGCTTTCATTTTCACTTTTTCCCGATACCGAATTCATTTTAGTGAACGAGGCCCTTACAAACCGCGACATCGAGGTTAAATCACCAGGTAGTCCTACCGCCCCTAATCCCTTGCTGTATTGTTCAGTAGAAACCCTCTCGCAAAATCGGGTTTCGAGAGTTTTATTAGTTAAGTTTACATAATTATCAAGATTAAGCATCTGCATATCAAATTCAGGATTATTAGTTAAAACACCTATCGGATTTTCGTAAATTTTAAGCCCTTGTTTTGTAGTTTCTACGGTTATAGCCTCTTTCTTATCTGCAATAATCCAATGAAGTTCTGACAATGGCAAATCTTGGCTAAAAGGTATATTCACAAAACTCATATTTTCAAGTTTTTTTCGTGCACATTCCACAGTATCACACTGACCTAATATCCACGGTATAAACTCAAAAGGAGCAATGTTATCCTTACCGTTACACTCTTGGTTATAATAAGCGTTCCCTACAAAATTAAGCCCCGCCATTGCCAAGCCTTTTTCATTTACCGCATCATAATAAAGCGGGTAATTATCCCTAATATGAGCCATTCCGATAAAGGCGTAATGCTTTTGCATAAACCCTGCTTTTCTAAAATTAAAAGAGAAATTCCGCGGAGTTATAACAACACTCTCACCGTAAGAAATCTCATTATCCAGAGTTCTGCCAAAATATAAACTATCTGTTACATAAGTCGCCGCCGTACACATATAAACACCTTCTTTTAATTTTTACTTGGAAATTTATTATACCCCTTCTTAACATAAATTTATACACCCTAAAAGTATCAAACATTTAGAGTGTATAAAATATTATATGTTATTCATTTTATAAGAAAGTCGGGTCAAACTGTCACCAAGGTGAACATTTTCAACCATAACCTCAGGATTATCTACGGTTAAGTCAAAGTGACTGAAATTCCAAAAGCATTTGACACCTAATTTAATTAACTGCTTTGAAATTTTTTCTGCCGCTTCTTTTGGGATACAAAGTATTGCTGCCTGCGGTAAATTTTCTCGGCAAAACTCATCCAAAGAATCAGTGCTTCTGATCGGTTGATTCCTTATAATCTGCCCTACAAGAGATTCCTTTGCATCAAAAATTCCCGTTAAATAAAAGCCTTTAGACTCAAAATTCATATGCATTGTAACGGCGCGCCCCAAATTGCCAACACCTATTAATATAATACTCTTCGGTTTATCCAAACCTAAAATACTTGCTATTTCCGACTGTAAAAGTTCAATATTATATCCGTATCCTTGTTGACCAAAACCACCAAAACAGTTTAAATCCTGCCTGATTTGACTGGCCGTTAATCCCATTTTCTCAGATAACTCGCGCGAGGATATTTTTGTATAGCCCTGACTTTTAAGTTCTCCTAAAAATCTGTAATATCTCGGCAAACGTTTTATAACAGAATTCGAAATTGAGACGTCCATTTTTATCCTCCTTTAAATATTTACTATACAATTTTATAATAATGTTAAAAAAATGTCAATAAAAAGTCTTGACAAACGGAAAATTATATGTATAATAAAAATAGTAATCATTACTGTTTTAGGAGTGAATACTATGAAGCACTATTCAAAACAGCGTGAAGCTATACTTGAGGTTTTACGCTCGACAAATACTCACCCTACAGCAAATTGGATTTACGAAACGGTTAAAGAGAAAATACCTAATATCAGTTTAGGCACAGTTTACCGGAATTTATCGGCTTTAAGCCAATCAGGCGATATTTTATGTATCAACGTTGGTGACGGATTCGAACATTTCGATGGCGATATTTCCCCTCATTTACATTTAAATTGTAAGGAGTGCGGTAATATTTATGACATTGTGATTAATAATGATATTATAAGTAGTTTGGCAAATCTTAACGGTTTTAAAACCGAAAATTCAATTTATATAGGCTACGGTATTTGCAAAAATTGTAAAACAAAAATTTAAATTTGGAGGAAAATGAAATGAAAAAATATGTATGTCTTATCTGCGGTTACACACACGAGGGTGATGCTCCACCTGCTGAATGCCCCATCTGCCACGCTCCAGCATCAAAATTCCAAGAGCAAGCAGGCGAAAAAACCTGGGCTGCTGAACACGTTGTAGGCGTTGCACAAGGAGTTGACCAAAGAATTATTGAAGGTCTTCGCGAAAACTTTAACGGCGAATGTACCGAAGTTGGTATGTATCTCGCAATGTCCAGAGTTGCTCACAGAGAAGGTTATCCCGAAATTGGTCTTTACTGGGAAAAAGCAGCTTTAGAAGAAGCTGAACACGCTGCAAAATTTGCAGAACTTTTAGGTGAAGTTGTAACCGACTCTACCAAGAAAAATCTTGAAATGCGTGTAGATGCTGAAAACGGTGCTACACTTGGTAAATTCGAGCTTGCAAAACTTGCTAAAGAATTAGGTCTTGATGCAATTCACGACACCGTTCACGAAATGGCTCGCGACGAGGCTCGACACGGAAAGGCTTTTGAAGGTTTGCTTAACCGTTACTTTCGCTAATCAGAGTGAACCGGAAATCGACCAAAAAGCCACCTATAATTTAACCTATGGATTGTTTGTAATATCATCAAAATACGATAATATTGATAACGGACAAATTTCAAACACTGCTTTTCAGGTTGCGAGCAACCCTACTCGTTTAGCAATATCAATTCAAAAAGAAAATTACACCAAGGAAATAATCCAAAAAAGCGGTATATTTAATGTCAGTGTTTTAACTGATGATATTGATTTTGAAACTATCCGTCATTTTGGTATGCAATCAGGAAGGGATGTTAATAAGTTCCAAAACTTTGATGCAAAGGAAAGAAGTTGCAACGGCATTTATTACCTTAATGAAAATGCAAACGCATTTTTCTCTTGCAAAGTGGTTGAACAAAAGGACCTTGGCAGCCATACACTATTTATCGGTGAAGTAACCGAAGCCAAGGTACTTAACAAAAAATCTCCTTGTACCTATGCGCATTACCATAAAGCTATTAAACCAAAATTTTAATTTTAAGCAGACGGATAATATTATTCGTCTGCTTTTTTAATAAAAACAAAAATTTGGTTAATACTACAAAAAGGAGGGTTAATTATGAAACTTAAATTATTTTCAATTATTTTTACTTTAGCGCTTGTTTTTTCGCTTGCAGGTTGCGGTGAAAAAACAAATAACAATTCCGATAATCTTATGTCGGATATTACAAGCGGCATAGATTCAGCAAAGGATAAAGTTGAAAGCGGTGTGCAATCGGCCGAAGATATGCTTGACGGCAATGCTAGTTCAGATGCTAAAATAAGCAAAGACAGAGCAAAGCAAATCGCTTTAGAACACGCAAAACTAAAGGAAAGCGATATAAAAAATTATAGAATAAAGCTCGACCGTGATGACGGTGTTTTAGTATACGAACTTGAATTCGACCACAATAATTACGAATACGACTATGAAATAGATGCCAACACAGGCGCTATACGTGAGCACGACAAAGACCACTTAGATTAAAAATAAAATTTAAGGGAGAACAGTTTTTACTGTTCTCCCTTAAATTTATAAATTTTGAAATATTTTCAAGCCTATTTAACTCTTGCTTAAATTGTGATTTTATGATAAAATATATTGGTTAATTTATTCTGGAGGAAATTTAATGTCTTTGGAAAATATTAGCACTGAAAAAGTGTTTAAATACTTCGATGAAATTTGCAAAATTCCGCACGGGTCGGGAAATATGACTGCTATTTCAAACTACTGCGAATCCTTTGCAAAAAATCACAATCTAAACTATCATCGTGACAGTGCCAACAATATAATAATTTTCAAACCTTCATCTAAAAATCATAATAGCGTTATTTTACAAGGACATATTGATATGGTATGCCAAAAAGACGCTGACCGCCAAATCGACTTTTTAAAAGACGGAATTGAAACTTATATTGACGGTGACCTTTTAAAAGCAAAGGGTACAACCCTCGGTGCTGACAACGGTATTGCCGTTGCAATGATTTTAACCCTTTTGGAAAGTGATTTGGATTTGCCGTCTATTGAAGCAGTTTTTACAACTGATGAAGAAATTGGTTTAATAGGTGCTTCTAACTTAGATGTTTCGCTTTTGAAAAGCAGACGTATGATTAACATCGATTCAGAGGACGATAATTCCTTAACCGTTTCTTGTGCAGGTGGCAGTGATTTTATCGCAACCATACCACTAAACCTTACCCAAAAAACCGGAAATAAAATTTCCCTTACCCTTAAGGGCCTAAAAGGCGGACATTCAGGTGTAGAGATTGATAAAAAAAGGGTAAATGCAAACCTACTGGCAGGAAGAATCCTAAATTATCTTAACACAAAAACCGATTTTGATATTATAGCTATCAATGGCGGTGACAAAGCAAACGCAATCACAAACACCTGCCAAATAGACTTTTGTGTTAATAACTCAGTTACGTTTGCCGATATATTAAATTCTTACCTTACTGTTGTTAAAAACGAGATTTCGGCAAGAGAACCTGAATTTAATACCTCTTTAGAAATCAGCGAAAGCGGAAATTTTGACGTATTGTCAAACAAAAGTGATATAATAAATATTTTAACAAACTGTCCTAACGGCATATTGGAAATGAGCGCCGAAATTGAAGGATTGGTTGAAACCTCACTTAATTTAGGTGTTTTAAAAACAGAAAATGATAAAATATTTTTACAGTTTGCGCTTAGAAGTAATAAACAATCTGCTTTGGATTATCTTGAACAACGCCTCACTTCTTTCTTCAGTTTGTTCAACTGCAGGACAAGCATTTCGGGTAAATATCCCACTTGGGAGTTTAAAGAAAACTCCAATTTGCAAAAACTTTATATTGACACCTACTTTGAACAAACAAACGAAAAACCGAAAATTGAAGCTTTACACGCAGGACTGGAATGTGCAGTTTTTTCAAATGCCATAAAAAATCTTGACTGTATTGCAATAGGACCAAATGTACTTGATGCCCATACCACAAAGGAAGCTTTAAGCATTTCCTCAACCCAAAAAATTTTCAGCATATTAGTTAAGCTGTTAGAAAAATTAAAATAAAATCAAGGAGAAATTATGGAAAATAAAAACGAATTTAAACCCTATGTTCCCGCCGAAAAAATCACCCCTGAAATTACGGTAACATCTATTATAATGGGCGTAATTTTAGCTGTTGTATTTGGCGCGGCAAACGCTTATTTGGGACTTCGCGTTGGTATGACCGTTTCGGCTTCTATACCTGCGGCTGTTATTTCAATGGGTGTAATCCGAATTTTAATGCGCAGAAATTCAATTCTTGAAAGTAATCTTGTGCAAACGGTAGGCTCTGCAGGTGAGTCTTTAGCTGCAGGTGCAATTTTCACTCTTCCCGCGCTCTTTATTTGGGCAGCAGAGGGCAAAACATCGGCTCCAAGTGTAGTTGAAATCACACTAATCGCCTTAATCGGCGGTCTTTTAGGCGTATTATTTATGGTTCCCCTTCGCAACGCGCTTATAGTTAAAGAACACGGCATTTTACCCTATCCCGAAGGTACTGCTTGCGCAGAAGTGCTTTTAGCAGGCGAAGAAGGCGGCTCAAGTGCATCAACAGTATTTGCAGGTATGGGCTTTGCAGCGCTCTTTAAATTTATTATTGACGGTCTTAAATTGGTATCGGGCGAAATTTCCCTTAAAGTCAAAGGCTTTGCAGGTGAAATCGGCACCCAAATTTATCCCGCGGTTATGAGTGTTGGCTATATTTGTGGTCCAAGAATTTCTTCTTATATGTTCTCGGGCGGTATTTTAAGCTGGCTTGTTATCATTCCGCTTATCGTTATTTTCGGCGGAGATATTATCTTAGCTCCAGGCACTGCTCCTATAAGCGAACTTTTTGCTGAAGGTGGCGCATCTGCTCTTTGGGGAACATATATAAGATATATCGGCGCAGGCGCATTGACTGCAGGCGGTATTATAAGCCTTATCAAATCTCTTCCTTTAATTGTTAAAACATTTAGCGGTGCAATTAAAAGTCTTGGAAATTCAGGTAAAGCCATTGATGACAGAACAGGCAAAGACCTTAATATGATTTTCATATTAGGCGCTATTTTAGTCCTGACATTAGCTATTTGGCTAATCCCCGCTATCCCCGTTTCACTTTTAGGCGCAGCTATTATAGTTGTATTCGGTTTCTTTTTTGCAACCGTTTCTTCAAGAATGGTAGGTCTTGTAGGAAGCAGTAATAACCCCGTTTCAGGTATGGCTATTGCAACACTCCTAATTGCTACCTTAGTGCTTAAAGTAACCGGTATGGACGGTATTGAAGGTATGTGCAGTGCAATTGCAATCGGTTCGGTTATCTGTATTGTAGCTGCAATTGCGGGCGATACCTCACAAGACCTTAAAACAGGTTATATTTTAGGCGCAACACCTAAAAAGCAACAAATAGGCGAAATGATTGGCGTTACCGCATCTGCTTTAGCAATTGGCGGTACCCTTTACCTATTAAACAGCGCTTGGGGATTTGGTTCAAACGAACTTGCCGCTCCTCAAGCAACCCTCATGAAACTTATTGTTGAAGGTGTTATGGGCGGGAACCTACCTTGGACACTTGTGTTAATCGGCGCATTTATTGCTATTGTAGTTGAATTAATCGGTATCCCCGTACTTCCCTTTGCAATTGGTGTTTATCTACCGGTTCATTTGAATGCTTGTATTATGGTTGGTGGTCTTGTAAGATTTGTAGTTGAAAAAGTTACAGCAAGCAAACAGGACAAGGAAGAAACCGTTAACAACGGCATACTTTTCTGCTCGGGTATGATTGCGGGCGAAGGTATTGTAGGTATTGTATTAGCCATACTTGCTATCTTCGGTGTTGATAAAATGATTGACCTTTCTGCAAAACTTGGCATTTCACCTGCTGTTTCAAGCATTGGTGGTTTAGTATTGTTTGCAATAATAATTCTTACACTTGTTAAATTCACATTTGCAAAGAAGAAAACAAATGAAGAATAAAGAAAACTTTTTTGAAAAAAAGCCGCTTCATAATCCAGAATTTAATTGGACTAACCAAAACGGCAACATTACAATCGAGATTGAAAATAAAGGGTTTTTCAATCGATTGGCGCAAATCCTTTTAAAAAAGCCTAAAATAAGCTACATTCATCTTGATGAGATGGGAAGCTTTATCTGGCCTTTAATTGACGGTAAAACCGATATAATCGATTTAGGTAAAAAGGTAAATGAACAATTCGGTGACAAAGCAGAACCGATATATGACCGCCTTTCACAGTATATAAAAACCCTTGAAAGTTATAAATTCATAAAATTCTAATAAAAAAAAGAGCTTAGGCAATCGCTTAAGCTCTTTCTAATTTTGCTACCGTCTCTACATGCGAAGTTCTTGGGAATAAATCGCAAGGGGTGTATTCCTTTAATTTGTAACCTAATTCATCAAATATCTTAATATCCCTCGCCAGAGTTGCAGGGTCGCAAGATACATAAACAACACTTTTAGGTTTAAAATTATTTGCGATAATTTCGATTACCTCTTTAGCGCAGCCTTTACGCGGTGGGTCCACTATTACAGTATCGCTTGTTACGCCCTCATCCGCTAATTGCTCAGCCGCCGCTAACGCATCCGAACAGATGAATCTTGCATTCTCTATTGCGTTTTCTTTAGCATTAAATTTTGCATCCTCTATAGCTTGGGGTATGATTTCCACACCTATGATGCTTTTAGCATCCCTTGCCATCGAAAGCCCTATTGTGCCCGCTCCGCAGTATAAATCAATAATTGTTTTACCCTTAGGATTAGCGTATTCCTTTGCTTTTTCATATAGCTTCTCAGCCATAGTATGATTAACCTGATAAAATGACAAGGGCGAAAGCCTGATTTTAACACCGCACAAAATGTCATTAATATAATCTTCTCCATAAAGAGTTTTACAGGTTTTACCCAAAATAACATTTGTGTCTTCTTTATTAATATTTATCTGAACACTTTTTAAATCGTCTCCGCAAACAACCTTTAATCTTTCACAAAGCAAATCAGAAAACGGAAGAGTGTTACCATTTATAACGAGCGCGACCATTATTTCATTTGTCACCTGCGCTTTTCTGATATAAATATGCCGAAGAAGACCGATATGTTTTTGCTCATCATAGATACTTATATTGTTTGCCTTAATCCAATCAGTTACAGCAACGGTGATTTTCGAAAAAATTTCAGGTTGCAGAAGACAGTCGCGGCATTCTATAATTCTATGAGAATGAAAAGCATAAAACCCGACATTACCGTTTTGTGCAACGGGATACTGCGCCTTGTTGCGATAACGCTCATCAAAATCAAAGATAATCGGTTGCGGTTTTAAATCTACCCCGCCAATTCGTTTTATTGCCTCATAAACTTTATTAGCTTTCAACTCGCATTCAGCACCGTACTCGATATGCCAAAAAACACAACCGCCGCATTTTTGAAAATGCGGACAGTTATTTTGAATTCTTTTATCACTCTCGGTTATAATTTCCAAAAGTTTTCCGTAAGCATAGTTCTTTTTAACCTTTAAAATTTTAATCTTTACGGTATCCCCTACAGCAGTTAAAGGTACAAAAACCGCCATGCCCTCATATTTACCGACACCGCTACCCTCAGCGGTTATATCAATAATTTCTAAAATTACTTCTTGATTCTTTTTCATTTTATTTCTTTTTTCTTAAAGATAGCAATGATAGCTACAATATAACCGGCAATTATCAAAGCTATAGGAGCAAAAACCATCCACCATTTAAGCGTGAGCCTAAACTTTAAAATGTTTTTTATATGGTCGTTTAAGGTCGCTTTAATTTTAGGGATAGTTTCACGCTTTTCCTGTTTGCATCTTCTGCAAACGTACTTAATCCGCCCCTTGCTTATTGTAGAGGATTTTCTTATAATCTCTCCCTCATCCCAATCGTGGCCCAAAGGCTCTATAAGCAATATATCTGCTACGCCACATTCACAACTTCCAATCGACTCACCTATATTTTCACAAGTAGGCTCAGTCTTAACTTTCCAATCTTTAAATTCATGAATATGTCTAGGATTTACTGTAACTTCAAAACTTGCTGTTATTTTTTGATATTTTACAAATACTTCTATTTTACCTTCTGAATTAAAAACAGTAGGCGTTGCGGTTAATTCGTTCAGATTTGGTGAAACAATATCGCCTGTATCGGTTATTAATTCAACCTTTATTCCATTTAAATCTAAACTGTCTCCTACTTGATATACTGTTTTAGTAGGCAATGAAAGTATTTTCAAACTTTCCTCTACCGGCTGCAAAGGAAGCACGATTGAAACATTGCTTTCAGTTGAAGCGTTACTTTCGGTTGAAGTAATATCTTCACTTGAACTATTTTCCTGAGGTTTGCTTTCAGAAGAAATTTCACTTGAAGATTGGTTTTCGGAAGAACTGCTTATGGTTTCAGATGAAGAAGATTCAACCGTTGAAGATTCCTCAACCGCAAATGCAGTAACTGTGAAAATTATTAACATTAATATACTCAAAAGTAAAGTTATTATTTTTTTCAATATAATCACCTCATACACAACACAAGTATATCATATTACACAAAAAAATAAAAGCCTAAAAAGGCTTTTATTTTTAATTTATTCCTAAATCTTTAGGCTCTGCTATGCCTATTCCGTTCTTCAAAAGAACTTCAGTTGCTTTTTCAGAGTCTGAAAGTTGCAAAATCATATATGCCAAGCCGTTTACCTGACCGAAAATAGAATACATATAATGCACATCAATATTCTCATCAGCCAAAATTTTCAAAAGGCTGTTAAGCCCTCCAACCTTGTTTGGAACGGCAATTGCAACAACGGGGGTTTTAGTACAAATAATACCTTCATCTTTAAGTGATTTTTCTGCTAAATCACTATTTGCAGTAATAACTCTCAAAAGTCCGTAATCTGCTGTTTCAGCTATATTGATTGCCTTTAAATCAACCTGATTTTTAGATAAAATTTCGGTAACCTCTAAAAGTTTACCTGCTCTGTTTTCCAAAAAAACGGTAATTTGATTGATAGCCATAATAAATCCCCCTTAAATCTTTCGTTTATCAATAATACGAACCGCTTTGCCTTCGCTTCTGGCAATAGATTTCGGGTCAACAAGGCGAACCTTTGCATAAATACCAAGCATTGCCTTAAGCGCTGAAACCAAGCTCTTTTCCATTTCGGTAATTTTACCCAATGAGTCTGAGAAGATTTCAGAAGTCATTTCAACTAAAACTTCAATAGTATCGCTATGGTTTACGCGGTCAACAATAATTTGATAGTTTGCAGGATAGCCATTTTCTAAAAGTACAGCCTCAATTTGTGACGGGAAAACGTTTACACCCTTAACTATAAGCATATCATCGCTTCTGCCCATTGGCTTTTTCATTTTAACCAAGGTTCTTCCGCAAGAGCATTTTTCACGGCTTAAAACGGTTATATCCTTGGTTCTGTAACGAAGAAGCGGGAATCCTTCTTTAGTAATTGAAGTGAATACCAATTCACCTTGACTGCCTTCAGGCAAAACCTCTAAGGTGTCAGGGTCGATAATTTCGGCTATAAAATGGTCTTCATTGATATGCATACCGGTTTGCTCACTACACTCAAAAGCAACACCGGGACCGCTGGTTTCGGTAAGACCGTAAATGTCATAAGCCTTTATACCTAACTGTGTTTCAATATCATGGCGCATTTCTTCACTCCAAGCCTCTGCACCAAAGATACCTGCCTTTAATTTGATTTTGTCACGAAGTCCTCTTTCGTGAATACTTTCTGCAAGATATTCAGCATAAGAAGGAGTACAGCAAAGAATTGTAGCGCCAAGGTCGGTCATAAACTGCAGCTGTCTGTCAGTATTACCTGAAGACATAGGAAGAGTTAAGCAACCTACCTTATGGCTACCGCCATGAAGACCGGAACCGCCTGTAAACAAGCCGTATCCGTACGCTACCTGACAAACATCTTCCTTTGTGCCGCCTGCTGCTACGATTGCACGAGCGCAACAATCCTCCCACAAATCAATATCATTTTGAGTATAAAACGCAACCACACGTTTACCTGTTGTACCTGAAGTAGAGTGAATTCTGACACACTCTTCAAGTGGTTTTCCCAAAAGTCCGTAAGGATATGCTTCACGCAAATCATCCTTGGTTAAAAAGGGTAATTTTTGCAAATCGTCAATACTCTTAATATCGTCAATTGTTACGCCCTTTTCTTCCATTTTTTTACGGTAGTAAGGAACATTATCCCAAACGTGTTTCATCTGTTTTAAAAAGCGCTCATTTTGAAGTGCTTTCATTTCGTCTCGGGATGCACACTCAATTTCCTTTTGATAATAATTAACCATTTTTCACACCTCGTAATTGCGTCCCAAAAGGAATGCTTTTTTATTTAAATCCAAAAACTTTTGAGGAACGCTTTGCTCAATTGCTTGCATCCATTCTTGTTCAGTAAAATCAAACTGTTTTGAAAGTCTGCCTAAAAGTACAATGTTAACCGCCTTTGAATTGCCTGCCTCGTTAGCTAAAGCCAAAGCGTCAAATGCATCTAAACTGATATTTAAAGCCTTTATCTTCTTTTCTAATTCCTGAGGATACTCCATAGCGCCTGTAATTACGGGCATTGGATTTACCTGTTGAGTGTTGGTGATAATTACACCGTCTTTTTTAAGGTATTCAACATATCGAGCAGCTTCAAGCATTTCAAACGAAATGATAACGTCAGCCTCGCCTTTATCAATTATAGGTGAATAAACTTTGTCACCGTAACGAACATAGGTTACCACACTACCGCCGCGTTGGCTCATACCGTGAACTTCGCTCACCTTAATATCATAATTTTTGCTTAAAAGAAGTCTGCCTAAAAGCTTGCTTGCAAGTAATGTTCCTTGACCGCCTACACCGACAATCATAATATTTTTTGTTTGCATTACTTAACCTCCTTTAAAGCCGAAAACACATCGAACTTACACATTTGTGCGCATACACCGCAACCTGTGCAAAGTGTATTATCAATCTTAACTTTTCCGTTTTCCATACTAACTGCAGGGCAACCGATTCTCATACAAGATTTACAGCCTATACACTTTTCAGTGTCAACCGTAATCGGTCCGTTATGTTTTACATATTTAAGAAGCGCGCAAGGTCTGCGAGAAATAATAACCGAAGGCTCTGTCTTTTTTAATTCTTCTTTGATAACGGTATCACACTCGTCTAAATTATACGGGTCAACCACACGGACACTCTTAATTCCAACGCTTCTGCACAATGCCTCTAAATCGATTTTAGAGCAAGGGTCTCCCTTAAGGTTGTATCCTGTTGTTGGGTTTTGTTGGTGTCCTGTCATACCTGTAATTGAGTTATCAAGAATAATTACAGTAGAATTTGAAGCGTTATAAGCAATATTTATAAGTCCTGTAACACCCGAATGCATAAAGGTTGAATCCCCTATAACCGCAACGGTATTATCATCGCTTTTACCATCGTTTGCCTTGTTAAATCCGTGAATACTGGAAACACTGGCGCCCATACAAATAGTGGTATCAATAGAGCTCAAAGGTGCTACAGCGCCCAAGGTATAACAACCTATATCACCCATAACTTTTAACTTGTTTTTCTTTAAGGTGTAGAATAATCCCCTATGCGGACAACCTGCACACATTACAGGCGGACGCATTGGTATTTCTTCATTCAAAACTTCACCGCAAGGAGCATTAAAACCTAATTTTTCGGCAACGGCATTTTGGCTCAACTCACCGATAGGTCCGAATAATTCCTTACCACAAACCTTAATACCAATATTGTTACAATGACTTTCGATAATACCGTCAAGTTCTTCTACTACAATAACCTTTTGAACGTTGTTTGCAAAACCCTTAATCTTTTTAACAGGCAACGGATTTATCATACCAAGTTTTAAAACAGGGTATTTATCACCGCAAACCTCTTTAACATACTGATAACTTGTAGAAGATGTGATAATACCAACCGAATTGTCGCTACCCTCTTCTATTCTGTTAATGGGCGAAGTTTCAGCATACTCGATTAAATCAAGGGTTCTTTGCTCTACAATAGGGTGACGCTTTTTAGCGTTGCCTGGCATCATTATGTATTTAGCACCGTTCTTTTCATATTCCTTTTGAGGAATATTCATTCTTTCACTCTCTTCAACAATACTTTGAGAGTGAGCAACACGGGTACACATTTTTATAAAAATAGGTGTATCAAATTTTTCCGAAATTTCAAATGCTTCTTTTACGAAATCAATTGATTCTTTAGAATCAGCGGGTTCAAGCATAGGAATTTTTGAAGCAATTGCATAATGACGGGAATCCTGTTCATTTTGTGAAGAATGCATACCCGGGTCATCTGCAACGCCTATAATAAGTCCCGCATTAACACCTGTATACGCTACTGTGAAAAGCGGGTCTGCCGCAACATTCACGCCAACATGCTTCATACCGCAAAAGCTTCTTTTACCTGCTAATGATGCGCCAAAAGCAGTTTCTAAAGCTACCTTTTCATTAGGTGCCCATTCAGCATAAATTTCACCGTATTTTGCCGCATACTCTGTAATTTCTGTACTTGGAGTACCCGGATAGCTTGAAACAAAGGAACAGCCTGCCTCGTATAAACCGCGGGCAACTGCCTCGTTACCGAGCATAAGTTTTTTCATTTGATTACACCTCTATAAATGAATATTATAATTAAATATTATATTATAAAACTCTGTTAAAATCAACTAAATTAAAGCCATTTACGGACGCTTAATACTTAAATTCAAAATTAAAGCCACAATAGCAAGTATTAAAAGTAAAATAAACGGAGCTGTATAACCGCCATAATTTTGAAATAATTTGCTACACGCCGTTGCCATAAATGATGTAAAAATCAGATGGCAATTCATTATACTGAAATTTGTAGCGAACTGCTTTTGTCCATAAAAGGACGAAACAAATGCAGTAACCATTGTAGGACAAGAACCGTATGAAAGTCCTATCAAGCAAAGACCGACAATACACATAGGCAAAGAAGCAAAAACCGTTGAAAGCAAGGTTATACCTGCCGCAAATATGTTCAAACTTAAAGCAATTAGCATTGTCTTGCGTCTACCGAGCCAATCAAACAATGTTCCTGAAATAATTCTGCCAAAACCGTTGCAAACAGCCAGAACACCAACAAGTGTTGTAGCCAAAGTAACCTTTGCGCCAACCGAAAGCGCTAAATCACGTGCAAAACTAATAACCGAATTACCTACCGCCGCCGCAAGCGCAATCAAAACAAAGGCGCGCCAAAAAGAAAATCGTTTCAGCATTTGTTTGGAGGTATAGTCTTGCTGTTCAAAATCCTCCGAATGACCTCTTGCCTTTTTTTGAGGTTCAGGTAAAATAACACTCGCATCAGGTAATTTTAAAAATATACTAACCAAACCTAAAACAACAAAAAGTGCAACCCCTAAAAGAATATATGTACCGCTTCTTGCAAAACTGCTATTGAAAAGCAAATCCGCAAGATTGCCGAGAATAAGTGAGCTTGCACCAAAACCCATCATAAGACAACCTGTGCAAAAGCCTTTTTTATCAGGAAACCACGCAGTTACACTGGAAATGATTACATTATAGGCAATCCCAATACCAAAGCCCGCGATAACAGCGTAGGTTAAATATAAAATTGCTACATTTTCACCCTTTAAAAGTCCTGTAAATATCATTCCGCTTCCCGCTAAAAGAGCCGATATGAAACTCACAGATTTTACTCCTATTTTACGGGATAAAAAGCTTCCGCAAAGACCGCCCACACAAAAGAAACACATTGTAAGAGTGTAATTAAGAGAAAGTTGTTCCGCTTTCCAACCAAAATCATTTGCAAAGGGAACCTTAAGTATTGACCAAGCATAAATAATTCCCGCAAACAACATTGCCAATACAGATACACTTAAAATAAACCAACGGTATGAAGTTTTCATAACAAGTCACCTCTGGGATACGGTTGCGCAATAAAGCCTTACCTTTATTTAGACAACCTTTAGCTATTGATTTGAGATTCCACCAAGCCTTTAGGACAGTATTTTTCTCTTAAAACAGGTTTTTCAATTTTACCTGTGGGATTACGTGGAACCTTATCAAAAATGATTTTTCTGGGTCTTCTGTAACGGGGAAGTTCTTTGCAAAACTCATTGATTTCATCCTCATTACAAGTTTCGCCCTCTTTAATTTCAATAATCGCAGCTGCAATTTCGCCAAGGCGAGCATCCGGAATACCAATAACCGCAACATCCTTAATTTTAGAGAATTTGCGTAATTCATCCTCAATTTGAACGGGATATAGATTTTCACCGCCTGAAATTACAACATCTTTTTTACGGTCAACAAGGTAGATGAAACCATCTTCATCAACCTTTGCCATATCTCCTGTATAAAGCCAGCCGTCCTTCAAAATCTCATCGGTAGCCTCTTTATTCTTATAATAACAAGTCATAACACCGGGGCCCTTTACAATAAGCTCGCCAACCTCGCCTTGAGGTACTTTGTTGCCGCTTTCGTCAACAATAGCAACCTCCCAAAGATAGCCCGCCTTACCGATTGCGCCCACTTTTTCTACATTTTCAACACCTAAATGAACACAACCGGGACCGATTGATTCCGAAAGACCATAGTTAGTATCGTATTGGTGATTCGGGAAAATTTTAAGCCAACGGCGGATAAGACTTGGCGGTACGGGTTGAGCTCCGATATGCATTAAACGCCATTGCGAAAGAAGATAATCATCGGTCTTGATTTTGCCCGATTCAATAGCATCTAACAAATCCTGTGCCCACGGCACCAATAGCCAAACTATTGTGCATTTTTCTTCTGTAACAGTACGTAAAATCCATTCAGGTTTAACTCCGCGAAGCAATACTGCTCTACTACCCGACAAAAGACTTCCAAACCAGTGCATTTTAGCGCCTGTATGATAAAGCGGAGGAATACATAAAAACACGTCATCCCTTGTTTGTGAGTGATGGTTTTGTTCGGTTCTGCAAGAAGCCTCCAAAGCCTTATGCTTATGTAAAATTGCTTTAGGAAATCCTGTTGTACCGGACGAAAAATAAATAGCGGCAAAATCTTCCGCATCTAATTCAACGGGAGGCACAAGACTTGAGCAAAAGTTCATTAACTTACCGCAATCCTCTGCATACTCTGGTTTATTAAGACCTACAAAAAACATCTGCTCGATTTTTGGCAAATCGGTATACACAGTATCCATTCTTCCAACAAATTCAGGGCCGAAAACCAAAACAGAACAATCTGCCAAATCTAAACAATATTTAATTTCTTCACCGGAATAACGGAAGTTAAGCGGTACTGCGATACAACCCGCCTTTAAAATACCAAAATATATAGGCAACCATTCAAGCGAATTCATTAAAAGAATTGCAACCTTTGTTCCCTTTTGGAAACCTCTGCTTAAAAGCAAGTTTGCAAATTTATTTGCCTTAATATCAAATTCATGCCAAGTCATCTCACGGCGGTACGGCGCATTGGTAGCGCTTTCAATCAAACTTGCCTCTCTCCAAGTAACCGCACTGTCACGCTCTTCTGACGGGTTAACCTCTACTAAAGCAACCTCATCTCTATACAGCTTAGCATTACGCTCTAAATACTGTGTTATTACCATATTACCCTCCAAAAACTGAATCATTCAGATATAATACTTCATAGTAAAGTCATTTTAACACTTTAAAGCGCCAATGTCAATAAAAAATAAAAAACTACCGCAGATTTTACTCTGCGGCAGTCATTTTTATTAATGTTAGTTAACGATAGTAAGCTCAGTATCCTTATCAAAGATATGAATCTTTTGAGGTTCAATAGCAATTTCAATTCTGTCGCCAGGGCGAGCAGTATTAGTAGGAGCAACACGTGCATTAATTGTTTGACCTTCACAATTCATATAAAGGTAGGTTTCTGCACCCATAAGCTCGGTAACTTCAACATCAGCTTCAACAATACCGTCTTTAAATTTCTTAAGAAGGTCTTCTTCATTATGAACATCTTCTGGACGAATACCCATAATAACTTCCTTATCTATATAAGGAACGAGGCAGTCATTCTTATTTTTGCTTGCTGGAAGCTTAATCTTATACTTAACACCTGCGCGTGTTTTAGTATCTTCAGAACCAAATTCTACAAAGAAGTCATCGCCTTCTTTAAGAATTTTAGACTCTATAAAGTTCATTTGAGGAGAGCCGATAAAGCCTGCAACGAAAAGGTTGCAAGGATAAAGATATAGATTTTGAGGAGTATCAACCTGTTGAATAAGACCGCTCTTCATAACAACGATACGGGTACCCATTGTCATAGCTTCAGTTTGGTCGTGTGTTACGTACATAAAGGTTGTACCAAGGCGTTGATGCAATTTAGAAATTTCGGTACGCATTTGTGCACGAAGTTTAGCATCCAAGTTTGAAAGTGGTTCGTCAAGTAAGAATACCTTAGGCTCACGAACGATTGCACGACCCAATGCAACACGTTGACGCTGACCACCAGACAAAGCCTTAGGTTTACGCTCAAGCAAATGCTCAATATCAAGGATACGAGCAGCTTCTTCAACACGGCGCTTAATTTCTTCCTTCGGAGTTTTACGAAGTTTAAGACCGAAAGCCATATTGTCGAATACTGTCATATGAGGATAAAGTGCATAGTTTTGGAAAACCATTGCTATATCGCGGTCTTTCGGAGCAACATCGTTGATGATGCGGTCTCCAATATAAATTTCGCCTTCAGAGATTTCTTCGAGACCTGCTACCATTCTAAGAGTAGTGGACTTACCGCAACCTGAAGGACCAACAAGGATAATAAATTCCTTATCCTTAATATCAAGATTAAAATCAGTAACAGCTGTTACGCCGCCAGGATATCTTTTATAAACATTACGTAGTGATAAACTTGCCATTTTGTAGCCTCCTAAAGCTATGAACATATTTTTTTACTGTAACATTATAACAAGTCCTCAAAAAAAATACAATACAAATAATATACAATATTCTTAATGAATTTTTGTTTAAAATGCAACGATTTTATTAACAGTTTTTGAATAACGCCTTTAACTCCCCTTTTTCAAGCTCTTTGCAGTCACCTTCAGCAAGGTCAATCGGTAGCGTTAAGGCTCCAAAAGCCACCCTTTTTAGTTGGTTAACACCGAGTCCTACCGTCCCGAACATACGCTTGATTTGGTGGTACTTTCCCTCACTGATTTTGATTTCAGCAGTAGTATCTGTTAAAGGTTTCAAGTATGCTTTACGGCAAACAGTTCCATCTGCCAATGTTATTCCTTCCTCAAATTTTTTTACCATTTCGGCAGTAACCTCTCCGTCAAGAGTAGCTATATATGTTTTTTCAACATTCTTTTTTGGTGAAATTGCATTATGTGCAAATTCTCCATCGTCAGTAATTATTAGCAAGCCCGTAGTATCCTTGTCCAATCTGCCAACAGGGAAAAGTTTGTTTCTTTTGAGACTGTCGGGGACTAAATCTACCACGGTTTTTTTATTCTTATCAGTAGTGGCAGAAAGCACACCCTTAGGCTTATTCATTAGAATATAAATATACTCTTTATATTCTAAAACTTGTCCGTTATATATAATTTGCGAATCGGGAGACACTAAAACAGAAGGGTCGCGTAATGTTACACCTTCAACACTGCCTTTGCCCCGTCTTATCCCAATTCTCGCATCTTTACGCGAAATATTAAACTGTGATGCTATTATTTTATCAAATCTTTGTTCTTTCATTTTAAACCTGTCATTTCTCCATCAATTTTAAGGCTTGCGATATCACCGCCGATTATCCTGTCCTCGCAAACAATTAAATGCACCGCATTTTCTTTGTTGTCCCAAAACGAGTATGTATAAACGTTTGCTTTTTTACCTTTATAATTTTTAAGGTTAAATCCCGATTCTTTTTGTAAAGAGTTATATTTTTCATAAACCTTGCTAAAATTTTGGGGAATTGTGATTTCTTTAACATCTGTCGGAGTTTCATTTAAGTCAAGTCCCAATCGGGATAAATACTCTATTCTTTTAGCATTTGTAGAGCCATCAACCCCACCCGAGTTCACCGTTAAAAACTGACCCAACAAAATAAAAGCAATTACAACCGTAGCTAAAATGACGGCTAAATTTCTTTTGGTAAACGTAAAATAAAGCTTCATTATATCACCTGTAAAATATATGAAAACTTTATTTTCTTTATTACTCTATAACACAAACTGCATGAGCGCTTATACCCTCTAAATTGCCTGTAAAGCCAAGTCCTTCTTCGGTGGTTGCCTTTACATTGACATTAGAAATATCGGTTTTTAAATCTTTTGCAATATTTTGTACCATTTTTGAAATATAAAGTGCCATTTTTGGCTTTTGAGCGATTATTGTAGCATCAACATTCACTACCTTATAGCCCCTATTTGCAATTAATTCGCAAGTTTTTCTTAACAAAATTCGACTGTCAATATTTTTAAAATTCTCATCATTATCGGGAAAATGCTTACCAATATCACCTAAAGCCGCTGCTCCTAATAAAGCATCACAAATAGCGTGAAGCAATACGTCAGCATCCGAATGTCCTAATAATCCCATTTTAAAGTCAATCTCCACGCCGCCAATTATACATTTGCGGTTTTGGGCAAATTTATGCACATCATATCCGTGACCTATTCTCATCTTTTATTCCTCCCCCAAAAAGCCTTCTGCGCAGGCAATATCCTCTTTAGTGGTAATTTTTATATTCTTATAACTTCCCTCTACCACAAAAACCTCGTATCCTGCCGCTTCCATAATAGATGTATCGTCAGTAAAATCTTTAACATTTACATTTTCTGTCGCTTTCAGATACTCTGAAACATTTACACCTTGAGGAGTCTGTACTGAAATAAGATTTTCTCGGTTTAGTGTTTTTGAAAACTTGCCGTTTTGGTCAATTTCTTTAATAGTATCCTTAACCTTAACACCGCAAGTTACTGCCAAATGACTTTCTAATGCACCACAAACACAGTCTATTATTTTTTCGTCAACAAACGGTCTTGCTCCATCGTGAATAAGTACATTTTTATCGGTATCATTGAGTCTTGCAAATCCTTTTAAAACAGATTCCTGCCTTGTAGCACCGCCACAGACTATATCAGTTATTTTATTTATCGCATATTTTTGAGCAAGCATTTGTACTTGAAATAAATCTTCATCCCTAACTACAAGAATAATATTTGAAATGTTTTCACTATTCTCGAAGGCCAAAAGCGTTCTCATAAGCACAGGTATTCCGCCCAATAGCATTAACTGCTTATTTGAGCCTTTCATTCTCGAAGATGCACCTGCAGCAACTACTATTACAGGCAATCCTTTTTGCTGCTCGCATACCTCATATTCGAGTTTTAATTCAGTCTTTTCCATAATACTACCTACATAAAAAGCCGCACTAAATCCAAGTGCGGCTTTTTTGATTTTTAATAATTAGTCTTCTTTATCGCAGTCACATTCACAGTCACATTCACAGTCGCAACCGTCAAAATCAAACTCAAGGTCAGTACCGCAATTTGGGCATACCATACCCTCTTCTTCTAACATATCAGCATCTAAATAGATAACATCATTGCATGCAGGACATTCGATTTCATAAACTTCGTCATCACAATCGTCACAATCGCAGTCACAGTCACAATCGCATTCGTCGTCCTCGTAAATGATTTCTTCTAAAGAAGCTAAATCTTCGTCAACAGCGTCGATTTGTTCCATAAGCTCATCGCAACCGTCTTCAATATCACAAATTTCTTCTGTAATATCACCTAATAAATCGATAATAGCATTAAGAATTTTACCTTCTTTAGTGCTGTCATCAAGTGAAAGACCTTCTGCTAAACCTTTAATGTAAGCAATTTTTTCACAAATATCCATTATAAATCTCCTTATGCTCTTTCCATATATTCGCCGGTACGGGTATCAATACGAACCATATCGCCTTCGTTGATAAATAAGGGTACGCGAATTTCAGCGCCGGTTTCAAGTGTTGCGGGTTTTGTAGCATTAGTAGCAGTATTGCCTGCAAAACCAGGGTCGGTCTGGGTGATTTGTAATTCAACAAATGTTGGGGGTTCGATACCAAAAACATTACCCTTATAAGATAAGATTTTGCAAACCATATTTTCTTTTACAAACTTAAAGTTGTCTCCCAAGTCACTTTCGTTAATCGGAACCATATCATAAGTTTCTTGGTCCATAAAGTAATAAATTCCACCGTCGTTATAAGAATATTCCATATCCTTTCTTTCAACAAATGCGGTTGGGAATTTTGCAGTTGGGTTATAAGATTTTTCAATAACCGAACCTGTTATAACATTCTTGATTTTTGTTCTTACAAAAGCTGCACCTTTACCGGGTTTTACATGTTGAAATTCAACAACCTGTAAAACATTACCGTCTTCTTCAAAGGTTACGCCATTTCTAAAATCGCCGGCACTAATCATAATAATAAATCCTCCAAAATATGCATTTTATCCTCTTTATTATACGGCTTTAGGCTTATTTTGTCAAGATTTAGTATTGTTTTTTGTTTTTTCAAATTTATCGCCCTTGTAATGCTTGTTTTGGCGGTCGGTTTTAATCATATTTTCACTAAAGCCTTGTGCAATACAAGGGTATTGATTATCGGTGTCGGCAGTTGGCTGAATTTCATAAGTTCCGTATGCGTTAACCATATCGAAAGCTGTTTTGTGTTGCTCTGCCTTATGTCCTAAAGGGACATTCGCTACATCCTCAGTTTCAGGGAAAATTTTTTGTTTTTCGTCCATATTTTCAACTCCTTAAATTGACATAATATTCATAATATGATATACTGTACGAGTATTATTTTGCCCGTGGAGGAGAAAAAAATGCTGGATATTAAATTTATTTGTGAAAATCCCGAATTAGTTAAAGAAAATATCAAGAAAAAATTTAAGGATTCTAAATTACCTCTCGTTGATGAGGTGATTGACCTTTATACTCAAAAATGCAATGCTAACAACCGCGCTAACGAACTTCGTGCTAACCGCAATAAAGTAAGTAAGCAAATCGGTATGCTTATGGGTCAAGGCAAACGCGAAGAAGCAGAGCAAATGAAAAAGCTTGTTAACGAGCAAGCCGAGGAATTAAAGGCTTTAGAGCAAAAAGAAACTGAACTTGCGCAAAAGGTTTTGGAAATTCAGATGAAAATTCCGAACATTGTAGACGCTAGTGTTCCTGTTGGCCGTGATGACAGTGAAAATGTTGAGGTTACACAGTACGGTGAAAAGACCAATCCCGACTTTGAAATTCCCTACCACACCGATATTATGGCAGCTTTTGCCGGCATTGACAAAGAGGCTGCCGGCAAGGTTGCAGGCGAAGGCTTTTATTATCTTATGGGAGATATTGCAAGATTGCATTCTGCAGTTTTGGCATACGCCAGAGATTTTATGATTGACAAGGGATTTACCTACTGTATTCCGCCATTTATGATTAGAAGCCACGTTGTAACCGGTGTTATGAGCTTTGAAGAAATGGACGCTATGATGTATAAAATAGAAGGTGAAGACCTTTATTTAATCGGCACAAGCGAACATTCTATGATTGGTAAATTTATTGACACTATTACAGATGAATCCAAATTGCCTATGACACTTACAAGTTATTCCCCCTGCTTTAGAAAGGAAAAGGGTGCGCACGGCATTGAGGAACGCGGTATTTACCGTATTCACCAATTCGAAAAGCAAGAAATGATTGTTATTTGTAAACCCGAAGAAAGTATGGATTGGTTTAACAAAATGTGGAATTACTCGGTTGAACTATTCAGAAGTATGGATATTCCGGTTCGCACACTAGAATGCTGCACCGGCGACCTTGCAGACTTAAAGGTTAAATCTTACGATATTGAAGCCTGGTCACCAAAACAACAAAAATATTTTGAAGTTTGCTCCTGCTCAAATTTGGGCGATGCGCAGGCAAGACGTTTAGGTATTCGTGTTAAGAGTGAGGACGGGAAAAAATATCTCGCTCATACATTAAACAACACCGTTGTAGCGCCTCCCAGAATGTTAATTGCATTCTTAGAAAACAACCTTTCTTTTGATGGTGAGAAATACACAATCAGCATACCAAAAGCTTTACAACCTTATATGGGCGGAAAAGAAAAGATTGAAAGTAAATAATTTCATTTTCACATAAATCAAGGAGAAGTAAAATGAAAATTTCAGTAATTGTTCCTTGTTATAACGAACAAGAAAGCCTGCAACTTTTTTATAATGAAATAAAAAGGGTTAGTTGCGAAATGTCAGATGTGGAGTTTGAGTTGTTGTTTGTCAATGACGGTTCAAGGGACAAAACCCTCGATGTTCTTAAAGAATTGGCAGAAAAGGATTCTACTGTTAAATATTTATCCTTTTCAAGAAATTTCGGCAAAGAATCTGCAATTTATGCAGGACTTAAAAATGCAAGCGGCGAACTTGTTGCAATTATGGATGCCGATTTGCAGGACCCGCCGTCACTTCTTCCCCAAATGTATGATATTATAATTAACGAGGGATACGATTCGGTCGCAACAAGGCGTGTTACCCGCAAAGGTGAGCCACCTATAAGGTCCTTCTTTGCAAAAATGTTCTACAAAATCATTAACCGTATTTCTGATGCCGATATTGTTGACGGAGCCAGAGATTACCGTTTAATGAACAGAAAATTTGTTAACGCAATTTTGTCTATGAAAGAATACAACCGTTTTTCAAAAGGTCTTTTTGGATGGGTGGGCTTTAAAACAAAATGGCTTGAATATGAAAATGTTGAAAGAGTGGCAGGCGAAACAAAGTGGTCTTTTTGGAAACTATTCAAATACAGTATTGAGGGTATCGTAGCCTTCTCTACTATGCCTTTGATTATAGCCTCTATAATTGGTGTGATTTTCTGTCTGCTCGCCTTTTTGTTTGTGGGAGTAATTATAATAAGAAAATTGCTTTTCGGTGACCCTGTTGAAGGTTGGGCATCTTTAGTTTCAATTATTCTCTTCTTAGGCGGATTACAGCTTTCTTGTATCGGCATTTTAGGACAGTATCTTGCAAAGCTTTATCTCGAAGCCAAAGACCGCCCTTTGTATCTAATCGGCGATAAGAACGACCAAAATTTCCAATAATATTCATATCAAAAAATCACCCAAGTTTGAAGTGAACCCCAAAGTTTAGACAAAATTAAATATTAAATTGCTTGTGAATGAGTTCGGTATTGCACCGGGCTCATTCCTTTTAGTTTTAAGGAAATTCTTTCGTTGTTGTAGTAATCTATGTAATGTTTCAATTCAT
>JAZRAQ010000006.1:0-75578 GCA_045634645.1 Acutalibacteraceae bacterium
TTGGGATAAAAAGAGAAAACTCCTTGAAGGATAAAACCTTCAAGGAGTCCTTGGCGGAGACGGCGAGATTCGAACTCGCGGGGGATTGCTCCCTAACTGATTTCGAGTCAGCCCCGTTATGACCACTTCGATACGTCTCCATATAAAATTGTAAAGGCAAAGCCTAATACCTAAATTGCGAGAAAACTGCGAGATGCAGAATTCTGAAAGTGCAGTTGCACGTGGCGTAAACGCCGATAAATAGCAGAGTTTCAAAGAGTAGTGTGTGACAGACCCGACTATGTTTCGAGTCAGCCCCGTTATGTCCTGTAGCGGTGCCCGAAATTTTTTAACACTGCCGTGTAAAAATTTCGACCGCGGCCACTCCTTATCGCTCGCTTCTTCTGCCACTGGCAGCGCTCGCAAACGTCCCCACTTCGATACGTCTCCGTATGCATAATACCCAACCATTATACAAAAGCAATATATAATTGTCAAGCAAAAATGAGTCGGTCGATAAGCCGAGTTCTGTCGTGTGCGGTCATCTATCTCGACGGGGGATTGCTCCCACGCTCAAGCCGCTTTTCGTGGCACATCGGGCAAATGTATAGCCACAGTTAGCGTTGCTCCGAATAGGGTTTACAGTATCACGATGTTTCCATGTGATAGGTGAGCTCTTACCTCGCCTTTCCACCCTTACCTTGAAATCAAGGCGGTATATCTCTGTTGCACTTTCCCTAAGGTCACCCTCGGCGGCCGTTAGCCGCTATTCTGCCCTGTGGGGCTCGGACTTTCCTCATATATTTCTATACGCAACCGTCTAACCGACTCCACAGTATTGTAACACATTATTCTCATTGTGTCAAAGCTTTAATTTTTGAATAATATATATTACTTGGAGGGAAATTTATGAAAAAAATTACTGAAAAATATTTTTTAGCCGCAAACTCTTGCGAAGGCTTTATAAGTAAATTCGGCGAGTGCTATAACCCAACAGATAATTGGAAGGTATACATAATAAAGGGCGGTCCCGGCACAGGCAAATCATCCTTTATGAAGAAAATAGCGCAAAAGGCGGAAGAAAAAAATTTAAACTATATTCTCTGTCCTTGCAGTTCAGACCCCAACTCGCTTGACGGAGTCATTTTGCCTGATAAAAAACTCGTTGTGTTAGACGGCACCGCTCCTCACACTTTAGACCCGATTTATCCCGCCGTGTGCGAAGAAATTTTAAATTTCGGTCAATTTTGGGACAGCGATAATTTCAAAAATAAAAGTGAAATTATTGAAACCACAAACAAAAACAAAATGCTGCACGCCTCTGCATCGCGATATATGCAAGCGGTTGGAAAGCTTATGCTTGATAATTACAAAACCGCTCTTGCCTGCACTAAAAAAGACAAAGCCCTAACCTTTGCCCAGACACTTTGCAAACGCTATCTACCCCCAAAAGCCACTAATCCTTATATGTGGGTGAGATTTATCGGCGGTATTAGTCCAAAAGGAATTATAAGCTATCCCCAAACCGTTACAAGCACCTGTAAAGAGCTTGTTATAATTAAGGATAAATACGGGGCTTCGAGCAATATTATTATGGAAAAAATTGAAAATTATGCACTCCAAAACGGGTATGAAATTATTAGCCTTAAAAATCCGTTTTTGCCGAGTGTCCTTACTGACCATATAATTATACCGTCACTCTCTTTGGCCTTTGTTACAGAAAATGATTACATCTCTTTTAACAAGGATTGCCGCAGAATACACGCACGCCGATTTACAAGCAATAAGCAATTGCATTTAAGCAAGGAGCGACTTAAATTTAACAAAAAAGCCGGTGATATTCTCTTGAAAACGGCGAGCGATACACTTTTTCAAGCAAAGCTTGTTCACGACAAATTAGAAAACTACTATATTAAAGCTATGAATTTTGAGAAATTAAACGAATTTACAGAAAAGTTTTGCAATAATCTAATTTTGTAGTATAATTAAAATCAAGGAAGTGATAAAATGAAAATAGCAGTTATTACAGGCGCATCTTCTGGTCTTGGTATCGAATTTGCTAAAGCAGTTGATAAATTCCGTCCTGAAATTGATGAAATTTGGCTTGTTGCCAGAAGAAAAGAAAAGCTTTCAGAGGTGGCAAGCTTACTTGACAAAAAAGTTCGCACCCTCGCGTACGATATCACAGATAATCAAAATATCAATGATTATATAAACCAATTAAAAACCGAAAATGCCGAGGTTACTCTCTTGATTAACAATGCAGGATTTGGCAAATTGGGTATGTTTTACGATATTTCTTCAGAGGATAATGCCGGTATGATTCGCCTTAACTGTGAGGCTTTAACCGTTATGACAAGCGCCACTATCCCCTTTATGAAAGAAAATGCAGAAATTATAAATACCTGCTCGATAGCATCCTTTGCTCCCAATTCCAGAATGGCGGTTTATTCCTCCACAAAGGCATTTGTTATGAGCTTTTCCCGCGCTTTACGCCAGGAACTCAAATCTAAAAAAATCAATGTTTTAGCGGTTTGCCCCGGACCTATGGATACAGAATTTTTATCGGTTGCAGGAATCGGCAAAGGAGTTAGCAAAACATTTGATACACTCCCTCGCGATAATCCCGAAAAGGTGGCAAAAAATTCACTTAAAGCATCGGCTAAAGGCAAAGCAGTATTTGCTGACCACGTTTTTTACAAATTCTACCGTGTTTTAGCAAAAGTTTTACCCGTAAGCCTTGTAATGAAAATGGCAAAAACATAAAATTCCAATCTAACGGTTGTTTTAAAACAGCCGTTATTTTTTTATGCTTTTTATTGCACTTTTTAGTATTTTAGTATATAATATATTTTGAATAATTATGAGCGGAGGAAATATATGGATATTCGTATAGGTGATAAACTTTTAATGAAGAAAAAACACCCCTGCGGCTCCGATATTTTTACAGTTACAAGAATCGGTATGGACTTTCGCTTAAAATGTGACGGGTGTTCTCACGAAATTATGATACCCCGCGTCAAAGCCGAAAAGGGCTTAAAGAAAATAATCAGAGAAAACGGTGAAGATTAATGTTTGATAAATTAGAATCGGTTGTAAACCGCTACGAGCAAATAGGTATTGAGCTTACAAGACCCGATGTTGCGAGCAATAACGAATTATTCCGCAAGTTGATGAAGGAACACAGCGAGCTTACTCCTATTGTTGAAAAATATAAAGAATATCAAGCGGCTAAACAGTCTGAAAAAGAGGCTTTGGAAATTTTGGCAGAGCCTAATTTAGATAAGGATTTCAAAGAATTAGCCGAAGACGAGCTTAAAACAGCCAAAGAAAACATTGTTACTTTTGGTGACGAATTAAAGATTTTACTTTTACCCAAAGACCCCAATGACCAAAAAAACGTTATTATTGAAATCCGCGGCGGTGCGGGCGGTGAGGAAGCGGCATTATTTGCAGGCTCTCTTTTCCGTATGTACTCAATGTATGCCGAATCAAAGCGTTGGCAAATTGAGGTTAGTAACGCTAACGAAACCGAGCTTGGCGGTTATAAGGAAATAAGTTTTATGATTGACGGTGAGGGCGCATACTCTCGCTTTAAGTACGAAAGCGGTGTACACCGTGTTCAGCGTGTGCCCGATACCGAAACACAAGGCCGAATTCACACCTCTACCGTTACGGTTGCAGTTTTACCCGAAGCAGACGAGGTAGAGCTTGAAATCAACCCTGCAGACCTTAAAATTGACACTTTCCGTTCTTCAGGCGCGGGTGGTCAGCACATTAACAAAACCTCTTCGGCTATACGCGTAACCCATATTCCGACAGGTACTGTTGTAGAATGTCAGGACGAGCGAAGCCAATTTAAAAACAAGGATAAAGCGCTTAAAATTTTGCGCGCACGCCTTTTTGACGAGGAACAGAGGAAGCACGATGAGGCTATTGCATCCGCCCGTAAAAGTCAGGTTGGTACAGGTGACAGAAGCGAAAGAATCAGAACCTATAACTACCCTCAGGGGCGAGTTACCGACCATAGAATCGGGCTTACCCTTTACAAATTAGACCAAATTTTAAACGGCGATATGGATGAAGTTGTCGATGCACTTATAACCCACTATAGAGCAGAAATGTTAAAATCAGAGGAACAATAATGATCACAAAAAGACTCGGCGTTGACAAGCAAGGTATAGAAACCGCTGCCGAAATTTTGAAAGACGGCGGAATTGTTGCAATTCCTACCGAAACGGTTTACGGACTTGCGGCAAACGCCTTTGACGAAGACGCCATAAAATCGGTTTTTTCAGCAAAAGGAAGGCCGCAGGATAACCCCTTAATCGTTCATATTTCAAGTATAGAAATGTTGCACGATTTAGCAGTGGATATACCCGAAACCGCATATAAATGCGCCGAAAAATTTTGGCCCGGACCACTTACAATGGTGCTTAAAAAGTCAAGCAAGGTTGGAAGCGTTGTAAGCGGCGGACTTGATACTGTGGCTATTCGGATGCCCGGTGAAAAGGTTGCATACGATATTATACAAACCAGCGGTTTACCTTTAGCCGCTCCGTCTGCAAATGTTTCGGGAAGACCGAGTCCTACCTCATACACCCACGTTTTAAACGATTTGGACGGTAAGATTGATGCCGTAGTAGAAGGCAAAGACTGTACCGTTGGGGTTGAATCCACCGTTATAACCTTAGTGGGCGAGCATCCCGTTTTGTTAAGACCGGGGGCTGTAACACTTGAACAGCTAAAGGAAATTTTTCCTGACATTACGGTTGATAATGCAGTTTTATCCGAACTGAAGGAAGGGCAAAAAGCATCATCACCGGGAATGAAATACAAGCACTATTCCCCAAAAACCGAAACCTTTTTGGTTGAGGGTGATAACTTTGCGAATTTTGTAAACGAAAAGCCCAATTCAATTGCAATCTGCTTTAGTGAAGAAGCAGAAGATATAAAAATACCAAAAATAATTTACGGCGACAAAAAAGACCCCATGACCCTTGCGCAAAATATTTTTTCTGCGCTACGGGAAGTGGATAAAATGGATAAAAATGAAGTTTATGTTCACGCCCCTGAAAAGAGCGGTGTGGGCCTTGCGGTTTATAACCGACTTATTCGTGCCGCCGCATTTAAGGTGATTAAATTATGAAGCTTATAATCGGTCTGACAGGGCCTACCGGTTCGGGCAAAAGCAGTGCCGCTGCCATTTGCCGAAAATTCGGAGTAAAAGTGGTAGACTGTGACAAAGTTGCCCGAAAGGCTACCGAAAAGGATACCGAAGGTCTTGACGCTTTAGTAAATATTTTCGGGAACGATATTTTAAATACGGATAAAACACTAAACCGAAAAGTTTTGGCAAGTAAAGCCTTTGAAACAAAAGAAAATACCGAACTTTTAAATAAAACCATTTTCCCTTTTATTGAAAAATTAATTTTATCGGAAATAGACTGTGATAAGGTCTTGCTTGATGCGCCAACACTTTTTGAAAGTGGCATTAACAGTATCTGCTTTAAAACAGTAGCGGTGTTAAGTGATACTGAAATTCGGCTAAACAGAATCATAAAACGAGATAATTTAACCGAACAACAAGCAAAATTGCGTATTTCCGCCGGGAAAAATGATGATTTTTACAAAAAAAATGCAGACTATATAATATACAACAATCACAACCAAGAAACCTATTTAAAAGAATTTGAAAAGGTCTTGTGTGAAATTTTAAATTTAGGAGAAAAGTTATGAGCGAAATCAAAGACTTAAAAGAAAAACTTTGTATAAACCGCAAAAACGGTCGCTTTGCGGAAAATAAAGTTTTAGAAAAGGCTGAAAAATACTGCGAAGACTACAAAAAGTTTTTGGACAATGCTAAAACCGAGCGTGAAGCAGTTAAGGTTGCTATTTCTTTAGCACAACAAAAAGGCTTCAGCGAATTTGAAATCGGCAAAAAATATAATGTTGGCGACAAGGTTTATTTCAACAACCGCGGCAAAACAGTTGCATTTGCAGTAATCGGCAAACAATCTGCAGATAAGGGTGTTAATATCACCGCCGCACATATAGACTCGCCCCGTCTTGATTTAAAGCCGAATCCTTTATATGAAAGTAACGAATTAGCTCTTTTTAAAACCCATTATTACGGCGGTATCAGAAAATATCAGTGGACTGCTGTGCCGTTGGCTTTACACGGTGTTTTTGTCCTTAAAGACGGTAGCGTTAAAGAAGTTGTTATCGGTGAAAATGACGATGAGCCTAAATTTGTCATCAACGATTTACTTCCCCATTTAGCAGCTGAACAAAACAAACGCACCTTAAGTGAAGGTATTAAAGGTGAAGAATTAAATGTTTTGGTTGGTTCACATCCCTTTAAGGACGATGAGGGCAGTGAACTCGTAAAACTGAATATTCTAAATATTTTATTCGAAAAATACGGTGTTACTGAAGAAGATTTCTTATCCGCAGAACTCGAAATGGTACCTGCATACAAGGCTTGCGACATTGGTTTTGACCGCTCGCTTATAGGCGCTTACGGTCAGGACGACAGAGTTTGCGCATACCCTGCGCTAACCGCAATTTTAGACGTTGAAAATCCCGAAAAAACCGCTCTTGCCATTTTGGCAGATAAAGAAGAGGTTGGTTCAATGGGCAACACCGGTCTTGATTCCGACTTTTTGCGCTTTGTAATCGGCGATATTGCAAAAATGCAAAATGCAGACCCAACTGTAGCTTTAAGAAATTCAAAATGTCTTTCTGCCGATGTTAATGCAGGCCTCGACCCCACCTTCCCCGATGTTATGGATATAAGAAACGCTTCGCTTTTGAACTACGGTGTTGTGGTTACAAAATATACAGGAGCCAGAGGTAAATCAAGTACATCTGATGCTTCTGCCGAATATGTAGCGTATATTCGCAACATGCTTGACAATGCGGGTATTACTTGGCAAACAGGAGAACTTGGCAAGGTTGATTTAGGCGGCGGTGGTACCGTTGCTATGTTTATTGCAAATATGGGCGTAGATGTAATTGATTTAGGCGTTCCCGTGCTTTCAATGCACGCACCGTTTGAAACCACCTCTAAATTCGATGTTTATATGTGCTACCGCGCCATGTACGAATTTATGAAATAATAACACTTCAATATATTTCACATATAATGTTATTGACTACGGTCGAAAATATTAAAGGGTGTGGAAGTATGTTAGATAACAGATGTTTGAATGAGACTTATAGCAATTGCGGTTGCAAAGCACGCCTTTGCGTTATAAGAGTACTTGCTATACTAGCCTTTTTATTAGCATTTTTAGGCGGCGCAATAGCCGGCGCTTTTGCAGCAGAGTTTGTAACCGGCGCAATAGTGCCGATAGCAATCTTTGCTATTATACTTTTAATTGCAATAGTTCTTGTTTTGGTTTATGCCGCTTGCAAATGCAGAACAAATGTTGATTGAACTGATGCCACCCAATAGGGTGGCATTATCTACGAGGATTTTAAAATGATTAAACTGGGAAAATACAAACACTTTAAAGGAAATGAATACGAGGTTATCGGTATTGCAAAACATAGTGAAACACTTGAAGAAATGGTGGTTTACAAGGCGCTTTACGATAACGGAAGTTTGTGGACAAGACCCCTTTCTATGTGGGACGAAACTATCACACGTGACGGTAAAACCTTAAAGCGTTTCACATATATAGGTGACAATAATGAATAGCGAATTGCAACACAGAAAAATGACCCAAACGCCTGTTGCAAGGCTCTTAATATCTTTATCTTTACCAACGGTTATAAATATGCTTTTAGCGTCAATTTATAATATGACCGACACATATTTCGTAACAACCCTAGGAGAAAGCGCCATCGGCGGTGTGGGTGTTGTTTTTTCTATTCAGTCGGTTATACAGGCTGTCGGTTTCGGTGTTGCAATGGGTTGCGGAAGCATTGTATCCAGAAAACTCGGTGAAAAAGATAACGTTTCGGCTAACCGTTACGCCTCTTCATCTATTTTGTTAGGACTTGTTTTAGGACTTTTTATAGCAATTATTTGCCTTTCTTCACTAAATCCGATTTTGAAAATCATCGGCGCTACCGATACTATTTTGCCCTACGCCAGAGATTATGCAACCGTAATTTTGCTTGCCGCGCCGTTAATGTGCACCTCTTATGTAACGGGTCCTCTTTTGCGGGCTGAAGGCAGAGCAACATATTCTATGTTGGTAGGAATTTTAGGCGGATTTATAAATATAATTCTTGACCCTATTTTTATTTTCCTATTAAATTTGGGTGTTAAAGGCGCCGCGATTGCAACCGCTTTAAGTCAGGTTATAAGCTTTTCGCTTGCAATCGGTTTTTATGCCCTTAATAAAGGTGTTGTTAAGTTATCGGTAAAATATATCAGCCGTAATATCAATGATTATACCCTTATTATGAAAACAGGAGCTCCGACCGTATTCAGACAGGGGCTTGGTAGTATTGCAACCGCGCTTTTGAATGTCAAGGCCAAAATCTACGGTGATGCGGCAGTTGCCGCAATAAGCCTTGCAAATAAAATTTATATGCTAATCCGCTCGGTAGTTTTGGGAGTCGGACAAGGCTTTCAACCCATTGCGGGATATAATTATGGCGCTAAAAAACTTGACAGAGTCAAAAAAGTATTCTTTATCGCAACCCTTTTCGGTACAACAGTATCGGTGACAGGCGGTATTTTGTGTGCTATAATTCCTGAACAATTAATAGGTATTTTCGGAACCGAAAACCGCGAGGTTTTAGCTTTGGGCGGCAGAATGCTCATTATGTATAGTTTTGCCCTGCCGTTTTTAGGTTTTTCTTCTTATGTTAATATGATGTATCAGTCTTTAGGCTTTGTTAAGGGAGCTACCTTTTTAGCAAGTTGCAGACAGGGTGTGTTTTTTATCCCCTTAATACTTGTTTTACCACTTATTTTCGGACTGAACGGTGTAATCATTTGCCAATCTATTGCGGATATTTTAACCTTTGTAACTTCAATTCCGTTTTGCATTTGGTTTTTAAAGAAAAATTTAAGTAAAAATTTTTCTTGATTTTTTAATACAGTTGTATTATACTAATATGGCTGTGCAGAGATGGCTGAGCTGGTCTAAGGCGCACGATTGGAAATCGTGTGTACACTAATACTGTACCGAGGGTTCGAATCCCTCTCTCTGCGCCAAATCCCGAATGCATTAGTATTCGGGATTTTTAATTATTTTTTGGAGGGTGTTTATGGAAAGAGAAAAACTATCCAGCCGTTTGGGCTTTATACTTTTAAGTGCCGGCTGCGCAATCGGAATAGGCAACGTGTGGAAATTTCCTTATATGGCAGGTCAATTCGGCGGCGCAGCATTCGTCTTAATTTATTTGTTTTTCCTCGTTGTAATGGGACTACCCGTTTTAACAATGGAATTTTCACTTGGTCGCGCAGCGCAAAAAAGTCCCGCGGCACTTTATAAAAAGCTTGAGCCAAAAGGCAGTAAATGGCATTGGCACGGTTATATGGCTTTTGCAGGCAACTATATTTTGATGATGTTTTACACTACCGTTTCAGGTTGGATGCTAAACTATTTTGTCAAAATGGGTATGGGTAAATTCGATGATGCGAATCCCTCCCAAGTAGGCCAAATTTTTGGTGATATGGTTTCAAGTCCTGCTCAATCAGTTGGATTTATGGGACTTGCAGTACTTATAGGATTTTTAGTATGTGCGCTTGGTCTTCAAAACGGCGTTGAAAAAATCACCAAATATATGATGCTGGCTTTGCTTGCAATTATGGTAATCCTTGCAGTCAACAGTTGCTTCTTAGAGGGCGGAAGCGAAGGTCTTAAGTTCTATCTTTTACCCAACACAGACAACATTAAAAAAGCAGGTCTTGGTAATGTTATCGTGGGCGCCATGAATCAATCTTTCTTCACCCTTTCTCTCGGTATCGGTTCAATGGCAATTTTCGGCAGTTATTTGGATAAAAAGCGTTCCCTTTTAGGCGAATCTTTAAACGTTGCCAGCCTTGACACCTTTGTTGCACTTACTTCAGGTCTTATAATTTTCCCTGCGGCTTTTGCTTTTAATATTCCGGTAGATTCAGGTCCAAACCTGATTTTTGTCACACTTCCTAACGTATTCAACAATTTGCCTTTAGGAAGATTCTGGGGCACATTATTCTTCGTATTTATGTCATTTGCGGCACTTTCAACCGTAATTGCAGTTTTTGAAAATATTATTGCTTGCAGTATTGATATTTTCAATATCTCTCGCAAAAAGGCTTGCGCTGTAAACGGTATTTTAATGTTCTTGCTTTCACTTCCCTGCGCTTTAGGTTTTAACATGTGGTCAGGCTTTGTGCCCTTTGCAAGCGGAAGCTCATTCCTCGATTTAGAAGACTTTATTGTAAACTATATAATGCTCCCCGTAGGCGCATTTATATTTATAATTTTCTGTACCTGGCGTTACGGTTGGGGTTGGGATAAGTTTGTAAACGAAGCCAATACCGGTAAAGGTCTTAAAGTTAAAAATTGGATGCGTATTTATATGAAATATGTATTACCGCTTATGGTTTTAGTAATTTTAGTTTACGGCCTTGTAACTTTTAAATACAGATAAGAAAAGCGACCTTTACGGTCGCTTTAATTTTTTTCAAAACCTATTATAATTCCGCCCTTTTCAGCGTAAAAACTGCAAAGTCCTGCCGTTTTGTATATTTCTACATCCCCAGCGCCAAATTCGCCTTTCACAACCGTTGCAATCATTTGAGCAAGTGGCTCATTCAAGCAGTGTGTTATGCGGATTTTTCCGCCTTTATAACCTTCTTTTGCAAGGCAGTTTATGAGTTCCTTTATCGCCTTTTTTTCGCCCCGTGCTTTTTCAAGCATTTCTAATGTGCCAACTTCACTACCCTTGCCGATAACACGAATTCCCAAAAGCCCCGCTATTTTAGAAGCGGTTGTACCCACTCTTCCGTTATTTGCAAGATTTTTAAGGGATTCGAGCATAAACAAAACCCCCGTGCTTTTTTGGTACTGCTTAATAGCCTTGCAAATTTCTTCAAATTTTTCGCCTTTTAATATTAACTCTTCTAATTTTTCAGCAATAAGTTTCAACTCCGCTCCTGCCGACAAGGAATCAATAACAAACACCTTGCTTTCAGGGTGGGCGCTTTCATACTCCTGCTTTGCAAGTATTGCCGAATTGAAACTGCCCGAAAGATTGCTTGAAATAGTTATGCAAAAAATGTATTTGGCTTCGCCAAAGCGTTCAAGCCAATCCGACACCGAGGGACAGCAGGTAGATGATTTTCCCGAATAACCGTTAAGGTATAAAACCATTTCTTTAACGTCTAAATCCTCACCGTCAATATATTCCTTGCTATCGGTTATAATTTTTAATGGCGCCAATTCCAACGGCACCTTATTTAATTTTATTATATCTGCCGAAGAATCGACAATAATTTTATATTCCATAATAAACCTCTTTTTTGCTTTATACACTTATTATGGCACAAATTTCCAATTTAATCACTCTAATAATTAAAATTTCACTCTACTGACAGTAGAATTGAATTTTTCAAAGGTTTATGATATACTTTTTGTAAGGGGTTGAGGTTATGAAAATAAAAGTAGTTAAAAAAAGCTATGACGAGGTTGTAAATCTACCTGTAAAACCACATAAAAAACCTTTAAAACCAAACTTTATACTTGCAACGGTTATTAGGGTTTTATCTTTCTTTTCATTATTTCCGTTAAAATTTAAATTCAAAAAAATAGGTATGCAAAAGATTTCTAAAAGAGAACCTGCACTTATTTTAATGAACCATTCAAGCTTTATTGATTTGAAAATTGCAAGCAAACTATTATATCCCAGACGCTACAATATTGTTATGACATCTGACGGTTTTGTGGGCAAAAATTTACTTATGCGTCTAATAGGCTGTATCCCAACCCAAAAATTCATCAGTGATTCGGTTTTGGTAAGAGATATTTTTCACTGCATTAAGAAAAATAAAACTTCAGTTCTTATGTACCCTGAAGCCAGTTACAGTTTTGACGGTACTGCAACCCCCTTGCCCGAAAGTTTAGGTAAACTTATAAAGAAATTAGCGGTTCCCGTTATTATGATTAAAACCTACGGTGCTTTTGCGCACGACCCGCTTTATAACAATCTGCAAACCCGAAAGGTACAGGTTTCTGCAGATATGGAGTATATTTTATCCCCTGAAGAAATAAGCCAAAAATCTCCCGCAGAGATAAATGAAGTTGTAAATAAACATTTTTCGTTTGATAACTTTTTATGGCAACAACAAAATGGCGTTAAAATTACCGAAAACTTTAGAGCCGATTTCTTAAACCGCGTTTTATATAAATGCCCGAACTGCGAAGCAGAGGGTAAAACGCTCGGTAAAGGTATTCATCTTAAATGTAAGAATTGCGGTAAAGTTTACGAGTTGACTGAAGACGGATTTATGAAAGCGTTATCGGGCGAAACCGAATTTCCTCACATTCCCGATTGGTACGCTTGGCAAAGGCAATGTGTCCAAGAGGAAATAAAAAACAACCGATATATGCTTGATATACCGGTTGAAATTTATATGATGATTGATACAAAATGTGTTTATGCTGTGGGAAGCGGTCGCCTAACCCATAGTTTTGACGGTTTTCATTTAACCGGTTGTGACGGGAAATTGGATTACACCCAATCTTCACTACTATCCTACAGCCTTTATTCCGACTATTATTGGTACGAAATAGGGGATATTATTTGCATCGGCAACGGTAAAGTTTTATATTACTGCTTCCCTGAAACTAAAACCGATGTTGTTGCAAAAACCCGTATTGCAACCGAAGAAATATTTAAAATTCGTTCTAAAGAAGATTAAGAATTCCAATACTTTCTGTCAAGACTTCTAAAAGATATTGCCGAAAATACATGTTGCTTTTCAATATTTTCGCTACCCTCTAAATCGGCGATGGTTCTTGCAACCTTTAAGATGCGGTCGTAAGCTCTTGCCGACATACCGAGTCTTTCAAAAGCCAATTCTAAATAATTTTCCGCATCCTTTGACAGAACGCAATATTTCTTAATCAAATCAGGGGTTAGTCTTGCGTTACAGTTAACGGATGTTCCCTGATAGCGTTTTCTTTGAATTTCGCGAGCTTTATTAACACGCTTTTTAATTTCCGCTGAGGTTTCCTCGGCGGTTTTTGAATTCAGGGCAGTATAATCTACCGGCGGCACCTCAACATGCAAATCTATTCTGTCAAGCATCGGTCCCGAAATTTTATTCAAGTATTTATGCACCGCATTTTGCGAACAGGTGCATTGCTTTGTGGGGTGTCCGAAAAATCCGCAAGGGCAAGGATTCATCGCCGCTACAAGCATAATTGAACTTGGATATGTAAGAGAACCTGCCACGCGGGAAATTGTAACCTTTTCATCCTCAATAGGTTGGCGCAAAGCCTCCATAACATCTCTTCTGAATTCAGGGAACTCATCTAAAAACAAAACGCCGTTATGCGCCAGAGAAATTTCACCCGGTCTTGGCACAGTTCCGCCACCGGCTATTCCCGCAACCGACACTGTATGATGCGGAGAACGGAAGGGACGGCAACTTACAAATGGATTTTTACTGTCAAGCGTGCCTGCAATAGAATGAATTTTAGTGGTTTCAATCGCTTCATCAAAGGTCATTTCGGGAAGAATACCCGGCAGCCTTTTAGCGAGCATACTTTTACCCGCTCCCGGAGGACCGACTAATATAATATTATGTCCGCCTGCCGCCGCAACCTCCAACGCCTTTTTTGCCGCAACCTGACCCTTAACATCACAAAAATCTGGTACTCGCATCTGCGCGGTTTCAAATATTTCGGTTTTGGGTTGCTTTTTTATTAACTTTTCACCTTTTAAGTGGTCAATAATCTGTTTTATATTCTCTATTGGGTAAATGTCTATTCCCTCTACAACTGCCGCTTCTTTAGCGTTTTGAGCGGGAACGAAAATACTTTTTATTCCATTTTGCTGTGCAGTAATTGTAAGCGCCAAAACGCCGTTTACTGCGCGAACCATACCATCAAGAGCAACCTCGCCGATGGTAACAGCGCTTTGCAAATCTGCCTTTAATTGACCCGATGCTTTTAAAATTGCCAAAAGCACGGGCAAATCGTAAATAGAACCCTCTTTTTTACGGTTGGCGGGCGCTAAATTTACAGTAATTCTTGATACAGGAAATTTAAAACCGCAGTTTTTTATAGCAGCGCGCACTCTGTCGCGCGATTCTTTAACCGCCGCATCAGGAAGACCTACAATATCAAAGGAGGGGAGTCCGTTTGAAATATCGGCTTCAACCTCTATCATATAAGAATCTATTCCAAAAATTCCGACACTTTCTATCCTTGAAAACAAAACTTTTACCTCGCTACGTTATTTTGTGGTTTTCCGTTTAAAAACGCAGTTATATTATCACATACAATGCCTAAAAGACGCTGTCTTGTGGCAAGGGGTGCCCAAGAGGTATGCGGAGTAATGGTAATATTCGGAGCATCAAACAATACACAATCGACTGCCATAGGCTCACTTGTTAAAACGTCTATTGCCGCACCCGATAATTTGCCGCTTATCAAGGCATCCCTTAAGGCTTGCTCGTCTACCACGCCGCCTCTTGCAGTGTTAACGAAAAACGCCCCGTCCTTGCATTTTGCAAAGGTGTTACTGTTCATCATTTTTACACTTTCTTCATTCAAAGGACAGTGCATTGAAATAATATCACTCCGGCCAAGCAGAGTATCTAAATCGACAAACTTCCCGTCTTTTTCTCTTACTTTTCTTGTGTAAACAATTACATTCATTCCAAGCGCCAATGCCACTTTTTCAACCGCTTTGCCAATAGCACCGTAACCGATTATTCCGAGAGTTTTTCCGTAAACCTCATCGGTAGTGTAAACCAAAGGTGAAAAAACTTTAGAATCTTTCCAACCGCCGTTTTTAACAAAGTCATCATACTTTGGCACCTTTGTATAATGATTTAAAATGTAGCATATAACCTGTTGCGCCACCGCATTTGTAGAATAACTTCCCGCATTGCAAACCGCAATTTTTCTTGTTTTAGCTTCTTTAATATCAATATTATTATATCCCGTTGCAAAAAGCCCCACATACTTTAAAATGGGGGCGTTTTCAAAAACCTCTTTATCAATTAAGGTCTTATTGCAAAGAATTATATCGGTATCACTAACTTCTTTTAAAAGTTCAGTTCGTGTGATATTACCATACTCTACCACGTCACCGAACTGTTTTATTACTTCTAGTGACAAATCACCGTTTGATTTTACGCTTGCACTGTCAGTTATCAGAATTTTCATCTTTTCGTGTCACCTTTTTCTTAGTACCGTCAGGGTTTACAATGTAGGTGTTTTCCAACTGACCCACAAGACTTCTTTTAAAAGAGTCAATATACTCTCTTCTTAAAAAATATTGCTCATTTTTTTCTTCTACTGTAAGACCGACTGTTTTCTGTTTTTTTGCCAATTCATTTATTCGGTCAATCTTTTTTTGTTCCATAAACTAAATCTCATTTCTGCCCTCTAATGCGCGAGCTAAAGTAAATTCATCGGCATATTCAAGGTCACTGCCTACCGGTATTCCGTAAGCCAAGCGGGTAACTTTTATCCCCATCGGCTTTACCAAACGGGAAATATAGCTTGCAGTAGCCTCACCCTCAACCGTGGGGTTGGTAGCCATAATAATTTCTTTGACTTCACTGTTTGAAAGCCTCGCCATCAATTCCTTAATTCGCAAATTATCGGGACCAATATTATCAAGTGGTGAAATCACTCCGTGCAGCACATGGTAGGTGCCGCCGAATTCCTTTGTGCGCTCAAACGCCATAACGTCCTTAGGCTCTGCTACAACGCATATCACCGAACTGTCCCGCGAGCCATCCGAACAAATCGGGCAAATTTCCAAGTCGGTAAAGCCTTGACATTCCTTGCAAAAATGAATTTTCTTGCGTGCATTTACAAGCGCCGCAGCAAACTTTTCCGCTCTTTCGGGCGGTTGCTCTAAAATATGATATGCCAGTCTTTGAGCCGTTTTTTGACCTATACCCGGCAAACGCTCAAACTGGGAAACCAATTCATTTAAAGGTACTATATTATAATTTGCCATAATTAGAATAAGCCGGGCATATTAAATCCGCCTGTAATAGCGCCCATTTCCTCTTCTTGAGTTTTAATTGCATTAGAAATTGCCTCATTTACTGCAACTGTGATAAGGTCTTCAAGCATTTCTGCATCATCAGGGTCTACAGCATCGGGATTTATTTTAATATTTTTTATCAAATGCTTACCGTCAACCGTAACTTCAACCATACCACCGCCCGAAGTTGCAGTGTATTCTCTTTCTTCAAGGTCGGCTTGAAGATTTGCCATATCCTCTTGCATTTTTTGTGCTTGCTTAAGCATTTGGTTCATATTTCCGCCGCCGTTATTTGGTAATCTTACTTTCATATTATTTAATCCTTTCAGTTATTTTCAAATTGTTTCAATTTATCTGCCAACGCTTTTAAAGGGTCTTCAGCCGCTGAAACGGTTTGCTTTGTGTAAGGACCTAATTTATAGGTGTGTCCTAAAACCTTTTGAGCCGCTTTTCTTATACTGTCTTTATAAAGCCCGTTTGCATTGTTAATCATAGTTCTAAAGGAGTCATTTTTTGCATCAATAAGCAAATATGCGCCCTTAATGTAGGCCTTTGAATCGTCTAAAACGCCTGCAATCAAAGGACAACTTGTTTTCAATATTGTTATAATTTCATCCCATTTTTCAACAGGTTTAATATCTTCACTCAAAGGTTCTTCTTGAGGTTTTTCTTCTTCAATCGGCTCTGTAATTTCTTCAACAACAGGCTGTGTCTTTACCTTTTGAGGCTTAGGTTTAACATTACCATCCTCAAGTGCCGCAATTCTTCTTTCAATAGACTCTAAATCAACCGAAAGTGCGGGATTGCAAAGCTTAATTATTGCCATTTCCATTTCACAACGGCGGTTACCGCTTTGCATTACGGCGGTTGCGCCTTGCAAAATATTAAGGGTATACATAATATCCTTAATATCAAAATCTTCTGCCTGCTCTTGAAGTTTTTTAAGGTGAGACGATGAACAAACTATAGGTTTTTTATCACCCTTTACTGTTTTTACAATCATCAAATCCCTGAAATGAGAAATTAATTCACTCAAAAGTCTAGCCATATCAACAGAAGAATTATGCAATTTTTCAATCATTAAAAGAGCTTTTTCGGTATCCCTTTGTTTTATAAACTCGGTAATTTCTAAAAGATAATCATTACCCGCCATTGCGCAAACACTTTCAACCGTCTGCTCATCAATATTCTTTGATGCACAAGCACACAAATCCAAGATTGAAAGAGCATCACGCATACCGCCGTCCGCCGCAGAAGCAATTAATGTAGCAGCAGCGTCACTTAAAGTCAAGCCTTCGTTTTGGGCTACAAACTGTAACCTCTCGCAAATTTTGGTATTGTCAATTCTTCTGAAATCAAACCGCTGACAACGGGATAAAATAGTAGCAGGAAGCTTATGAACTTCAGTGGTTGCCAAAATGAAAATTACGTGTTTTGGCGGTTCTTCTAAGGTTTTAAGCAAAGCGTTAAATGCGCCTTGGGACAGCATATGAACCTCGTCTATTATATAAACGCGGTATTTAGAAGATGCGGGCGCAAAACTTATTTTTTCTTTTAATTCTCTGATATTATCAACGCCGTTATTTGAAGCGGCATCCATTTCAACAATATCGGTATTACGGTCTTCCAAAATTGCTTTGCAATTTTCACATTCTAAACAAGGGTCTGCGTTTTTAGAGTTCAGGCAGTTAACTGCATTTGCAAGTATTTTAGCGCAACTTGTTTTACCTGTACCTCTGGTGCCGGTAAAAAGATAAGCGTGCACAATTTTTCCGCTTGAAAGCTCCTTTTTCAAGGTTTCGGTTATATGCTCTTGTCCTACCACGTCTGAAAAAGTCTTGGGACGGTATTTACGGTACAAAGCCTGATATGACATACTAAACCTCCTAAAAAATTTGCGCATCCGAATGCACGAATGAGCCGATTTACTGCGGCGCACAGAAAAAACTACTTAATGCTGCTCGGTTCCCCGCCTGACATGGTTCGTAGCATCCCGTCGCACAGGACCCGCCCATTCGCACATTCCGATACGCAATGTACTTAACACAAACAATTTTACCATATTTAATTAAGATTTACAATAGCGAAAATATAAATTGTTGAATTTTTTTATTATTATTGGTATAATATAATATAATTAAACTATTTATAAGGAGAATTGTTATGAAAGGAATAACCATTAGCGAACTTTACACTATAGAAAATCCTTTAATTTCCCCATTATTTGAAGGGCTTACCTACCCCTTTGAAGCATTACCTAAAATCGGAGAATTCATTAAAAATTTAGGTCCAACACTCGATAAAGAAATCTACGATTGTATCGGCGATAATATCTGGATTGCAAAATCCGCTAAGGTTGCACCATCTGCTTCTATTACAGGCCCTTGCATTATCGGTGAAAACACCGAAGTCAGACACTGCGCTTTCATTCGCGGAAACGCTCTTGTTGGAAACGACTGTGTTGTAGGCAACTCTACCGAACTTAAAAACGTAGTGCTTATAGGTAAGGTACAGGTCCCCCATTACAACTATGTCGGTGACTCTGTTTTAGGCTACGGCTCACACATGGGTGCAGGCTCTATTACCTCAAATGTTAAATCTGACAAAACCTTGGTTGTATTAAAACAAGGTGATGAAAAATATGAAACCGGACTAAAAAAATTCGGTGCAATGCTCGGTGATTTTGTTGAAGTAGGTTGCGGTAGCGTTCTAAACCCAGGCACTATTATCGGCAAAAATACAAATATTTATCCTTTGTCTTCAGTACGCGGTATTGTTCCTCAAAACAGTATTTTCAAACGTGCTGAAGAAATTGTTGAAAAACGATGATAACAGAAATCTGGGATATATTAAACGAAAACGGTGTTCCTACCGGCAAAACTACCGTACGGGGAACAGATTTTTTAAAACCCGGCGAATATCATTTGGTAGTGCATATTTGGATTCTTTCAAGCGACGGTAAAATTTTAATTCAGCAACGCTCGCCGAAGAAAAAACTTATGCCGGGCGAATGGGCGGCTACGGGCGGTGCAGCCATTTCAGGCGAAAGCTCATTTACGGCTGCAAGTCGCGAATTATTTGAAGAATTGGGTATACCGTCTACCCCAAAAACACTTAATAAGATTTTTCGTCTTAAAAGACGCAATTCTTTTTTAGATGTTTGGACTATTAATTGTGATATTCCGATAGAAAAACTGAAATTACAGGAAAGTGAAGTTGCAAAAGCTCAGTGGGTTACAAAATCCGAGCTCGAACAAATGATTAAAACCGGTAAATTTCATAACTACGGAAAAGAATATTTTGAAAGAGTTTTTTCAAAAATAGACCTTTTTAGAGGAGTAACCTTATGAGCGAAAAGCAAAATCTTTCCTGTGCATTATGCCACGCTTATCTTTTCGATGAAGACGATGTGGTATATTGCCCAGAATGTGGTGCGCCCCACCACAGAGAATGCTATAATTCAATAAACCACTGCGCTTTAGAGCAGTTACACGGAACAGACCGTCAGTATGATATTTTAAAACGCAAGTCAGAAGAAGAAAAAAAAGAAGATAAAAAAAGTAACCCCGCTAAAGAACAAAAACCTTTCTCCACCAACTTTAACGATGGTATTTATATCGACCTTTTAGGCGGTATACCAAAAGACTATTTGCTTGACGAAAATGTAACTGCCGAAGATGCAAAAAACTTTGTATTGTCCAACACTATGCGATATATCCCAAAGTTTGCAAAGCTCGGAAAAGAAAATAAAATTTCGTGGAACTTTTTGGCATTTTTATTCCCTTGCAGTTGGTTTTTATCGAGAAAAATGTATAAAAACGGTATTATTGCAGGACTTTTAACCGTTATTTCTTCCCTTTTTTCATTGCCCTTTAACAATGCAATTATAAACCTTGGGCTTGTTGATAATGATTCATATTATCAAATTGCTCAAAACATAACCGCCAATTTCGACAAAATAAATATAAGTATCATTTTAGTCGCATTTATAGGTATGTGGCTAAATTTAGGACTTCGTTTAGTTTGTGCGCTTTTTGGGGATTATTGGTATAAAAAGCATACCGTTTCAACCATACAGCAATTAAAAACCGAAAGCGACGATTTACAAGCCGACTACCGCAAAAAAGGCGGAGTTAATTTAATTTTATTTATTTTAGGCTACCTTGCAGTTCAGTATATACCACTTATAATATCAACATTTATTTAAAAGAAGGTGTCTTTATGAAAATCAGAAAAGCTATAATCCCCGCTGCAGGACTTGGAACAAGAGTATTGCCCGCATCAAAATCTTGTCCGAAAGAAATGCTTCCAATCGTGGACAAGCCTGCTATTCAATACATAGTTGAAGAAGCCGTAAAAGCAGGTATTACCGATATTTTGATTATCACTAACCGTGGCAAAGGCATTATTGAAGACCATTTTGACCATTCGGTTGAATTGGAAAATATGCTTGAAAAACGTGGCAGAACAGACACCTTAAAAGAATTAAACGACCTTGCAAACATGGCTAACATTTACTATTTACGCCAAAAAGAAACACGCGGTTTGGGTGACGCTGTATTAAGAGCTAAACAATTTGTAGGCGACGAACCTTTTGCTGTTTTGTACGGTGACGATGTTATAATTGGCGAAATCCCGGCTATTGGTGAACTAATTCAATCTTATGAGGCTTTCGGTAAAAGTGTTGTAGGTATTAAAGAAGTATCGGATGATTTGGTTGTTAAATATTCTTCTTTAAAAACCGAAAAGCTGAACGGTATCAATTATTCCGTAACCGATATGATTGAAAAGCCAACCTTAGAAACTAAATTTTCAAACTACTCTATTTTAGGCAGATGTGTGCTTGAAAACGAAATTTTTGATATTTTGGAGAAAACACCGCTTGGTGCCGGAAATGAATTGCAATTAACCGATGCTATGGCTCAAATCGCACGCACAAAAGGCATGATTGGTGTTGACTTTAGCGGCACCCGTTATGATATGGGTAACAAATTCGGAATTTTAAAGGCTAATATTGAAGTTGGCCTAACCCACCCCGAAACCAAGGACGAATTAAAAGAATACATTAAGGAATTGGCTAAAACTTTATAATGTCGTACACTTCAATTTTTCTTGATTTGGATAACACTCTGCTTGATTTTAACAAAGCGGAATATTTTGCCGCACAAAGTCTTTTTAAAAAGCATAATTTGCCTTTTGATGATGACGCCTTAAAAACCTATTCAAAAATAAATCTTTCTTTTTGGAAACGATTTGAACGCGGTGAAATAAAAAGAGAAGATATTTTTGAAAACCGCTTTATAGAATTTTGCAAATATTACGGTAAAACTGCAAATACGAAACAAATGGCACCCGAGTACTTTGAATTTTTATCCCAAGGTTATTACATAATCGATAGTGCTATACAAGTTTTGGAATATCTAAAAGCTAAAAATTATAAACTATACGCTACCACAAACGGTGTTGCCCTTACTCAATATCGCCGTATTAAAGAATCAGGATTGCAACCATATTTCGACAAAATTTTTATTTCGGAGGAAACGGGATTTCAAAAACCTGCAAAAGAATATTTTGACTTTGTAATAAAAAATATTCCCGAAAATGATAAAGAAAAAATCTTAATTGTCGGCGACTCTCAGAGTTCTGATATTTTAGGCGGTGTAAATTCAGGAATAGATACTTGTTGGTACAACCCAAAAAAAGAAATTGCAAAATATTATTCAAAATTTGAAATAACCGATTTGTTACAATTGAAAACAATATTATAATGAAAGAGATGCGAATTTATCGCATCTCTTTTGCTATAACAGATAATCTGGTAAATCTCTAATGTAAGTTTGTTTTGGTTGGATTTTTGGTTTACTTTTAATAGTCGGTTTTTTATCAAACTTTCCAAGTGCGAAAGATTTTGGCGAAATTCCCGTCACCCTTTTAAACGCATAAGAAAAATATGACTGGCTGGAAAACTCTAAAATTTCTGCCACTTTAGTTATACTTTCACCCGCAAGCAAAAATTCCTTTGCTTTATTCACTTTTAAATTTAAATAATATTCATGAGCCCCAATATTTGCATATTTAGAAAAAATACGCTTTAAATGAGAAAGACTTATATTAAGCATATCGGCCAATTCATCAACCGAAAAAGTAGACATCATGTATTTGTTCATTATGCCAATCGACTTTTTGAATAAAATTGTATCGCGCTCTTCAGCTGGCAAAAGATTACTTTCATTTGTAGCACAAAAACTCAAGCAAATTTCTAATGCCGATTGCATATCAAATATATAATTTTGGTTCGCCTCACAAAGCGAAGAAAACAACCTGCTTTCTTCTTCATCAAGTTTTAAAGTCTTTCCTCTCAAATCATAAAGTTGATTATCGTTTGAACTAAAATCGAATATTTTATAATCTGCATTATCTTTTGAATTTACATAATAAAAATCCTCAGGAGAAATTATCAATGCGCTAAAAGGTGTTAAAAAATATACGGAGTCATTCAAAGTTACTGTTAGCTCGCCCGACAGCAAATAAAGCAGTTTCCAATTTTTTTCGCCTATCAGCATATTAAACTCATCTATTTTATCATTTTGTGAAATGAATTCTATGTTCATCATTTTTGCACCGTCCTTAAACTATAATGTGTATTTTATTAGATTATAGTTCAATTATATCACATATTAACTATTTGTCAATATATAAAAATTCCGTACAGAACACTGTACGGAATTTTAAATTATTTAACTATCTTTACTTTAAAACCATTGCCTATACCTGCGGCATTCGCATCGTCAGTATCAATGTGCATTTCAAGTCTGAATGCTTTATTGACACGAACCTGAACATCATAGAATGTAGTTCTTCTCTCTCCTTCAATTTCAACCGTTACATAATCTCCATCGTTGAGGCCGAACTGTTTGCCCTCTTCGTCACTCATATGTATATGACGGTTAGCAATTATACAACCCTCTTTAAGAGTTACTGTGCCTTTAGGTCCGATAATTGTTATCGGCGCAGAGCCTTTAATATCACCCGACTCGCGTACAGGAGGTTTAACCTTTAATGTAAAAGAGTCGGTACGGGAAATTTCAACCTGAGATTCCTTACGGATTGGTCCCAAAACTCTTACACCCTCAATAGCGCGAAGTGAAGGACCGATAATTGTCAACTGCTCTTTACAAGCAAACTGACCAGGTTGTGACAAATCCTTAATAGGTGTTAATTCGTATCCTTTGCCGAAAAGAATTTCCAAATGCTCGGCACTTAAATGTATATGACGGTTTGAAACGCCCACCGGAACGGTATCATTGCTATTCCCGCCATTTTGACACTGAGCAATAACACGATTTACTATCTCGGCTACTAATTGTGCATCATAAGCCATAATTCATACCTCGCAATTAAATGATTCTAAAGCTGTCTGCCATTACGCAACGGCGTTGACGAGTAAAACTACGGGCAGAAGTTATACCCTCACCTGTTGGACCTGCAATTGTAAATGTTGCATGACCTTCACCGCCGAAACCGATACCTGCATAAGAAGGTGCATTCTTAACGAAAATTGTAGTTTCAACTGCACGTGCAAAAGCAGACAAATGGTCAATATTTTTTGAGTGCATGTGTGCAGTATGGCGATTGCCGTGTTCTGCTTTAACTGCCAATTCAATAGCTTGTTCAATATTATCAACACGAACGATAGGAAGAATAGGCATCATAAGTTCTTCTTGAACAAAAGGATGATTGAAATCGGTTTCGCAAATAATACAACGAATGTCCTTACTTACGTTTATACCTATTTTTGCAAGAATTACATCCGCATCTCTGCCAACACAGTCGCGGTTAACAATCTTTTTAACATTTCCTTTCTTGTCTTTTTTATCAACAAGAACTATATCTGCCAACTTATTAGCCTGCTCAGCATTTATCATATAGGCGCCGTTTTTAAGCATTGAGGAGATTAACTCATCTGCTATATTGCGGAAAGCAAAAACTTCTTTTTCTGCGATACAAGGTAGGTTGTTATCAAAGGTGCAACCGTCAATAATATCCTTACCCGCCTTTGCAATATCTGCAGTATCGTCTACGATAACAGGTGGGTTGCCTGCGCCCGCGCCGATTGCCTTTTTACCTGAAGAAAGCACTGCTTTAACAACGCCGGGACCGCCTGTGCATACGAGCAAACGAACAAGCGGATGTGACTGCATAATCGCTGCAGATTCCAAAGTAGGTTTAACCATTGAGCAAACCAAAACCTCAGGGCCGCCTGCAGCCTTAGAAGCGCGGTTTACAAGGTCTACTGCATAGTTAGAGGTGGCGATTGCATTTGGGTGTGGGTTGAAAACAACGCCATTACCTGCAGCAATCATACCGATACTGTTACAAATTACAGTTTCACTTGGATTGGTACTTGGTGTTATAGCGCCAACTACACCAAACGGCGCCATTTCTACCAAAGTAAGACCGCTATCACCTGTTTTAGCATTTGAAAGAATATCCTCGGTACCAGGGGTTTTATCTGCAACCAAGATATGCTTTAAGCGTTTATGCTCTACCTTACCCATTCCTGTTTCGCTAACGCCTAATTGAGCCATAATCGGAGCTTCTGCTCGGGTTAAACGGCGAATTTCAGTAATAATAGCCTCTCTTTTTTCAACCGACATTGCACGAACAGCTAAATAAGCCTTTTGAACCTCGGCAATAGCATCATTCATATCTGCATAAACACCAACAAACTTACGGGGACCGTAATGTGTGCTGTCCCAATCGGTTGTGTTTCCAGTTTGCATTTTATTAAGCACAAGGCTTACTACCTCGCGAATTTCAGCTTCAGAAATATTAGCCATACTTAATTACTCCTTACAAAATTTTGCGGTATCTAACGCAATCATATATTCCTCATTGGTAGGTATTACCAATGTTTTAACCTTTGCATTTTTAGCCGAAATATCTGCATCAACACCTCTGGTTTGGTTTAATTCATTATCAATTTCAATACCAAAGAAGTCCATATTTTCGCAAACCTCTTGTCTTAACCAAGCGCTGTTTTCACCGATACCTGCAGTGAAAACTAATGCGTCAATTCCGTTTAATTCGGCAATATAACTGCCTACTATCTTTTTGATACTGTTCACAAGTATCTTTTGAGCAAGTCTTGCTCTGTAATCACCTGAATTTGCAGCGTCTGTAACCTTACGGCAGTCGTTTGAAATACCGCTCACGCCCAAAAGACCGGATTTGCGGTTTAATATATCTTCAATCTCATCAGCGTTTAGGTTTTTAGTTTTCATAATATAAGGGATAACTGTTGGGTCGATACTTCCGCTTCTTGTACCCATTGGAAGTCCTTCTTGTGGGGTGAAACCCATTGAAGTATCAATTGCAATTCCCTTATCAACCGCTGTAATTGAAGAACCGTTACCCAAGTGACAAGTAATAATTTTAAGTTCTTCGATAGGTTTTCCTAACATTTCTGCCGCTTTAGCCGAAACATAGCGGTGAGAAGTGCCGTGGAAACCGTAACGGCGGATTTTATTTTCAGTATAAAATTCATAAGGTATCGGGTATATAGTACGAAAATCTTCCATTTGTGAATAGAAAGAGGTGTCAAACACCGCAACCTGAGGAACTTCTTTCATAAGTCTTCTGCAAGCGTTAATACCCTTAATTGCCGGAGGTCCGTGCAAGGGATTAATCGGCACAATGCCTTCAAGATACTCGATTGCCTCATCATCAATAAGCGAAGATGCCTTGAATTTTTCGCCGCCGTGAGCCACTCTGTGACCTACAGCACCAATTTCATCAATACTTGCAATCACACCGTATTCCTTGCTAACAAGCAAATCAAGAACTATTGAAAGTGCTTTTTCGTGGTCAGCAAGTTCTACCTGCATCTCGTGTTTTTTATCGCCGTATTTATGGGTTACAGAACCCATCTTATCGCCGATACATTCACAAAGTCCCTTTGCTAAAACATCGCCTGTTTGCATATCAAACAATTGATACTTAAGCGAAGAACTACCTGCATTAACTACCAAAATTTTCATACCAAAACCTCCTAGTAAACTAATTCTACGCCCTTATCTTTAAAATACTCTACCCATTTTTCAGAAGGTTGTTCATCAGTTACTACTGTATCAATATCATTTAATTCACACACGTGAACAAAAGAAATTTTATCAAACTTAGTACCATCTACTGCGAGAATTTTGCGGCTTGCGGCTGAGAATATAGCACCTTTAATTTCTGAATCTTTTTCATTAGAATCAGTAACGCCCATATTCATATCAATACCCTTTGAAGAGCAAATTGCCAAATCAACATGAAAGCCTCTAATCATTCGCTCGGCAGAGGCTCCTACCAAGGATAGCGCTCCTTTTTTAAGCGAACCGCCGGTTGAAAGAATTTTCCAATCGCTTTTATCAGCCAATTCTATTAATATTTCAACCGAATTTGTTATCAAGGTAATATCTTTTTTATTAGTTATAGCCTTCGCCACATAGATTGCAGTGGAACTTGCATCAAGCATTATATAGTCGCCGTCATTAATCATTTGAGCAATTGTTTCAGCGATTTTTTGCTTCCGCTCTACATTAGCGCGCTTACGCACATTAAAAGGCAAATCAACATTCAAATTCTGATTTATTACCGCGCCGCCGTAGGTCTTGGTAGCAAGACCTTCATTGTCAAGTTTTTCAAGGTCACGGCGAATAGTTTCTTCAGTAACATCAAACTCACGGCTTAAATCTGTAACGATTACTTTGCCTTCGGCATTCAATTTCGCAAGTATTGCATTACGTCGTTCTATCGCGAGCATATTCAATACTCCTTTTAAAGAATTTTACTCCAGAATTTTTTATCGGGGCGGGGGATAACTGCGCTGTCCAAGAACATACCATTCTCGCCCGCGCCTTGTTTTGCGCGCTCGATAGCGGCCTCAACAGCGGCAATTTCGCCTGTTAAGAGTAAGTAAGATTTTCCGCACATACCGCGCGCCAAACGTAGTTCGATTAAATCTACAAGCGCAGTTTTTGCGGCAATATCTGCAGCAACTACTGCGGCAGATGCTGAAAATGTTTCCAACACACCCAATGCATTCGGGTTACCGATATCGGTAGCACCGTAAAGCGCTGAGAAAATTGAATCGTGCGGATTTCCTAAAACAAATGTATCAATCAACTGTTCGCTATCCTGTGCGGCAGCGGCTTCAACAGCAGCGTTAACTGCGCTTAAGTCACCACTTATAAGCGCCAAAAATTTACCGGGGCAAACAGTATCTGCCTGTAACAATTCCACCTCAGCGGTTTTAACCATACGGTCAGCCGCTCTCATACCGGAGGAAACCGTTTTCATTTCTATCATACCTATTGCTTTTTTCATTTCAAGTCCCCTCCTATTCCACGGAAATTATTATATTCTTTTGGGTAACGTCTACAACCTTACCCGTAAGAGAAGCGTGTATTCCAACGCTTAAAGCATCATCCATCGGTTTTGCAATTAATTGTCCCTCAGTCACATTATCACCTTTTTTAACTATAGGCTTAGCAGGTGCGCCGATATGCTGTGACAAAGCAATTACAAGTCTTTTTACCTTAACCTGCTTTTCGGTTATGGGAGCAGATTTATTGTAAGGCTCAAGCCCTAATCTTGCTCTCAACCTTGAAACAGGTATCATTCGAAGCGGTCTTGTTGAGTCGACATCACTCATATCAGGGTTTTGAGGCGGTTTTACACCGTTCTGTCTCAATACGCCCTTTGTAGCATTTAACAGTGCTCTTGGTGACAAACTTTGGTTGCAAGAGTATGCTTCACAAAGTCCGCAACCTGAACAAAATGCAGCATTTATATAAGGTGTTGCATCATTTGTTACCGAATGAGCGGCAGCGTTCATTAATGCGCTCGGATCAATCGGGTGTCCTAAAAGGTGACGCGGGCAAAGCGAAGTGCAATAATTACACTGACAGCAAGCCGACATCGCTCTTCTAATGTCAATTGAAGTATTAGTTTGCTTTCTTTGTATCAAAGGCATATCCTTTGGCAAAACCAAAACCGCATTGGTTGTTTTAGTAACGGTTTGTGACGGAGAACCTAAAGTTCCCATCATTGGGCCGCCTAAAAGATACGCAGGGTCTTTAATAGTAACTCCTCCTGCCATATCTACAAGCTTTTCAATAGGTGTTCCGATAGGAGCATATACCGTAACGGGATTTTTAACTTCTCCAATTACTGTTACATACTTGTGTGTAACGCCCTCTCCATTCATTGCTTTATATACATTGTAAACGGTTTCAACGTTAAGCACTGTAACACCGACAGAAAGCGGTATCTGACCTGCGGGTACTACCCTACCGGTCGCTTCATAGGTAAGCACTACCTCATCTCCCGCGGGATAAATTTCAGGCAAGGTGCAAACCTTCATATTATTAAAGGAAGAAATTTCTGCATTAACGGCATCAACGGTTTCTTTATAAGAAGCCTTTATGCCTATTATGACATTTTCTACTCCTACAATTTTCGAAATTTCATAAAGTGTACTTAAAATTTCATAAGTATACTTTTTAAGTACCTGACGGTGCAAGCGCAAAAGCGGCTCACATTCCGCGCAGTTTAAAATTAAAGTATCGGCTTTGGGTGACAATTTTGCGTATGTAGGGAAACCTGCGCCGCCCGCACCGACAACTCCTGCTTGTCGCAAAAGTTCTTTTAATTCTTCGATATTCATTAACCTATCACTCCGGCAAGGCCAGTACCGGCATCAATTATACCGACAATTGCCGCATCAACGGGAGATTCTGCCATATCGCAGCCAATTCTTGCAGCGCTTCCGGTAGCAACTAAAACAAGCTCACCGATACCTGCGCCGATATTATCAATAGCAACGATTTTTTTGTTTGGCTCACCCAATTCGGCAATGGGTTCTACAACCATAAATTTACAGCCGATAAGATTTTCGTTTTTTCGTGTGGAAACTACGCTTCCTACTACTTTTCCGACTATCATCGTTTTCACCTGTTCTTTCGTATAATAAAGGGTGTCAACCGAGGGGGAGTTTTATTCTTCCCCCTCAATAGTTAACAAAACAGATACCTACTCAAATTATTTAAGTGTGGGTAGGATTTTTTCCACATCGTCATGAGGACGGGGAATTACGTGTGTAGCAACTAACTCGCCTAAACGAGAAGCTGAAGTAGAACCTGCTTCAACTGCAGATTTAACTGCTCCAACATCGCCACGTACCATAACAGATACAAGACCAGAACCGATTTTTTCGGTACCGATAAGTTGTACATTTGCAGCTTTAACCATTGCATCAGCAGCTTCTATAGCAGCTACTAAACCTCTGGTTTCTACCATACCTAATGCTTCAAGTGCCATTTTTTTATCCTCCTAAATTAATTTGCAAATTATTTCAAGGTGGGGAGAATATTCTCCACATCACCGTGAGGGCGGGGAATTACATGAGTTGCAACTAACTCACCCAAGCGGGAAGCAGATGTGCTACCTGCCTCAACAGCAGATTTAACTGCTCCAACATCGCCACGAACCATAACGGTTACACGACCGGAACCGATTTTTTCGGTGCCAACGAGTTGAACATTTGCAGCCTTAACCATTGCATCAGCAGCTTCAATTGCAGCTACTAAACCTCTGGTTTCTACCATACCTAATGCTTCAAGTGCCATTTTCTTTACCTCCTTTTTGGGTGCTTTAACCTCGGTTTTTTCAACCGGTGTTTCTACTTTTTTTGCGGTGGTTGTTTTGTTCTCAGCCATGAGATTTACCTACCTTTCTTAGCAATTCGAGCAGCGCTTATTTGAAGTAAACGCCAGGTTTCTTCGTGGGGACTTGCAATTACAGCACTTGCAACCGGCTTTTTAAGACCGTTTGCAACGGCATTTTCAACTGCGGCGCTTACCGCAGAAACATCGCCTTGTACAATCACTGTTACAAGTCTTCCACCTAACTTACGTTCCCAAGTAACAAATTCAACATCTGCTGATTTGCACATAATGTCTAAACAATCTATCGCAGCAGTTACGCCCGATACTTCAATCATTCCTAATGATTTCATTTTAATCTCTCCTAATTAGAACTTGGGGAGAATTTTTTCAACATCCTCATGAGGACGGGGGATTACGTGTGTAGCTACCAATTCGCCTAAAGCAGATGCAGTAACGCTGCCAGCTTCAACAGCAGCCTTTACAGCGCCAACATCACCGCGTACCATAACAGATACAAGGCCTGAACCGATTTTTTCAGTACCGATTAACACTACTTCCGCAGCCTTAACCATAGAGTCTGCTGCTTCGATTGCTGCGGTAAGACCGCGGGTTTCTATCATACCAAGTGCTTGCTTTACCATTTTGAGTTTCCTCCGATTATTATAATTTAATTTTTATCAAATGCGTTTAATTTTAGCATCGGCTCTGTGTCCGATTCGGTGCGAGTAATAATGTGTGAGGTCACAACGCCTGAAACCTTTTCGGCTGCTGCTTTTGCAGCTTCAACAGCGGCTTCAACATCGGTAACATTGCCACGGAATTTTACCGCAACAATTAGCGGAACTTCCATTGATTCTGCATTGCCGGGCTTGTTCTTGTCAAAATGCTCTACCGTAACATTCGCCGCCTTGCATCCGGCGTCACACGCTACAAAAGCAGTTACAAGACCGTAAACCTCAACTATTCCGGTTGCATTTCCCATTTTAAAATACCCCCGAATTATTTATTAACAATCGCAATCTTCAAACCTTCCATCTTAAGATTGGTTTGTAGTGCCTCGTTGATTTGTTCTAACGGATATTTGTGAGTAATAAGTTTTTGCATCGGAAGTCCGATTGCTTTAGCACGCTTAAGGAAATCAAATGTTGTTGCATAATCGCGAAGAGTGTATACCCAAGAACCAACTGTTGTAATTTCTTTAGCGCAAATATCAAAGTGGGGGTTAATCGTAGCATCGCCACCGTTGATGAAGAAACCTAATTCACAAAGTCCGCCACCGTTACGGATGAACTTATAGATATTGCTGTGTGCTACAGGAGAACCTGTGCATTGGAAAGCAAAATCTGCTTCGTATCCGCCGAAAGCATCCTTAACCGCGCCGCTCAATGCCTCAATACCCTTATGGTCTTTGAAGTTTACGGTATGGTCTGCGCCCATTTCGCGAGCGAAGGAAAGCCTCTTTTCTTCACCGTCAACCGCAACAATGTTTTCAATACCCATTGTGCGTAAAATTGCAATACAGATAAGACCGATAGGTCCGCAACCTTGTACTACAACACGGCTGTTAAAACGAAGAATACCTGTTGTTTTTGCACGCTCTACTGCGTGAATTAAAACTGCGCATGGCTCAATTAAGATTCTTGAATCTAAATCAAGGTCGCTTACATTAAATACTGTTGAACCGCCACGAACTAATATGTAATCACTGAACCAACCGTTTAGGTGGATGTCGTCATCAGGAAGAAGACCGTAAACATCAGCACCGCCAACATTTTGTTTGTTAAGGTCGTACATAGTGATGTCCGGATTGTCCTTAAATATCATACAGGTTACAACCTTATCGCCAATCTTCAAAGGCTTACCTGCGCTGTCCTTCTTAACATTTTTACCCATCTTAACAATCTCGCCTGTGCCCTCATGACCGAGCGCTACAGGGATAAGGCCGAACGGGTCACGCTTGAACTCGTGCGCGTCAGTACCGCAAACACCGCAACCTTCAACCTTTACGAGAATGTCATCATCGCCAACTGCCGGCATTGGATATTCTTTAATTTCGAACTTTTCAAGACCGGTTAGCATTGCAACATGGGCAGTTGAAGGAACATTGCCGGAAGGTGCTGATGAAGTAGAAGACGTTCCCTTCATATCAGACAAAACCTGACGGACAATAGCTTCAATATTAGAAGAATTAATATCCATAACTAATTTCTGCCTTTCTCAAATAATTGTTTTCCGTATTCTGCCAAAGCAGTGTCCTGTTCTTCTGTTCCGCCGCTTACTCCTAATCCGCCGATTATATCACCCTTGCTGTTACACAAAGGCTCACCACCGCCGAAAATCACAATTTTACCGCCATTGGTAAACTGTATTCCGTAAAGTGAACCGCCGGGTTGGCTTAACGGTTTTAACTGAGAAGTAGACATTTTAAGGGATACTACCGTAAAGGCTTTGTTAACCGCTACATCGTAGCTTGCAATATATGAATCATCCATACACTCTACCAAAACGGGATTTCCCGCATTGTTAGATATTGCAACTACAGCATTAACACCCATTTGGGCAGCCTTTTCGCGTATCTGTTCACTCAAAGCGCGTGCTTGTGATAAAGAAATATTACCCTTTACACCCATTTCATGAACAATAGTATCCACTATTTTCTGTAAAGCATGTGTATCCATGCTAACACCTCTTACTTACCGAGAGATTCAAGCACCTTGCGGGTAATTTCAGCAACCATATCTGCATCCTTACCGTGTGAGCAGTTGCCACCGCAACCGTGACAGCTTGGTTTGCCATCCTTAGCGTTGGGGCAGAGGTTTGCAGGATGCTTACCTGTCATACCAAACTGACGGCGGATTTCATATAAGCGCTGTACTTGAGATTCAGAAAGTTCCTTAGGACCGCCGAGTTGGTTAGAAATATAAAGAAGATTTGCATAGAATTCAAGCGATTCCATTTTGTGATAAGCATTTAAAAGGCTGTCAGAGTAAGAAAGTGCACCGTGATTTTCCAAGAGTACAGCATCAAAATACTGGAGATGTTCAGAAACTGCATCTGGAATTTCTTCTGTAGAAGGTGTGCCGTATTTAGCAATCGGAACGCAACCGAGAGCAATTACAGCTTCAGGCATAATAGGTTGAGTTAGCGGAATACCTGCAATTGCAAAGCCTGTTGCATACATTGGGTGAGCGTGAACTACTGCCTTAACGTCAGGACGCTCTTTGTATACACGCATGTGCATTTTAATTTCTGATGAGGGTTTGAAACCGGGGTTGGCTTGAATAACCTTACCGTCACGGTCAACCTTACAAATGTATTCAGGAGTCATAAAGCCCTTACTTACACCTGTAGGTGTGCAAAGAAATTCGTTTTCGCCAATTTTTACGGAAATGTTACCGTCATTAGCTGCAACCATTCCTCTGTCATAGATGCGTTTACCGATTTCGCAAATCTGTTTTTTAATTTCAAATTCATTTACCATTTTGGGTTTCTCCTTTGAATTTATTTGTTTTTTATTTTACTATGGATAAATATTACCATAATTAATAACTAAAGTCAATAGAAAAATCTGTTTTTTTCTGTTTTTTTGTGTTTTTTATTTGGTTTTGTGTGGTTTTAGGTGTTCGATTATGTCCGAAACGCCCTCGCCGCTCTTTGAATTTACAAAAAATACCTTTTTGCAACCCGAAAGTTTTAACCACTGTTCTGCTCTTGCGGGGTCCGCTTTGTCGATTTTGGTTACCACTCCCACAACCTCACGGTTCACAAGGCAGGTAATACAGGGCGGAAAAAGTGAATAATCGTCATCTGCTGCAATCAAAAGCGCTACCACATCCGCCTCGTAAGAGTAGAGCGCCAACGCCGCGCCTAAATCGTGATTTTCGGCGTATTCACCGGGCGAATCAATTAAGAAATCGTTAAAAACCATACCTTGTGTTTTTTGGTAGTGAAGTTTTTCACCCCGAAGCGCTTGGGTTAAGGAAGTTTTTCCGCAACCGCTGCGACCTATCAAAAGCAGTTTTTTTAAGTCCTGGTTATTTCGCATACGGCAAAACCTAACTTATTTATTGCATATTCGGTTACTGCGGTCAGCGCCGCCTCAACCTGAGAAACTGTACCGGTTACAATTACTGTACCGCTAAAGCGGTCAACAAACCCTAATTCTACACCCGAAGCCTTCATAGCAATATCGCCTGCGATGATTGCCGTTTCGCTTGGTGAAAGGGTTAGTATTCCGATTGCGCCGGAATGTTCTTCGGAAGGGTCTAATCCCAACTTGTAATAAAGCACTTTATCAGGATTAGCGATTATGTGCGCCAAGGTAATTTGCTTACCCGGAACTATCTCCTGAATTATACGCGCCTTATTATCAGACGAGAGATAATCTTCTAAATTCATTTTATCAACCTCCCAAATGTGTAGTTAGTCCGTATGCCTTGCAAACACCGATTAGTTCTTGCATTTTTTCGTTCGTAGGCGAGGGTATATCCCCCATTAAGTATTCTCGGGAAAGTCCGTCATACTTATCCTTACCCATACGGTGATAAGGCAACAGATGAATTTCGTTTACATTAGGTAAACGGGAAGTAAACTGGGCAATCAGTCCAACTTCTTCGGTTGTATCATTAAAGGTCGGTATTACCGGAACTCTAATAATTAAGCGTTTAGCCTTTTCGGCAATCAAACGGGCATTTTTTAATATCAGCGCGTTCGGTCGGGTGGTAAATTCCTCATGCTTTTTAGTGTCGATATGTTTTATATCCATCAAAAAAGTATCAACATAAGGAATAAAGCGTTCTATCGTTTGCCACTCGGCAAAACCGGTAGTTTCGATTGCAGTGTTAATACCGTTTTCTTTAGCCGCTTTTAATAAAGCGACTGCAAAATCGGGTTGCACCAAACATTCACCGCCCGAGAGGGTTAAACCGCCGCCGCTTCTGCGGTAGTAAGGACGGTCACGCATTACCTCTTCAAGTACTTCCCCCACCGTGACATCGCGGCCTATGGTTTTCATTTTGCCTTTTTGAAGCATCTGCTGAATTTCATAGGACTGCGATTCGGGGTTGCAACACCAACGGCACCTTAAGGGGCACCCCTTTAAGAACACTATTGTTCGCACACCCGGTCCATCGTGGGTTGAGAAACGCTGAATATCAAATATTCTGCCCTTCACATTATATATATCATTTGTCATTTAGAAATCTCCCTGCTCGGTACGGTTAATAATATCATCCTGAAGCGAGCGTGAAAGTGTTGTGAAAAGTGCGCTATAGCCTGCAACACGAACAACCAATGATTTATATTTTTCAGGGTTCTTTTGGGCATCGCGCAAGGTTTCTCTGCTGACAACATTAAACTGCATATGGCTTCCCTTTTGGTCAAAGTAGCCTCTAACCAAAGCTACAAAGCTTTCAAGACCGCTTTCCCCCGCCAAGGCTGTCGGATGGAACTTCATATTAAACAAGGTTCCGTTTGACGCAATATAATGGTCTAATCTTGAAACAGAGTTTGCCGCAGCGGTCGGTCCCTTAACATCTCTGCCTGCCGCAGGTGAAACACCGTCTGCCACAGGGGTATTTGCCAAACGACCGTCAGGCGTAGCGCCTGTTTGCGCACCAAGCGGTACATTTGCCGATACAGGATAAAGTCCCGCTTGATACTGACCGCCTCTTGGATTTTTATAATTAAGCATCGGTCTTGTGTATGTATAGGCAACGTCTCTTGCAAAAGCGTCAACCTCATCATTATCATTACCGAACTTTTCAAGTGCCTCTATCTTTTCAAGCAAATCCGAATACTTTTGCTTTTGCTCGTCATTGCAGTTATTTTTAACCACTGTTTCGTAAATAGTCTGCACGTCTTCGCGAGAGAGCATTTTGCCGTCTTCAACAAGTTTTTTAGCTACGTCTGCAGTAATCTTTTCGGCAATCTTTGAATCCATATCCTTGCCGTAGTTATTGTCAAGCGCTTCTTTATAGTCGGCCATTGTAACACTTTTTTCTTCAAAAACAAGTTTTTTAATTGCATATAAAGCGTCCGCCATATTTGCAATACCAAAACCTTGAGGACCTGTGAAGTTATAAATAGCGCCGCCCTCTTGAAGACTTTTTCCTCTGCCGATACAATCCTCAACCATACAGGATTGGAAAGGAAGCGGACAACGCTCCGCATGAGCCAAGTCAATTGCGTTATCTGCATTAACAAGCAGTTCTATAAAGTATGTCATCTGCTTTTTATAAGCGTCATAAAATTCTTCAAAGGTGGTCATTTTAGTAACATCGCCTGTCTGAAGACCTAACTGAACGCCCTTGTCAACACCGTTTGAGAAAACTAACTCAAGGGGTCTGCACATATTAAAGAATGCCGCATCGTGCCAACCGTCAGTCTTGGCTGATTTTTGAGGTTCAACACAACCGATTATATTATAGTCACGCGCATCCTCTAAAGTTAAGCCTCTGCTTTGAAGTGACGGAATAATAACCTCGTCATTATAGTAAGCAGGAAGTCCCACGCCCGTTCTTGTAACCTCTGCCGCGCGAAGCATAAATTCGTGAGGTGTTCCATTCCAAACGCGAACAGAAAATGAAGGTTGAGGTAAGTTCACGTGTAAGGTAGCGTTCATACACATATATGAAATATCGTTTGTAGCATCCTTACCGTTAGAATCCTGACCGCCTACAATAAGGTTTTGGAAAAGGCTGTAACCCGCAAAGCCTTCTGCAGAAGCCGCATCACGAACTTTATTAAGGTCGTTTAGTTTAACCCAGATACAGTCAATCAATTCCTGAGCAAATTCACGGGTAATCGTACCTTTTTGCAAATCTGCTTCATAATACGGATTCATATATTGGTCAAATCTACCGGGAGAAATTGAATGTCCGCTGGATTCTGTTTGTAAAAGCATTTGCACAAACCAGAAAGACTGACAAGCTTCATAAAAAGTGGTTGCGCCCTCGGCAGGTACTCGTTCACAGTTTTTGGCAATCTGTAAAAGCTCCGCCTTGCGAGTCTCATCTGCACAATTTTGAGCCTCTTCTTTTGCTAAAGTAGCATATCTTTTAGCATAATCACAAACCGCATTACAACTAATGATTACTGCTTGCAAGAAATTATATCTCTTTGCATAATCCTCATCAGCTACGCTAAGCTTTGCAATAGCTTCTTCAGTTTCTTTTATAATTCCCTTGTAGCCTATTTTTAAAACTTTGCCGTAATCAACGGTCAAATGGCCGATACCGTTATAAAAATAGTTGCCGGGAGTGAAAATATTATGGTCAATAGCAGCCAAAGCCTCAGGAGACATATAAGCGGTTGCCAATTCGCTTGTTGTTTTACCTGCCCAATAAGGATAAACTTTTTTAAGGATTTCCTTTGTCTGTTCGGATATGTAAAACGGGTCGGCGCTTCTGGTTGCCACAGTGTCAAACTCATCCTGTAGCCAGGTGTATGAATATTCGGGGAATACCTGACATCCGCGAGGAGCCTTTGTGTTGCTGCCGACAATCAATTCCAACGGACGAATCGTAATAGGAAGTTTTTCTAATATATGTGCAAAAGCCTTTGCTCTTCGCAAAATTATAGGCAAATTTTCGGTTTGCTTATAGCTTTCGGTTAAAAGCACGGCGCGGTCAGCCTCAATTTCGGGCATTTTAGCAAACAAATGCTCAATCAACTGAGGAATACGAGCTGATTTTTCAATTTTTTCAGTATACACTGTCTTCATATATAATATACCTCCGTTAAAATCTCGCTAAAGGACACTACTTCACACTAATTTACTAACATTTTAACATAAAACCACATGCTTGTCAATAGCAAAACCACAAAAAAACAGAAAAACAACGAATAAAACCAAATATTATGTTAATCATCATAAACGACCTAAATTCAAAAAAACACATTATTTTAACAGATTTTTTCTTTACATATATTCATTGTTTTGTTAAAATAATTATAAAGGAGGAAATTATTATGATTCTAATAGTTTTAGTAGTTGTTTTAGTTTTGATTTTACTCTGCTTAAGAGTTGTTCCGCAAGCAAGTGAACACGTTATTGAGCGATTGGGTAAATATTGCAAAACCTGGGAGGCAGGACTTCACTTTCTAATACCGGTAATTGACCGCGTTGCAAAACGCGTAACCTTAAAAGAACAAGTTCTTGACTCTCCGCCGCAACCCGTTATCACCAAAGATAATGTAACAATGCAAATCGACACTGTTGTTTACTTTAAAGTGTTTGATGCTAAATTGTTCACATACGGTGCAGTAAATCCCATCAGTGCGCTTTCAAATCTTACCGCCACAACACTTCGCAACATTGTTGGCGAGTTGGAATTAGATGATACCCTCACCTCGCGCGATACGATAAATGGTAAAATGACCGAAATTTTAGACTGCGCTACTGACCAGTGGGGAATCAAGGTTAACCGCGTAGAACTTAAAAATATTATTCCACCCTCTGAAATTCAAAACGCAATGGAAAAGCAAATGAAGGCTGAACGCGACCGCCGCGAAACTTTATTAGAAGCAGAAGGTCACAAAGCCGCAGTTATTACCCGCGCCGAAGGCGATAAACAGGCAATGATTTTAGCCGCCGAGGGTGAGCGCGATGCAAGAATAGCCCGTGCTGAAGGTGAGGCAAAAGCTATATTACTTGCTAAAAAAGCGGAGGCTGACGGTTTGGCCGCCCTTAAAGCTGCAAATGCAGACTTGAGCGTTTTAGAACTCAAAAAATATGAAGCCTTGGTTGCCATGTCTAACGGCAGTGCTTCAAAAATAATCATCCCAACCGATGCGGTTGAGATGACAAAATCAAACGTTATATTTAGCGAAACAAGCGGTCTTGGTGATGTTACGAAATCCGAGCCCCAAAAGCCCCAAAAGAAAAAAAGTGACCCTTGTTGTGATTAATACAAAAAAGCCGATGCTTTACGCATCGGCTTTTTTTAGAAACTAATATATTTAGACGGATTAACCTGTTTTCCGTTTTTAAGAATTTCAAAATGCAAATGAGGTCCTGTTGAACGACCGGTATTACCAAGTTTTGCAATTTGCTGACCTTGAGTTACAGTATCTCCTTTTTTAACACAGTTTGAACTGTTGTGGGCATATCTGGTTTGATAACCGTCACCATGGTCAATTACTACTGAATAACCGTAGTTTCCGTCTCTGCCGGAGAAGATTACCGTACCGCCCTTTGCGGCGAAAATAGCTCTTCCCGTGTCACCCGCAAGGTCAATACCCTTGTGTCCGCGTCCATCACCCCAATAAGCTGTGATTTTCTTGACATCGCCCTTATTCATAGGACGGATAAATCCGGCAGAAGTAGCCTCTGCTCTTTCGGTTGCACTGCTGTAAGCAGACTTTGTTCCCTTTTCAACAACACGCTCTTGGGGTTCAGAGATAACCTGACTTGAAATTAAAGTTTTTGAAATTTCTTTGCCGTTAATTGTTTCAACCTCATCAACGTTACGGGTTACACCCTTTACGCCCGCAGATATAACCTTTGTATATCCAACGTATTGCTTTGAGTTTTTAACGGTCTTTGTTTTATATGCAGTTTCTACATCGGTGGTAACTGTAGAAAGGGTTTTAACCTCTAACGTATCAATCTTTTCTTTGAAAGATTGCTCATCATCTAAGGTGTCAACTAAATAATAACCCTCTTCAAGTGTTACTTCTTGAGTAAAGCTCGCGGTATTCTCGGCACCTTCTACATAATAACGGCAACGGGCTTGTTCCAAATAGTCCTTTGCGCCGCTAAAAGTGGAATGGGTCAAGGTTTCACCGTCTACCTTTACAGCATAACCAGCTACAAGGTTGTCAGTATTTTCTACGATAGCATTGGCCAGCTTGTCCTCACCGTCTATCTTATCATTGATAGTAATGGTTAAAGCAAATTTAGGATTTTTAATCGCATTAGCGGTTTCTTCGTCCTCAATGTTTTCCAAAAGCAAGGCTTTAGCCTTATCGAAAACTTGGGTTTTGCGTACGACGGCAATATTTTTGCCCGAATAATTAACATTAAAGCCAACGGTTATACCGCAAGCAACTATACTTACTACCAAAGAAAGCATTGCAACCAGGGCAAAGCTTGTAAATTTAACCAATATTCTGTTTCCTTTTACGAATCTAAAAACTGTGTTAAGTTTTTCGGTTATTAAATTCTTAAAAATAACAGTCCACTCCTTTGAAAAGTTACAATTTGTAATCATCACGAATGTTATTATAACAAAAAGGTTACAAAATTGCAACCTTTTTTGTAACTTTTTTAATATTTTTTTAATTTTTTCATAAAAAATACAAAAAATTTTCGCATTTCAGTTATTTTTTAAATATTTTTTATAAAAATTGGTTGCGAAAACCGTTTTTTGAATATACATATATATTTTTGTTGTACTAAAGTCAAAAAAATGGTAAAATAAATTAAATCATTTTTGAGGTGTAAAATGGATATTTTAAAGAAACTTACAGAAGAATTTTCACTAAAACCGTTTCAGGTTGAAAATACGGTAAAATTGATTGATGAAGGTAATACCATACCTTTTATTGCCCGTTACCGCAAGGAAGCGACAGGTTCGCTTGAAGACCAGATTTTGCGCGAGCTTTCTGACAGACTGACCTATCTTCGCAATATGGACGAAACGAGAGAAAAAATCAAGTCATCTATTGAAGAACAGGGTGCTTTGACTGATGAACTTATAGAGGCTATCGAAAACGCGCTAACCTTAACCGAACTTGACGATATTTACCGTCCTTACAAGAAAAAACGTAAAACAAGCGCTTCGGTTGCCAAGGAAAAGGGACTTGAGCCTTTAGCAGATATTATTTACACCCAAGAGCCTGATTGCCAAGAGCCTGTTATTTTGGCAAAAAAATATATAAATCCCGAACTTGGTGTTGAAACTGCCGAGGACGCCTTACAAGGCGCTATGGACATTATTGCCGAAAAAATCTCGGATGATGCCGATATCAGACGCCGTATGCGTTTTGTTTGCTCGGCTCACGGAATTTTAAACGTTAAGGGTACCAAGGACGAGCTTGGCGTTTATGAAATGTACGCCGATTACAGTGAAAGCATTTCAAAAATCGCCGACCACCGTATTCTTGCCATTAACCGCGGTGAAAAAGAAGAATTTTTAAAGGTTTCAATTGATTTTGATAAAGAAAAAGCATTATTTATAATCGCTAAAAACCATATAAAAGAGGGTTCACCCGCTACCGAAACGGTAAAATTGGCAGCAGAGGATGCTTATTCAAGACTTATCTTCCCGTCAGTTGAGCGTGAAATCCGTTCAGAATTAACCGAAAGGGCAAGCACTTCGGCTATTAAGGTTTTCTCAACCAATTTAAAGCAATTACTAATGCAACCTCCCGTTAAGGATAAGGTTACATTAGGTTTAGACCCCGGATACAGAACGGGTTGTAAGGTGGCTGTAGTTGACGGTACAGGTAAGGTTTTAGACACAGGTGTTATCTACCCCGTACCCCCTAAAAACGACATTGAAAATGCCAAGAAAATAATAAAAGATTTCGTTAAAAAATACGGTGTAGAGGTTTTTGCTATCGGTAACGGTACCGCAAGCCACGAAACCGAAGTTTTTGCCGCAGACGTTATTAAGGAATTAGACCAAAACGTTTCATATATGGTGGTAAGCGAAGCGGGGGCCAGTGTTTACTCAGCTTCAAAATTAGCGGCAGAAGAATTCCCCGAATATGATGTTTCTTTAAGAAGCGCGGTTTCTATTGCCCGCCGACTTCAAGACCCATTGGCAGAGCTTGTTAAAATTGACCCAAAGGCAATAGGCGTTGGCCAATATCAGCACGATATGCCCCAAAACCAGTTAAACGGCGCGCTTGACGGTGTTGTAGAATCTTGCGTTAACAACGTAGGCGTTGACCTTAACACCGCTTCGGTTCAGTTGTTGGCACGCGTTTCCGGTCTTGGTAATGCGGTTGCTAAAAATATTGTAACCTACCGCGAAGAAAACGGAAAATTCGTTTCCCGAGCAGGACTTAAAAAAGTTCCTAAATTAGGACCAAAAGCATTCGAGCAGTGCGCAGGCTTTTTGCGTATTGCAGACTCAAAGAACGTGCTTGATAACACATCAGTTCACCCCGAAAGCTATTCGGCAGCCGAATCTCTTTTAAAACTTTGCGGTTATACCGATAATGATGTTAAATCAGGCTCGGTTTCAGACCTTACACAAAGAGCAGAGGCTAAAGGTATTGAAAACATTGCAAACGAATTAGGAATCGGTGTGCCAACCCTTAACGATATTATTAAGGAATTAGAGCGCCCCGGCAGAGACCCGCGTGACGAATTGCCGCCTCCTTTACTTCGCACCGATATAATGTCTATGGAAGACCTCAAAAGCGGAATGGAACTGACAGGTACGGTTAGAAACGTTATCGACTTTGGTGCTTTTATTGACATTGGAGTTCATCAGGACGGACTTGTTCACATATCCCAAATAACCGATAAATATATAAAACACCCCAGCGAAGTTTTAAAGGTTGGCGACATTGTAAAGGTTTGGGTTTTATCGGTGGACGTAAATAAAAAGCGTATATCGCTTACTATGCGAAAGGATAAACTTAACGGATAAATGAAAACCAATAATTTAAAAGGAAGTTTAATTTTAGGTTTAGCCTCGCTTATATGGGGGCTTGCCTTTGTGGCACAAAGCAGCGCGGCAGACAAGGTGCCGAGTTTTACATTTAATGCGCTTCGCTCATTCATCGGCGCATTTGCGCTACTCATTTTTTGGAAAATCACCAACTTAAAGGAAAAAACAAGTTTTTTCCCTAAGGACAAAAAAGCTAAAAAAGGATATTTTTTATCAGCAATCGTTTGCGGTGTGTGCCTTGCAATTTCGATTAACTTCCAACAGTTCGGTATCGAGGCATACCCAAACGAAGGGGTTGCCAAAGAGGCGCGCGCAGGCTTTTTAACCGCTCTTTATGTTATTTTAGTGCCGATTTTTTCAGTGCTTTTACGCAAAAAAATATCTCCCCTCGTTTTAGTAGGCGGTGTGGTGTCAATAGTGGGCATCTACTGTCTTTTAGGCGGGAAATTCGAAGGCATTTATTTAGGTGATGTTTTGCTATTCCTGTGTGCCATAAGCTTTGCTCTGCATATAATGTCGGTAGATAAATTTGTAACGCTCACCGGCGGAGTAAAATTATCAATTATGCAATTTTTAGTGGCAGGTATCATTTCAGCCATTTTAGGACTGATTTTTGATACGGTAAATTGGCAAAACGTACTCTCTTGCGCGCCACAAATTTTATATTTAGGTGTAATGTCAAGCGGAGTTGCATATACACTGCAAATAGTCGGCCAAAAATATGCCGAGCCTGCAGTGGCATCAATCACTATGAGTCTTGAAAGCGTGTTTGCCGCATTAGGCGGTATGGTAATATCGGGAAATATGCTACTGCCAAACGAGCTGCTAGGCTGTGCATTGGTATTTACGGCTATAATAATTGCCCAAATCCCAGAACTATTAAAGAAAAACAACCCAAATTCCATATAAGGAATTTGGGTTGTTTATTTAAGTCAACTCTAGTGCGCCGAGTTTTTCGAAAGTTTTAATATTATAATAATAAACACTATAATCTGTAACTATATAAAACACATCGCCTATATAAACACCACGGCAAATGTCCATACCGTCAATTTCAGTCTCCAGTTTTTTAATAAACCCACCGTTTTCATAAGAATAAATGAAGTAGGTGTTTTTTTTATAATTTCCATATCCGGAAAAGGCTATAATGTTTTTACCGTAATCGGCAAGTATAGCCTTATGATTATAAAGCGACTCTGAATATACCGCAGGAACATCGGTTTTATCATTTTCGGTAACATTTGCAGGGTCGCTTATATCAAACATTGAAAGCTTCATACCGTTTGTTCTGCCGGTAGTTTCATCAGCATTTTGGCCGATACCTAAAAGCTTGCCCTCGCCATAGGGGAAAAGATAATTCGAAAAACCGGGGATTTTTAAAGCGCCGATTATTTTTGGATTTTTAGGGTCTTTTAAATCAACACTGAAAAGTGGGTCAACCTGACGGAAGGTTACAAAATACGCAGTGTCACCCATAAATCGTACCGAATAAACCCTTTCATCAGGCGCTATATCGGTGATTTTTCCGCTCTCCTTTAAATTACTATCCAAAACAACAAGAGAGTTAATGGTTGTTGTCTTGTCGGGATATTTGGTTACACTATCGCCTTTTTCTATAACCGCGCCCTCTTGTAATATTTTATTTTCGGTTAAAACAAAACGGAAATGGTCGTTATATTCATCTATAGAAAACTGATTCAAAAGGCTTCCGTTAAGCTTTGCCGAGCTTTTAAGTTCAATAGTTCCGTCTTGTATTTTAAAACGGGCAATTTGGGTTTGATTTGAGTCACTCATTCCTGCAACGATTATATTATCTGTGCTTACATATACAGTATTAGTGCCACCCAAGACCGACTGTGTTGAAATCAAAGTGCCATCCTTAATATTAAACGCGGAAATCACCGTAAACTCAGGTGAGCGGCATTCCTCGTAAAGATATACCGTATCGCACGCTACCGAACCCTTAAATTCTTTGCTGTAAATATAAGGCATATAGGTTTCGGTATCGCTTTTTACCATATTATTAACATTTACATTAAGATTAGATATAACATAAAGTTTATTGCCGATAAGTCTTGAGGTGTTTATATAACCGCTTTGTGTGCAAATCTGCACCAATTCGGGTTTTTCAGGATTTGAAATATCATATATTATGGCCTTTACTTCTTGCTCATCAGCTTTATCGCTTAATATAACAAGTCTGTCGCCATTTAAATATAAATTTGCAGAATATACATTTTGGTCAATAATAATATCCGAAAGTTGAATTGGATTTTTTCCGGACTGGACTATTTTTATCCTGTTTCCGCCGTCACGATGGCTTAATATATATATATATTTCCCGTCCGTTTTTACGATATCCGCTTCATCAACCCCCTCAACCTGAGTGGTAGTTTGACTATGGTTGCTTTCATTCGTACTGCTATATGCAGTGTCAGTAGTCACATCTTCAACCATTAACTCGTTTTTCGCAAATCCGTTAATACCAATCGAATCTTTTAATTCGTCCCAAACGCTTTGCTTAAATTCCTTTAAAGCAGAATAAATTTTATCATAATCATTTACAGTTTCCAACGGGGTTTTATTTTCTACCACAATTGTGTTAGGCGCGCTGTTTCTGCCCATTATAGCGCCTATTGTAAAAACTAAAGCCAAAGATAATACCGCTGCTACAGCTTTACCAAAATAAATCTTCATACTCTTTGTTTGCGGCTCTTTCTCATTTTGAGATAGTTTTCGTCTTACTTTTTGTTTTATATATCCGTCCGGCTTGATTTTATCCATTTGATTCTTATAATCGTTTCCAAACATTATAAATCCTCCGTTCCAAGTATTATTTTTAATCTCGCCCTTGCGCGCGAAAGGTGAGTTTTAACGGTTGCGGGCGCTATTTTAGTTATTTGGGAAATTTCCTCAACCGAGTAGCCCATATAATAGTGAAGATGAATTACGGTACGGTATTTAAGCGGAAGCTTTAAAACAGCTAAAAGTGTTTCATTATCAGTCGGTTTATCGGGCGACTGTAAAGAATCACTCAAACCCTCGGTATTTTTAGACCAAAAAGAAGAAAGCAGACTGTTAGAGCAATTTATTGTTATTCTGATAAGCATAGCCTTTATATGCTCTTCGGACTCCATTTTGCCCCACACCTTCATATACCGCAAAAATACCTCCTGCAATATGTCGTCTGCATCGTATTTGCTTTTTGTGCGCAAAAATCCAAGCCGATAAACCATATCTGCATAACGTTCAAAAACCGCTTCAGGTTCAGCAAAAAGCTTGTTCCCCGTATTTACTGCTTCTTTCATTCTTCTTCCCTTCCATTCTATCAATAATACTTTTCGAAATGCCAAAAGGTTTCATTTTTGGAAAAATTTTTCTATATTCAATTTTAAACTTGAAAATATCCTTTTGTCAACAATTCTATTATTAAAAAGCCCAATTCCAAAAAAGGAATTGGGCAAAATAATTTTAATTTTTATTTGTAAAAGAATCTTTTATAATCAAACCTAAAACAAAAACTGCAAAAACAGAAAATACTATTATTCCTGCGGTGGCTACCCCTTTAAAAACAGCGCTTGGTTCTTTTATCTGGTCGTTGAAATAATCTTCAATATAATCGGTATCCTCATTTATATCGGTATGAAAGCTTAAAATTAAATTTACACCGTTATCAACAGTGATATATTGAGTTAAAATGTACTCTCCGCCCGAATCTTTAGTCCTTGCAGTAACTTTTAAGAATTTATATTTTCCTCTTTCGATTATTTCACCGTTTTCAGTGACGCTTAATTCCTTAGCAAGCTCTAAAATTTCGCTGTCCCTAAGGGAATAAAAGCTATCAACCTCTTTAGAAAATTCATCCATATATTCAGTTGTTTTAATTTGCTTTGTATTATCCTTATTTACTGCCAAATATTTTATGTTGGTATACTCAACATAATCGCGAAGTTCAACCGCTGACATACCTAAAATTTCGGCAACCTTATTAGAGTCCTTGCCGTAAACATAAAATGTATCACCACTTTTAGCCGACACGTTAAACGACAAAAGACAAATAAGACAAACAAAAATTAAAGCTTTTTTAAACAATTAAATCACCTTGTTTTGTTTTTTCGCTGCTGTTAAAGTGTTTTGCATAAGCATTGCAATAGTCATAGGCCCCACTCCGCCTGGCACGGGGGTTATGGCAGAGCATTTGTCTTTTACACTCTCAAAATCCACATCGCCAACCAACTTCCCGTCAACACGGTTTATGCCGACATCTATTACAACCGCACCGTCTTTGACCATATCAGCTTTTACAAAATTCGGCTTTCCTACTGCCGCCACCAAAATATCTGCCTTGCGGCAAACCTCTTTTAAATTTTCGGTTTTAGAATGACAAACCGTAACCGTACCGTTTTTATGAAGTAAAAGCATACTCATCGGCTTACCAACTATGTTAGACCTACCTATTACTACACAAGTTTTACCTGTAATATCTATATTTTCAAAAGCCAGCATTTCCATTATTCCCGCAGGTGTGCAAGGTACAAAATCGTAGTCGCCTAACATTATTTTGCCAACATTTGTGGGATGAAAAGCGTCAACATCCTTTTCTGGCGCAACGGCATTTATAACGGCATTTTCGTCCAAATGTTTCGGTAGAGGTAATTGACACAAAATACCATTAATGCTCTTTTCTTTATTAAGTGTATCAATCAACGCTAACAATTCCTCTTGGGTTGTATTCTCAGGCAAGGCATATTCTTGCGAAATTATCCCCAAAGCCTCGCAAGCTTTTTTCTTGTTTGCAACATAAACCTTTGAAGCGGGGTCCTCACCTACAATTATAACCGCAAGGCCGGTTGTAATTCCATTTTTCTTCAGGGCTTCAACCTCTTTTTTTACTCTCTCTTTAACACTTGTGGAAATTACCTTACCGTCAATAATTCTATACATCTTGTTCCTCCGAATTTTCCCCAAACTGACTTACATATTCTTTTTGCGGTTTCAACTTTTTGCGTATTACGATAATTGCAGTAGTGCTTGTGATAAAAAGTAAAAAAGCCAAAAGACAGGATACGCGAATATTGCCAATCATTAAACTATCGGTTCTGAGTAGTTCAATAAAGCCTCTGCCGAAACCATACCAAGAAAGATACATTAAAAATGTTTCGCCGCTGAATTTACGGTTTTTACTTAAATGATGGATAATGAAAAATCCTGCGATACACCAAATCGACTCATACAAAAAGCAAGGATGAACAAGTCCTTCTCCCATTTCATAAACCGTTCTTTCACTGCTCATTCCCCACCAGCTGCTGCCGGTAAAAGTGCCGTATGCCTCTTGGTTTATAAAGTTGCCCCATCTGCCAACGCCTTGACCGATAAGAAAACCCAACGCTGCCAAATCGAACATATCCGCAACCTTTATTTTTTTAATTTTACACATCGCAAAACCCGAAACAAAGGCTCCGATAACACCGCCGTAAATAGCAAGTCCCGAAAATCCCGAAGAATCGCCGAAGCCGAAAAAATCACCGATACTTTGAAGTTTTTCGCCGTCAAATATAAGATAATATGTCCTTGCACACAAAATTGCAATAGGTGTTACAACCAATACCGTATCAAGCATCTTATCCTTGTTAATAGAAAATCGCTCTGCATTTTTAAATCCGTAAATAATCGCGAGCAAAAAGCCCAACGCAATTATTATACCGTACCAATAAATATCCCAGTGATTATTTCCCAACGGGATTGAAAATGCAATAGGGTTTAATTTTAAATGAATACCAAAAATCGTAATATTATATACCATTTTAATTCCCTCTGTTTTTTGGATTAATTACCGAAAGCACAGTTTTATCATTATCTAACAAATCAAGTCTTTTGTAAACATCATCAACTGTAATTGATTTTAAATATTTTATATCATCAAAAAGGCAACTGTCATTCATAGCACAATCAGCCAACTGCATTGCTATACCTTCAACACTATTAAAAATTCTGATTGCATTGCCGTAAAGACCGCACCTTACAGCCGAGAACAATTTTTTATCTATACCCTCAGCTTTTAATCTTGCTACTTCTTGTTTTATTTCTTCGGCCACTGCTTTAGGATTATTGGACTCACCCTCAAAAATTACCGCCGCATAACCCTCGCCAACGAAATATTCAAAAGAAAATTCATCATTAATAAGTCCGTCATTAGTGAGTTTTTTATAAAGCGGTGAAGCATCGCCTGCAATAATTTCAAGCAAAACTGCAGTACAAACACGGTTTTTCACGCTTCGCTTTTTATCTGCATTTTCCTTGTAACCAAAGCAAAACATCGGTTGCGCAACCTCTAAATTTTGCTCAACATAATCCACCTTTACGACATCTTCTTCATTGGGCATAATGCGAACAATTTCCTTTTTGTCGCAAGGCTTGATTGACTTTTCAACCATTTCGAGTATTTTTTCGGTATTAACATTACCCGCAATACACAAAAACATATTTGAAGGGTTGTAAAAAGTGTTATAGCATTTATAAAGCAACCCGGCATTAATTTGGGAAATGGATTTCACAGTGCCCGCAATATCTATTCTGACGGGGTGATTTTTATACATAGCCAGAAGCATATTAAACATAACGCGCCAAGCGGGGCTATCATCATACATAGTAATTTCCTGACCTATGATACCCTGTTCCTTTTGAACTGTAGCCTCGGTAAAATAGGGCGACTGCACAAAATTTAAAAGGATATCCAGATTTTCATAAAATCTATTAGAACAAGAAAATAAATAACAGGTCTTATCAAAAGATGTAAATGCGTTAGCATAAGCGCCCGTTTCGGCATATTTTGTAAAGGCGTCCCCATCCTCACTTTCAAAAAGCTTATGCTCTAAAAAATGGGCAATACCCTCAGGTACCTCGCATTTTTCACCGTCCACCGAAAAACAGTTATCTATCGAGCCGTACTTAGTTCCAAAGAGTGCATAAGCGGTATTATACTGAGGCTTTTCCAAAATATAAATTTTAAGTCCCGATGAATGTTCTGCTAAAATATAACTTTCTCCAATTTCGCTTTCGAAATATTTTTTTAGCATATCGGTCCCTCCTTGGGCAACAATTTGAAAACTGTGTGTAATTTTACACCTTTTGCGGCGTAAATTACATCCTCGCGTGTGATTTTTTTAATTTTTTCTGCGATATCCTCAGGCGAATAAAGATTATCATTATTCACCTTTAACGCATACCATAAATCAAGGGAGTTTTGACTGTCATTATATCCATTAAGCGAATCGCAAATGCTTTTAACAGAAGACTCAAATTCAAAATCCGAAAACTCGCCATTTTTAATTATTTCAAGCTGATTTAAAATTTCATTCTGCGCCTTTTCGGCATTTTCAAATTCAACACCCGAATCAACCGTAATAAGCCCCTTGTATCTGACCGACGAAGCCGAACAGTAATAACAAAGACTCATTTTTTCACGCACGTTTGAAAAAAGTCTCGAATAAGGTCCGCCGCCGAAAATATCACACATAACCATTAACGGCAAGGATATATCATCATTTCCGTATAATTCACTGGAAAATCCCATAACAAGCTTGCCTTGTTTTACGTCCATTTTTTCAAATACGGTTTTAGGCTTATCGGTTGCCTTTGTAGGCATACATAATTTGCAGTCCGTTATATTGAAACGGTCAATATTTTCGAATTTTTCACCAATATCCTCAAACAAACGGTTGGGAATAGCCGCCCCCACAACATGAACCCGCACAAAAGCCGTTGACAGCATATTTTCCCAAGCTTTATAAAGGCTTTTGCCTGTAATTTTTTCAACCTGCTCAGCAGTACCGCATTTTGGGATACCGTAAGCGCTGTCTTTATACATTTCACTTATAAGACGGTTTTTAGCGTAAATTCGCTTTTCAGCAATTTCACCTTTAATATGTTCAATCGCCTTGCGTTTTTCACGCTCAACATCCATTTCTAAAAACTCACCGTTTTCGATATTGGGATTAAAAATCAAGCCCAATAAAAGTTCACTTGCCTGTTTTACCAAAGAATCACTGTCAAAGGTAAACTTATCGTTTATAACCGAAACTCTCATTCTTAAAAGCTGACAGTCGCCGTATTTTTCGGTACTTGCGTCAAGCCTTGCTCCGTATAACTTATTCAACTTGTAATTCAAAGCCGAAAAGTCAGGATATTTCTTTCCGCAAGAGGTAAGAATAAATGGAAGCAGTGCATTTTCTGCCACAGTTTCTTGCTTTAAGGGTAAATAAAAATTATACGAAATACTTGTTGTATTAAATCTTGCATTTTCTATAAATAACCCTTCAATCCCGTTTTTAAGGGTAACTTTTTTCTTAAGCATTACCATTCTCCCTTTCACTAAAGGTTAATTGTATTTATTTTACCACATATATGACATTTTTTCTACTATTAATTGCAAATTGCAAAATAATATGTTAAAATTATTTTTTAAAGGAGGGATTATATGAAAAGACAAACTAAACGCGGTATAAGAATACAAAACCGTTTTATAATTTCTGCATTCTTATTGTTAGTACAGTTATTATTCCTCTTTGCTTTACTTTATGATTTTACATTAGGCTCCGCCTGGTCGTTGGCGGCATCATCGCTTTTGGGCGCTGCAACCTCCATTTTCATACTGAACAAGCGTGGAAACCCTGACCATAAGGTTGGTTGGATTATCTTTATACTTTTATTTCCCATTTTCGGTATTTCGGTCTATCTGCTATGGGGTGGCGGCAGAGTTTTACCCTCCTTAAAGAAAAAAATGCGCATTGCCGAGTCTCATTATATCCCCTATTTAAAAGTCAACCATGATACTGACGACCATATAAAGTATTTTGATTTAACACACTCCCGCCAAGCTGATTATCTGATGAATGAATCAGGGTATCCTCTATACGATAATACTTCTGCTGAATACTTGCCCTCAGGGGAACGTTTTTTTGACCGCTTATTAGAAGAACTTGGAAAAGCGGAAAAATATATCTACTTTGAATTTTTCATTATAGCTGAAGGCTATATGTGGCAAAAAATTTACGAAATATTAAAAACTAAAGCTCAAAACGGCGTTGAGGTTAAGGTTATATTTGACGATTTCGGTTCTATAAGACGGCAACGCAAAGGTTTTTTAACAAATTTACGAAATGCTGGCATCGAGGTTTCGGTTTTTAATCCTATTTATCCTCTTTTCAATAACTTCTTAAACAACCGAAATCACAGAAAAATCGTAGTTATAGACGGTAAGATTGCCTTTACGGGCGGCGTAAACATAGGCGACGAATATATCAACCGTGAAATGCGTTTCGGACACTGGATGGACAGCGGTGTTATTTTAAAAGGAGACGCGGTCAAAAGCTTTGTTTGTATGTTTCTTAATATGTGGGAATTTATAACAGGGAAACAGATTGACGTTGAAAATCACTTTGCAGAAAGCAACACGATAGATGACGGCTTTGCACTTCCTTACTGTGATGGTCCTTTGAATGACCGCAATCCTGCAGAAGGCTTGTATATGCAAATTCTCAACTCGGCGCAAAAATACGTTTACATTATGACTCCGTATCTCATAATTGATAATATGATGACCGCAGCACTATGTTTAGCAGCAAAATCAGGGATTGAGGTTTGTATTATAACTCCTCATATTCCCGATAAAACTTATGTTCATAATGTTACTCAATATAACTATTTAGAATTATTAAATGCAGGTGTTAAAATTTACGAATACACGCCAGGTTTTTTACATTCAAAAGTTTTCTTGTCTGACGATTGTGTTGCAACTGTCGGCTCGGTTAATATGGATTATAGGAGCTTTGTTTTTCACTTCGAATGCGGCGTGTGGATTTGCAATAAACAAACCGCGCTTGATATTAAGCAACATTTTCGTGAAGTTTTGGCAGTTTCAAAAGAAATAAAGCTTGAAGAATGGAAAAAGCGACCGATTTTCACCCGTATCAAGCAAGGTTTTTTACGCATTTTCGGACCTTTAATGTAATTGACAATTTTAAAAATATTTGATATAATAAATCAAACAAAAGAAAGGCGGTTTCAATATGAAAGGTTTTTTAAAATTTTTAATCTCATTGTTTGCACTTTTCGGCGCTGCTATTGGTGCGCTTGCTGTTTTTGATAATATAAAAAATAAAAACCGCATAAAAGGTGACTATTTAGAAGTTTACGACACGGACATTCAGGAATAATTTTAAAAGGGCTTCACATTGAGGCTCTTTTTTGTTCCCTAAAAATACCTATTTTTTGTCACTTTTGCCAAACTTTCTTTGTAATTAAATAATTTTAACGATTTTTTTATGCGAATTGCACAAAAATTTCCCAAATTATACTATACGTAGTGACTTGAAAAATATTAATTATTGTTGTATAATAAATCATCACTTAATTCGAGGGGATTTCTTTATGAAAAATATTACTCCATCAAAGCTTTCAGCTTTAATCGAGAAAAAACTTTCTCACAATTTCGGTGTTACACCCGAACAAGCTTCCGATGAACTTTTTTACAAGGCCAGTGTTTTAGCATTGCTTGAAATAATGAATGAACGCCGCGCCGAGTTTAAAAAATCCATACACGAACAGCAGGCAAAAACCGTTTACTATTTAAGTATGGAATTTTTGATGGGCCGTTCTTTCAAAACCAATCTTTACAATTTAGAACTTACCGATACGATGGCAAAGGCGCTCAAGAAATTCAATGTAAAGCTTGATAACCTTTTTGAATTAGAACCTGATGCCGGACTTGGAAACGGCGGTTTAGGAAGACTTGCCGCCTGCTTTTTAGACGCTCTTTCAAGCGGCGGTTACTCCGCAATGGGCTATTGCATCCGCTATGAATTAGGTATTTTCCGCCAAAACCTTGTTGACGGTTGGCAGACCGAAATGCCTGACTTTTGGCTTCCGGGCGGCAGTGTTTGGCTTGAAGCTAAACCCGGCTCTGCAGTAGACGTTAATTTTGACGGATATGTTAACGACTGGTGGGACAACGGAATCCACCGTGTTGAATACAATAATTACAAAACCGTTCGCGCTGTACCTTACGACCTTATGGTTGCCGGTAAGGACGGTAAAACCGTTAACGCCCTTCGCCTTTGGAGCGCTGAATGTCACGATTTTGATATGTCTGCATTCAATCAAGGTGACTATCTGCGCGCAGTTGAGCAACGCGCAATGGCAGAAAATATTTCAAAGATTTTATATCCTGCAGACAATCATATTGAAGGTAAATCTTTAAGACTTCGTCAACAATATTTCTTGGTATCGGCTTCCATTCAAGATATATTAAACCGCCATTTAAGGCATTACAACACACTTGAAAACCTGCCCGAAAAGGTAGCTATTCATATTAACGATACCCACCCAACCCTATCAATTCCGGAACTTATGCGCTTCCTTTTAGACGAATGCGGTTATTCGTGGGAAAAGGCTTGGAAAATCGTTACGGGCACCGTTGCATATACAAACCACACAATTATGCAAGAGGCGTTAGAATGTTGGTCGGAAGAACTTATCAAAGAAAGACTTCCCCGTATTTACCAAATCATCAAGGAAATTGACAATCGCTATCGTCAGGAAGTTATTGCAAAAACAGGCGACTTTGACCTTGCGGAGCGTACCGCAATCGTTTCTAACGGTGTTGTAAGAATGGCAAATCTTTGTGTTGCTGCCTGTCATTCAGTAAACGGTGTTTCAAAGCTTCACAGCAAAATTATCGTAGATGAACTTTTCAAAGATTACTCTTCTATGACCCCCGAAAAATTCAAAAACGTTACTAACGGTATTGCTCACAGACGTTGGCTATGTTGCGCCAATCCACAACTCACCTCTTTCTTGAGCGAAACAATTGGTGACGATTTTATTAAAGATGCCAGAAATCTCGAAAAGCTTATGGCTTTTGAAAACGACAAACAGGTGTTAGACCGCTTGGCAGAAATTAAGCGTAATAATAAACTTCGTTTTGCAAAATATGTTAAGGATACCCACGGCGTTATCTTAAATCCTGACTCTATATTCGATATGCAGGTTAAGCGCTTGCACGAATATAAGCGTCAACACCTTAACGTTTTGAATATTATCAGCGAATACCTGTTCATAAAGAACAATCCAAACGCCCCCTTTACACCTAAAACCTATATTTTCGGCGCTAAGGCGGCTCCGGGTTACTTGTTTGCAAAACAGATTATTCAGATGATTTACAAACTATCAACCGTGCTGGAAAACGACCCGCAAGTTAAGGATAAATTAAAAATCTTCTTCTTGCAGGATTACCGTGTTACCATGGCTGAATTGATGATTCCCTCTGCTGATATAAGCGAGCAAATTTCGTTAGCATCAACCGAGGCTTCGGGAACCGGTAATATGAAACTTATGATGAACGGTGCCGTAACCTTAGGCACTGAAGACGGTGCAAACGTTGAAATTCATAAAGCAGTAGGAGACGATAATATTATTATCTTCGGTATGCATACACCTGAAGTTTTAACATTGCAAAAGAGCGGATATTCGCCTTATGAATATTACAATAACAACGCCGAATTGCGCCAGGCACTTGACTTTATAGGCGCGGGCTTTGCGGGACAAAACTTTAACGATATTTATTATTCTCTCAAAAATCACGATAATTATATGGCGTTGGCAGACTTCTCTGACTACCGTAATGCTCAAAGCAAGGCTTCTGCGCTTTATAGCGACCGTGACACATGGAATAAAATGTCACTTACAAACATTGCAAAATCAGGCATTTTTGCCGCAGACCGTTCAATAGAAGATTACGCAAGAGATATTTGGAAGGTTGACCCTATTAAATAGTTATGAATTACTATCCTTTTGATTCAAGAAATCCTTTATACCGTGACAAATTCGGAGCTTTAGCCGAGGGGGATACCCTTCGGCTAAAGTTGTTGTTGCATAACAGCAACAAAGTAAATAAAGCATTTTTAAGAATTCAAAATGATGCCACTAGCCAAACTCAGTTGATAGAGATGCGCCCTGCCGATACGCTTGAAGATTACCGTTTTTATGAATGTGATTTGCAACTGAACGAGGGTATTTACTGGTATTCCTTTAAATACCTGACTTTGCACGGAGAATTTTTTGTCACAAAAGACGAGCATTCTTTAGGTATCGTTTCTCCAAGAGGAAATTCTTGGCAGATTACAGTTTACAAAAAAGATTACACCACACCCGATTGGTTGGACGGCGGAATTATATATCAAATATTCCCAGACAGATTTTATAATTCGGGTTCCAAAAAGAAAAATGTACCAAATGACCGATATATCGTTAAGGACTGGTCGAAACAACCCGAATACGAGCAAAAAGATAAAATCAAATGTCTCGGAAACGACTATTACGGCGGTGACCTTTTAGGTATCAAGAAAAAGTTGCCCTATTTAAAATCCCTGGGAGTCAACTGCATTTACTTAAACCCCATTTTTGAGGCTCACTCCAACCACCGCTATAACACCGCCGACTATATGAAAATTGACCCGCTTTTAGGAACCGAAAAAGATTTGGAATCTCTTGTGAAAGCGGCGGAAAAAACAGGAATTTACATTATTTTGGACGGTGTTTTCTCTCACACGGGCGATGATAGCATTTACTTTAACAAATATAGCCGATATGAAAGTAACGGCGCATATAACAGTGAAAACTCTCCCTATTCAAGTTGGTATTGTTTTAATGGCAGCCGCGATGATTACAAGGCTTGGTGGGGTGTTTCAACACTTCCCGAAACCAACGAAAACGACCCTGCCTTTACCGAATTTATTACAGGCGAAAACGGTGTTATAAAATATTGGCTAAAAAAAGGCATTAAAGGTTTCAGACTTGATGTTGCGGACGAATTACCCGATGAATTTTTGGATAAAATCCGCAACGCTTTAAAAAGCGAGAGTCAACACAACTACCTTTTAGGCGAAGTTTGGGAAGACGCCACCAACAAAATCAGTTATGATAAAAGACGCCGATTTTTACGTGGCAATCAGTTAGATTCGGTTATGAATTATCCCTTTGCAAATGCAATTATAAGCTATTTAAAGGGCGGTAATTCCCGAGATTTAATTGATACAGTTTTAGATATTTTAGAAAATTATCCACCGCAAGCGGTGAAACTCTTGATGAACCACATCGGCACTCACGACACGCCAAGAATTTTAACCGTTTTAGGTAGTGAAAAAGAATACAAATCTGACCGCGAATGGCAGTCCAAACAAACCCTATCGGAAGAAGAATATAAAAAAGGCGTTAGTCTTTTAAAGGTTGCGGCGGTTTTACAATATACTCTTCCGGGTATTCCATCACTCTATTACGGAGATGAAGCAGGGCTTTCAGGATACGGCGACCCATTTTGCCGCGCAACATATCCTTGGGGCAAGGAAGACCCCGAACTGTTGGAATTTTACAAAAAATTGGGCAAATTCCGCCGTCAAAGCGATGTTTTCGTTTCGGGCGAATTTTATCCCGTATATGCAAATTTCGGCGAAATCGTCTATTTAAGAAAGAGCGAAAATTCCTCTGTTTTAGTAGCAGTCAGCCGTTGGCACCAAGAAACAACCGTTACTATACCAAGCGAATTTGAAAACGCAAAGGTTATTTTCGGCAACAAGCCTGACGCTCAAAACCTCACCTTAAATCCTTACGGATATACAATATTAGAACTAAAAAAGTGACCTTTCAAAAAGGTCACTTTTCTGTTTTTATTTCAAGCTTTTCGTTTGTAACATCAAAGGTTATGTCACCGTGTTTATCGGTTCTGAAAATCTTGGAATTTGCATTTTCCAAAGCGGTTAAGGTTTCCTTGTTAGGATGCGAATACATATTATCCTCACCCACCGAAATCACTGCGTATTCAGGTGTTGTAGCCCTTAAAAATTCTTTTGAAGTGGAAGAATTGCTACCGTGATGCCCTACCTTTAACACATCACAATCCAAATTTAAATTTTCCTCAAGTATATAGTTTTCTGCCTTTGTTTCGGCGTCACCCGCAAATAAGAATTTAAAACCTTTAATTTCCGCTATAGTGAAAACAGAGCGGTTATTTTCATTTCTTTTATCATTTAAGTATCCCAAAACCGTAATTTCAAACTCTCCGATTTTAAAATTAAGTCCTGCCACAGCGTTGTAAAAATTTCCACCGTTATTTGTAATGAATGTTCTTGCATTTTTAGCCGCAGTAAGACTGGAATTTAAAATTTCAGGCATAATTAAATTTTTAACGGTATAGATTTCGGAAATCTTTTTGAGCGCGCCGACATGGTCGGAATGAAGATGTGAAATTAAAGCTACATCAATTTCTTTTATCTTGCAAGAAGATAAATCCTCAAAAATTTCGCTGGCCGAATTCGGAAGACCCATATCAATTACGGCAGAATATCCGTTAGAATAAATAATCGCGCTGTCCGCTTGACCGACATCGGTAAACATTATAAAATCACGCTCAATGTCGTTTTCGCCTTTTGTAATTTTTTTAATTGCAAGCGGATTTAAGATAAAATATACACAAATCGCAAAGCAAGCCACACATAATACTGCGAATATTATGTATAAGGCTTGCTTTTTTCGAGAACTATTCCTCGTCATCAGAAGAAAGCTCCATTTCCATCAATTGTTCGGGCGTAATCAACACCTTACGGGGTTTAGAGCCTTCATAAGGTCCTACTACTCCTCTTTCTTCCATTTCGTCAATAATTCTTGCCGCTCTGGCATAACCGAGTTTGAGCTTTCTTTGCAAAAGTGATGTTGATGCCTGCCCGTTTTCAACAACAACCTTAATTGCTTCTTTAATCATCGGGTCGTCTGACGGACCATCTTCCGAAAGTCCGGTCTTCTGCTTTTTCTCAATCGCTGCCTGACGCTCAATTTCGAACATAATGTCTTCATCATATTTTGCAGAATGGTCGCCCTTAATAAAGTTTACAACGTCCTTAATCTCATCATTGCTTACAAAACATCCTTGAACGCGCTTTGGCTTATTAGTACCAACAGGGCTGAACAGCATATCTCCTCTGCCAAGGAGTTTTTCTGCGCCCGCGTTATCAAGAATTGTTCTGGAGTCAATCTGTGAAGAAGTTGTAAGAGCGATACGGGTTGGAATGTTTGCCTTAATAACGCCTGTAATAACATCTACTGACGGGCGTTGGGTTGCCAAAATCAAGTGCATACCTGCCGCTCTTGCTTTAGCGGCGATACGGGCAATATAATCCTCCACCTCTTTGGATGCAGTTTGCATTAAATCGGCAAACTCGTCTATCATAATAACGATATACGGCATTTTTTCGATTTCTTCATCGCCCAATTCTTCAACAAATTCGTTATATTCTTCGATATTTCTGACCTTTCGGTCTGAAAGCATTTTATAACGCTTTTCCATTTCGGTAACTGCCCAGCCCAAAGCGCCTGCCGCTTTTCTTGGGTCAGTAACAACAGGCACCAAAAGATGAGGTATACCGTTGTACGGCTCAAACTCAACTGTTTTAGGGTCAATAAGCAAAAGCTTTAATTCATCGGGTGTATTTTTATACAAAAGACTTATAATTATAGAGTTGGTACAAACCGATTTACCCGAACCTGTAGCGCCTGCGATAAGTCCGTGCGGCATTTTAGAAACATCAGCAGTTATAATGTTACCGCTAATATCCTTACCCAAAGCAACAGTTAACTTGCTTTTGGCCGAAACAAATTCAGGTGATTCCAAAATTTCACGAATACACACAGCATTCTTTTCTTTGTTAGGTACTTCAATACCAACAGCCGCTTTATTAGGAATAGGCGCTTCAATTCTAACGTTACCTGCAGCAAGGTTAAGGGCAATATCGTCTGCCAAAGCGGTGATTTTGCTTATTTTAACACCTGCGCAAGGTTGGAGTTCATATCTTGTAACGGTCGGTCCCCTTGAAATATCAACAATTCTGGTTTCAACGCCGAAGCTTCTCAAAGTATTAACCAGATGCTCGGCAGTAACCGCATTGTCTTCGCCTATTTTACCGCTTGAAATTTTAGGTTCGTCAAGCAAAGTAAGCGGGGGGAAAACATACCCTTCATCAGTAGCGGTATCTAGCCCTTCCTCAACATCCTTTGTAAAGCTTTCGGTTTCCGCCTTAACGTCAATATTTATTGCCTCTTGCTCGGCAGTTTTTAAAGCGGTATCCAGTTTTTCTTTATCCTCACTGCCTTCAGGATAAGAAATTCCGTAATTTTCTTTTTCAATCGGCACTTCCTTGCCGTAATATGTATCAACAACCTTTTTCTGTCTTGCAGATAATTTGGCGGCGTTTTTCTTTTGATTTTCGAGGCTGTCATCAACAGGTATATCAACATTAAAGCCTTTTATAACCTTTAATTCACCCTCTTGCTTTTCCATTCTTTCTTGATATGCAGTCTGCGCTTGGGTGCCGATTGATTTCACAGGTTTTGCAACCGTTTTAAAGAATGTAATAAGAGTTGTGCCTGTGATGACCATAAATAAAACGAAAATAAGAAGTATTATGGTTATAGCCGCGCCGGTTTTTCCGAATGCCAGATAAATCGGCTGTCCGATAAGCGCGCCCAAAAATCCGCCGCTCTTAAGCGCCACACCCGAAGTATAAGCATTTGTTAAATGTTGCCAAAAAGACACATCGCTATGCTTTGAAAAAACATCAATACAAGAGCCTATCAAAACAACCGATAATGTACTCTCAATTATCTTGGCTTTAATAGAGCTTCCTAATTTATCCATAGCTGATATAACCGCAACAAAACCCAATAAAAAAGGATAAAAATATGCGGTTACGCCAAATATTCCGAAAATAAAATTATGTAATGCTTGCCAAACATTCTCGCCCTTTATAAAAACTACGCAAAGCAAGAAAATTGCCACTGTAAACCAAATTACCGAAAGCAACTGTCTGTTTGCCGCATTTTGCGCCTCTCTTCTCTTTTGGGCGGCTTTACTGCTTTTTCTCTTAGCCATAAATTTCTCCTTATGTATAGGCGCAAAGTTACGCCTTATTTTCTATCAAATCATAAAGGCCCTCTATCACTTGGTTCAAAGAGCCGATTTCATCAATAAGTCCTTCTTCCACTGCCTTTTCGCCTGACAGTACCGAGCCGACATCAGTAACCATTTCACCCGTATTCATCATAATTTCGGTGAATCTTTCGGGTGATATTTTAGAATTTCTCGTTACAAAATCGGTAATTCTTTCTTGCATTCTTGCAAAGTAATTGAACATCTGCGGAACACCGATTATAAGTCCGTTAGTTCTGACGGGATGCACCGTCATAGTAGCCGATGGCGCTATAAACGAACGCTTTGCCGATACCGCTAACGGAACCCCTATTGAATGTCCGCCGCCTAAAACAAAGGAAACGGTGGGTTTTTTCATGCCCGAAATAAGCTCGGCAATAGCAAGACCCGCTTCAACGTCACCGCCGACAGTATTAAGTATTACAAGCAGTCCTTCAATTTCTTTTGATTCTTCAACCGCCACCAACTGAGGTATAATATGCTCATATTTGGTGGTTTTGGTCTGTTCTGAAAGAACGTTATGCCCCTCAATCTCACCGACTATGGTAAGGCAATATATTTTATGCTTTCCCGAAAAAGAGGTTATTGCTCCGAATTCCTTAATTTCCTCGGTTTGTTTATTTTCTTTAGTATTTTTGTCGCTCATATAATTCACCCCAAATTAGTATGGAATGAAAGTCGCAACATATACATAATTTATTATATCACATACACCAAATTATAACAAGCAATTTTACTTTGTTTAAATCAAAAAATCGTTGTAAAATGTCGAAAAATGTGTTAAAATATATATGAAATTTATTGTGAGGGGTAAATTATGAGAGCGGACGGAAGAAGACTGAGAAATACCGACCCTATGTATAGGGTTGCGGCTCATATTATGGATAAACGTGTGGACTCTATGAATATGACCACTATCGATATTCCATACGAGCCACTTCAGGAATACATAAACAAAAAGCGTAAGGAAGGTATAAATATAAGCCACATGGCTTTAGTTATTGCAGCATACCTTCGCACTGCGGCTGAGTATCCTGAAATTAACCGCTTTGTTGTTAACAAAAAGGTATATGCCAGAAATGAATTTGCGGTTGGTATGGTTGTTTTAAAATCGCTTAAAGACCATAACGGCACTATGTCAAAAATGTACTTCAAGCCTGAAAACACAATTTTTGATGTCAACAATATTATTAACACTTACGTTGCCGAAAACCAAGCAGCTCCCGAAAAAAACGGCACTGAAAAGATAATAAAATTTCTTTTAAGTATACCGGGACTTTTAACTGTGGGTGTTGGCTTATTTAAATTCTTGGATAAACACGGACTTTTACCAAAAGCTATTATTGATATGTCACCATTCCATATGAGTCTTGGCATCACCAATCTGGCATCTATCAGAACCAATCATATTTATCACCACTGTTATGAATTTGGTACCACCAGCGTATTTATGGCAATGGGTAACTTGCGCGAAATACCAAAACGCAAGGGCAAGGAAATCGTCTTTGAACGCAGTTTGCCTATCGGCGTTACTATGGATGAGCGTATATGCTCGGGCAGTTATTTCGCCTCAGCATTCAGATGTATGAAAAAGTATCTTGCTAATCCCGAACTTTTAGAAACCCCGCCCGAAACCGTAATTGAAGATAATTGCAAATAACCCCTTGATTTCAAAGGTGTTTTAGTATAAAATATATTGGAAAAAATATTTGGAGGAACTGAAATGTTAGTATCTGCAAAAGAAATGCTACAAAAAGCAAAGGCCGGCAAATATGCAGTTGGTCAATTCAACATCAACAATTTGGAATGGACTAAAGCCATTCTTCAAACCGCTCAAGAGTTAAACTCTCCCGTAATCCTTGGTGTATCAGAGGGCGCAGGCAAATATATGTGTGGCTATAAAACCGTAGTTGGTATGGTTAACGGTATGTTAGAGGAAATGAATATCACTGTTCCTGTTGCACTCCACCTTGACCACGGTTCATACGAAGGCGCAAAAAAATGCATCGAAGCAGGATTTTCTTCCGTTATGTTTGACGGTTCACATTACCCGATTGAAGAAAACATTGCAAAGACCAAAGAATTGGTTAAAACCTGTAATGAATTAGGTTTATCACTTGAGGCTGAGGTTGGCGCTATCGGTGGTGAGGAAGACGGTGTTATCGGCAGCGGTGAAGTTGCAGACCCCGAAGAATGCAAAATGATTGCAGATTTAGGCGTTACAATGTTGGCTGCAGGTATCGGCAATATTCACGGTAAGTACCCTGAAAATTGGGCAGGCTTGAGCTTTGACACACTTGATAATATCCAAAAATTAACAGGCGATATGCCTTTAGTACTTCACGGCGGTACAGGTATCCCCGCTGATATGATTAAAAAGGCAATCTCTTTAGGTGTTTCTAAAATCAATGTTAACACCGAGTGTCAATTATCATTTGCAGACGCTACAAGAAAATATATTGAAGCAGGCAAAGACCTTCAGGGCAAGGGATTTGACCCAAGAAAACTTTTAGCAGACGGTTGCCAAGCAATCAAAGACACTGTTAAAGAAAAAATGGAACTCTTCGGTTCTGTAAACAAAGCATAAACTTATTACTATATATAAAAAACTCCCGATGAAAATTCATCGGGAGTTTTTATTGTATTATACCTTTTTCTTTTTAATAAACTTTTCTTTTACGCTATCCAAAAATGCCATAGCCTCTTTATCGCGAGTAATCAATATCAATGCCATATAAATAATTATACCCACAAAACCTTGAACCATTGTGCACAAAACACCGTCCAAACACAAGGAAATCGGAAAAATGACAGCAAACATAATCGCCGCATATAAAACATATTTTAAGCATCTCTTTATATCGCTTAAAATCGGAATTTGCTTGCGAATACAAATAACCTCTATTATAATTACAACCATTTCAGCTATTACGGTTGCAACCGAAGCGCCGAAAGCATTATAGAACCTTATAAGTATCAAATTTAATACAAAATTTGTAACCGCACCGCCTACTACCGCTAAAGTAAACACCTTTTGTCTTTTAGAAGGAACCAAATACTGTCTTCCAACCACGGTGGACATACCGATTGCCAAAATAATCGGACTTGCAACCATCATAAGCGGGCCTACTACCGAAAATTCCTTGCCGTAAAACCAAATAACGAAATTATTTGCACAGGCGGCAATGCCAAACATCATAGGACAACCTAACATAAATACAAATTGCACTGATTTTTTCATCATTGAAGCAATTTCGTCATTCTTGCCCTTGGCAAAAGCATTGGTCATCGCAGGAAGCATAACCACGCTTAACGATGTAATCAACTGTAAAACGGCTTTTATTATGTTTTGCGAATAGGTGTAGAAAGCAACATTGTCAATGTTAGGTGAAATAATACCTACCATCGTTTTATCCAATACAGTATAAACCTCAATAGCAATTTGCGGTATAAAAAGTGCTATCATCGGCTTAACATAACCCAAAACCGATTTAAATTCAACCTTTGTTTTTACCAAATATTTCGGCAGATAAATCCACAGTGACAAATTGCCGATTAATGTCGGCAAAATAAAACATAATGTGTACTTATAAATGTCTTCGGGGGATTTTACAAAGATAAATATTGAAGTTACGCCCAAAAGCTTAAAAACAGTATTTCTTGCAACGATTTTCCCGAATTCTTCCATACCTTGAAAAAACCAAGTAACATCTACCATATTGGAAATCAATTCAAGAAAAAGCACAAAATAAAGCAAACGGTATTCCTTTACACTAAAAACAAAGCCTACATAAATCAAACTACTTATCAAAAGCGTAATTATACGAAAAACAAGCATTTCTCCAAAAGCCTTTGAACGCTTTTGCTTGTCATCTTGAAAATAGGCCACTTCTCTTTGGGCAAAAAGCGAACTTCCCAATGTTCCGAAAAGCACGAAGTAGGTAATAATTGAATATCCGTAATTAAAAATTCCTACGCTTGTTGCTTTTAAAGTTCTTGCTAAATAGGGCGAGGTTATAAGCGGTGTTATAACAAGTAAAACTTGATACGCTGTATTATAGATATAATTCTTGAAAACTTTTCCCTTTGCCACAGCTTAATACCCTTACCCTTCCGTTAATTTTTATTTGCTGTAAATTTTATAAAACAATTTTGGGGCAAGCCACAAAATCAAAACCCCTATTTTAAAACGTTTGCTGTAATAAGGCGCAAATAGAATATGGCGTTTTTTAGTAACCACTCTTTTACGCAAACCCTTTAGTCTGTCAAAAAACTCGTCACTGCCCGATGTTAAAATCTGACGCAGAAGAACAAACGTAGCGTGCGCCTCATAACTAACCCATTTTTTATAAAGTTCCTTATTATTACCGCACTCCGTCACATATTTATCTCTTAATACCAAAGGATAAAAATGTTCTTCCTTGAGTTTGGAATGCATACAGGATTCATTGTGAATATAGTAATTATAAGTTATATTATTAATGATTCGAACACGCTTTGCTTTTGTTATGAAATCGTGAACAAAAATCGAATCCTCCGCCACTTTCACACTCGTATCAAAGCGCAAATCACCTATAACCTCTTTGCGATAGAGTTTATTGCAACAACCCTCTCTTATATCGTACACAAAGTAGCAACCTAAAATATCGTCAGGTGTTTCAGCCTTTACATCATTGATAGGATATGGCACCTCGTGTCCATCAGGCCAAATTTCTTTATAGGCAGCTTGTGTCATATCAAACCCGTCAATGTTATTATACAACAACTCTAATGTGTATGGTTCTATTGTATCGTCACCGTCAAGAAAATAAATATATTCTCCCTTCGCATTGTTAAGTCCAACATTTCTTGCATTTGACACACCACCGTTTTCAATTACAATCGGCACAAAACGAGTGTCTTTTTGAGCGTAAAAATCTATTATTTCTTGGCTTTTATCGGACGAACCATCGTTAACGGTAATTATTTCAAAATCGGTATAGGTTTGTGCCAAAACACTATCCAGACATTTGGACAAGTGTTTTTCCAAGTTGTAAACAGGTATAATCACAGTAATTTTCGACATAAAATCAACTTCTTTCGCCATTCTTGAAAAATTCAAACATTTTTTTGCCTTCGGCAACTATATCGTAATTATGCTCGGCAACTAATTCGTGGGGATTTTCAATCCTCTTTTGGCTTGCGCTTTTTAAAGCGCTACACCATTTGCTGAAATCATCTTCTAAAGACAGAAATTCCATATATCCTGTCACATCCGCCTCATAGCTTACACCGGTTGAAGTTACACAAGGCACACCACAGCTTTGAGCTTCAAGCAAAGTTAAAGGTAACCCCTCGATTATAGATGGTAGAAAGAAAACATCCATAGAGTTATACAAGGCGCAAAGGTCTTGCTTGCCGGTTAAAAATGTAATCTTCTCATATATTCCGAGATTTTTTGAAAATTCTATAATCTCACCATTTGCACTGTCACTTAAAAATAACATTTTAGCATTTGGCTCATTTTTTGAAAAATGCGCAAAAACCTCAAGTAAAAAATGTTGGTTTTTTTCACGGCAAATGCGTCCAATATGTCCAACAACAAGCGAATCTCCGAAGCCATATTGTTCTCGTAAGTCGTTACGCTTTTGGCTATCAGGCTTAAAACGCTCAAGACTTATAGCGTTATTCCAAACTCTAACCCTATTTTGTAGCCTTTTAGGATACATAAACCGTCCCGATTTTTTAGAGCAAGCCCAAATTTCTGTTGCATACTTATCAATAACGAACTTATTTCTGTAGTGCATAATTGGGACTAAAATCTTCATCAACGGGCTTCCCCAAGAAAAGCCTGATGCGTGAGAATGGGTTATTCTTATTGGAACACCCGCTTTTTTAGCGAGCTTTAAAATGTCGATATTAGTAAGTCCCGAATAGTTACACCAAACCGCATCATATTTATTTGTATTAAATATGTGTTTCAGGTCTTTTTTATATTGTATATAATTTTCTCTGCGTCCGGTAGCATATAAAATATTACCTCCGAGCGCCCTGATTTTTTGTTCTAATTCGGGGTATTTTTCATATTGCAAAAAGTCACATTCACAACCTAATTGGATGAGCTGTTTAGCATAATCTAAAACAATAGCCTCTACTCCGCCCATCGGTTCTTTAGGACCGAAAACTAAAATTTTCATAAAATCAGGCTTCCTTTTTACCTTTAATTAAACGGTATGTAAACGATTCTTTGAAATCTTCAGAGTTCTTATTTAAACAATATCCCACGCACAGCCAGAAAAACAATGCCGAAAACGAAGTTTGGAACAAGAACAAATCCGAAAGGAAAAATCCTGCAATAGCAATTAGCGCTACAATCGTTGAAAAAACAATAGTTTCAAGTGTAACATTCTCACACAATGCAGTTTTTATAACAAAGCTTGCCGCCAAAAGCAAGAAGGTAAAAATAGCAATAAATCCAAACATTCCCGTTCCTACCAAAACTTCAAGGTAAGTGTTATGCACATTGTAACCCGCTTGCGCCATTGAAGTATCCGGTGCATTCTCTCTTGCAAAGGAATGTATTCCTCTGGGAGAGGTTCCAACGAACGGTGTTTTTGCAAAAATTTTTAAACCATTCTTCCAACGGTCAATTCTGCCGTTTGAAACATCGTCCTTTTTATCGGTACGGTCGAGCTTTTCAACCTCGACCTCTTCTTGCGTTTGCGAGTTTTCAATTTCTTCCATTTTTTCTTCAGTAAGAAATCCGCCGACTATTTCAACCCTGCCAAATTGATAAAGCGAATCGTACGCTTTATGGATATTAACATAATCTTTTTTAGATGTTACTGACAATAACTCTTTTTTAACTAAAGGCATACCGCTACTAACAAAATTATCAAGCCCTATAGGTATTAACACCGATATAACCGTCGCTAAAACAAAGGTAAAGAGGCGGTATATAATCTTTATATTCAGCTTTTTCACTACAATTATAAGCGAGAACCAAACAAGTATAAAAATCATACTTACAATAGCCATTCTAGAACCGCTTGAGCAGATATAAATAAGGTTAAAAAAGTCTATTATGATTATTAAAACCTTCAAAAACACCGATTTTGCTCTTTTGAATAACAACAACGAAGACATTATCGCGATAAGTAAAAACATTGAAGCATAGTTAGGGTCAAAAAACAAACCCCACAGACGATTGTACAAGGTACTAAAGCCTATATCCGAGCCATCTGCAAGCAGGTATGTTACATCTAAGAAATACATTGGAATAGAGAAAAATGAAAAAAAACCCAATGTATAGAATGCTGTATTAAAACAAGAGTAAATCGTACGCTTTTTATCATCTTTAAACGCTTCAGGATAAATTAAAAATATATAAATTACGAATGCTGCGATACCCTTAACATTTGAAAACAAATCGTAATTATAATTCAAAACGGATGAAATGCCGGTTATTACAAGAAAAATAACGGGTAAAATCAAGTGCTTGGTTTTAAAGCAAAAGCGATTGTTGAAAAAGTCCACCGCAATAAACAAGGCTGCCACAAGGTAAAAGCAAAATGTTATTATTGTGTACTCGGCAATAAATTTTAAAGGTGTTATTTCACGCAATATTAAATAAACTGTAAAAAAACATAAAAATACGCGTTTTAAAAGATTAAACGTATCATTAACTTTTTCATTTCTTAAAAATTCAAACATTTTTTCTCCCTTATTTTATCAAAATCTTTACCACTGTAACCATATAGTAGCAAAGCAAAGTATTTCCGCTTTTCAAAACTTCTGTTAAAATCTTTAAAGCTAAACCTTGGGGTTTATATTTACTTAAGACATTTTTTGTAACCGAGTCGCTCAAAACTTCCTTGATTTTTTCTCTTTGTTGTTTTTGGGATAACTTTGCCGACTTTGAGCCATTGCGAATAAACACAGAAACTAAATGTTTTATAAAAATAAAATAAACATATTGCAAGTTTTCTTGCGTATCGCTTTTAGTGTGTTTTAAAAAGGTCTTTTCCATACCAAATTTTCGCTTAACCAAATTGAAGAATTCAGGGGAATAGGCGCTCACAAGAGTTTGAGTAGCAGGTTTTCTGTAATTATAAAAGCAATTTTCAATAACCTTGATTTTTTCGGTTTTCTCAAAAAGTTGTATATTAAAAAGAAAATCCTCTATCAATTTTGTAGGTTCAAATTCTATCCCGCTACTGATTAAAAATTCACGGTTATAAGCCTTGTTGCAGGCAAACGGAAAAACTCTCGCCTTATTTAGTTCTATTAAAAGTTGTCCAACTTGCGACAACTTTTCGGTAGTTGTCGGAACAGGGATTTGACTGTCAGTTTTGTAAACCTTTCCCTGTTTATCCTCGTAAAAACGGGTCATGCCAAAAACGGTAATATCGTATCCTTCAACCTCACTGCTTAATATTTCCAAGCAATCGGGAGTAATTGTGTCGTCCGAATCCATAAAAAGCACAAATTTACCCTCTGCCACTTTTAAGCCGTTGTTTCTGGTAATTCCAAGTCCGCTGTTTTTTTGATTATGTAAAACCTTTACACGCTTGTCCTTTATAGCAAAGTCTTCACACATTTTTGGACAATTATCAGGCGAACAATCATCAACTAATATGAGTTCAAAGTCATCATAACTTTGATTTAAAACACTATTTGCCGCTTCATCAAGGTATTTTTCAACCTTATAAACCGGCATAATTATACTAAAATAAGGTGATTTTTGTTTCACGCAAATCCTCCTCACAATTATTCTATTATATTATATCAAAAATATAAATTCTTTTCAACCCCATTTAAAAGCAAAAAACCTTAAGTTTTAAGCAAACTTAAGGTTTTTGAATTACAATATATAATTTATGCCTAACAATATGTAAAGTGGGCCAAAGCAGTAAACCATAAACATCTCTGTATGAGGAACTCTGGTCTGGAAACAGTCAGTAACTGCAAGGCATTCAAACAAATACGCTCCCGCGCCGCAAAAATATGCTATCGCTTTTAAAATATCTAAATGCGAGAATATGGAAATCAAAAATAAAATCACAGCTAAAGCAACGAATAAATTTCGCAAAATGAGCAATATATAATCGATTTTAGGATGTAGCCCATGAGTAAATTCCTCCTTATCAGGAATCGTGGCATCAACCGCATGCTTTATTTCTTCGATTAGATGTGACATATATCAAACTTCCTTTATTCATCCGTTTTTTCTTTTACCCGTGCGAGTTTAGTTTCTCTTCTATTTTGAACTTCTTCAGATTTAGGTTTAATTTCACCAGCGGCGGTAAGTGCCATACGGGTTAGCAAAGGACCTACAAGCTCATAAACCAAAACTGCAAAAAGAGTGATGTTACGAATTAATCCGCCCTCGCTTCCCAACTGCATAGCAGTAGCGCACATACCGAGCGCAACGCCTGCCTGAGGGAAGAGGGTAATACCCAAATATTTGCAAATGTTACTATCACAAGCGGTGACTTTTGCACTTATGAAAGCACCAATATATTTACCGAAGCATCGCGTAATTATATAAATCACGCCAATGATAACTATGGAACCGCTTGTAAAGACACTTAATTCTAATTCGGCACCGCTTATTACAAAGAAAAGCGCAAATAGCGGAGAAGTCCATTTGTCCGAGGCAGCCATAAGGTCGTGCGACAGCGGGCATATATTACAAAATACCGTGCCTAACATCATGCAAGTCAAAAGTGATGAGAACTGAATATGAACACCGCTGATTTCAAATTTGAGCATAGAGAGAGACGCGGTTAAAAATACTGCGCCTATAGTTAAATTCAAGCGATTGGTATTTGAATTGAAAAGTTTTTCAAGTTGTGTTAAAATCCATCCCATAACCGCGCCCAATAAAAGTGAACATACAATTTCAATTATTGGATTTACAATAATAGAAATAATATCTATGCTGCCCGAAACCAATGTTTTAGCCATTCCAAATGATACTGCAAAAACAACCAATCCTACCGCATCATCCAAGGCAACAATAGGAAGCAACAGCTTGGTCAAAGGTCCTTTTGCTTTATATTGTCTAACTACCATAAGTGTTGCCGCAGGAGCTGTTGCAGTTGCAATAGCCCCCAATGTTATTACTTGCGAAAGGGTAAATTTTTCAGGTATTGCCAAATGCACTCCATATAAAGCAAAATCAACACAAAGAGTTGCGAAAATAGCTTGAACAACGCCTATTACAAGAGCCTGCTTACCTGTTTTTTTAAGGTCGGAAACTCTGAATTCATTTCCGATTGAAAAGGCGATAAAGCCTAATGCAACCTCTGAAACGAGAGAAAGTTTTGCCACAGCATCTGCAGAATTAAAACCGAAACCATCGAAACCAATTTTACCCATTAAATATGGCCCTACGAGTACACCCGCAATTAGATATGCCGTGACTGACGGTAATTTTAAAGGTTTAAAAAGTCTTGTCATTAAAAGTCCCGCCAGCAACGCTACCGAAACAGAAAGTAGTGTATTCATAAAAAATTCCCCCTAATAATAAACCTCATAGATTATATCACCCCACACAAGCTTTGTCAATCGCAATCAATTGCAAAAAACCGCCTTGTTAGGCGGCTTTTTGTCTTATTTATTATTTTTATTTTCTTCCTTAAGATATTTTTCTATGTAATCTACAGAAATTAACGGTTTTAATTGTTCTATAAATACTTTTGTTGAAGAAACTTCAAAAAGATTACGCAATTTTTTCAAATGATAATTAAGCGCATCTAAAGAAATAAACATTTTCTCGCATATCTCGTTATTGCTATAACCTCGCAAAATAAGCATTAAAACTGTAAAGTTTTTAGGCGAAAGCTGATTGAAAGCACAGTCGATTTTACTATAATAAGCAACATCACTGCTTATTATGTAATTTTTTGATGAAGTTATGTCAAACAAAAGTTTAGAATCGTTTTGTGTAGTCATTTTTGAATTTGAAAAAGAAAGACCATTAGTTGTTTCGCGTTCGTGAATATGATAAGGCAAATATAAAACAGTTGCCGAATAATTACAATTTTCATTATTTTTAATCATTCTGTAAATATCAATTACCGCATCGCCAATTTTATTAAAATCAATTGAAAGCGAAGTGATGGGTACATTACATATCTGAGACAAAATGGTGTTTGAAAAGCTTACAATTGAAAGATTGCTTAAATATTCAGGATTATATTTACGCAGATGCTCAATTAACATAAGCGCCACATAATCGTTGGCACATATCACAGCATCGTAATAGTCTTGTGCCAAAAACTCTTTTAAGCAATCGTTTGTTGATTGAGTATTAAAAAAAATAGCATTGTTAGTTGAAGAAAAAGAATTAAAAGTGTCGGTCAAAAAGACATCTTCACATGAAAAAGGGCTTGCGCCAAATAGTGCTACGCGATTTTTTTTCGCCTTTTTAAACGTGCACATTATACGATTCAATGCATCGTATACATCGCCGCAAATAGAGTGATATCTAAAAGGTTCAGCCACATTTAAAAAACCGTTTGGTAAAATAACCTGTATACCTTCCTTATTACATTTATCAACAACCCGTAAAACATTTGGCGTAGGGTGATTTGGTATCAAAACAACGCCGTTATTGTTTTTACATTCTTCAATTGTCTGGTCAATATCTTGGGATTCAATAAAATCTATATGTCGCGAAATAAGAACATGCTTAATTGCACGCGAGTAACGGTATGTCCATTGATCTTTTATTTTGGAAATATTATTGATAAAGTATAAAATTTTAATTACCTCCCGTGCAAAAATTAAAAATCAATTAATACAATTTTAGCACCTGATACGCTGCAAATGCATTTGTCAAAAACGGCAAAGTTAGTACAGACATACCAAGTGCTAAAAATCATTTATTGTTTTTTATTATTTGTTGTAAATATTAGTTTTGGCTAGTTTTCTTTTTAATAACTACTAATGCTGCCAAAGCAAATACTGCAACAGCCATAACGATAGCTACAGCTACGGGTGCGCTTGAATCTCCTGTCTTAACAACAGTATCAGATTCAGCTGAACCGCCGTTCCAATCGAATTCCCAATCACCATTAGAATTGTCAAATGAATCATCTGAATCGTCCCCAGAATTGCCTATATCGGAATTATTGACAATCTTGAGATTTGAAACATCAAGTCCAATAAGATAACTTGCAAATTGGAAATAAGCCTTTCCTGAATCCGCTAATTTATCAAGATTTGTATGAACACAAGGGTCATCATTTTCGGTAAGACTGATAACCTCTTCACCGTTAATTACTAACCACCAGTCATTGTTAACCTTTTTGAAACCTAAAGTATTTACTTGACCTACTTTTAATGCGGGTATCGGCAACGTTCCTTTAGCATTACCATTCATACTATCGAACACCATATTCATACTGCCTGCAACTTGAATTGTGTTATAAGTAACACCGTCTTTTTTATTATTAATTTCAGATTCTCCGTTGATTAACATAGAAAGAGGAGAATCTGTATTTACAAGAGCAAAGTTGAAAGGACGGCAGGTACTGCCAGCTTCGTTGTTCACTTTGAATTGAAGTGACTGAGTTTTAATATCAATAGGAGTTGTCAACACAGCAACACTTCTGTTAGCAAGAGATACTGAACCGGTATACTTCAAGGAGTAACCTGTAGCAGCGTCACCACCCATTTTCCATGAGCCCTTGTCATCTACAGTGAATGCATCATCTGCTGCTGGTCCGCTTGTTGAACCGCCGCTTGAGCCGCTAGCAGATTTTTCTACAACCTTAAGATTATTAATATTGTAAGATACAGGGTACTTTGTTGCATCAGGAGACCATGCAGTAAATGACAAATAAGCTTTTCCGGATTCAGCTAATTTAGCGATACGAGCAGTAGCTTTGGGGTCTACAAGAGACATATTAACGACATTCTTGCCGTCAACAGAAAGCCACCATTCATCATCTACTTTATTAAAGCCAAATCTGTGTTTGGTTTCTTTTGTTAATGCCAAATCTTTACCAGTTGTTGGATTTTTATACATTACTGCAGACATAGAACTTTCCGTTCTCCATAGATAGAATACATCCCACTGATGATGCAAGTGTAAGTCATAGATGCTTCTCTCATCTAATATTTGAGTTGTTAAGAATGCATCGGTACCTCTTGTGGTATCACCTTGCAACCTGAACACAAGACGAGTTTGATTACAGTAGTTAGAAGAAAATTCAATTTCTTGGGTATTAATATTAATCGGAGTTTTTAATAACGCAGAAGAATATTTAGTAATACCTTCAAGCTTGTAACCGCTATCAGCATCGCCGCTTACAGTTATTTCATCACTCTTATCCCATAATGATTCAGGAGTAGGAGCCTCTGAGCTTGTGTTGTCTGAACTTGTGTTGTCTGAACTTGTGTTGTCTGAACTTGTGTTATCTGAACTTGTGTTGTCTGAACTTGTGTTGTCTGAACTTGTGTTGTCTGAACTTGTGTTGTCAGAACTTGTGTTGTCAGAACTTGTGTTATCAGAACTTGTGTTGTCTGAACTGGGTTCGTCGATAACTTTAATTCCGCTGAAAGTACAAGCTTTGCCTGTACCTGCAACGCCAAGGTTCAAATAAGCTACGCCTGCATCGTATAATGCTTCAATAGCAGCAGCAGTATTAGGAACTTTTGTGGTTAAATCAACCTTGTTTACGCCATCAATAGTTAACCAGAAGTTATTTCCAACCTTAGCGATACCAAATGTATGAACATCAGCTTTTGTGAAAGTAGTTAACCAAGTTGTAGCAACTGTGCCGTTATAAGCATCTAAACGCCAAGTATCACTGTTGCTACTTAATAAGAATGCAGCAGCGCCGTTACTGGTATCTGTATTACCTGTCAACTTATTAGCAGCATTTGTAAGTACAAATATACCCTGACCATAAGTAGAATTAGGTGATGCAAAAGCAAAACTGAATGTTTGTGTTTTTAAATCAATTGGTTTCTTAAGTACAGAAGTATTAGTATCAGCTGCAGCAGTTTCATTCTTTGTTAAGGTGTAGCCATCAGTGTTACCAGCTACAGACATGTTTGCATTAAGGTCCCAATCTGCTGCGGGATTTGCAGGTTCGCTTGAGCTTGTGCTATCTGAGCTTGTGCTATCTGAGCTTGTGCTGTCTGAGCTTGTATTGCTTGAACTAGGCTCACCGGTAACTTCAATTCCATCAAAAGTACAGTCCACATCAGAGTCAAGAACATTAAAATGTGCATAAGCCTCTCCAGAAGCATACATCTCTTTAATAAGAGTATCAGCAGATTTTGAAGTAAGGTCAACCTTATTTACACCATCAATAGTTAACCAGTAATTATCGCCATCCTTAGCGATACCATACTCGTGAACATCGGCTTGTGTTATATTTATAGCTGCCCACGCTACTGTTTCAATACCGTCCACATAAAGAGCTAAACGATAATTTGTTTCGTCTTGTTTGACAAGTGCGAATGAAACGCCGTAATTATTAACCGAAGGAGCAGTAATTTTTGTTGCAGAACTTGCAAAAGTAAACATACCCCTGTCATATTTTGAAGAACCATTTTCAATGAACTTGAATTTAATGCCTTGGGTTCTAAGGTCAATTTTTTCCACTAATGCAGAGGTAGTTTGATTGGTATTACCTTTAGCTATAACCAACTTATAACTACCGTCATTATTTTCGGTATATGACGCATCTGAAGCCACATTAATTGCTGTGTCAGAACCAGTTGCTAACGCACAAACCGAAAATGTTGCAATTACCGCTAATGTGAGCAAAATTGCAATGAGTTTTTTCGTAATTTTCATTTTAAAATCAAACCTTTCTTTTTTATTTTTTATAATACAAGTCGGCGTGAATATTGGAATTAATTATCAGCCTCCCCGATTATTTCTTCGACACCGTCAGCCAACGCAAATTTATTGCCCGAAATGGATACATTTTTACACTCTTCAAGTATTTTAATTCCCGCTACCATATTCGGATTAGAATTGTTAATTTTATTGTTGTTTATTTTAACATCGCTAACATTTCTAAGTACAATACC
>JAZRAQ010000007.1:0-50820 GCA_045634645.1 Acutalibacteraceae bacterium
CGCTGACTTCCTCATCCGTGACGGTGTAGGAGCCCTTGCAGGTCTCGTCATCGGGGTTGCCGTCGGCGGGAATGGTCGCAGGGACGGTTTCCTCGGTTTCGGGAACCATCTGTTCCGTACCGGCAGTGGCTTCCTCGGAAGGAACGGTGGAATCCTCTGCCTTACCGCCCATCATACCGCCGGACACCAGGCCGATCAGCAGCGCCACCAGCACAATAACCGCAACCACAGCCACGGCAATCTTACCGGGAGTGGCTTTCTTTTCTTCCTTAACTTCCTGCACTTGTACACTATTTTGCATTTCAAGATACTGCGAATAGCCGTACGGCAAAAATTTCACCTCATTCGGTTCGAAGACCAAAAGTGAATCGGAAATTTCTTTTATAAAATATCTATCGTGCGAAACAAAAATAACCGTTCCCTCAAACCGCTTTAAAATATCCTCAAGCGTTTCCTTGCCAACAATGTCCATATGGTTTGTAGGCTCGTCCAAAATAAGAAAATTTGGTTTTCTTTTGAAGATTTTGCAAAGCGCAAGCCGTACCCGCTCACCGCCTGAGAGCATATTGACCGTTTTAAATACATCTTCACCCGAAAACAAAAATGCACCCAAAGCGCTTCTTGCTTCGAAATTTGTCAAATTCGGGAACTCCTTTAAAAAATCTTCTAAAACGGTATCATCACTCGAATACTGCGCCATTTGCTGTTCAAAGTAACCAATCTGCACCCGAACGCCGAATTTATATTCGCCCGAAAGTGCGGGAATTTGACCCATCAAAGTTTTAATAAAAGTTGATTTTCCAAGTCCGTTTCCGCCGATTATGCCGATTTTTTGTCCCCTTTTGATTTCCATATTTACAGTAGACAACGGCTTATCGTAACCCACCGTTAATTCTTTTACCGAAAGAACATCTTTAACTCCGATATCTAAAGGCTCAAAATCAGCCTGAAAAGTCCGTAAATCGTATTCTTGCGGATTTTCGGGCGTATCCATTTTTTCTAATTGCTTAATTTTGCTCTGCGCCATAGATGCTTTGGTTGCTTTGTAGCGAAATCTCTCAACCAAATTTTCAAGCCTTTCGCGCTCTTTCAGGGAAGCTTCATATTCCTTTATCTGTCTTTCGCGCAATTCTTTTTTAGCAACAGTAAACTGAGAATAGTTTCCAACATATCTGTAAGTTTTACCATACTCTATTTCGTAAACGGTATTAACTACATTATCTAAAAACATTCTGTCGTGTGATACTAATACAAAAGCTTTTTTATACTTTTTAAGGTAATCTTCAAGCCACTCGACCGCCTCTATATCAAGATGGTTAGTCGGCTCGTCCAAAAGCAAAATATCAGGTTTTGACAAAAGCAATTTTAAAAAAGCAATTTTTGTACGCTGACCGCCCGAAAACTCAGATAAAGGTCTATTCTTTTCCTCATCATTAAAGCCGAACTTTTTAATTGCGCTCTCGTATTCCTTTTCGAAATAAAAACCTTCCAGATTATTAAAAGTATCAACCAAATTGGTGTAATTTTTAATATTTTCAGGCGTTGAATTTAAGTCCATCAAAGCTTGCGCCTTTTCCATTCGGTCTTTTACAGATAAAATTTCACTATAAGCCGACCTAACTTCTTCTACCAAGGTTTTACTGTCGTCCTCGAAGGTCATTTGTGACAAAAATCCAATTTTTGGTTTTCCCGAAACAGCAAAAAAACTATCGATATCACTATCTTTTTTAGCTAAAGAATATTCACCCGCAATTAGTTTTAAAAGGGTGGTTTTACCGCAACCGTTTCGGCCGACAACCGCAATTTTGCTTTGGTCATTAATTTCAATATTTACATTCTTTAAAATCTGCTCGCCCGATAATTCAACAACACCGTTTTGAATTTTTAATTGCACTAAAACACCTCCCATTAAATAAGCAGAGCAGGTGTTTCCACCCACTCTTATCTTTAAGAAATTTTTGCATTTTTATAAAGGTAATCTAATACCTTTTGATGAACAACTACAACCTCGCTGTAGTATTTATTTTCCTCCTGTACGCCTTCATCTTCCATAGCAGCACTTATTTCTTCTTGTGTAAATGACAACTCTGCCGCATCAAAAATAGCATAAAGTATCATTTGTTCTTTCATATACGGTTTAATTGTCGACTCCCCAAGCTCGTCCTTAAACTCTTTTTCTGTTTGACCTACCCTTTTAAGATAGTCCTCCAAGGTAGCCTCGTAAGCCTCGAGCTGATATTCATACTCTTCAACTATTTTGCCAAGCAAAAATTCATAATCCTTTTTAGGATAATCTTTAACCTTTGCAGTTTCCATTACCTTATCTATTAAAATTTGTCCCGAAGTGCTCTTTTTAATGTTTTCGTAATACTGTTCAACCGTTTTATATCCCATATTAGAATAAAATTCTTCTGGTGTTTTTGCCGCTTTAACATAGTTCACCTTAACAGTAAAAACAACATCAGCGCCATTTAACTCCTCATTTCCGTAATCTTCGGGGAAGGTTAAATTAAGGTCAACGGTAGACCCAATTTCTACACCTACAAGTCCTTCTTCAAATCCCGAAATAAACTGACCTGAGCCAATAGTTAAATCTTGATTATCTGCAGTTCCGCCTTCAAAAGCAACACCAGCTTTTTTACCGACATAATTAATATTGGCAATATCGCCCCAACAAACCGTACCTTCGGTTTTTTGTTCTTTGCTGTTATAATTACCCTTTATTACATCGCTTGCAATAACTGCATTATATATATTCTTGTATTCATCTGAATTAGTGTCAACCTCAAGACCCTTGTATTTACCTAATGTAACATATTTTTCAAGGTTAACATTATAAAGCTCACGCTTATTTCCACCGCAAGCCGAAAGGGTTAAAATTACGCTTAAAACTATTAAAACACTTAAAATTCTTTTCATATTTACTCTCCTATATTGTTTTGAAGCTCACCCTTTGAGGCAGCTTTTAAATATGCGTTGATAAAGCCGTCTAAATCGCCGTCCATTACGGCATTGATATTACCCGAATCATAGCCTGTTCGGTGGTCTTTTGCCATTGTGTAGGGCATAAACACATACGAACGTATCTGCGAACCCCAGGCAATCTCCTTTTGAACACCCTTAATATCATCAATCTTTTCTAAATGCTCGCGCTCTTTAATTTCCAAAAGCTTTGATTTTAGCATTTTCATTGCTTTTTCACGGTTTTGGAACTGACTGCGCTCATTTTGGCAGGCAACAACTATTCCCGTTGGGATATGTGTAAGTCTAACCGCAGACGAGGTTTTGTTAATGTGCTGACCTCCCGCGCCTGACGAACGGAAAACATCCATTTTAACATCCTCTTCACGAATTTCAATATCGTTATCATCGGTAATTTCAGGCATAACCTCCAGTGAAGCAAAAGAAGTATGTCTTCTGCCCGAGGAATCAAACGGAGATACGCGGACAAGTCTGTGAACACCCGATTCACTCTTTAAATAACCGTAGGCATTTTCGCCCTCGATTGAAATGGTTGCGGATTTAAGTCCTGCCTCATCACCGTCAAGAAAGTCAAGCATTGAGGTTTTAAAACCGTGTCTTTCGGTCCAGCGGGTATACATTCTCACAAGCATTGAAACCCAGTCCATAGCCTCAGTTCCGCCGGCGCCCGCGTGGAATGTTAAAATTGCATTGTTTTTATCATATTCACCTGTTAAAAGAGTTTGAAGTCGCAAACCGTCAAGTCCTTTTTCAAATTCTTCTATTGTAGACTCAATTTCAGGGATTAAAGAAAGGTCGCCCTCCTCATCACCCATTTCGATTAAGACTCCCAAATCTTCATAGGTTGAACATAAATTATCGTAAGTTTCAACCGTGTTTTTAAGTTTACCCGTTCTTTGAAGGATTTTTTGAGAATTTTCCAAATCGTCCCAAAAACCAGGAGCGCTCGCTTTAGTTTCAAGCTCTTCTATTTCACGGCATAAGGCGTTATAACCCAAGGCATCCTTTAAATCGTGAAGCTCATCGGTATTTCCGTCAAGTCTTAATTTCAGTTGCTCAAATTCAAGCATAAATTATCTCCTTAAAACAAATGCGCACCAATTATCCTTATATTCTTCCTGAATAACAGTAAAGCCAAACTCTTTGGCTTTAGCAAGCACATCGTCTTTTCTTAAATCTATGATACCCGAAATTATAAGTACACCGTTTTCTTCCATAAAATCACTTACATTTTCGAATAATTTAATAATAACATCAGCAACGATATTAGCGCAAATCACATTGTATTTACCGCTCACCTTATCGGCTAAGTCGCCCTCGATAAACTCTGTTTTGTCGGTCATTTTATTGATTTCGGCATTTTCCTTTGCAGTTTTAACCGATTGCTTATCAATATCAACACCAACTGCATTTTTAGCACCCAACAAAACAGATGCGATAGCCAAAATTCCGCTTCCGCAGCCAATATCAAGCACCTTAATATCTTCAGTTACATAATTTTCCAAAAGATTTAAGCACAGCGAAGTTGTAGCGTGGGTTCCCGTTCCGAATGCGGCGCCCGGGTCAATATGCAAAAGGGTTCTGTTATCCTTATTTTCATATTTTTCCCAACTTGGAACTACCGCTAATTTTTCACCGATTTCAATAGTGTGAAAATACTTTTTCCAATTTTCATTCCAATCACTGTCATTAACGCCGATTGCGGTTACCTCGCACTCAATTCCTGAAGCTTTGAGTCTTTCCTTTAAAAACTCAACCGCTTCAAGAGCGTTATCGGTTTCGGCAATGTAGATATGAATTAACGCAATTTCCCGGTTTTTTGCCAAAAGCGTTTCATCTATCAGATTGATATGAGCTATTTCCTCCGCCTTTTGTTCCAAATCAGAATAATCTTCAATATAAATTCCGTAAGGCACCGTCATATTAGCAATAGCCGAAGCCATTTCAATATCCTTTTGCGCTACCTGTACAGTAATTTCAGTCCAATTCATAATATTCCCTTTCAAGTATAATTCGAAAACGATTATACCATTTTTATGTATAAATTAAAAGCATTTTTTATTTATGAATTCTTGCAAATCTGATTTCTTTGCAAAAACGGTACCCTGTACCATACCATTTCTGCCGCCGCCCTTAACTTCAAAAGCGGTTTTGAATTCTTTGAAAAATTCGTCTATTCCGTCCCCACATATTGCAAATGCGAAACCGCCCTCTATTCCGGAAAATACGGACCTTATTCCTCCGTTTTTCTTATGTAAAGCATCTGCTAAAAGCTGTAATTCTTTAATATCAAAATCATTTTCAAAGATTGCAGATATTTTGCTTTCGGCTTTAAAATTTTGCGTTTTTTCGGCAATCAGGCGCCTTTTCAAATCGGTCATTCTAAACTTTAAATCGCCCATTTGTGCTTGCATTTTTTCTACCGCATCTGCAATTTCGTTTTGGGGAGCGCACAAAAGCGAAGATATTTTAAGAGCATTGAAATATCGCTCATTATAATCTTCCAAAGCTGAATATCCGCATTTTACAAAAAGTCTTACTCCGCCCTTATTTTTACAAAAATCCAAAATTTTGATTATACCTATTTCAGACGAATAATCAACGTGCGGCGCACAACAAGCGCAACGGTCATATCCTTCGATTTCAACAATTCTTACATCCTCAGTCAAGTCCAATTTGCTTCGATATTCAAGATTTACTAAATCTTCGGGAAAATAACAATTGAATTTTACGTTTTTGTAAATTGCCGCATTAGCCAGCTTTTCTATTTTTAACAAGTCTTCACGGGTTAAAATACCGTTAAAATCCATTGTCATTTCAACGTCATTCAAGTGAAAACCCACATTATCATATCCGTAAAGCGAATGCACAATTCCGGAAATTATATGCTCCCCCGAATGATTTTGCATTTTATAAAAACGCTTTTCAAAATCCAATTTACATTCCACGGTTTTGCCAACCTCAATCGGCTTTTCCAAGTAATGCAGAATTTCACCGTCTATAATTTGAACATCTAAAACAGAAATACCGTCAATCGTACCTGTATCGGCAGTTTGTCCGCCACCTTCAGGAAAGAATGCAGTTTTATCCAAAATAACTGCATTCTCCTTTGCATCTATTACGGTTGCGGTGAACTCGCTTAAATGTGAGTCTTTGTAATATAACTTTTCAGTCATCCCAACTTTTCCTTTACTATATATGCAGCTTTATAGATATCTCCGCCGCCCATGGTTATAACAATATCGCCCTCTTTAGCGGTGGAAATAATCGTATCGGCTATATTCTCAAAACCGTCCACTATTTGAACATCCTTCAACCCTACTGCTATATCTTCAGATTTAATACCGTAAGTATTAACCTCTCTGGAACCCATAATCGGGGTTAAAATAACCTTATCGGCAATCGAAAGCGCCTTTATAAATTCATCCTTCAAAAGCGCTGTACGAGAAAAGGTAAAGGGTTGGAAAACTGCAATAACCCTTTCATAATCAAGGTTTTTAGCAGCAGTAAGTGTGGCAGTAATTTCTGTGGGATGGTGAGCATAGTCATCTGCCAAAACAAAACCGTTGTATTCACCCAAAAATTCAAAGCGCCTGCCTGCACCTGTAAATTTCTCTAAAGCGTCTTTAATACCGCTCGGTTCTACACCCATATCATAAGCTACCGCAAAAGCAGAAAGCGCGTTTAAAACATTGTGATGCCCTGGTATATGCAGTTGTATTGACTCAATATATTCCCCGTTTTTATATGCATCAAAACAAAATCCAAACTTTCCGCTTTTAATATTTCTGGCAACGTAGTCGTTGGTTTCTTCAAAGCCAAAGGTGACTTTTTCAACACCGTCAACCGCTCTTAAAGCAAGTTCATCATCACCGTTTACATAGCAAAGTTTACCCATTGAAACAAATTTTTTAAAGGATAAAATCATATTATCCATTGTCTTGAAATAATCAAGATGGTCATTATCAATATTTAAAAGAACTGTAATATCAGGGGATAACTGCAAAAAAGTATCCACAAATTCACAAGATTCGCAAACCATTGTTTGACTATTGCCTGCAATTCCGTTAGAATTGATTAAAGGAAGTTTTCCGCCAATCACTGCAGTAGGGTCTTGCTTGTTTAAAATTAAAATTTGTGTTATCATAGAGGTAACACTGGTTTTGCCGTGGGTGCCGCAAACACCTATTACATTTTCGAACTTACGGGTTAACGCGCCTAAAAGGCGACTTCTCTCCATTGTGGGTATACCCAATCTGTCAGCTTCCAAAAGTTCAGGATTATCCTTGCTTATTGCGGCAGAATAAACCACTAATTCAGCGCCCTTTACATTTTCAGCGTTATGACCCATAAATACCTTGACGCCTAAATTCTGTACCCTTTTCAACGGGTCAGATGGGTTATTGTCCGAACCGGTTAATATATATCCCTTACTGTGCAAAATTTCGGCTAACGGACACATTCCGCTACCGCCGATGCCTATCATATGAATTTTCTTTACACTATCAATTATTTTATCTTCTGCACGGAGTTGTTTCATAATAACTCTCCTTATTAATTCATTATTTATTATTATATAACTTTTATAATAAAAAATAAACCTTTTTTTGCGAGGTGACAAATAAATGTTTAGAATTCCCCAAAATGTTCAATCAGTAATAGACCGTTTAACCCAAAACGGCTACAAGGCGTATATAGTCGGTGGCTGTGTCCGTGACATTCTTTTAGGCAAAACTCCCAACGATTTTGATATTACAACCAGCGCAAAACCACAGGAAATAATTGACCTTTTTGAAAAAACCGTTCCAACCGGAATCAAGCACGGCACTGTTACTGTTTTAATAGAAAACGAACCGATTGAAGTTACCACCTTTAGAACTGACGGTGAATATACCGACAATCGCCACCCTGACAATGTTATTTTTGTAAATGAGTTAAAAGAAGATTTGTCCCGCCGTGATTTTACGGTTAACGCATTAGCCTACAACGGAAAAGAAGGTTTACAGGATTATTTTGACGGAAAATCAGATTTGCAAAATAAAATCTTAAGGGCAGTCGGCAATCCCGAAACCCGTTTTCGTGAGGATGCGTTGAGAATTTTAAGGCTTTTTCGTTTTGCTTCTACCTTAAATTTTGAGATTGACAAACAAACCTTAAACGATGCTATAAACTGTTCCCATCTTTTACAAAACGTAAGCCGTGAACGTATTTTTGAAGAGCTTAAAAAGGCGGTAAACGGTGATAATTTCAAAGTGTTCACCCCTCTTATAGAATGTGGCGGACTTGCATTTTTAAATATTACAACACTGCCAGATTTTGAAAGAATAAAAAAATTCAAGGGTAATTTAGCGCTGTATATTTTACTTAGAAGTCAAGGTTTAAATCAATTAAAACCCTCCAATTCACTAAAAGAATATTTTAAAACATTGGACTTGCTTAAAACTCTTCCTTTAAATGATGAAAGAGATATAAAAGAAATGCTAAACCTTGCAAACACCGATATATTAACCGACTTTTTCAACCTTAATAATTTCGATAAAACAAGGCTTGAAAAGGTAATACATTCGGGTGAGCCCTACTCGGTAAAGCACCTTAAAATCAGCGGTAGCGACCTTGTAAACTTAGGATTCAAAGGTGAAGAAATAGGCGAGATTTTAGAACATTTACGAAAAATTGTAATTGTCTGCCCAGAGAAAAATAACAAGCAAGATTTATTAAAAGAAATACCGTAACAAATAAAGATAAGTGCCATAAAATGTGTTAGGCACTTATTTTTTATTTGGGGTGATTTAATGAAAAAAATTTGTATCATAGGTGGAGACAACAGACTTAAAACAACCAAACACATTTTAGAAAAACAAAATTTTTTCATAGATTCAATAGGACTTTACCCAGAGGATAAAGGGAATATTGAGTTAAGTGATGTTTTAGTTTTGCCCGTTCCAACCACGAAAGATGGCGTGACCGTCTACACCCCCGAAACCAACCGAAAAATTTATTTAGAAGAAATTGCAAAAAAGGCGCAAAACCAATTAATTCTTTGTTGCAACTATAAATTTGAAAATAAAAACTCAATAGATTACAACACTCTTGATTCCTACGCCCTTTTAAACGCTGTCCCAACTGCCGAAGGCGCAATAAAACTTGCTATAGAAAATACTGATTTTACCCTTTGGAAAAGTAAAATTTTGGTTATAGGTTTTGGCAGAGTAGGCAAAATTTTAGCCGACCGTCTTCAAAATTTAGGTGCCAAGGTTACCGTTAGTGCCAGAAATCCCAAAGATTTTGCGCTTTTAGATGCTCTCGGATTTAATTACATAAATACCGAGGACTTGAATAAAGCATTTTTAGATTACGATATTATTTTTAATACAATAGATGCGACCGCTTTAAATGATAACGCCCTTAAAAATTGCGCTTGCAATTTGCTAATTGACCTTTCTTCAAAGGGCGGATTTGATTTAAACTATGCAAAATCTCTTGGTATTACCGCTTTAAAACCGCCGGGACTTCCTGGCAAGGTTGCCCCAAAAACTGCCGGCGAGATTTTAGCAAAAACAATAACCGAGCTTATTCGTTTTTATTATTAAAGGAAGATTTATATGCAAAATATTACATTAGGCTATGCCTTAACAGGCTCCTTTTGCACCATCGCCCAGTCGCTTAAGGCATTGAAAGCTTTAAGTGAGTATGATATAAAAATTTTACCGATTATGTCGCAAACCGTCTACTCAACCGACACCCGCTTCGGTAAAGCAAAGGACATTATACAAGAGGTTGAAGACATCTGTAAAAACAAGGTTATTCACGATATAGTCGGCGCAGAGCCGATTGGACCTAAAAATCTACTTGATATTTTAGTTGTTGCTCCCGCTACGGGAAATACACTTGCAAAAAATGCGTTAGGCGTTACCGATACGGCTGTAACTATGGCAATAAAAGCACATTTGAGAAACAATAAGCCTGTGGTTTTCGGCATTGCCACAAATGATGCATTAGGCGCATCGGCAAAAAATATTGGTCTTTTACACAACACCAAAAACATTTTCTTTGTGCCCTACAATCAAGACGATGCAAAAGGCAAAAACAACTCGTTGGTATGCGATTTTTCACTCATACCAAAAACAGTTGAACAAGCTTTAAAAGGAAAACAAATACAACCTGTCATACTTTAAGCAAAAAGGCTATGTCGTAACTGACATAGCCTTTCGTACATTTTAATTACGATAATCTAACATTTTATTTCATAACCGCCGACAGGACGGATATTTAAAACGCAACAGCTATCTTTGCCGTATACCGCTTCAATCATCTGCTTATAATCGCTTAATCTTTCGGTTGGTATATAACATTGAATGGTTCCTGCAAAACCGCCACCGTGAACACGGCAAGCGCCTTTTCCGTTCAAGAATTGCTTGGTCAAAGCAATCGCTAAGGACAAGCCTTGTTCCTTAACAGCAGTGGTTGAATACAGGTTTTGCAAATAATCATACGAAGACTGACCCGATTCGTTAACAAGTGTTAAAAAGCCTTCGAAATCTCCCGTCTTTAAACACTCTCGCTGTTTTAATACACGCCCGTGCTCATTAAAGAAGTGGAAGGCGCGAAGTACCGCACGCTCGCCAAATTCTTTACGAAGAGTAGCAAGATTAGCGTAAAATTTATCGGTGTCGGCATCGCGTAAAAATTCAACACCCAAGGCATTGCTTATCTGCTTACATTCAATAGTAATATCAGCATAATCTTGAGTTAAATTAGCGTGGTTTCCGCCAGTATCTACAACACAAAGAGTATACCCGTATTTTTTAATATCAAGGTCGATTTTTTCGGTAATAGGCTGACTTGGATTATTAAAATCGGCATAGGTAAAACCGCCTAAAGATGACGCCATTTGGTCTAAAAGTCCGCAAGGCTTACCAAAATATTCCCTTTCTGCAAACTGACCGATTTTTGCAATTTCGATACTCTCTACCTCGCCTTTTGCAAAAAGTCCGTTTAAAATATTTCCAATCAACACCTCAAAAGCCGCAGAAGAAGAAAGTCCCGACCCCTTTAATACGTTTGAAGTGGTGTATGCATTAAATCCGCTGATTTTATAACCCATTTCATTGAATTTGGAGCAAACACCGCGTATAAGCGAAATTGCCTTTCCTACCTCTGTTTGCTTTTTGTCAAGGTCATTAGCCAAAACCGTATCCATTTCGTAACCTTGTGACTTTATACGGATAGTATTTTCATCGTTTTCCGAAACGATAGCAATAACATCAAGATTAACACCGCCAGCTAAAACACTGCCGTGCTGATGGTCTGTATGATTGCCGCCAACCTCGGTTCTTCCCGATGCAGTAAAAATGCGAATCTCCTTTGAGACAGGATATAATTTTTCAAATTCTTCACAAGCTAAGGAGTAACGTTTTTTTGCAGACTCAACTTCTCCGTAAAGCATTAGAAAATCTTTATCATACTTACCATTTAAAATATTGCTTTTAACTTCTTTAATATTCATAAAATTGCCTCTTATTACAAAATTATATTTAAAGTGTCACGCGCGATTGCAAGTTCCTCGTTTGTAGGTATAACATAAACCTGAATCTTACTGTTATCGGTTGAAATTTTAACCTCACTGCCTCGAAGTGAATTTTTAGTGTCATCAATTTCAATTCCCAAATAACCAAAATTATCGCAAACCTCTTTGCGAAGACCGCCGTCGTTCTCTCCAATACCGCCTGTGAAAGCAATAGCGTCAACGCCGTTCATAGCTGCAACATAAGAACCAATGAATTTGGTAATTTGATAGCGTTGCATTGTTATTGCAAGCTGTGCGCGGTGGTTTCCGTCTTTTGCAGCAGCAACTAAATCGCGATTATCGTTAGACACACCCGAAACACCCAACACACCCGATTCCTTATTGCAAATACGGTTAATATCCGCGGGTGAAAGATTTTCTTTTTCAGCTATATAAGTCAAAGCCGATGGGTCAAGAGTACCTGTTCTGGTGCCCATCATAAAACCGTCAACAGGGGTAAAGCCCATTGAAGTATCATAACATTTGCCGTCTTTAACAGCGGTAATTGAACATCCGTTGCCCAAATGACAAATAATCATCTTTAAATCTTTTTTGTCCTTACCCACAACCTCTGCCAAACGGTCGCTTACAAAGCGATGTGATGTGCCGTGTGCGCCGTATTTGCGAAGACCGTATTTTTCATAATATTTATACGGAAGCGCGAACATATAAACGTGCTCGGGCATTGTTTGATGGAAAGATGTATCAAAAACTGCAACTTGTGGTTTTTCCTTGCCAAATGTTTTTATACAAGCCTTTACACCTAACACATTTGCAGGGTTGTGCAAGGGAGCCAATTCGCTTAATTCATCAATTTTTTCTAATACATCCTCTGTGATGAGGCAAGAATCTTTAAAAAAACTACCGCCTTGTACTATTCTGTGACCGATAGCCGAAATTTCATCAAAAGAGTCTATAACCTTAGCCTCTGACTTTGTAAGGGCAAATAAAACAGCTTCAAATGCCTCGTTGTGAGTGGGCATTGGTGTTTCAGCAGTATAAACCCTGCCGTCACCTGTTTTATGTGTTATTTCACCAGTAACACCGATTCGCTCGCACAAGCCCTTTGCCAAAACCTGCTCGTTTTCCATATCAATCAGCTGATATTTAAGCGAGGAACTTCCCGCATTAACAACAAATATTTTCATATTACGCCTCCAAAATATTGAACTTGATAATTGATTGTGGTATAATAATACTACACTTTTAAGTTGTTTTCAAGTTTATTTACAAAAGAGGTGACTTTTTGCAAAGAATAGGTATAATAGCGGAATTCAACCCCCTGCATTCAGGACATAAATATTTAATTGATACCGCCAAAACCCAAGGTGAAGTTGTGTGCGCTATAAGCAGTAACTTTGTCCAACGTGGCGATACCGCACTTTGCGAAAAGCGTGTGCGAACACAAATGGCTTTAAACTGCGGTGCTGATTTAATTTTGGAAATACCGGTTTGCTATTCTATGTCAACTGCTCAAAATTTTGCTTTAGGCGGTGTTTCGGCTCTTTTAGCTGTAGGCTGTAACACCTTAATGTTTGGCAGTGAAGTAGGGGAAATTGAGCCTCTTTTAAAAACTGCCGACATTTTAGGAACTACCGAATTTAAAGAAAAGTTGAGCCAAAATCTAACAAATGGCACAACGTTTGCCAAAGCAAGACAATTATCTGCCGAACAGTGCGGTGCTCCAAAAAATATTTTATCGGGTGCTAACAATTCATTAGCAATCGAATATATTTTGACAGTAAAATCTCTCGGCGCCGAGATGCTGTTTAAAACAGTAAAAAGACAGGGCGTTTCTCACGATAGTAATTCCACGAAAGACGGTTTTACCTCGGCTTCGTTATTACGTGAAAACATATTAAACGATAACCTTGACTTTGCAAAAAACTATATGCCAAAAAATTGTTTTGAACTATTATCTAATATTTCTGATATAAAATCTATAGAAAACGCGATATTAGCAATTCTTCGCACCAGAACTATTGAAGATTTAAAACAACTACCCGATATTAGCGAGGGTTTAGAAAACAAACTTTTTTCGGCGATTAAAACTGCAACATCTCTCGAAGAACTTTACGCTAATATAAAGGTTAAAAGATATACTTTAGCAAGAATCAGGCGGTTGGTTCTTAACGCCGTTTTAGGAATAGAAGATTTGTTATTCTTGAAAACACCGCCCTATATAAGAATATTAGGCATTAACAAATGCGGCGAAGAAATTATAAAATCTTGCGCTAAAACAAGCAAAATACCTCTTATCCTGAGAGCAACAGAAATAGAAAAAATTTCCCCTATAGCAGAAAAGATGTTCCTGTGGGAAAAACGCGCTACAGATTTATACTCCCTTTCTCTTAAAAAACCGCTTGAATGCGGTTTAGAATATACAAAAAGCTTAATAAAAATCAATTAAAGGTAAAAACAATGAAAACTCTTAACGAACAAACATTACAAAAAATAGACCATTATGCAGCAAGATGCTTTGATAACTGCAAAATAGAATCCACTCTTTACACCGAACATAAGGTTTTTCGCGGACTTCGTGACCTTAACGGCAAGGGTGTTTTAACCGGTCTTACCCAAATTTCAGATATTATTTCGAAAAAAGTGATAGACGGTGTTGAGCATACCTGTCCGGGTGAACTTTACTACCGCGGTTACCCGATTAAAGATTTGGTTGACGGTTTTACAAATGATAATCGCTTCGGTTTTGAAGAAATAATTTATTTACTTTTATTCGGCAATCTTCCAAACAGTGAGCAACTTAAAGATTTTAATGCACTTTTAGGTGAAATGCGCCCGTTGCCCGATAATTTTATAAGAGATATCATAATGAAGGCATCCTCTACCGATATGATGAATTCATTAGCAAGAAGCGTTTTAACACTCTACTCTTATGACCAAAATCCCGATGATACGAGCATACCAAACGTACTTCGTCAATGCTTACAATTGATTGCCCGCTTTCCTTCCCTTGCAGTAAACGGCTATAATGCTTATAATTATCAAAGCAAAAAAACTAATCGTTTTTTTATTAACGAACCTGACCCCAAGCTTTCCACCGCCGAAAACATTCTCTATATGCTAAGACCGGACGGTAAATATTCCCCGCTTGAAGCAAAGGTTTTAGATATGGCGTTGGTACTTCACGCTGAGCACGGTGGCGGTAACAACTCAACCTTTACAACCCACGTTGTCTCCTCTTCAGGTACTGATACATATTCGGCAATCGCGGCGGCATTAGGTTCCCTTAAAGGTCCCAAACACGGCGGTGCAAACATAAAGGTTTCGGCTATGTTTGAAGATATTAAGCAAAATATCAAAGATTGGAATGACGATGAGGAGATTGCCTCTTATCTTTCAAAAATCCTTGAAAAACAAGCCTTCGACAAAGCAGGACTTATCTACGGTATCGGACACGCTATATATTCCGAATCCGACCCGAGAGCTCAAATCTTTAAAGGTTATGTAGCAAATCTTTCGGCAGAAAAAGGATTAGACAAAGAGTACGCTCTTTACTCCAAAGTTGAAGAAATTGCACCTAAACTTATTGCCCAAAGACGTAAAATGTATAAAGGCGTTAGCGCAAACGTGGATTTCTACAGCGGTTTTGTTTATGATATGTTGGGACTTCCCCACGAATTATTTACACCAATTTTTGCAATTGCAAGAATTGCCGGTTGGTCGGCGCATAGAATTGAAGAAATTTTAAATGCAGGCAAAATTATCCGCCCTGCATATATGGCAGTTCAACCCCACAGAAAATATATCGAAATGAAGGACAGATAAAAAAGCTCGGCTTAAAGCCGAGCTTTTATAATATATTCATATGTTCAAGCAATATTTTCAAACCTAAAATAACGAGTATCAAACCGCCTGCAAATTCTGCTTTTGATTTATATTTAGAACCGTAAATATTACCGATTTTAACACCTATTGCTGATAAAGTAAAGGTTATTGCACCTATAAACGCTACCGCAATATAAGCATAAGTGTTATTACCTTTAAGGTCCATAGCAAGTGAAATACCTGCCGCCAACGCATCAATACTTGTGGCAATTGCCATAACAAACATTGTTTTAAAAGCGTAACAGTCAGCGCACTTTTCTTCATCGCTTTCTTTTTTAAGTGATTCCTTTATCATATTAACGCCTATTGCACCTAAAAGGAAAAAAGCAATAAAATGGTCTATAGAGGTTACATACTTTTCAAAGGCGGTTCCCAAAAAGTAGCCTATCAAAGGCATCAATGCCTGAAAACCGCCAAACCACAAGCCTGTTATTATCATATGACGTTTCTTTAAATTAAAAGTTGCAAGACCTTTACAAATAGAAACCGCAAAAGCATCCATTGAAAGACCTACAGCCAATATAAAAAGTTCTATTATTCCCATTTCTTACCTCGCAAAAAAAGTATAATAAATATATACCAATAATCAAAAAAAGTCAAGGCAATAGATTTTTAACTTTTGGATAAAATTTATATTTCTGTCAAAAATATACATAGGTGATACTATGAAAAAACGAAATATAATAAGAATAATATCTTTTTTAACCGCAGGTTTATTAGTTACGAGCGGTCTTTTTTTAAAAAACTTTCAAAAGGCAAAAAAATTAAGCCTTGCAATTCAAAATAACTATTCCCACTCACTTAATGAACTTACTGCATCGGTGAACAATATTTCAAGCCTTTTAAAAAAAGCAAAATATATAAATCAGGCAGGGCATTTAGGCGAAACTGCAATTGAACTTTTAACCGAAGCAGAAATTTCGAAAAATGCCTTGGCACAACTACCCTCTAACTCCAATTTAGAGGTTTTAAACCGTTTCTTATCACAGGTTGGCAACTACGCCGTTTCCGCCTCAAAAACTGCTTTAGAAAATAAAAAATTTCCTGAAAAGTATAATGATACAATCGAAGTTTTAAGCAACACGGCAGAAAAAATTTCATCCGCAGTAAGAGATGCTTATATTAATTTTGACAATGTTGATTATTGGGCAGACGAATTAAATAATAAAATATCAAATGAAGTTGATAACACTCTTTCGGCATCTCTTACCGATTTAGAGAGTGAATTAACCGATTATCCAACCCTTATCTATGACGGACCCTACTCTGACCATATTTTAAGCCAAAAACCGCTTGTTGTTGAAAACGAAAGTGAAGTATCTTTGTCAAAGGCACAGCAAATTGCTACAGAGTTTTGCCAAGAAAATATTGAATTTAAAGCAGAAGAAAACGGCAAAATACCGGTATTCCGATTCAGCGGAGAGAATACTGATATTACGGTAAGCAAAGCGGGAGGTCACATAGTTTATATGAGAAAAACCAAAACTGCCCAAAACTATATTTTAAATTACAATCAAGCTATCAGCAAAGCAAAACAATTTTTAGATAAAAACAATTTAACTAACTTTAAAGAAACCTATTATTTTACAGATGAAGGCGTTTGTGTAATAAATTTCGCTTTTGTTGACGGACAAACTATCTGCTATACCGATTTAATAAAAGTGGGTGTTTCATTAGAGTCGGGTGAAATTGTTTTTTATGAAGCAAGCGGATATTTAAGCAATCACAAAGAAAGGGCTTTTGAAACTCCCGAATTCACTTTAGAGGTAGCAAAAGAAGCCGTAAGCAACCGTTTAGAGATTAAAAAAACGGCTTTAGCCCTTATTCCTATTGATACCGCAGAAAAGCGTTGTTACGAGTTCACCTGTAACGATGGCGACCAGGAAATTTTAGTATATATTAATGTGATGACCTTAGACGAAGAGGAGATTTTAATACTTTTAAAATCAGACGGCGGAATTCTTGCAAAATAATACTTGATTTTTTAAAACAGTTGTGATATAATCTATGAGCATTTGATTTCGCTCGGTCCTTACGGGCGGGTTCATTGCCGAAAAATCGACATTGAAGCGGATGGTCCTCTGACTATAAGTTTACGAACATCTGGTAAAAAATTAAGGAGGAAAACTAATGGACATTATTAAGGAATTAACAGCTGATATGCTCAAAGCTGATGCTCCTGAAATCTTAATCGGTTCTACTGTTAAGGTTCACGTTCGCATTAAGGAAGGCGAAAAGGAAAGAATTCAGATTTTTGAGGGTACAGTTATCGCTAAAAACAACAGCGGTATTGCAGAAACCTTCACCGTTCGCCGTGTATCTTACGGAGTAGGTGTTGAGCGTGTATTCCCCGTACATTCACCTTCAGTTGCTAAGGTTGAATTGGTGCGTAAGGGTCGGGTTCGCAGAGCTAAACTCTACTATCTACGTGACAGAGTTGGTAAGGCTGCCAAGGTTAAAGAAAAGATTTAATCTGAAAGGGGGACAGGTAAAACCTTGTCCCCCTTTGTTTTTGAGGTAAAAAATATGAAAAAATGGAACAATTATAATCAAAAATATGATGATAGGTTTTATGTTAATACCGACAACATAGACCTTTTGCCCAAAGAAAGCCAAAAAAACACACCTATCAATAATGTTTTTGAATGGCTCGATGTTATCATAACCGCTCTTATAGCCGTAGTTTTAGTTTTTTCTTTTATTTCCAGAGTTGCCAATATTGAAGGTGACTCTATGTTAAACACCTTGCATGAAAATGATAAAGTGGTTATAAGTAATTTCAATTACACTGTCAAAGCAGGCGATATTGTGGTTATTTCCCGCAACGCCAATAATTCAATAAAAGGAAGCCTTGATAAAACCAAAGGCCCCATTATAAAGCGTGTTATTGCAACCGAAAATCAAATAGTAGATATTGATTTTGAAACAGGCACCGTCTATGTTGATGGTAAAAAACTTAACGAAACTTATACTTCAACGCCCACCACCCGCAAAGATGATTTGGTCTTCCCTGCTATTGTGCCAAAAGGTTGTGTTTTTGTTTTAGGTGACAACCGCACGATTTCACTTGACAGTCGTTCATCGCAAATCGGTGATAACGGAATGATAGATACCCGTTACATATTAGGACGCGCCGTTTTCAGAATTTTCCCCTTTAATAAAATCGGAAGGTTGGATAATAAATGAGTGATTTTTCACAAAGCATTCAATGGTTTCCTGGGCACATGGCAAAAACCAAGCGCCAAATTAAAGAGGTTTTACCTATAATTGATGCCGTTGCTGAATTGGTGGATGCGAGAATTCCGATTTCAAGCCGAAATCCCGATTTGAAGGAAATTATCGGCAACAAACCGCATATTATTTTACTTAATAAATGCGATATGGCGGATAGTAATATAACAAAACAATGGATTGAATACTACAAAAATCAAGGCACCACTGCAATCGCCGTTGACTGCAAAAGCAGTAAAGGTATTTCACAGTTTAAAGACACTGTTAAAACCGTTTTAGCCGATAAACTTGAAAGCTACAAGCAAAAAGGTATGGTTGGAAAACCGCTTAGGGTTATGATTGTCGGCATACCTAATGTCGGCAAATCCTCTTTTATTAACAAAATTGCGGGCAAGGTACGTGCCAAAGCCGAAAACCGTCCCGGTGTTACAAGAGGTAACCAATGGTTCACCATTGACAAGCAGTTGGAATTGCTTGATACACCCGGTGTTTTGTGGCCAAAGTTCGAAGACCAAACCGTAGGCGAGCATTTGGCTTTCACAGGCGCTGTTAAAGACAGAATTTTAGACACCGAGCTTTTGGCTATGCGTTTGCTTGAAATTTTATCTGTAAATTATAAAGGGCTTTTAACCGCTCGTTACGGCGAATTGGATTTTTCGTTAGACAGTTATGATTTATTATGTCTAATCGGCAAAAAGCGCGGAATGGTAATCCGCGGCGGTGAAACTGATACTGAAAGAGCCGCTAATATGCTATTAGAAGAATACCGAAACCAAAAAATCGGTAATATATCTTTGGAAAGGGTAGATGAAAATGCCTGATTACAGTTATGAACAAGCCGCTAACAAAAGCGGCTTTAACCTTATTTGCGGAGTAGATGAAGCCGGCAGAGGTCCTCTTGCAGGTCCTGTTTGCGCGGCGGCAGTAATACTTCCGGAAGGGTTGGAGATTGAAGGGCTTAACGACTCTAAAAAATTAAGCGAGAAAAAAAGAGAGACTTTATTTGATATAATCATAAGTAAAGCAATTGACTATTCTATCGCTTTCGGAACACTTGAAGAGATTGAAAAACATAATATTTTAAATGCTACGTATTTTGCTATGAACAGAGCAATAAACTCTCTTAAAAAAGTAGATTTTGCTTTAATTGACGGTAACAGAATCCCTAAAGATATAAAAGTTCCCTGCGCCACAATCGTTAAAGGGGACGCAAAATCAATGTCTATTGCTGCCGCTTCAATTTTAGCGAAGGTTAGCCGTGACCGTCTGCTTTTGGAATACGACAAAAAATACCCCCAATATCAGTTTGCAAAGCATAAAGGATACGGTACAAAACTACATACCGACTTAATAAAACAATACGGCCCTTCAGAAATTCACCGACTTTCTTTTCTTAAAAACATTTTAGGTGACAAGAAATGAATATCGGAACCAGAGGATTAGAAGGCGAAAAAAGAGTAGCAAACTACTTGAGAAGGCAGGGATTTACGGTTATAAAGCAAAACTACACCTGCCGTTTCGGCGAAATTGACATTATTGCGCAAAATAATGAGTATATTCTTTTTGTAGAGGTTAAAACCCGAAAGGAAAACAGTTTAGTTTCAGGTGTTGAGGCGGTTGACGCTTTTAAACAAAACCGAATTTTCAAAACCGCTAACGACTATTTATCTAAAGCCGAGTGTGAGTTGCAACCGCGCTTTGATGTGGCTGTTGTTACTGTCAGCAATAATAACGAGTATAAACTGCGCTACATAAAAAATGCATTTTGAGGGATAACTTTGAATTTTTTCGATTTACATTGCGATACTGCATATAAAATGTATGTTGAAAATAAAGGATTTTCAAATAACTGTCTTGCGCTTTCCGCTGAAAAAGGTGAGGTTTTTGAAAATTGGACCCAAACCTTTGCTATTTGGATAAAAGAAACCCAAGAACAACCGTTTTTATTTTATAAAAATACTATCACACATCTAAAAAATCATCTTTGCGGTAAAGTAAATCCCGTTTTCGCAATAGAAGGCGGAAGTTTAATAGAAGATAAAATAGACCGCCTTTATGAACTTGAAAGTGACCAAATTAAATTTATAACTCTTACTTGGAATGGGGAAAATTCAATTGCCGGCGGAGTTAATTCCCAAAAAGGTTTGACCGATTTTGGAAAAGAAGTTATAAAAGAAATGAATGCTTTAAATATGGCGGTTGATTTATCCCACCTTAACGATAAAAGCTTTTTTGATATAATAGAATGTGGTGAAAAAGTATTGGCAACACATAGTAATTGTAGGATTTTATGTGATAATAAACGAAATCTTACAAATGAACAAATAAAACTTATTGCCCAAAAAGGCGGAATTATCGGTCTTAACTTTTATCCTCTATTTTTAGGTGATAATTTTTATAAAAATATTTACGAAAATATATACCATCTGTGTGAAATGGGTTTTGAAAATCATATTGCCATAGGCAGTGATTTTGACGGAGCGGATATGTGCGAAGAAATGAACGATATATCAAAAATACCGCAATTATATTCGTTTTTGGCTCAAAAAGGTTTTTCTCATTCCCTATTAAATAAGATTTTTTACAAAAACGCCCAAGATTTTATTCTAAACCTTTGACAAAAGGTTAATAGTATATTAAAATATATAGGATATTTAATACTAGGAGACTGTCTTATGAATTATGTAAGTACAAGAGATAAATCTGTAAGAACTACTGCCGCAGGTGCAATAGCTCAGGGAATTTCGGTTGAAGGCGGACTTTTTGTTCCTGATACCTTCCCCGTTTTTACCGAAAAGGATTTTTTGGAAATTGCAAAGCTCGATTATGTAGGCAGAGCAAAATATATTTTAAAGAACTTCCTTAACGATTTCACTGATGAGGAAGTTGAATATTGCGTTAAGGGTGCATATACAGGAAGCTTTGACAATGGGCAACCTGCCCCAATTTCACTTGTGGGCAAAAATGCAAATATTTTGGAATTATGGCACGGTCCTACCTGTGCATTTAAGGATTTGGCTTTACAGCTTTTACCTTACTTACTCACAACTTCTGCTAAAAAAGTATCTTCCGGTAAAAAAATTGTTATCCTTGTTGCAACATCGGGTGATACAGGTAAAGCCGCTTTAGAAGGCTTTTGCGATGTTGAAAATACCGAAATTATGGTCTTCTACCCAAGCGAGGGTGTAAGTCCTATGCAAAAACTTCAAATGGATTCACAAAAGGGTAAAAACGTTCACGTTTGCGCTATAAAAGGTAATTTTGACGATGCTCAAACAGGTGTTAAAAAGATTTTCACAAACAACGATGTTAAAGAAAAATTAGCCCAAAACAATATGCAGTTTTCTTCTGCAAACTCAATTAACTGGGGCAGATTAGCACCGCAGATTGTTTATTACATTTCTGCTTACTGTGATTTATTAAGCCGCGAGGGTGACTATTTGAAGGACGGCTTTAACATAGTTGTCCCAACAGGTAACTTCGGTAATATTTTAGCCGCATATTATGCTAAAAAGATGGGTGTGCCGGTAAATAAACTTATCTGCGCATCAAACTCAAACAACGTGCTTACCGATTTTATCAACACCGGTAAGTATGACCGTAACAGAAGCTTTTTCACAACTATTTCTCCGTCTATGGATATTTTAATTTCAAGCAATCTTGAAAGAATGTTGTTTGAGTTATCAGGTAATGACGATAAGCTGGTTGCGAAAATGCAAAACGACCTTTCAGCTTGCGGTACTTTCACCGTAAATGATGATATTAAAACAAAAATGACCGAACTTTTCTGGGGCGGTTGCTGTGATGATGAAAGCACACTTGCTACCATAAGTGATTTGTTCAAGAAATACGGTTATCTTTGCGATACACACACTGCAGTTGCAATGAATGTTTATGAGCAGTATAAAACCGCTACGGGTGACGACAGACCGACCGTTATTGCCTCGACCGCATCACCCTATAAATTTGCAAACAGTGTACTATCTGCCGTATCCGATAAAAAGGCAGATAGTGAGTTTGATACTGTCAGACTGCTTTCAGAGGTTACTAATACACAAATCCCGGAACCTATTAAAGCACTTGAAAATGCCTCTGTTCGATTTAAAGAAATTTGCGATAAAGAAGATATGCTAAATGCAGTTTATTCTGCTTTGAATATTTAAAAAGAAAAGCCACTGATTCAGTGGCTTTTCGCTAACAGTACTTGATTTACTTTGCTTTAAATGTGTCGCAACAGGTTTCCTTTGCACTGTTGGCAGAACCGTTACCCACATGAATTTTACCTGCAGAACAAGTATCATTCATAGCGTGGTACATACAGTTTTTCACATCGCAAGAAATACAGTTATTGGTTTCGCATTTGTTATCTGTCAAATTAATCAAGTCCTTTCTGACCGTTATGGTCAAATTTATTTTGCGCAGTTAATTCAAAATTATGCAAGGAGGAAGAATTTTGAGTATTTTTGCAATTTCAGATTTGCATTTATCATTCGGAAGTGATAAACCTATGAATATCTTTCGCGGTTGGGACAATCATACCGAGCGTTTAATGGCAAACTGGAACCGACTTGTAAAACCTAATGATACCGTTATTCTTCCGGGCGATTTTTCTTGGGGTTTAAAATTAGAAGAAACTCTGCCTGATTTTGAATTTTTAAAAAAATTAAACGGTAAAAAAATTTTTTTAAAAGGTAACCACGATTTATGGTGGAGCACCGTTAAAAAATTAAATGACTTTTTTAAAGAAAATAATATTGATGATGTTGAAGTTTTATTCAACAATACAATAGTTGCAGAAAATTTTGCAATTGCCGGCACAAGAGGCTGGTTTTACGATGATAAGGCAGATAAAAAAATTATCGCCCGTGAGGTTGGAAGGCTGGAAAAATCATTACAGGAAGCCGAAAAAACAGGTCTTCCCATTTTAGTATTCCTTCACTATCCGCCCGTATACGCAAATGAGGTTTGCCAAGAAATTTTTGATGTCCTTAAAAAACACAATGTTAAAACCGTTTACCACGGACATATTCACGGCGCCGGTTTTAATAACGCCGTAAAGGAATATGATGGAGTTAATTTCAAGCTTATTTCTTGCGACTGTATTGACTTTACACCATTATTTATAGCATAAATAAATAAAATTAAAGTTTTTGAAAAAATATGTGGAAAAATTTGTTGCAATGTGATATAATGATTTGAAATGAAAAATTTGCAATTTTTTTTGCGGAGGTATAAAAATGAGTTTAAAAGAAACAAAACAACTTAGCACCAATAGATATGAACTTGAAATTACTATTGATGCTGAAAAATTTAGTGAAGCTATTAAAAAAGCTTACGAACAACAAAAGGATAAAATTTCTATCCCCGGCTTTAGAAAGGGCAAAGTTCCCTATGCTATGGTTATGAAAATGTACGGCGAAGAAGCTTTCTTTGAAGAAGCTTTAAATATCCTTTATCCCGAAGCTGTTGATGGTGCAATCAAAGAATCCGGTCTTAATGTAATCAATGATAAAATGGATTTTGATATGGTTTCTATTTCTAAGGAAGAAGGTGTAGACTTCAAGGTTGCAGTTACCACCTACCCTGTAATTGAAATCGGCAAATATAAGGGCTTAAAGGCTGAAAAAGTTATCGCTAAGGTTGAAGACAGCGAAATTGATGCTCAAATTAAGAGTATGGCAGAACGCAATTCCCGTATGGTAGAAGTATCTGACCGTGCAGCTCAAAAGGGCGACACTGTTAATATCGACTTCGAAGGCTTTGTAGACGGCGAGGCTTTTGACGGCGGAAAATCCGAAGGCTATTCTTTGGAATTGGGTTCGGGTCAATTTATCCCCGGCTTTGAAGACCAAATTGTTGGCAAAAATATAGGTGAGGAATTTGACATCGTTGTTACCTTCCCAAAAGAATACGGTGCAGAAAACCTTGCAGGTAAAGAAGCTACCTTCAAGATTAAGCTACACGAAATCAAAATGAAGGAATTACCTGAAATTGATGATGAATTTGCAAAAGATGTAAGCGAATTCGATACATTAGACGCTTTAAAGGCCGACTTAAAAGCAAAGGCATTAGAGCAAAAAGCTAAGTTCGCTGACGAAGAAACCGAAAATGATTTAGTTTCTCAAATTGTTGATAGCATTAAAGGCGAAATTCCTGAAGCTATGTTCGAAAATCGTTTAGACCAAAGCGTTGAAGAGTTCGGCTACCGCCTGCAAATGCAAGGTCTTGACCTTCAAACCTACCTCAAATATTCAGGAACTTCAATGGAAGACTTCAGAAAGACCTTCCGTCCCCAAGCTGAAAGCCAGGTTAAGTTCCGTTTAGCACTTGAAAAAATTGTTGAACTCGAAAAAATTGAAGCCAGCGAAGACGAGTTAAATGCTCGCTTTGAAGAAATGGCTAAACAATACGGTATGGAAGTTGAAGCAGTTAAAAATGCAATCCCCGCCGAAGAACTTGCAAAGGATGTTGCAGTAGGTAAGGCAATCGACTTCATTAAAGAAAATGCAGTTATCACCGAAGTTGAAACCAAAACTGAAAAGAAAGCTCCTGCAAAGAAGAGCACAACTGCAAAGAAAACTACTACCACAAAAAAGACTGCAGATAAAAAAGATGCAGAATAATTGATTATAAAAATCAGATTTAGTTCATAATATTTAAAACGGTATAATATAAGGGTGCCGGCACAAACGGTGCCGACACCCTTGAGTTTATTAAGGAGATAGTTTTATGAGTTTAGTACCTTATGTGTTAGAACAAACAAGCAGAGGCGAGCGTTCTTATGACATTTTTTCCCGTCTTTTGAACGACCGTATTATTATGCTTAACGACGAGGTTAACGATACTACTGCAAGTATTGTTATTGCGCAAATGCTTTATCTTGAAGGTCAAGACCCTGATAAAGACATTAATTTCTACATTAATAGCCCCGGCGGTTCTGTAACTGCAGGTATGGCAATTTACGATACTATGCAGTACATTAAATGTGATGTCAGCACTATTTGTATGGGTATGGCTGCAAGTATGGGTGCTTTCCTGCTTTCTTCGGGTGCAAAGGGCAAAAGATTAGCTTTACCAAACAGCGAAATTATGATTCACCAACCCTTAGGCGGAACAAAAGGTCAGGCAACTGAAATTTTAATTCACGCAAAGCATATCGAAAGAACAAGAGCAAACCTGAACAGAATTTTGGCTGAAAATACCGGTAAGTCATTAGAAGAAATTGCAAGAGATACCGAGCGTGACAACTTTATGACTGCTTTAGAAGCGCAAGAATACGGACTTATTGATAAAGTAATTACAAAGAGGTAGAATAATGCCTAATAAAAACGAAAACGAAATTCGCTGTTCCTTTTGCGGAAAATCACAGGACGAGGTTACCCGTCTTGTAGAGGGTCCTGGAGTTTATATTTGCGACAATTGTATAGAATTTTGTTCATCCCTTTTGTTCGAGGATGAAATTGGCGCAAACTCCAAGGGTAAGAAAAAGCAAGAAAAAGAATTTGTGCTTCCCAAGCCGCAAGAAATAAAGCAACAGCTTGACCAATATGTAATTGGTCAGGACGAGGCAAAGAAAACCTTATCGGTAGCAGTTTATAACCACTACAAAAGAATTTTTAAAGCAACCGATAATGATGTTGAATTGGGCAAGAGTAATGTGTTAATGTTAGGTCCCACAGGTGTTGGTAAAACCCTTTTGGCGCAAACCTTGGCTAAAACACTTGATGTGCCGATTGCTATTACCGATGCTACAACCCTAACCGAAGCGGGTTATGTTGGTGAAGATGTTGAAAATATTTTGCTTCGCTTAATTCAAGCGGCTGATTATGACATTGAAAAGGCGCAACGCGGTATAATTTATGTTGATGAAATTGACAAAATCGCAAGAAAGTCTGAAAATGCATCAATAACCCGTGACGTTAGCGGCGAAGGTGTGCAACAAGCACTTTTGAAAATTTTGGAGGGTACTGTTTCTAACGTTCCACCGCAAGGTGGAAGAAAGCATCCTCAACAGGAATTTATACAGATTGACACCACAAATATTTTATTCATCTGTGCCGGCGCGTTTGACGGTATTGAAAAGGTTATTGAACGCCGTATAGGCGGAAGCAGTTTAGGCTTTGGCGCAGATGTTAAATCCCCAAAAACTAAAGAATCTGAGGCTCTTGCTATGACTGCCACCCACCAAGACCTTGTAAAGTTTGGTATTATTCCCGAACTCGTGGGCAGAATGCCGGTTATAACTGCTTTAAAGGGTATGGACAAGGAAACTCTTGTAAGAATCATGGTGGAGCCTAAAAATTCCATTATCAAGCAATACCAAGCCCTCTTTAAAATGGACGGTGTGGAGCTTGAATTTACTGATAAAGCGCTTCAAAAAATCGCTGAGCTTACTATTGAACGCAAAACCGGTGCCAGAGGACTTCGTTCTATAATTGAGGGTGTTTTACAACCTTTAATGTTTGAAACCCCGTCTGACAGTGAGATTAAAAAAATTAAAATTACTGACAAAACAGTAGAAAACGGCACTGCAGAAATTACAAAATAAAAAAGAGCTATCTTACGATAGCTCTTTTTCCATTATATCGTGAATTTTATCTCCTAATTCCTGAGTAGAAAGATTTTTAAAATCGCTTGGGTATATCACATCTGCAATACAAAAATCAACTACTGTCTTTTTGCGGAACATTCTTTTGGGTATTTCGGGTGTTCCTTCTACCGTGCAAACCACAATTGGTACGTTTGCCTTATAAGCAATTTTAAAAGCACCGTTTCTGAAAGGCAACAATTTTTCTTCAGTTCTGTTTGTATACCCTTCAGGGAAAAGACCGATTGAAGCTTTATTTTCCTTTAAAATATTAATCGCTTTAATAATTGTTTTTGCGCCCTCGCGGTTATTCTCTCTATCAATCGGCATACCGTAAAGCTTATGCATAACCTTGCCGACTAAAAACATTTTTTCGAAGATTTCTTTTTTACCGATAAAACCTATTTCATATTCGCCAAAAACACCAAGCATTATAATCGAGTCAAAATCGTGCTTATGGTTACAGACAAATAAAAGTCTTGTATCCAAAGGCACTTTTTCTTTATCCAAACCACTTAAATTGATTTCTACCCTTGCTAATTTCAATATCATTGGTACTGTAATTTTAGCTAAAAATCTATAATATTTTGCGCCTTTGTCCTGTGATGAATTATAACTGACCGACAAAAATGATAGAATAAATACTATAATATGCAATATTATAAAACCAATAAAAAATCCTATCAATAATACCGGAACCAACCACCAAGAATATTCTTGACGGAAAATATCGAAGAAATTGTTTAAAACAGGTATTAAAACTGCGCTTAAAATTAAATATAAGTAAAGCATAAACTCCCTCAATTTTGTTTTCTGACAATTCCATATTCGTCGTAAAAATTATAATATGGGCAATTAAAGGTTTGGCTTGTTAAAAAGCGTTGCATTTCGTCTTCGTCTAAATTAACCTCGCAAAAATATGTATCGCACTCCTCATCATACACATAATTTGCGCAAGTTTCACAATTACTCTTCATCTTCTGTCTCCAAATCAGAAGAGGTTACAGTTGAACTTGTATTTGAACTTGTTTTTTCCTCGCTTGAAGAAGATATTTCAGAACTGTCTTCTTCACTTGAAGTATCGGAACTGCTGATTTTACTACTGCTCGAACTACTGATTACACTGCTACTGCTGTGTTGGTCGCTTGATTGCTCTTGACTTTCATTTTCTTCTTGAGAAGAAGTAATATTCGAAGATGCCGATGGATTGCTCACATTAGGTCTGCTTGTATTTGCAGAACTGCCTTGGCTTGATTTATACCAACTATTCTTTTCAACTCCGTTTTCACTGATATAATCTTCAGGAGTTGTATCCTTATAGAAAAATTCATATAAAAGGGTTGAAGCAAAGTCTAAATCGTAATATACTATCGAACCGTAGCCCTGAGGAACACCGCTTGTAATCTGATATTCATCGAGCGGTACCCTGCTTTGAGAAAAGGTTGGGTTTTTTAACAAAATACTAGTAGCAAGCTCAACTATATCACCCAATGAAAGCGAAGTTTCACTGCAAGGAATTAACGCCTTTGCGAGTTTTATATAGTTTGATTTATTTAATCTTAACGCCTTGTTAAAAAGTTGCTCCATAACATAACGCTGACGGTCAGTTCTGCCTTGGTCGTTAGTTGTGCCCCAAATATTTGTAACTTTTCTTATACGAGAATAAGCAACTGCTTGAACACCATTTAAATGATGAACACCGGGGGTTGTTACATAATACTTTTTAGGGTCTAACTTAAGTCGGCCGCACATATCATTAATGGTTCCGTTAAGAGCATAAAGATTACTTGACGCCGAAACAACCTCTTTAGAGGTGAGTTCGGCTTCGATTCCGCCAACTGCATCTATGATATCCATCATACCCTCAAAATTAACTGTAGCGTATTCGGAAATATCAAGTGAAAAGTTTTCATTTATTGTCTTAATCGCAAGCTCAGGCCCACCCAAAGCATAAGCACTGTTAATCTTGCCGTGGCGAAGTTTTCCCTTATAATTAATCTTAACTAAAGAGTCACGCATAATAGAAACGATTTTAACCTGTTTTTTATCTTTATTAAGGCTTAAAATCATAATGCTATCAGAGTTTCCTCTAAAATTCTTATTTCGAGAATCAATACCAAATAAGGCTATATTCACAATTTCTTTATCAATAACCTCGGAAAATCCCAAATCATCAGGATTATCAGTAATACGGTTATAGTTATAATTAAAAAAGGTAGTTAAAAAAATGATTCCTGCCAAAAGCACTGCAATAACCGACGAAAGAGATACTACTGCCGCTTTCTGTGACCTGCTTGCCTTTCTCCACCAATTAGAAATTTTTTCACCTAAATTAGCAAAAAATCCTGCAATTCCTCTTTTTTTCTTTTTGTAATGCTTACTTGTGTAGTTTCTGCTAACAGACGATATATCTACAAATTCATCTTTTCTTGAGTTTGACGAAATATCTTCAAAACCTTCTCTAAATTCCATAAAATCACCTATCCAAAAGGCTTTTGTAAATATCGCCTTTTTTTAATCCTGTAATATTTGCCGCCTCTTTTGCAGCAACAGAGGTTGACTGACCTTCTTCAATTAGTTTTTTTGCAATTTTTAAAGCGTCCTCTAATGTATAGACGGCTTGAACTTCATTAACACCGTTTACAATAAGTACGAACTCACCTCTTGGAGTATTGCTTTCAAAGTAATCCAAAGCTTCACTCAAAGTAGTGTGAATGACTGTTTCGTGCAGTTTTGTAAGTTCACGCACAATGGCAATTTTTCGTTCGCCAAAATAGTTTAACATATCCTTTAGAGTTGCCAACAATTTATGTGGTGCCTCATAAAAAATCATAGTTCGTTTTTCGGTTTTTAATTCCTCTAAATGCTGTCTGCGACCCATTTTGTTCATAGTTAAAAAACCTTCAAAACAAAATCTCCCGCTCGGCATTCCCGAAATAGCAAGGGCGGTTATCAAAGCGCTGGGACCTGGAACCGACTCAACCTCGATGTTATTTTCATAACACTCTCTTACCAAATCTTCACCAGGGTCAGATATAGCGGGCATTCCCGCATCTGACACAAGCGCGCAAGTTTCACCCTTTAAAAGCCTATCAATAATAAGATTTCCCTTTGAATTTTTATTATGCTCGTAATAAGCGAGCATTTCTTTTTTAATGCCAAAATGATTAAGTAGTTTTACTGTAACTCTAGTATCCTCAACTGCAATAAAATCAACATTTCTCAGTGTTTCGATTGCTCTGGGACTAAAGTCTGAAAGGTTGCCTATAGGCGTACCTACAACATAAAGCTTTCCCAATTATAAATACGCCTCCTTATAAGGTCCGTATATTACTAACATTTCTTTTGAAAAACTTCCGTTTTCTTCAACATATAAAGTGGGTTCAATCCGAAGACCTGTTTTTCCGCATCTTCTGCCCTCTACCAAAACAAGCCAAGGCTCCTCACCTTTTCTTTGGCAAACGAGTCTTAGTCTTTTAGGCTCTATTTTATATTCACTCATAAGTGACATTAATTCAGAAAGTCTTTCAGGGCGGTGGCACATACAAAGTCTGCCCGATGTTTGCAAAAGCTTTGCCGAAATCTCAATAATATCCCTGAGTGTACAAGCCACCTCATGACGTGCAACCTTTAAAAAACCATCAGGATTTTTAATCCCCGCATTAGGTGCCTTATAAGGCGGATTACAAGTGATAAGAGTATGGCAACCAAAATCCACCTTGCCCTTTAACTGCTTTAAATCACTGTTTACAACAGTAAAATTTTCAAGATTTAATTCCACTTTGGATTTTTCGGCTAAATCGGTAGCCTCTTTACTTATATCAACGCCCACAACACTTTTCAATGGCTTGTCCCTTAACGCAAGCAATGGTATTATGCCACAACCCGTGCCTAAGTCAACCATTTTATCCTTTGCAGTTGCTTTTGCAAAATTTGCTAAAAGCACTGCATCGGTACCAAAAGTGTGATGCTCATTTACATAGGTGAAAAAGCCTTTGCCCAAAGGCTCCTTTTTTAACTTCTCGACCATTTTACGCCTTGAGGAGTATCTTCTAATACAATACCCATTTCCTTTAATTTATCGCGAATTTCATCGGCTGTTTTGAAATCTTTATTTTTGCGAGCTTCTGTGCGTTTTGCAATAAGTTCTTCAATATCACTGTCCAAAACCTCAGTTTTACGGTTATAAACAAGACCTAAAACGCCTGTTAATTGGTCGAACATATCAGCACAAGCAAGTAATGTTGCTTTTTTTGCACCATTGGCAATAGTGTTGTTAATATCCTTAACCAACATAAAGATTGCCGCCAATGCATCAGCAGTATTTAAATCGTCTTCCATTGCAAGAATAAACTTCATTTTATATTCTTCTAAAAATGCAGGAACTTCTCCGCCTTCTTCGGCGTTTGAAATTGCAAAATCAATATTATTTCGGCAGGTATATAAACGCTCAAGCGAATTTTTAGCCTGCTCGATAATATCAACAGAGTAATTTATCGGGCTTCTGTACTGTGAAGAAATTAGGAAGTAACGAATAGGCTCGTATCCGAATTTTTCCGCAACGTCACGAACGGTAAAGAAGTTGTTTAAAGATTTTGACATCTTATGATTATCAACATTGATAAATCCGTTATGCATCCAATAATGCGCAAAATCGCAACCGTTCGCTGCTTCACTTTGAGCAATTTCATTTTCGTGGTGAGGGAAAATCAAGTCCAAACCGCCGCAATGAATATCGATAGTTTTACCCAAATATCTGCACGCCATTGCAGAACATTCTATATGCCAACCGGGTCTTCCCTTACCCCAAGGCGAATCCCAAAAAGGCTCGCCCGGTTTTGCACCCTTCCAAAGACAAAAGTCCATTGGGTCTTCTTTTATTTCGGCTACATTGATTCTAGCGCCTGCTTCTAAATCCTCTAAAGGTTGATGTGACAGTTTACCGTAATCCCCGAATTTTTTGGCGCGATAATAAACATCTCCGCCCGATTCATAAGCATATCCTTTTTCTATTAAAGCAGAAATAATGCCTTGAATTTGCTCAATATTTTCGGTAGCTCTTGGATGAACGGTAGCCTCACGAACGTTAAGTCCTTTAGCGTCAGTCCAAAATTCGCCAATAAATCTTTCAGCTACTTCAGGTACGGTTATGCCCTCATCATTAGCCTTATTGATTAACTTATCGTCAATATCGGTAAAGTTTTGAACAAAATTAACCTTATAGCCACGCCATTCAAAATATCTGCGAAGCACGTCAAAAACGCAAAGCGGACGGGCATTACCTATATGAATATAGTTATAAACTGTAGGACCGCAAGCGTAGATTTTAACCTCACCCTCATTTATGGGTTTAAATTCGTCCTTTTGTTTTGTTAGGGTGTTAAAAATTTTCATAAACTAATTTTTCTCCTTTAAAAGTGACTCCAATTGGGCAATTCTTTCTTCCAAAGAATCCATTTTTTGCTTTACGGGGTCGGGAATATGTATTTGGTCAAGGGCTACTCTCTTACCGTCCTGTTTTACTACCCTTGCAGGTACGCCCACAACAGTAGAATTAGGCGGAACTTCCGAAAGCACCACCGCACCTGCGGCAACTCGTGAATTATCCCCTATTTTAAAGGGGCCTAAAACCTTTGCACCCGCAGAAATCATAACATTATTGCCAATAGTAGGGTGACGCTTGCCGGTATCCTTACCGGTACCGCCCAAGGTAACACCCTGATAAATAAGCACATCATCGCCAATTTCGGTAGTTTCACCTATTACAATCCCTGTACCGTGGTCAATAACAAGTCTTCTGCCGATTGTAGCGCCCGGATGAATTTCAATTCCGGTTTTTCTTGCCGCCCTTTGTGAAACAAAACGCGCCAAAAACATAAGTCCATGCTTATAGTAAAAGTGTGCAACACGGTGCATCCTTATAGCCTTAACGCCAGGGTATAAGAAATATACCTCCCAAAAGCTACGCGCCGCAGGGTCACGGTCACGCACCGCATTGACATCTTCAATTATTCGTTTAAACATAAATACACCACCGAATTATTTTGTCGGGTCGATATAATCCTTACAACCCACAAGATAAATCACGCCTGAAATAACACAAAGTACCGCCGAAATCCAGAACAAAGCGATAATTACAAAGTTTGCTATATCAGCTATACCGCCGATACCGAAATCACCAATAACTGTATATGCCAACAAAGCCACAACAATACCAACCATTTGACTTACTGTTTTTAATTTGCCCCAAATATTTGCGGCAACTACCTTCGAACCGGAAGAAACAGTAACAAGTCTTAAGGAAGATACCATAAACTCACGGAAAAGTACGATAAACACAATCGCAACCATCTGCCAACAGTAAACGGTATCTTTAAAAACGAATATAAATCCTAAATATGCGGCAGTTGTAAGCATTTTATCTGCCAAAGGGTCTAAAAACTTACCAAAGTCGGTAACGAGATTATATTTTCTTGCCATTTTACCGTCAATCATATCGGTTAATGATGCCGCAGCAAAAAGTATTGCTGAAATCAAAAAACGGTAAGGTAAACTTTCAATTAGCATTACTGCCATAAAAATTGGAGTTGCTATCATTCTGGCTATTGTTAATTTATTGGGTGTATTCATTCTTCTAACTCTCCTAACAAATCATAATCTAAACAGTCATTTATTCTGACCTTGCAAAAGTCTCCGATTACCAACTGTTTTGTTGACATAAAGAAAATTTTACCGTCTACCTCGGGCGCATCGGCTAATGTTCTTCCAAAGTAGCACTTAATATAATCGTCCCAGCCCTCGATTATAACCTCGGTTACTGTGCCGATTTTTTCTTCATTTTTTTCGGCGGATATGGTTAACTGCATATCCATTATATTTTCCATTCTTGAAACCTTTATTTGTTCGTCTATTTGATTTTCAAATGTAGCAGCTATTGTATCCTCCTCTGCAGAATAGGTAAAGCAACCTAACCTGTCAAACCGCATTTCCTTTACAAATTCTGCCATTTCGGAAAATTGTTCTTCACTTTCATTTGGAAAACCTGTAATTAAGGTTGTTCGCAAGGTGATATTGGGAATTTTTGCTCTTATTTTATTGATAAGTGCGGTTATGCTCTCTTTATCACCTTTGCGGTTCATTCTCTTTAGAATTTCGCCGTTTACGTGTTGAAGCGGAATATCCAGATAAGGAACCAATTTTTCCTCACTTGCAATTAAATCCAACAATTCATCTGTAATCTTTTCAGGATATGTGTAAAGAGTTCTTATCCAATGAATACCTTCAATTTTGCATAATTCTTTTAACAATTCGGGCAACATTGCTTTTGCGTAAATATCTGTACCGTATGCAGTAGTATCTTGCGCAACAACTATTAACTCTTTTACACCGTTTTGGGCGAGTTCTTTAGCCTCGGCAACACAATCTTCAATAGTACGGCTTCTCATTCTGCCGCGAATTTTAGGTATTGCGCAGTAGGTACAGCAGTTATCACACCCGTCAGCCACCTTCAAATACGCGGAAAAAGGTACGCCGCCTAAAATTCGTTTGCCATTAAGGTCTAAAGCATCCTTTTCACCAAAAGAATTTTGTTTTTTACCTTCAATTGCATCTTTTACAATCTTAGCAATATTACCGTTACTTCCAATTCCCACACAAACATCAACCTCAGGGATTTCGGTTGTAACATCGTCCTTATATCTCTCGGCAAGGCAGCCTGTAACTATTAAAGCCTTACACTTGCCTTCATCTTTATATCGAGCGGCTTCTAAAATATTTTCAATCGCCTCAGCTTTAGCATCTTCGATAAAACCGCAGGTGTTGATAATAATTGCATCGGCTTCTGCCTCAGCAGGTGATATTTCAAAACCTGCATCCTTTAGTGAATAAAGCATCATTTCGGCATCCACCTGATTTTTAGGGCAGCCTAACGACACCATACTGATTTTATACATAGTCTTCCTCGTAATTCTCAATAAAACTGTTTAGCGCTTTTTTAACATTTTCATACGAAAAGCCTTTTCGCACCAATGCACCGTAAACCTTTTGCCAACCGTTTTGGGCATTTAATTTATTACGGTACTTTTTCTCTATAACATTTTTGATTTGGATGAGTTCGTCCGTTTCAGTATCCGACAAAACAGCCTTTGCCAAATCATACGGCACGCCCTTTACAAGCATTTTTTGCAGTGCCTCACGCTTAGAGACATTACTTTCAAGCAACCGCTCGGCATAATTTTGAGCAAAGCGGTTATCATCAATCAATCCAACCTCTTTAAGTCTTGCAATCACCTTTGCCGACTCTTTTTCGGGGAAACCGCCTCTGAGCAGCTTTTGGTACAGTGCCTTTTCGGTGTGGTCGGTACGGTCTAAATACCAGATTGCACGGGATTTTGCCCTACGGTAATTAGACTCGAAAACCAACTCGTTTATATATTCTTCGGATAAATCAGCACCTACTTTTAAGGTTTTTTCATAAACAACCTCGTTATCAATCAAAACTTCACTATCATCAACAAAAGTTATTTTAGTCAGGTGTAATTTATCCTTTTTTATGGTTTTAATCTGCATCAATCGTCAACCGCGATATCAATATCTATTGATTTATGCTGGCGGGGAGGCTCACTCGGCATAATGTATTCGTCATCCTGTTCTATAACAGGTGCCTTACTATCCTTTTGAGATAAGATTGCCATAACCTTATCTTCAATTTCTTTTGCCAATTCGGGATTATCTTCAAAAAGTTTCTTAACATTGTCTCTGCCTTGGCCTAAACGGGTTTCGCCATAGTAGAACCAAGCTCCCGACCTTTTGATAACACCGGTTTCAACACCTGCATCAACTATTTCGCCTGTATGGCAAATACCGGTGCCGTACATAATGTCAAACTCGGCAAGTTTAAAAGGTGGCGCCACCTTATTTTTAACAATTTTAGCTTTGGTGTGCACACCGATAACATCACTTCCATCCTTAATAACATCGCCCTTGCGAACATCTATACGAACAGAAGAATAGAATTTTAAAGCTCTACCGCCGGTTGTTACCTCAGGATTACCATACATAACACCGATTTTTTCACGCAACTGATTTATGAAAATTGCAGCGCAGTTGGTTTTTGAAAGTGCGCCTGTCAATTTGCGAAGCGCCTGTGACATCAAGCGTGCTAACTGACCTACATGACTGTCACCCATTTCACCCTCAATTTCGGCTTTTGTGACCAAAGCGGCAACAGAGTCGATAACAATGATATCAATAGCACCAGAACGTACCAATGCTTCGGCAATTTCCAAAGCCTGTTCGCCCGAATCAGGTTGTGAAACCAACAATGAGTCAATATCTACACCTAAATTTGCGGCATATACAGGGTCCAAAGCGTGTTCAACGTCTATAAAAGCGGCCGTACCGCCGGCTTTTTGAGCCTCTGCAACACAGTGAAGCGCAACGGTTGTTTTACCTGATGATTCGGGACCGTAAATTTCAATAATTCTGCCCTTTGGAATACCACCAATGCCTAAAGCAGCATCAAGCATTAGTGAACCTGTTTTAATATGCTCAACGCTCATTGCAGCATTTTCGCCTAAACGCATAACCGCACCCTTGCCGAATTGCTTTTCAATATGGTCCATCGCGGTTTTCAGTGCCTTTTGCTTTTCATCATCCTGTGTTAATTTTACTGCGGTTTTACTTTGTGTATTTTTAGAAGCCATTTTAAATTCCTCCATTTACTACTCGGTTAATTCCGTTGTAATCTTTAGTTATACTTATATTTTTGAAGCCGGCTTTTTGTAGTAAATCCACAACTGCCTTATCTTCATTTATTCCAACCTCAAAAGCAAGCATACCGCCTTTTTTCAAGGATTGTTTATAATTTTTAATAATAGCCCTGTAAAAATCAAGCCCGTCTTCTCCGCCTAAAAGCGCAGTTTTTGGTTCAAACTCAGTTTCGGGTGAGATTATATTCATTTCTTTTGGCGGTATATACGGCGGATTGCTTACGATTAAATCATATCTACCGCTACCGTCACCCAAAAATATATCACCATTTATTACAATGGCATTTTTCACCTTTAAATGCTCAATATTTTGATTTAAATACTTTATGGCATCAGGAAATTTTTCTACAAGTGTTACCTTTGAATTTTCAAAATCTTTTGCAATACTAAGACCTATACAACCGCTTCCCGCACACAAGTCAAGCACGGTCGGACTGTCCTTACTCTTTAAAAAGTCACAACACTTTTCTACCAAAATTTCAGTATCGCTACGAGGTATCAACACCCCCTCGCCCACCTTAAAGGAATATTTATAAAATCCCCATTCACCTAAAATATACTGAAGCGGATACCGATTTTTTCTTTTTTTGATTATTTCCTCGATTTGCTTATCGTTTTGAGTGAATTCAAAAATCAACTTTGCCTCAAAATCATAATCCTCTATCCCGATTTGTTTTAACATTTGTTTTATTTCTAATAATTTCATCGGTCAACATCCGGTGTTTCCGGCTCGCAAGCCTTTAGCGCTTCAATAGCGATTTCAATCATATCATCATCGGGTTCTTTTGTGGTGATTTTTTGAAGCCACATACCCGGCGCCGAAATTATACGGGTAATTACATTATCATATCTACCGCAAATTTTAAGTATTTCAAAACCAATACCGCAAGTAAAGGGAATAAGCAATATTTTAGCCAACACCCATAAAGCGCGGATATTATAAACACTAGGAAAAATAATTTGCACAACCGTTGATAAAATAACACTTACGAGTATCATCAAAATCATAAATGATGTTCCGCAACGGGGGTGAAGACGCTTTTGCCCTCTTACATTTTCAACCGTTAATTCCAATCCCTTTTCGTAAGCAAAAATTGTTTTATGCTCAGCCCCGTGATACATAAATACCCTTTTAATATCCTTCATAAAGGAAACCGCAAAAACATAACCCACAAAAATTGCAAGTTTGAGCGCCTGTTCAATCGCAGAACGAAGTAGTTTTGAATTAATTTCGGTATTAAACACATATTCAATTCCCGAAACAAAAAGTCGGGGTAAATACATAAACAATATAACCGACAACAAAACACCCAAAACTGCGCCTATTATCATAATCGCGTTAAGTAAACCGCCGTTATCTTTTTTATTTTCTTGCGGTTGCTCATCAAGTTCCGTAAAGCCCGATTTATCTGCGGAAACCATCATAGCTTTATAGCCTTGTATCATAGACTCTGCAAAACCGACCACTCCGCGAATTATCGGCAATCTTAAAATTTTATATTTTTCTCTTAAACTTTTTTGATTGAAATAAGAAACATCAATATTTCCGTCAGGCAATCTTACCGCCATAGCGGTTTTTTCGGGGCTTTTCATTAAAATCCCCTCAATTAAAGCCTGTCCGCCGATGCTTGTATATTTAGCCATCAATTTCTTGCCTTTCTTCTATGATTTCTTCCTCAACATAAAGAGGTATAACTATTGTTACAGTAGTACCTACATTTTCTGTACTTTCTATAAACAAAAGTCCACCGTGTTGTTTAATAATTTCGTCAGCGACGGCAAGTCCAATACCTGAACCTCTTACCGTTTTGTTTGCTTTATAAAACTTCTCTTTAACACGGTCAATATCCTGCGCAGGAATACCAACGCCCGTATCGGTTACAACAACCCGAACACAACCCTCTTCCTTAAAGGTTGAAATAAGCACCTGTCCTCCGGCTTCGGTATATTTAACCGCGTTATCTATAATATTTATAAACACCTGTTTTAATCTGTTAGAGTCACCCATTACCGTGTAATCGTCCTTAGATTCGGTGAAAACAAAGTCAATTTCCTGCTTTTTTGCAAGTTCTAAATACATATCTGCGGACTCTCTTAAAATCTGCATAATACTTATGGGTTGTGAAACCAAGGTTAGTCTTCCCGTTTGCATACGGGAGAAATCCAATAATTCTTCCACCAAACCGGATAGCCTGTCCGCCTCAGACAAAACGACATCTAAACCGCGTTTTACAAGGTCGGGGTCGGTATCAAGCGACATCTTTGCCGTCTCACCCCAACCGCGAATAGCGGTAAGCGGAGTTCTTAATTCGTGCGAAACTGATGAAATAAAATCATTTTTTATATTCTCAGACTGATTTAATTCGGTTGCCATATAATTAATGGCATCACACAACTCGCCGATTTCATCATTTTTATCAATCTTCAATCTCGCATTAAGGTCACCCATAGCAATAGTTCTTGCTACGTTACTCACATCGCGTATAGGTTTAACGATTGATTTTATAAAAAACAACCCTGAAAATCCGCAAAAGATTAAAATTGCACCGCATATTAATACTACTAGACTTGTAACACCATACATCATCTTGTTTGCAGCATTCATTGACGTTACCCAACGGTAAGCGCCTATTATCGCTCCCTTTTGGTTATGAATGATTGTGGTGGTTGCCATAATCGATTCGCCGTTTAACGTTTTACCGCGGAAAAATTTAGGCCTTCCGTTTTTTACAGCATCATTAAAATCAGATAAGGCAACATCATTCTTTTCCAAAAATCCCATAGTCGACACAATAGGTTGCCCATTTTTATCTAAAACTAGAACTTCTATCTTATCCTTATATTTAAATCCGCTTGCAAGAGAAATTGCAGTATCCTTAAAAGTTTTATCAGTTGCGGTTGAAAGGGCGGAAAATTCATAGGCGTAGTCATTAGCCAAGGATTCCATTCTGTCGTTATAAAGAGAATTAAAAAGCACACAGAAAGCGGTGCCCGCCACACAGATTACTAAAGCTATTACTAAAAATATATTTAAGAACCATTTCATTGTGATGCTTTTGAATTTAATTTCTAAATGCACACGCCTTCTCCTTTCTAAATTTAAATTCGAATGTATTTAATTACGAATGTGTATTCCACTTATAACCCATACCCCAAACTGTAACGAGATGTTTCGGAACTGATGGGTCATTTTCAATCTTCATTCGAAGTCTTCTTATATTAACATCAACAATTTTTTCTTCACCGAAGTAGTTACTGCCCCAAACCTTATTTAAAATATCGGTTCTGTCAAGCGCTACATCGGGATTGTTGAAAAAATATTCAATCATTTGGAACTCAACCTGTGTAAGTTCAATATTTTTACCGTTTTTAAGCAGAGTCCTTTTTCTTAAATTAAGGGTAAATTCACCTAAAGTTATATCGTCAGATTGAACAACGCTCACCTTAGGAGCATACATTTCAACTCTACGGTAAAGCGAATCAACGCGGGCTAAAAGCTCAGTTGGACTAAACGGTTTGGTTATATAATCGTCAGCACCCAACATAAGACCGCTTATTTTGTCCATTTCCTGAGTCCTTGCCGTAAGCATAATTATACCAAGCGTTTCACTTCTCTTCCGAAGTTCTTTGCAAAGGGCAAAACCGTCCATCCCTGGCATTGAAATATCTAAAAGAGCAATATCAAAGCCCTCCGAATCACTATCAAAAATTTCGAGCGCTTCTTCTCCGCTTCCGGCTTCCACCACATTGTATCCTACTCTTTTTAGGTTTATTGCCTCAAACTCGCGAATTGCGACCTCATCCTCAACTATCATTATACGCTTCAAGCCGTTCACTCCTTACTATAAACCATAAAATTAGCTTTTATATTCTCTAATGTATAACCCATTTCATTAGCTTTTTGTGAAATTTTACAAACAAAGACATTATCTTCATTTGAAGTTATTTGTGTCATACCCAATTTGTCATATTCCCCGCTTTTCCACTGTTTTTTAGTAAATGTGCGGAAATATATCAAACTTTCACCGACTGCAAGCAATTCATTATCATAGGCGTAAATTTCTCTTATTCTATTATCAGTATCCTTTAAAACGGCAATTCCCCCAACCAAATTTTGAGGTATTGTGTAATAATATCCGTCTAACACGTTTATCATGGTAGTTAACTGGTTTGTAAGTTCTTCACCGTTAAAGGTACACCAATTAGTCAAATAAAGCTTTTCGGTGATTTCTGATTTAGTCACCGCCGGAACCTCTTGTTGAACCGGAATTTCCAAAATATTGTCTTCATTTATATCATTGGTTGTAAATGAAGCCGAACGCAAGGTTTTAGAGGTTTCTTTAAGTTCTTGGTCATAAAGGGTATTAAGAAGCTGACCTTTCTCGTAAAACAACACCTCTGTAATAGCACCTACGCCTTTCACAGAATCAATATAAACCGCATTTTTCCCCGATGACAGTTGTGAGACTATCGGCTCCCCGATAGATTGCACTTTGCCATCAAGCTCACAGCTGCCTATCTGTGAGACGCCTTGATTGCTCAAAGTTAAAAGAAATGCTGTGTTTTTTGGCTCAGTAGGATTGAAATCTAATATTAAAACCTCTTCGCCCTTATTACCGTCAAGGTCACAGGTTGTAAATTCGGTATATTTTTGCAAAAGATGCTGAGTTAATGTTTTTTCAGTAAAACTGTAAACCGCCAGTTGTTTTTCACTTGCACCGTAGATTTCCCAACCTACTAAAATATCTAAAACTCCATCTGAATCTAAATCGCAAAACTCAACTTTATCAACACCTGCGGCAACCAAGTGCTGTTCGCCTGCCGAAACCCATCCGTCTTTTTCCTTATGTATAACATTTATGTGCATTGTAACAATATCACCGTCTGTCATACTGTAAAAAGCAAACGCCTCTTCCAGACCGTTATTATTTATATCTTTTAGAACAACTGCTGAACGGTAACTTCCGCGCGACGGAAATTTAAGTGTATAGCCCTCACCCGCGCTCTTATTTATAGCTTCAGATATATATTCAAGGTCACCCGAAAGCGAGGGTGGATTTAAAAGTTCGGCAGTATCAGCAGTTACTAAATCGCAACCGCAAAGAGATAATATTAACACTAAAGCCACTACTGCAAGTATTAGTTTTTTCAAAATATTTCCGCCCTCCTACATTAACATAATTATACATAATAAATTATACCATAAACACATAAAAAAATAAAGTATTTTACAAAAATATTTTAATAAATTTAAAGTCCTACATAACGGACATTAGTGTGTTTATAATTTAATTATACCAATCAGAAAAAAATTTGTAAAAACGCTTGACAAATTATAAAATGTTAGGTATAATATGAATAACGAACAAATGTTCGGGAGGTAACAAAATGAATTTACAACAAGCTTTAACTACAATTTTTGAAATACTAATGGTTTTAACAGTACTTTGGTGTATCTTTAATGAAGACCGCCTTGTAGCCTTTGAACAAAGGCTTTTTAGTCTTATTCGCCGCAGAAAACTTCGTCTTGTTAAATCGAAAAGTTGCCGCACTATTTAATAATTCCTCACTTTAATAAATGACACACAAAGGGTGAAGTCAATTAGACTTCACCCTTTGTATTTTTATATTATTTTTATTCTTCAGTTGCAACTAACTGAGCCTCAACAGTTTCGGTCATTTCCTCTGCTGCACCTTCATCATAAATGGCGGGATTAATTTCCTCGCACTTCATACCTGTACCCGCAGGTACAAGCTTACCGATAATAACATTTTCTTTAAGTCCGAACAAGGGGTCAACCTTGCCCTTAATAGCAGCCTCGGTAAGAACTCTTGTAGTTTCTTGGAAGGACGCTGCAGACAAGAAGGATTCGGTAGCTAAGGAAGCCTTGGTGATACCCAAAAGTGTTGCTTGATAGGTTGCAAGGGTGAGTCCCTCTTCACCTGCTTCAATACGCTCTTTTACCTTAGCGTTGGCATCAGCAATTTCCTTATACTCATAGCTTACGTTCTGCAACAAGTCGGTAGAGCCTGCATCGATAACACGAAGTTTCTTCATCATCTGACGAATAATAACCTCAATATGCTTATCATTAATATCAACACCCTGTGTGCGATAAGCATTTTGAATCTCAGCAATAATATACTCTTGAACCGCTTCAGGTCCTTGCGCTTCCAAAATATCTTGCGGATATTTAGCGCCTGGAATAAGCATATCGCCTGCTTTTACAGTGTCACCTTCTGAAACTAACGGACGGATACCATAAGGAATGATTACCTTCTCTTCGGTTGCAAGCTCGTTATTTGTAATAACAATAACATTGCTCTTCTTTTCTTCAACAATACGAACTGTACCGTCAATTTTAGCGATAAGACCGCAACGCTTAGGTCTTCTGGCTTCAAACAATTCTTCAACTCTTGGAAGACCTTGTGTAATATCTTCGGTAGATGCGATACCGCCGGTATGGAAGGTACGCATTGTAAGCTGTGTACCAGGCTCACCGATAGATTGAGCAGCAACGATACCAACTGCTTCACCCGTTGTAACAGGTTTGCTTGTAGCAAGGTTTCTACCGTAACATTTTTTACATACGCCGTGGTGACTATGACAGGTGAGCACAGAGCGGATTTCAATTGAAGTCACACCTGCATCAACAATCTTTTTAGCACCGCTTGCGGTAACAATATCGTCTTTAGACCAAATTAACTGGCCGTCAATTACAAGGTCATTCATCAAGTAACGACCTTCAAGACGCTCTTGTAAAGGTTCGAGAATATGATTTCCGTCTTTAATGTCGGAGATTGTGAGGCCCTCTTCAGTTCCGCAATCATCCTCACGAACGATAACATCCTGTGCAACGTCAACAAGACGGCGGGTTAAGTAACCCGAGTCGGCAGTACGAAGCGCGGTATCGGCAAGACCTTTACGCGCACCACGGGAAGAAATAAAGTACTCAAGTACATTAAGACCTTCACGGTAGTTAGCGCGAATCGGAACTTCAATGACTTTACCTGCAGTGTTAGCAATAAGACCACGCATACCTGCCAACTGACGAATCTGACTCATAGAACCACGCGCACCCGAGTCAGCCATCATAAAGATTGGGTTGAATTCGTCAAGGTTACCCTTAAGGGCGTCGGCAACATCCTCGGTAGCCTTGTTCCATATTTCGATTATATGACGGCTACGCTCGTCATCATTAATAAGACCTCTACGATAGTTTTTAGAAACTATATCAATCTGTTCTTCTGCTTTTGCCAAAATTTCCTTTTTAGCGGGCGGAATTACAGCATCAATAACAGCAACAGTTATAGCTCCTTTAGTAGAATACTTAAAGCCGGTAGCTTTTACATTATCAAGTACGATAGCAGCTTCGCTTGTGCCGTGAATTTCGATACATTTATCAACAATCTTACCTAATTGCTTTTTACCAACCTTGTTTTGAATAACATCATCGTTACTGTCAACTGTTAATTTTTCTTTATTTTTAACAGTAAAGCACCATTCAAGGTCAAATGCAGTATCGGGATTAGTTCTGTCGACAAATCCCAAATCCTGAGGAATAGACTCATTGAAGATAATGAAACCTACTGTACACCAAACAAGCTTGCTTTCGCCCTTATCGTTGGTCATACGAACACGAATAGGTGCATGAAGTCCAACAATACCGTCATTGTAAGCCATTACCGCCTCGTCCTTATCGCGGAACACCTTGTTGGCACCGATTTCTTCGGATTTCACAAGTGTTAAATAGTAAGAACCGAGTACCATATCCTGTGTAGGAACGGTTACAGGCTTACCGTCAGACGGTTTTAAAAGGTTGTTAGCGGCAAGCATTAAGAAACGTGCCTCTGCCTGTGCCTCTGCTGAAAGAGGTACGTGAACAGCCATTTGGTCGCCGTCAAAGTCGGCGTTATACGCAGTACATACAAGAGGATGAAGTTTTAAAGCCTTACCCTCAACCAAAACCGGTTCAAATGCTTGGATACCTAAACGGTGAAGTGTAGGCGCACGGTTCAAAAGAACAGGATGTTCTTTAATAACCAATTCCAAAGCATCCCAAACTTCCGTAGAAGCACGGTCTACCATTTTTCTTGCAGATTTAATATTTGTAACTGATTTGGTTTCAACCAAACGCTTCATTACAAACGGCTTAAAGAGTTCGAGCGCCATTTCCTTTGGAAGACCGCACTGGTACATCTTAAGCTCTGGGCCTACAACGATAACCGAACGGCCCGAATAGTCAACACGCTTACCCAAAAGGTTTTGACGGAAACGGCCTTGTTTACCCTTTAACATATCAGAAAGGGATTTAAGCGCGCGGTTGTTAGGACCTGTAACAGGCTTACCGCGTCTGCCGTTATCAATCAAAGCGTCAACCGCTTCTTGAAGCATACGCTTTTCGTTGCGCACAATAATATCAGGCGCGCGCAATTCAAGAAGTCTTTTTAAACGATTATTACGGTTAATAACTCTTCTGTAAAGGTCGTTAAGGTCACTTGTTGCAAATCGTCCGCCGTCAAGCTGAACCATTGGACGCAAATCGGGTGGAATTACCGGAATTACATCCATAATCATCCATTCAGGACGGTTACCCGACTGTCTGAAAGCCTCTAAAACCTCAAGTCTTTTTAAAATGCGAATACGTTTTTGACCTGTTGCATCCTCTAATTCGTTACGCAATTCTTCACAAGACTTATCAAGGTCAATTTCCTGAAGAAGTTCCTTAACAGCCTCAGCACCCATACCTGCCTTGAAATCATCCTCATACTTTTCGCGCATATCATTGTATTGTTTTTCGCTTAAAAGTTGTTTCTTTTCAAGTGGAGTAGTTCCGGGGTCTGTAACGATATATTTAGAGAAGTATAAAACCTGTTCTAAATCTTTTGGGGATACATCAAGAACCAAACCCATTCTTGAGGGAATGGTCTTAAAATACCAAATATGAGATACCGGAGCTGCAAGCTCAATTGTACCCATACGCTCACGGCGAACCTTTGCACGTGTTACTTCAACACCGCAACGCTCACAAACTTTACCCTTATAACGAATACGCTTGTACTTTCCGCAATGACATTCCCAGTCCTTTTGTGGTCCAAAAATACGCTCGCAGAAAAGACCGCCCTGTTCAGGTTTCAGGGTACGGTAGTTAATGGTTTCAGGCTTTGTTACCTCGCCATAAGACCAGCTTCTTATTTGCTCGGGAGAAGCAAGCCCTATTTTTATGGATTCAAATTCGATTTCTGCCATTATTTTGCCCCTCCGTTATTCTTCTTCATAAGACTCTTGTGAGTCCTCTTCAAAGGCGATTGCCTCGCCGTTTTCATCCTCTAAGCCATAGCCTTCCAAACCGTCAACAACAGTTTCCTCTTGGAATTCTACATCTTCAGGAATAGCCGGTGTGCCAAGTCCTAAATCCTCATCCTCTTCAAAGGATTGTTTTAGGTCAATTTCTTCCTCGTATTTATCAAGTACCTTAACATCAAGTCCCAAAGACTGCAATTCCTTAATAAGAACCTTAAAGGATTCGGGAACGCCAGGTTTCGGAATATTCTGACCCTTAACAATTGACTCGTATGTTTTAACACGACCAACAACATCGTCAGACTTAACAGTTAAGATTTCTTGCAAAGTATACGCAGCACCGTAAGCTTCAAGTGCCCAAACTTCCATTTCACCGAAACGCTGACCACCAAACTGTGCTTTACCGCCGAGAGGCTGTTGAGTTACAAGTGAGTACGGACCGGTAGAACGAGCGTGAATCTTATCATCAACCAAGTGGTGAAGCTTAAGATAATACATATAACCAACAGTTACAGGATTATCAAACGGTTCGCCCGTACGACCGTCATAAAGCTGAGTTTTAGCATCCTGCGTTAACGGAATTCTTGAGAAGTCCAACGCAGCGCTGTTTTTATATTTGTAATCGTCTGCCTTAGTAGCATTTTCTGCCAGCTTAAAGCAGTTTCTGATGTCTTCTTCGTGCGCACCGTCAAATACAGGGGTGCAAATATGCCAACCAAGCGCTTTTGCAGCATAACCCAAGTGAACTTCAAGCACCTGACCGATATTCATACGGGAAGGTACGCCCAATGGATTAAGCACAATATCAAGCGGAGTACCGTCAGGCAAGAAAGGCATATCTTCACTCGGTAATATACGGGATACAACACCCTTATTACCGTGACGGCCCGCCATCTTATCGCCGACAGATATTTTACGTTTCTGAGCAATATAGCAACGAACAACAACATTAACTCCAGGGCTTAATTCAGAAGAATTTTCTCTTGTAAACACCTTAACATCAACGATTGTGCCGTATTCACCGTGAGGAACGCGCAATGAAGTATCTCTTACCTCGCGAGCCTTTTCGCCAAAGATTGCACGAAGTAATCTTTCTTCTGCTGTAAGCTCAGTTTCGCCCTTAGGTGTCACCTTACCTACGAGAATATCACCTGCGCTTACCTCTGCACCGATGCGGATAATACCGCGCTCGTCAAGGTCTTTAAGCGCATCCTCACCCACATTTGGAATATCGCGTGTGATTTCTTCGGGTCCTAATTTAGTATCTCTGCATTCAATTTCATATTCTTCAATATGAATAGAAGTATAAATATCTTCACGAACTAAACGCTCGTTAATTAAAACAGCGTCCTCATAGTTATAGCCTTCCCAAGTCATAAAGCCGATAAGAGCATTTCTACCAAGAGAAATTTCACCTGTGCTTGTAGCGGGACCATCAGCAATAACTTGATTTTGTTTTACCTTTTCACCAACCGAAACAATCGGTTTTTGGTTAATACAAGTGCCGTGGTTAGAACGCAAGAATTTGATAAGCTCGTATTCATCAATTTCACCGTTTTTAGCTCTAACCTTGATTAAATCAGCACTTACATAGGTAACCTCACCCTCACGCTTCGCCAAAACAACAACACCCGAATCAATAGCCGCCTTGTACTCCATACCGGTTGCAACGAAAGGATTTTCGGGTTTAAGAAGCGGAACAGCCTGCTTCTGCATGTTTGAACCCATGAGCGCACGGTTTGTATCGTCATTTTCAAGGAAAGGAATCATAGCAGTTGCAACAGATACAACCATTTTAGGTGATACGTCCATAAATTCCGCTTTGTTTGATTCAACTTCCTGGAAACCTTCACGATAACGTGTGTTTACCTTTTTGTTTACGAAATATCCGTTTTCATCCAAAGGCTCGTTAGCCTGTGCTACGATGTAATCGTCTTCTTCGTCAGCAGTCATATAAACAACTTCATCTAAAACCTTACCGTCAATAACCTTGCGGAAAGGAGTTTCAATAAAGCCGTATTTGTTTATCTTAGCAAAGGTTGCCAAGTAAGAAATAAGACCAATGTTAGGACCTTCAGGAGTTTCTATAGGACACATACGGCCATAGTGGGTATAGTGAACGTCACGCACTTCGAAAGACGCGCGGTCTCTTGACAAACCGCCGGGGCCTAAAGCTGACAAACGACGCTTGTGAGTAAGTTCAGAAAGTGGGTTTGTTTGGTCCATGAACTGTGATAACGGCGAAGAACCGAAAAATTCTTTAATAGCCGCAACTACAGGACGAATATTAATTAAAGATTGTGGAGTGATATTATCAGGGTCTTGCGCCTGTAATGTCATCTTTTCTCTTACAACCCTTTCCATACGGGAAATACCGATACGGAATTGGTTCTGCAAGAGTTCACCTACCGAGCGGATACGGCGGTTGCCCAAATGGTCAATATCGTCAACCTCGCCCACATTGTGAGGAAGGCCTAAGAAATAACTTACTGTAGCAAAAATATCGTCAACACAAATACTCTTAGGAATAAGATTGTCCGCATTTTCGATAATAGCTTGACGAATTTCTTCCTTTGAAGAGTTGTTTTCAATAATTCCCTTTAAAACGGTTAAGGAAACCTGTTCATTGATTCCCAAATCATCAAGCTCTGCCAATTCTTCAGCAGTGAAATCAACAAAATCAGCAATGTTAACCATTCCGTTTGAAAGAACCTTAACTTCAGACTTATTGCCCTCATGGTCTAAAACATTAATATAAACAGAGTTTGCACCCTTAGTTTCAATCAAATTTGCCAATTCTTTGGTTACTGTTGTATCCATATCAGCAATGATTTCCCCAGTCATTGGGTCAATAACAGGACGCGACAAAACTGCGCCTTTAATACGGGCGCCAATAGATAGCTTTTTATTGTATTTATAACGGCCAACACGTGAAATATCATAACGGTGTGGGTCAAAGAATAACTGTTCGAGATAGGTTTGCGCACCCTCTATTGTAACGGGTTCGCTAGGTCTCAACTTTTTATAAACCTCAACCAACGCCTCTTCCACTGTCTTTGTATCGTCAGCATCCAAGGTAGCAGCCAAACGCTCGTCTTCGCCGAAAAGCTCGCGAATTTGCTCGTTAGTGCCAACACCTAATGCTCGAATAAACGTAGTGATAGGAAGCTTGCGGTTTTTATCGATACGAACATATAATACATCGTTAACCGATGTTTCATATTCTAACCACGCACCACGATTAGGTATAATGGTAGAGGAATATAATTTTTTACCGGTTTTTTCATCAATTTTCACTGCATAATAAGCGCCCGGTGAACGAACCAACTGTGAAACGATAGCGCGTTCTGCACCATTGATTACAAAAGTGCCCGATTCGGTCATAATTGGGAAATCGCCCATCGACACTTCGCTTTCTTTAATTTCACCGGTTTCGTTATTAACAAGGCGCGCAGTTACACGCAAGGGCGCCGCGTATGTGGCATCTCTCGCCTTACATTCGGTAACATCATACTTCGGTTGTTCGTCAAGTCGGTAATCAATAAAGCTGAGTTCAAGGTTTCCGCTATAATCGGTTATAGCAGTCATATCCCTGAATACTTCCTTTAATCCCTCTTCAACAAACCATTTGTACGAATCCTTCTGGATTTCAATGAGGTTGGGCATGTCAATAACTTCGTTGATTTTAGAAAAAGTCATACGAGTGTTTTGACCCAACTCAACAGGTTTTACCATTGAAGTAGATTCCATAGGTTTACAATCACTCCTCTGTATATTTTACGGCATATTTAGTGCCGTAATAAAGCATTTGACAACAGATATTGTGGATATTTTACGGTCATAAAAAAGTATGAAAAGTGCAGAATATCGCATAATACCCCATCATCATTAGTAATTCATAATTATAATACAATTTTTCCCATAAGTCAAGCGTTTTTTGTTAAAAAATTAATGAATAATTCGTAATGCGTAACTCGTAATAATTATCTGTTTTGCACATATATAAATATAAAAGCGACCGTTTGGTCGCTTTTAATCCTTTCTCGCTGGTTTTACATTAACCTCAGGCTTTATTTTTTCTTTTATAACGCCATATTTTTCTTCAAAATCTTTAATATTTTCTCTAACAAGCACAAGTATCTGACTATTAATAGAACGCCCCTCATAATCGGCAACAAAGCCTAACTTATTTAACATTTCTTCTTCAATTCTTATTGATACACTTTTTATAGCCATAGCACACCTCAAAATAAATATATTGTATATTTATTTTATATTTATTTTATGGTAATATTAATTAATAGATATACTGTATATCTGTTAATTAATATGTGAGGTGGTTGTATGATTTGTTGTTTTTTCGGGCACAGAGATGCACCAAAAGAAATAAAATCAACACTGAAGCGGGTGTTGGTTGATTTAATAGAAAATAAAAATGTTGATATGTTTTATGTCGGTAATTACGGAAATTTTGATTTTTTAGTCCAAAAAATTTTGAAAGAGTTAAAAGAAATATATCTTATCAAATATTATA
>JAZRAQ010000008.1:0-39077 GCA_045634645.1 Acutalibacteraceae bacterium
TGTCTTTCGGTTTATCCTTATGTTCAAGGTGATGTGAATGACAAGTCAAACTATCATATTTCTACTGAATTCGTTGTAGAATATAACGCTTCTAAACATACAGAACACCTGAATTCTGAAAATGTAATTGCCTTGATTGCAAGTGCTTATAAGGATTATTACATAGAAAAATATACCGACAATTTTAGTTTAACCGAGCAAGAACAAAAGCCCGACTTTACTAAAATGGAGTATATGGACATTGTAAGTTATTTCGATAAAGAGACTACTTCGGTTTTAAATTACCTGTATGGAATGGCGGAAAAGGGTTCTAGCTTTGTTACCGAAAATGATACAACATTTAATTCTATAGCAGGGAAGGTTTTTCAGTTTAAGGAAACTCAAATTGAACAAAATTTAAAGTCTTTAATTTTACAGCACGGCATAGCAAAAGATAAGTCAAGTTATATAGACAGACTTGCTTATCAAAACAAAAATACAGATTTTGATAAGCAAAAGAATTATGTATCCTTTACTCTTTGTAATGATGCGATTGATATGTATTCAGAGGAAATGACAAGGGTCGTTTTGGTTCCTACTTGGGACGGAAGCGGAAAATACTATATGGGTCGAACTAAAGTAGGCGTTGATGAGTTATCTGTATTGGCGACTAACTTTAGCGATAATGTTGCTTCAAATAATAAAGAGATTATGGATAATGAACTTGTTATTGAAAAAATAAAGTCATCCAATATGAATGCTTCGTCAACTGCTCAGGCAGATGCGATGATAGAGTCAATTGATAAGAGTATTGATAACTTTACCGCAGAAGCAATTAAAGCAGGCAGAGAGTATTCTAACTATACAATGAATCAGTGTGTTGCCGTTAGTATTTCGGGAACATCTCTTTTTGGGGAACTTAAAGTGGTTGCAGCCTTTGCTTTGTTAACCTATGCCGCTTTAATGGTAATTTCAATCTCTAAAAAGTTTCCTAAATTTTAAGTCTAGAACCATATAGGAAGGTAAAAAAATGAACAATTTTCAAATTTTCCGATATTTAAAAAAGCTTTTGCCAATTATTGTGGTTTTCTGCCTGATTGCTACCTATGCTATTAACTTTAAACTTAAATCATCAAATACCTATGTAGCTTCAGAAGTTATTCATTATAATGACCCTGCAGCTGAACAAGGTCTTACGCCAACAGGTTCTAAGCTTGATGTTAGTGAAATTAAATCATCCTCCGTTATGTCTAAGGTTGTTGAAAGAATGGGACTTACAGGCATTTATTCGGTAGATAGTTTAATATCCAGAGTTTCAATAATTCCGCTGCCTGATGCAGATAAGGTTGCACAAAAAGAGGCAAAACTTGAAGAAGGTGAGGAGTATATTTACGAGCCAAGTACATATATTGTTTCCTTCACAGCAACAAACAATGAGGGTTCGGTTTTTGCCCGAACAATTCTTGATGAAGCACTTGATGTTTATTTTGCAGAGTTCAGCCAGAAATATGTTAATGTTGCGCCTGCAAATAATGTTATTGATAACATAGAAAGTGAAAACTATGACTATATTGAATTGGTAGAATTGATTGATACAGGTGTTGAAGAAACACTTTCTACCTTATATCAAAGAACGGAAAAGAATCCATATTACAGAGCAACTGGTACAGGAGTTTCTTTCAGCGATTTAGCAGATGATTTCAACTATTTAAGAAGCGTTAGACTTTCCTCTTTATTCTCCAAAATATATAAATATCAAATAACTAAAAATAAAGTTGTTCTGGTATCGGATTATACAACAAGAATTGATAATAACAGCATTAAAAATGCAAAAGAAGAAAGCATTATAAAAGATACCGTTGATGTTATAAATGCTTATGTAGAAAAAATGAGAGAGTCGGGAAATACCAATATTACCTATGAATATATTCTTGATACGGTACATGATAAGAACCTTCTCGAAGTAGCACCCGGCGACCAAACGGTCACCTATGATGAATTGATTTATAGTTGGAGAGACCATAACGAAAGTAAGGAATATTTAACTATAGATACTGCGTATTCGCACTATATTATCGACACATTCTCTGCATGTACAGGCAAATGCAACAATGAGTGTTCAACATCAAGCAAGACCTGCACCGAAATTTATAATTCAGACTATGACAAAATCAAGACTGAAATTGATGAGGAAATTAAGTCATTGATTATAGATTTATCTGCTCTTTATAACACAACAATGCAGACTAATGACGAGTACAATCAATATCTTGGTGCAAGTTATATTTCTGTTTTGTCTTCTGCATCGGTAAAACCAAGCGTAAATGTTGGACTTTATACTATAATTGCATTTTTCTTCCTTATAATACTTTGTTGCGGTGGCGCGATTGTTTTAGGAAGAGTAGGCGACATTGTTAATTACATTTTCTATACCGACCATCTTACTGGATTTAATAACCGTGCATATTTTGATAAGTATTTAAAGTCTATGGAAAAGAAACTTTTGGACGATGGAACAGTATATGCAATGGTTGATATTTCGAATCTTATTTATATCAATGCCGAGTATAACCGTCAAGTCGGTGATGATATAATTAAAATGTTCACATCTTTCATAAAAGAATCCTTTGGAAAGACAAAGGCCGAGTTTATTTATAATGGTAATGGAAGTTTTGTGATTTTGGTTGAAGGTTCGGATTATATTACTGTTGAAGACATTTTAAGAATCTTTAGTTTAAGACTTGATGAACGTGAAGAATATAAAAATATAAGCCTTGAATATAAAATCGGTATTGCAGAAACCTTTAAAGAAAACCAAACTGCAAGAAAATTGCTTTCTGAGGCAATTAAAAACAAGAAAGAATTTGAGTCAAAAATTCTTTAAAGTATAAATAATAAAAAAGAGGGCGGTGTGAAGTATGGAAAATAAACTTTCTGAAAAAGTTTTAAAGGTTTATTTTGTTGCGGTAGCGGTACTTATGTACTATTTTATTACCCAAACTATAAATCTTGGCTTGTTTATTACATATCGTCACGCCTTTGCCCTCGTTTTATTTGCGTCGGCACTTTTAGCATTTTTAATTAAGCCTAATGTAGCAAGGGGAACTGCCACCTTAAAAGCAACATTTGTTTATTCCTTACCGCTTTTAATTACCATTTTAGTTTCATTATTTATTTGGTTTGTGGGACAGGTTGATACGGACGTTATTTCAAGAGGACTTTCCAGTTCTTTTATATATAGCAATATGATATCCTTTACCTTTGCAGCGGTTGCATTTTTATACATATTTGGTGAAAAAGGAATTTGGTATAACCTGATTGCAATTTTGATTTCAAATATCTTAATGATTTGTACAATTATTTTGCAAAACGGAATAGGTCCGTTTTTTTCGGAATTTATCAAACTGATTATAACCTTTGCAGGTGAAACGGGAGATATTATAGTTCAAGCCGAAATTCACGAACTTGCATTTTGTCTTGGTGCATATTTAATCTATATGTTTTATAAACCAAAGAAAAACATTGTGTTTTTTATCCTTTTAGGCCTTACATTGTTTTGTTTTACTGCCGCTTTTAAACGAATAGGAATTATCGCCATTGTAGTAGCATTGGGATTTGCTTGGATTTTAAAGCTTATTGCTAAATTAAAAAAAGATACCGCTATGCGAATTACGGTAGGACTTTCTGTTATACTGGTCTTAATTCTTATTGGATATATAGGCATTATAAAGTTAGATGTTTTCGCTTTGCTTGAAGAGGCGGGCATTGATACCAGCGGCCGTGTTGTTATTTATAACGCAGTAGATAAGTTTTATGAGTTTTCACCCGAGTTTTTAGGAAACGGTATCGGATTTTTGACCTATCAGTTAAGTTCAAATATGTCGGTTGGTGTTCACGCGGTTCATAATGACTTTTTGCAGTATTTCATTGATTTAGGTTTTTGGGGTTATATTTTATGGTTGGTTTCAATGACAATACTAAGGGTTTGTTATTTTGGCAAAAAAGGTGATATTGAAAATGCAATTTTAACATTTTCCCTGACCATTTATCTTATTATTGTTTCATCTACCGATAACACAATGAACTTTCCGTTACTTACAACTGTACTTGCTATTTTAATGATTGGTAATGGATTTGATGAAAAAGTCAGAAAGACTGAAATGAAAATATTCGGACATGTTTCAGATGTTAATAAAACGGCAGAGGAGGTCTCAATTATATGAAGATACTAATGGTGAATAAGTTCCTTTATCCAAGAGGCGGTTGCGAAACCTATGTGCTTAAACTTTCCGAAGAACTAAAAGCCAAAGGACACGAAATTGAGTTTTTCGGTATGTATGATGAACAGAATACTGTTGGCAATAGCGAAAATTTATACACAACTAATATGGATTTTCACTCTACCGGTATAGCAAGATTTTTTTATCCTTTCAAAATTATATATTCTTTAGAGGCTTATAAAAAAATAGGAAAGGTAATAGATAGTTTTAAGCCTGATATTGTGCATATGAACAATATCAATTTTCAACTGACACCTTCAATCATTTATGCTATAAAAAAGCGTAATATACCTTTAGTACAAACGGTGCACGATTATCAGATGATTTGTCCTAATCATCTTTTATATAGCCTTGAGGAAGCAAAACCTTGTGAGCGTTGTATAAATGGTTCAAAGTTTAATTGCTTTAAATATGGTTGTATCCACGGTTCAAAGGCTAAAAGCCTTATTGGTGTAATAGAGGCAAAATTATACTCTTTATTAAAAACATATAAAAAGGTGGATTTATATGTTTGTCCAAGCAAGTTTTTGGAAGAAAAACTTTTAAGTGCGGATAGTCTTTATTCGGGTAAAACCTTTATGGTACATAATTTTATTGAAAAGAAGTCTATGCCCGAAAAAACAGATACGGAAAAGCCTTATGTTGCTTTTGCGAGTCGACTTTCCGTTGAAAAGGGTGTAGGTATTTTAGCTAAAGCTGCAAAGCTTCTTCCTGACATTACTTTTAAAATTGCAGGAACCGGACCTGATGATGAATGCCTTAAAGATATTCCTAATGTCAATATGTTAGGCTTTCTTACAGGGGATGAGTTAATATCCCTTATTGCTAACGCAAAAGTGATGATTTTGCCTTCTGTTTGGTATGAAAATTGTCCTTTAAATATACTTGAAACACACGCATTTGGTGTTCCTGTTATTACGATGAATAGTGGGGGAATGGCAGAACTTGTTGAAGACGGCAAAACAGGTCTGCTTATAAAGGAGTCAACTGCAGAGGCTACTGCAGAGGCTATAAATAAATGTTTTGAAGATGAAGAATTTTATTCTTCACTTAAGCAAAATTGCGAAATAAGAAAAGATGAGATAATCGAAGTTGGCGATTATGCGGATATTTTAATAGAAAAGTATCAGCAAATTATAGGTTAAGAGGTGAAAACAGTGGCAGCACCAAAAGTGAGCGTTATAGTACCTGTTTATAATACAGAGAAATATTTACAACAATGTATAACTTCAATTACTTCTCAAACAATAAGGGAAATTGAAATCATTATTGTAGATGACGGCTCAAGGGAAGAGTGTGCTGTTCTCTGTGATTCCTTAGCAAAAACTGACGATAGAATCAAGGTAATACATAAAGAAAACGCAGGTCCCGGCTTTGCAAGGAATACGGGAATTGAAGCTGCAATGGGCGAATATATAGGATTTGTTGATTCGGACGACTATATAAAGCCTGAAATGTACGATGTGCTTTATAACGCAGCCTTAAAAAATAATGCAGACCTTGTTGTTTCAGGTATTAGTTTTGTTGGCGGCAACACCTTTGGAAAGAGCGGAGAATACGAGGAAAAGCATTATTTCCATAATGAAACGCTTTTTGAAAATGAAGACATAAAGAAACTTCTCCTAGGCGTAGTTGGTGCATTACCACACGAACCTGATGACAGTAGATATGGCGTTAGTACCTGTAAAAATCTTTTTAAACGCTCGGTAATTACGGATAATAAACTTGAGTTTTTATCCGAACGCAAGGTTATGAGTGAAGACGCTATTTTTATGATTGATTTTATTAAACTTATTGATAAAGCTGTTGGTATTCATGGGGCGTTTTATTGTTACAGAAGAAATGATGAATCTTTTTCTAAATCTTACAGAAATGACCGCTTTTCAATGGTGCAAAGTTTCATTCAAGAATTAGAAAATCATATTAAAAATGCCTGCAAGCATGAAGAATATAGTCTGTATTTAAACAGACTTATCCAAGGTTATGGAAGAATTTTATGTTCGCAAGAAATAATGCACGCTAAGGAAAATAACATAAAATACCCCATACTTTTAAAAAGACTTAAAAAGATTTGTAAAAGCCAAATGATATCCAATGCATTAAAAGATTATCCTTGGTATCGTTTGCCAAAGAAACAGGCGGCATTTGCATTTGCGATGAAATACAAATTATACTTTTTACAAAAACTTATGGTTTTATATAGAGCAAGATAGGAGCAAAAAATATGTTTTTTTCGGTAATCGTTCCGATATACAATATTGAAAAATATTTAAACCGTTGCATAGATAGCGTACTGTCGCAGACTTTTGCCGATTTTGAACTTATTTTGGTAGATGATGGCTCACCTGATAACTGTCCTGAAATTTGTGATGAATATGCCCAAAAGGACCGCAGAGTTAAGGTTGTTCACAAGAAAAACGGCGGTTTAGTAAGTGCCAGACAGGCAGGAATCAGTGTATCAAAAGGCGATTATATATTTAACCTTGATGGCGATGATGCAATTACTCCAGATGCACTAATGAGTGCATATCAAATAATATTAGATACAAATGCCGATATGGTTTCTTTTTCTTATAGGATTTATACAGATGATAAATTATGCCAAGTGGTAGACGACCTGGCAGAAGAGGGACTGTATGATAAAGAAAGGTTAGAAAAGGAAATTTATCCCAACCTTTTATCCAATAAAAATATGCATAACCTCTTTTATTTCTTGTGGGGAAAGGCAATAAAGAGGGAACTAGCCGTAAAATATCAAATGAATTTGCCAACATCAATTATTATGGGTGAAGATGCGTGTTGTACAACCCCTTGCTATTTAGATGCAAATTTAGTATACATGAGTAAAAAGCCCATATACCTATATACCGTTCGCGGAGATTCTATTACAACGAGTTTTAAAATAATTCAAATTTCACAGATTGCACAAGCGGTTGATTATCTTAAGAATCTTGACGTTAAAAAGCCTGCATATTTTGACGAATTGCTTTCTCGGTACTCTTGTTTCTTATGCTTCGCTATTTTAGCGGCGGCGGCAGAAGGCGGTTATTTCGGCGAGATTAAAGGTATAAAACAGGCTGTTTTAGGTTCTTTGCATAAAGAAGAAATTAAGAAAGCATATTTTGAAAATATTACTGTTAAAAGCAAAATTGCAATATTTTTGTTAAAGAAGGAGCAAGTAAGATTAGCTTTTTATTTTCTCTTTCTATGTAAAAAAATAAAAGATATAAGAGGGTTGATAAGATGAATATAGCACCTAAAATATCTTTAATAATGAGTGTATATAACGGTGAGGATTATTTGGCAGAAACTGTCGAAAGTGTATTATGCCAAACATTTACGGAATGGGAGTTTATTATAATAAACGATTGTTCTACCGATAATACATCTAAAATATTAGCTGAATATGCATCAAAAGACGCAAGAGTTAAAGTACATACAAACGAAACTAATTTAAGACTTCCGTCCTCCTTAAACAAGGCATTATCTTTAGCTGAGGGCAAATATATTGCTCGAATGGATGCTGATGATATTTGTATGCCTGACAGACTGCAAAAGCAGTATGATTTTATGGAAGCAAACCCGAATGTAGACCTTTCTTCTTGCAGGTTTTTGACACTTAAAAACGGTGTTTATTCTTCGGGCGGTTGCGGAGGAAAGGGAGATAGCGAGTCAATAAAAGCCTTGCTTTTGGTTACAAATCCTATTCTTCATCCGGGAATTATCGCTAAGGCAGATGTAATTAAGGAATTAGGATACGATAAAAACTTTACCTGCACCGAAGATATGGAACTTTGGACAAGATTTGTTTTAAATAACAAAAGGGTTGAGATTTTATCAGAATATCTTATGATATATAGGCTTCATGACAAACAGATAACCGAAACCACATTAGATAAGCAAAGAAAAGAAGTTATAAATGTTCAAAAGAACTATTTATCCTCACTTTTAAAACCTATGACCGAAAGTCAAGAAAATTTTTATATTAACGGAATTTATTTTAGAAATAACACAAATATAGCAGAGTTTATTGAGTTTTACAGATGGGCAAAATCAGCTAACAATAAAACAAATAATCTTGATAAAGAAGCCTTAAATTATGCTTTTTTTGAAATTTTAGCGGAATATAAGAGAAATGGAATTTCAAAAACTGACCTTATTAAATGTATGTTGCATTTTGGAATACCATTTATTATAAAAGAACTTTCTGCCCGTAGTAAAAGGGCAAGAATAGATGGAATTAAGTGTATAAAAGCCGCCGAGAGCATAGGGTTTGAGATGTCGGGCGGTACAATAAAGTTTCCATCCTTTAATAAAAAATAAACAGGAGTTAAAATATGCACATTTTTCAGAATGCATACATATTAATAGCGACATTGGCTATTGGTGTGGTTATACTTGTGTCATTAAGTATTTATTTTGCTTTAAGAGGTATAAATGTGGCTAACGGTCAAACCGGTAGGTCTTTTACATCTATAAGCAATTTAGAACGTCAATTTAAAAGAATGGGTAAAGCGCGTACAAGTAGATTGCTTATATATATAAACCTTTCTTCTGATAATCTGCACATTTCAAATGCACAAGAGAAATTATTTTTGGAAATCAAACATAAATTGCTTGATGTTTTTGCTGATGGAGAAGAGTCTCTTGTTGCGGCTTATGATGATACAAACTATATTATTCTTTCAAGTTTGAATTTTGAAACAATTAGAGAACAAATTGGATCCTGCTTAAATGATGTAAACAAAATTTTATTGAAGCATAGCGCGTTAAATGTTGTAAGCGTAATAATTGGTGCATTCGATTCAAGCTGTATAGAAGTGACTTTTGATGACGCTGTCGTTCGTGCAAAACAAGCCTGTACGCTGGCAAAAACGCAAAAAACACCATACGCTGAATGGACTGCGAGTGGCGGTAATGCGCTTGCGAAAAAAATAAAAATAGAAAACAATATTGAAAAAGAAATTGATAATAACCGCTTTTTCCTTGAATATCAACCTGTGTTAGATGTAAAGACAAAGAAAATTATCGGGGCAGAGGTTTTGTCTCGTTTAAATTCGGAAAGTGATGGCGTTTTAGCACCAAAGAGTTTCTTGTCAGCCGTTGATTCTGTTGGTATAAACGAGAAGTTTGATTATTATATTTTTGAAAAAAACTGCAAATGGATTTCTAATGATAAAAAACAAAGAGAAAACTATAAATACACAATTAACTTTTCGCGTTCAACAATTAGTGAGCCTGAATTTGTTGAAAAAATTACAGGCATTGCAGAAAAGTATGACCTTAAATTTACTTGTTTGGCAGTAGAAATTTTAGAGGATAAGAATATTGACGGTGAAGCCAAACAACAAATGAAAGAGAACCTATCAACCCTTAAGGGCAAGGGTGTTTCTATCCTTCTTGATGATTTTGGAAGTGGTTATACAACCTTTGGTGACCTACAAAACCTTGATATTTCTATTGTAAAAATAGATAAAGCAATAACTCAAAACTCGGTTACCGATACAGGATTTATAATTCTTAAAAACATTATCCAAACTTCAAAGGATATTGGTTTTAAAACCCTTTGCGAAGGTATTGAAACCAAAGAACAAGAGGAAGCGGCAATTAAGGCCGGATGTGACCTTCTTCAAGGGTTTTATTATTACAAACCTATGTCGGTTGCAAACCTTGAAAAAATCCTTGAAACTTCGGGAGGAAATTAAATGCTATCTGTAATTATTCCTGCATATAATGAGGAGTTGTCAATTGAAAAAGCTTATTTTACAATTTTTAACATCTTGAAAAGTGAAGATATAGAGAATGAAATTATTTTTATTGATGACGGTTCTTCAGATAATACCTATGAAAAAATTAAAACTTTAGCAGATAAAGAGGAAGATATAAGCGGACTTCATTTTTCCAGAAATTTCGGTAAAGAGGCTGCGATTTCTGCAGGACTTGCAAGTGCAACGGGCGACTGTGTTGTTGTAATCGATTGCGATTTGCAACATCCACCTGAAAAAATTGTTGAAATGTATCGTTTGTGGCAAGATGGATTTGAGATTGTAGAGGGTATCAAAAGTACCAGAGGAAAAGAGAATAAGGTTCACGGATTTGCTGCAAAAAGTTTTTATTCGCTTATAAGCTCGGTTGTTGGTTTTGATATGTCAAATGCTTCCGACTTTAAACTTCTTGACCGTAAGGTTGTTGATATACTTAATAAAATACCCGAGAAAAAAGGCTTTTTCAGAGCAATTTCCTTTTGGGTAGGTTATAAAAAAGCAACTGTTGAGTTTGAGGTTAATGAAAGAACCGCAGGCACAACAAAATGGTCGATGGTTTCTCTTATTAAATATGCTATCTCCAATATTTCGGCATATACAACCGCACCCATGCAAATAGTGACGGTATTAGGCTTTATAATGCTTTTTATTACGGCTGTATTTAGCGTTTGGGCGTTTATTGATAAAATTCAAGGACGTGCTCTCGAAGGTATGACAACCGTTATACTAATTCTTATTTTCATAGGTAGTATAATGATGATAAGTCTCGGAATTATAGGTTATTATGTTGCCCGTATTTATGAAGAAATTAAGGGAAGACCCAAATACATTATTTCTTCATCTTGTAAAGGCAAGAAAAATAATTAATTGAGGTGTAAATTACAAATGGCAACCTTAGGTAAAAGATTTTTGGCGTGTATAAACTATCCGAGAACTTTTTTTGTATTTTTGTGTGTACTCACATCAAAACAAAAGCATTTAATCCTAAAAGATGTTGCAAGGTGGAATCAGATTAACAATAACACACTAGGACTCTTTGAATCTTTAAATTGGTATTTGACATATTATAAAGAGTTTAGAAATCTTTTAATGCACCGTTTTAAACATCCTCAACGTTCGGTTATTCATTATCTTATAGCAAGACTTCTTTGGAGACCTATGGAGAGTCTATATATTTACACAAAAAATATTGGCGGCGGTCTTTACATACAACACGGCTTTGCGACCATTATTAGTGCTGAAAAAATAGGAGAGAACTGTCGTATTTATCAGCAGGTAACAATAGGCTATAAGGGTGAACTTGCTCCTGTTTTAGAAGATAATGTTTCGGTTACTTGCGGTGCAAAAGTACTTGGCGGTATAACTATGGGCAAGAATAGTTTAGCTGCCGCAGGCGCAGTTGTTTTAAAAGACGTACCAATGAACGCAATAGTTGGCGGTGTGCCTGCAAAAGTAATCTCGTATAAGGATGAAAACAATCTGGATTTTCAGGGTTGATTATTTTAAATAAGAAATTTATGGTGTTCTCTTGACATTTATCCTATAAAATATTCTGCATGGGATTTGTTACTGCCTTAGCACTTCTTATAGATATTGAAGGCGGCAGACTCAATCTTTTTTATCAAATCACATACTTTATTCCTGCCATTTCGGTATTGTGCCTTGCGGCATCGGTTACTTTGCGTCGTAAAGGCTATGGAAAAGCGCCCTTATCACCGAATTTATCGGTCCGATAATTTTCGTTTTATATTTACTCATCTTTTATGTGGGTGGATTAGCCTAAAAACAAAAATAATATTATTATAAAGAATGGTTGATTAAAAATGAAGAAGATAATTTATTTAATTGCGTTATTTTTGATAACTACAATATTATTTGCAGGATGTAACGACAATAATAAACCGGAAAATCAAAACCTTGATTACAGTCAATATTTGTTTGTGAATACTTCGTGGATAAGAGATGCCGAGCATGATACCGAAACCATTCGTTTTGGGGCAGACGGCAAATTCACTTATTACTGTGCTTGCGGAAATCCCGTAAATGATTCAGATCTGTGCGAGGGTTATACTTACGATGATTCTACAAAAACCATCTCGCTAAATTGTATTGAAACAACAGATGAAATGGTTACAACAATTAAGATTTTAAAATGCGATGAAAGCAGTTTACAACTTGATTTTGACGGAGAAACAAGGATTTTTACAAAATAATCTATAAACTGCTTGTTTTGTAAGTTGGTGTATGCTAAAACTCTGATATTGGGGCTATAATGCGAAGGTGAACGTATAATGAGTAATAAATCATTAAATGATAAAAAACGAAAATTTAATAAAATACATTCTCTGCAGTTTCGCATCTTGGCAACAATCATTATTGCAATGCTTGCAATAACGGTTTTTATTGGAGGAATCAGCACTTACGAGGTTGACCAATACATACAAGAGGAGTCTGAAAATTTTGTTGTGGTTACTTGTGATAACGAAGGTGCGCAGATTAATAATCTCTTTGAAGATATGGAAAAATCGGTAAAGGTTATGGAAAGCTACATAATGGACTTTTTTACCGAGGAAGTACAAATAGAAGATCAAGATTTTCAAAAAAATATTATTAATAGCGTCGACAAAATGTTTGGCGAAGTTGCTAAACACGCAAGCGGTGCTGTTGCCTATTATTTTCGGTTTGACCCGGCAATTTCTAATAGTAAGACGGGGCTGTTTTATAGCAAAGAAAAAGAAAGTAGTGAATATGTCTCTCTCGAACCAACCGATATCTCGCTTTATGAAAAAGATGATATTGAGCATGTTGGATGGTTTTGGCAACCTTATGAGGCAGGAGAGCCTGTTTGGATGTCACCCTACTACAACCAAAATAACAATATCTATATGATTTCATATGTGGTGCCGATGTATTACGAAGAAAAGTTTATCGGCATCGTAGGAATGGATTTTGATTATACAGTTTTAGCAAACCGCGTACACGAAATTGAAATTTATGAAAACGGCTTTGCACACTTACAAATTGATGAAACTGTAGTTTGTAGTTATGACAGTGACTGTGAACAAGACACAAAAAATAATTCAAAATATCTACGTGTGTCGAAAGAGTTAAAAAATGGAATGACGCTTGTTCTTTCTGCAAGCTATGATGATATAAGGCAAATCAGGTATGAAATCGGTTTTGAGATTTTATTTGTTGTTTTAGTGCTTTCTGCGTTTTTCACGATTATTGCCATTTTTGTTGTAAGAAAAATTGTTGCTCCGCTTAAAAAATTAGCAGATGCATCGATAAAGCTTTCAAACGGAGATTACAATGTAGAATTTGTTAATAGCAATGTTTCCGAAATAGAACTTTTAAATACGGCATTTGAAAATATGGCAGCTAGTTTGCATGAACGAGAAAAAGAACTGCGATTTTCTGCTAACCGTGATTCTCTTACGGGCCTTAGAAATAACACTTCGTATAAAAGATGGGTAGCTGAGTTCGACAAAGATATTGCAAATAAAACTGCCAATTTTGGCATTGCTGTATTTGACTTGAATCAATTGAAGAAAACGAATGATACATACGGTCACGATGTAGGTGATAAGTTTATAACGACTGCAGCAAAAGTGATTTCGGATGTTTTCAAAAGAAGCCCCGTTTTTAGAATAGGTGGAGACGAGTTTTTAGCCATCCTTCGACATAGAGATTTAGAAGATTGCGAAAAATTATTTGTGCAGTTGGATTTGGAATGTGCAAAGGCACGCATAGAAGAAAAAGAGGAAATTTCTATTAGCATTGCAAGAGGCTTTGCGGTGTTTGACTTAGATAAGGATTTGTCCTTTAATGACGTATTTAAGCGTGCCGACTATGCTATGTATGAAAACAAAAGAAAAAACAAAAAATTTACCGTTTAAACGCACATTTACTTATCGTACAAAAAGTATAATAAAAAAATACAAACAAGGCGACTACTCGAATGCAATAACAGTCGGGTCGTTGGCTTGTTTGCTTTTACGATATATCTTTCTTTTTCAGTTCTTTTTTGAAAATGGCACACGCATTTTTCAATTAAAACGTACAATAAAATTTTCGAATGGTGTTTGTATAACATCTTCCTGGCTATAGCCGCCTACACACCATAAGTGCTCTAAACCCGCATAAATACAGGAAATTTTTGGAAGGCAAAAATTTATGGTGTTCTCTTGACATTTTCCCCTGCTGCTGCCTCTACCATAATTCATTACTTTAATGATACAAAGACTTCACCCGATGATTATGATGTAATCTATACGGGTGATTTGGGTAAGGTAGGAACGCAAGCCTTATATGAATTATGTGATAAAGAGGGTTACGATTTGCGTTGTAAGCATAGTGACTGTGGGAATTTGATATTTAATACCAGTGCTCAAGATGTACACGCGGGCGGTTCAGGTTGCGGATGCAGTGCAAGTGTGTTAGCATCGTTTATAATGCACCGTTTTGAAGACGGACAGTTCCACAATATCTTGTTTATTTCTACAGGTGCATTAATGTCACCTACATCATCATTTCAAGGTGAAAGCATTCCCGGTATTGCTCATTTATTAAATATTAAAAATTAGTATAATATAAATTAAAAGACCGCCGATACGGCGGTCTTTTAATTTATATTTAATCAGCACAGTTTCGTACAGCTTCAAATTCTTCTTGAATTTCTTTTGAAGGTGCTTTAGTAAGTAAAGAAACCACAACGATTGCAATGCTTGAAATAATGAATGCGGGGAGTAATTCATAAATAGCGAACACACCGCCAAGCTTTGCAATTACAAATTTCCATACAAATATCATTACACCGCCCGAAAGCATACCTGCAAAGGCGCCTTCTTTTGTGGTGCGTTTCCAGAATAATGCAAACAATACTAATGGACCGAATGCGGCACCAAAACCTGCCCAAGCAAATGAAACTATATCAAATACAGAACTATCAGGGTTTGAAGCCAAGAAAATTGCAATAACAGAAATGAACACAACGGCAATTCTTGCAAGCCAAACAGATTGTTTTTCAGAAAGTTTAATTTTAAGAGTGCCTTGGCAAATATTTTCCGAAACACTGGATGCTGCTGCCAACAACTGTGAATCAGCAGTAGACATGGTTGAAGCTAGAATACCTGCAAGGATTATACCTGCAGTAAATGCGGGAATAAAACCAAAGTTGCTTAAGTATTTTGCAACGTCAACAATAATTGTTTCTGCTTCGGGTTTAGAAGCATAGTTAGGAACTATACCTTTTATCATAAGATTGTAGCCAACAACACCGATTACAACGGCGATTGTCATTGAAATAACAACCCATATACTAGCAACACGACGAGAAAGTTTTAATTTATTTTTGTCCTTTATTGCCATAAATCTTAATAAAATATGTGGCATACCAAAATAACCAAGACCCCACGCTAGTGTTGATACAACAGGCAATGCGCCGTAGCTACCGGTTGTTTTGGTAATAATATCGTGTCCTTCGAAGAGGTTAAGATATCCGACTAAACCGGCAACGTTGTTGAATATATTACCAAATCCGTGCATCAAGCCTTCACCAAAGCCTAAAACAACAAATAGTGCAATTGTCATAATAATACTTTGAATAAAGTCGGTAGTAGAAGCGGCTAAAAATCCGCCTAATGTACAGTAAACAATAATAACAATAGCGCTTAAAACCATTGCAGTTGTATATTCCATACCAAAAAGTGATGCAAACAACTTACCGCAAGCGGCGAAACCTGAAGCGGTATATGGAATGAAGAAGACAATAATAATTAAAGCAGCTAAAGTTGATATAATGTTTTTATTATCGCCAAATCTTTTGCTGAAAAAGTCGGGCAGAGTATATGAGTCTATTTTTTCTGTATAAATTCTCAACTTTTTAGCAACGATAAGCCAGTTAATGTATGTACCAATCGCAAGACCGATAGCGGTCCAAGCAGCCTCTGCAAGACCAGTCATCAAAGCAACGGCGGGCAGACCCATTAAAAGCCAACCTGACATATCTGAAGCTTCAGCGCTCATAGCAGTAACTAACGGACCTAACGAACGGCCGCCAAGAAAATATTCGGCAGAGTTTTTATTTGCTTTTTTAGCATAAATAAAGCCGATACCAACAACCATAATAAAATAAATTATCATAGCAATCAAAATTTGAATTGTACTGGAATCCATTTTTGAAAATTCTCCTCGCTCAAAAAATATTTCAAATATTATACCATAATTTATTAGTAAAAGCAACACAATATTGACATAATAACCTTAAAATAGTAAAATTATTATATAAAGTTGTGGGAGGTTTATTATGCAAGAAATTTTATTAGAACTTATTCAAAATAAGAAATTTTCTGAATTGAGAAGTATGCTTGATAATATGAATCCTGCGGATATTGCATTGATTTTAGAAGAGGCAGAGGAAAAAGATTTACCTCTTGTTTTTAGAATATTACCAAAAGAACTTGCCGCTGAGGTTTTTTCTTACATGCAAAGCGATATGCAGCAATTTTTAATTGAAAAATTCAGTGATGCCGAGCTTAAAACTGTATTAGATGAACTTTTTTTGGATGATACGGTTGATATTATTGAAGAAATGCCTGCAAATATTGCAAAGCGTATTTTAAAGCAGACTGATAGTAAATCACGAAAAATTATAAATCAGATTTTAGCTTATCCTGATGATACTGCAGGTAGCATAATGACTACCGAATACATTGATTTAAAGAAGAGTATGACGGTTGAACAAGCTCTCGACAGAATCAGAGATATTGGTTTGGAGACCGAAACAATCTACACTTGCTATGTGATTGACAGAAGCAGGCATCTATTAGGTATTGTAACGGTTAAGGATTTACTTTTAAATAAAAAAGACTGTATTATGGCAGATATAATGGAAGAAAACGTTATATTCGCCAATACCCTTGATGATAAAGAATACGTTGCAGGTTTATTCGAAAAGTATGACTTTACAGCCTTACCGATTGTTGATAAAGAAAACCGACTTGTCGGCATTGTAACGGTTGACGATGCTATTGACGTTTTGCAAGAAGAAGCAACCGAAGATATAGAAAAAATGGCTGCTATTTTGCCGTCAGATAAATCGTATTTAAAGACAAGTGTTTTTTCAACCTTTAAAGCAAGAATTCCGTGGCTTTTACTTTTAATGATTTCTGCAACATTTACAGGTGCTATTATTTCAGGATTTGAAGAAAAATTAACTATCTTACCGGCGCTTATAACCTTTATTCCAATGCTTATGAATACTGCGGGTAACGGCGGCAGCCAGTCTTCTGTAACTGTTATTCGTGCATTGTCTTTGGGGGATATTGAATTAAAGGATATCTTTCGGGTTATCTGGAAAGAAACAAGGGTAGCATTTATTTGCAGTATAGTTTTGGCGGTTGTAAATTTTGCAAAAATGTTTTTGGTTGACCACTATTTGTTTGAAACCTTTGATGATAAATATTTTTTGGAAATTCTAGTTGTAAGTTTAACTTTATTTATAACGGTTTTTGTTGCAAAAATTGTCGGTTGTGTTTTACCGATTTTAGCAAAAAGTTTAAAGCTGGACCCGGCAGTAATGGCAAGTCCGTTTATTACTACTATTGTTGATGCAATTGCGCTAATGGTTTATTGCAGCATAGCAGTTTCAGTTTTAAAAATATAAATTTTAAACCACAAGGGGAACCTTGTGGTTTTATTATATAAAAAAATAAACCTCAAGAAAAAATCTTGAGGTTTGGCGGAGTAGGAGAGACTCGACCCTCTTGTGGTACCCAAAATCCGCTAATTGCTTGGAGCGCAGGCGGATTTTGACCACTGCGCCAACAAATTATCGCTTAATCTCGCACTGCGAGCGCTCAAATTTGTTGCCCGCACCGCGGTGCTCGAGTTCGAAAAAAATGTAAAAAAATAAACCTCAAGAAAAAATCTTGAGGTTTGGCGGAGTAGGAGAGACTCGAACTCTCGCACCGGGGTTTAGCCGGCCTACGCCCTTAGCAGGGGCGCCTCGTCACCAACTTGAGTACTACTCCAAATTTGATAAACATTTTTAAAAATATTAAGTTTTAAATTTTAGAACTTAAGTGTTCCTCGGCTTCGTGCCCTCTTGCGGTTCCCAAAATTTGCTACGACTTGGAGCGTCTGCAAATTTTGACCGCTGCGCCATTTTACACTCACTTCGTCCGACACTGTCGGCGTTCGTGTAAAATGCCCGTCACCAACTTGAGTACTACTCCAAATTTGATAAACGGTATATTTGAATATAAAAATGGCGGAGAGGAAGGGATTCGAACCCTTGTGCCTTTTGGGCAAACGGTTTTCAAGACCGCCTCGTTATGACCACTTCGATACCTCTCCGTACGACCAAATCATATTAACACAAATTGAAATAAATGTCAATAAAAAAATTAAGAAATTTGGAATTTACTGCCTTGAGTGATTCTATGCTCATTAAAAGATTTATTTATTGCGTTTAAAACTTTCTTTTTGTCAGCTGACCAAAGCGGTGCAATTAAATCCTTTTTAGCTCCGTCACCGGTTAGACGGTGGATTGCAATACTTTCGGGTAGTAGTTGAATACAATTTTCCAAAATTTCAATATATTCTTCCATTGAAAGAGGTTGAAATTTCCCATTTAAAAATTCTTTTTCTAAATCAGTATTTTTTAGTATGTGTAATAACTGCAATTTAACACCGTCAATACCCATATTGCCTAGATATCTTACCGTATCATACATCATTTCTTTTGTTTCATTTGGTAGACCTAAAATTATGTGAACGACAACGGTAATTCCATTTTCTTTTAATCTTGCCACAGCATTTTCGAAAACTTCTAATGGATAACCTCGCCGAATATAGTTTGCAGTTGTTTGATGTATTGTTTGCAATCCTAATTCAATCCATACGGGTTTAATTTTATTTAATTTTGATAGTAAATCTAAAACCTCTTTTGGAAGACAATCGGGCCTTGTTGCTATTGAAAGCGCAACAATATCAGGGTGGGAGATTGCTTTTGTAAGGATTTTTGCTAAATATTCTACGGGTGCATAGGTGTTGGTGTAATCTTGGAAATAGGCTATATATTTTCCGTTTTTAATCTTTTTACTAACCTGATTTTTAGCATTTTCAATTTGATTGTAAATATCCTCAGTACTTTTTTCACAAAAGGTACCCGAACCGTCGGCTGAACAGAAAATACAACCCTTGGTTGAGATAGTTCCGTCTCTTACAGGGCAGGTCATACCACCTGAAAGAGAAAGCTTATAAACCTTACAACCGAATTGTTTAATTAAATCGTCGCTCAATTTATGATACATTTTATCAACCCCAAAATATTTTAACATTTTTTGGTTTAAAAATAAAGTTTTTTGTGATATTATAATAGTAGGTGATTTTTTTGATTTTTATTGTTTTAATTCTGGTATTTGCTTTTTTTAGCATACTATTTTACTTTTTTAATCTTACCTTTGTTAAAAATAGTAAGCTTAATGTTGATAATTTAAACAGCAGTTCGAATGCTTTTTTAAAGCCTTATGCTGAGGTTTTGAAAGAGGGTATGGATTACATTGAAAGAACTGAACACAAAAGATATGAAACGGTTTCTTTTGATGGACTGAAACTTTTTGCAAGATATTATGATAACAAGCAAGAAAATACTATAATTTTATTCCACGGTTACCGTTCTTCCGCAAAACACGATTTTTCCTGTGCGGTTAAAATGTACTGTGATATGGGTTTTAACGTTTTGCTGGTTGACCAACGTTCTCACGGATTGAGCGAGGGAAAACTTATAACCTTTGGCGTCAAAGAAAGCCGTGATGTTATAAGTTGGATAGAGTTTTTAAATGCAAAGTTTAAACCCAAACAAATTGTATTAAGCGGACTTTCAATGGGCGCATCTACCGTTTTGTTTTCATTAAAATATGAAATGCCTTTAAATGTAAAGTGTGTAATTGCGGACTGCGGTTTCACTTCGCCAATAGATATAATTAAAAAAGTTGCAAAGCAGAATTTTAAACTAGATGCGGATTTTTTTATTCCTATTTTCGATATTTTTTGCCGTATTTTCGGCAAATTTTCAATCAAAAATATTTCGACTGTTGACATAGTAAAACGAAGCAAAATTCCAATTCTTCTAATTCACGGAAAAAATGATAATTTTGTTCCTTACCAAATGTCACAAGAGGTATATAATACTGCAAAGGATAATGTTAAATTAGTTTTAGTAGATGGTGCTGACCATGGCATAAGCTTTTTGGTGGAAACTGAGCTTGTAATAGCAAATTTGAAAGAATTTTTGCAGAAAAATCTGTATTGACTTTTTACCTTTTTAATTATACAATATTACTATAAGGTATTGGAGTTGTAAAATGAGAAAGTTTATTTGTTTGTTACTTGTTATTCTTTTGGTATTTTCTATTTCATCTTGTAGCAGTGTTGATAAAAATTACGGTGTTGTAAGTGATGAGATAGAAGAAACCGCTTCTAAATCAAATACAAACCTTCCTGAGATTATGTCATTAGACCAAAAAATGTCTATGTATTTTGACATAAGTCTTTTTGATGAGGAAAATTATTCAAAAGAATATTTGGGGAAAAAATTCAAGTTTAATGCCACTTTTGACGGTTTTACATTGATTGTTCCTCAAAAAATGGAAAATCTTATTGATGACGGCTGGTCTTTAGCTGAAGGAAGTGAATATGATGAAAATTCACTAATTTTCGCAAAGGAAACCGTTTCGCTTGATTTTGTTAATAAAAGCGGTGCGAAACTGTGGGCATTATTTTATAATTCTTCAAATTCTTCAATTAAGCTTTTGAAATGTAACATAGTTAAATATAGAATTCAAAACAATTATTATCAAAATCCCGAAGATTATGATGCTTTTAATATCAATAATATAACAAACCAGACTGCTATTACGGATATTGTTAATGAATTAGGCACGCCCTCGCATTTTTATCAGATAACAGAAGATAGTTATTATTTTGACTATTTTATTTCAAAAAGTGACCGCAGAAATAAAATCAGAGTTTATGTAGATTTAGATAACGATTGTGTTACAGATATTGAATTTTCATATTATAAATAATTGATTGACTGTCACAAAAGTGACAGTCAATATTTTAAGGAGTTAAAATGAGTACATATTTTTTACCGGCAAATATTTTATTACCTAAAAATAATTTTCAAAAATGGTCGGTTGTTGCGTGTGACCAATATACTTCAGAGCCTGAATATTGGAAAGATGTTAAAGACTATGTAGGTTCTACACCTTCGGCTTTAAATTTAATTTTGCCTGAGGTTTATTTACAAAAAGATAATTCCGAAAGAATAAATAAAATTAATAAATCAATGGCTGAATATCTTGAAAATGGTGTTTTCGAGCCAATTAATGATACGTTTATTTATGTTGAACGCGAGGTTACAGGCGGAAAAATCCGCAAAGGTATCGTTGGATTAATAGACCTTGAAGATTATTCATATCAAAAGGGAAGTAAAGCGTTAATCCGTGCTACCGAGGCTACCGTAATTGAAAGAATACCGCCAAGAGTTGCTATCAGGCGTGACGCTTTATTAGAAATGCCGCACATAATGCTTTTGATAGATGACCCCGAATGTACTGTTATAGAGCCATTAGCTGATAAAATTGATGATTTTAAAAAGCTCTATGATTTTGATTTAATGCAAAACAGCGGTAATATTAAAGGTTATTCTGTTGACCAAAAAGCAAAACTTGCAATTCAGCAATCACTTGAAGATTTGGTAAAAAATACGGACGATAAGTTGTTATTTGCTGTTGGAGATGGTAATCATTCGCTTGCTACCGCAAAAGAATGTTATAATTTAAATAAAACTAAAGAAAGTCGATATGCTTTGGTTGAAGTTGTTAATATTCACGATTATTCATTAGAGTTCGAACCAATTTACCGTGTGGTTTTCGGTGTAGAACCAAAAAGTTTTATTGATGAATTTGTAAACGCTTTGGGCGGCAAATATAATGGTAATGACGCTCAAAAATTCACTTGTGTCTTTGGTGATGAAGTAAGAAAAATTTCAGTAAAGCCGACAGGTAAGCTTTGCGTTGCAACTTTACAGACCTATCTTGATAAATATTTAAAGGAAAACCCGGATGTTACAATTGATTATATTCACGGTGAGGATGTGGTTTATTCTTTATCAAAACAACCGGATACTGTAGGTTTTATATTTGACGGTATGCAAAAAAATGAATTGTTTGATGCAATTAAGCAGGACGGTTCATTGCCTCGAAAAACTTTTTCCATGGGTCATGCGAGTGATAAGCGTTTTTATATTGAATGTAGAAAAATATAGTAAAAAAGGAGTATGTTTTTACATACTCCTTTTCCATTATTTTAGGTGTCGAAAATGCTTATATATTGTTGACATAATAACTAAAATACTATATAATGTATTTATATGTTGAAAGGAGGAATTTTGTGATATTGATTAAGAAATTGAATTGCTTAATACTATCTTTTCTAATAGTGATTATATCTGTTTTTACAGTTAGTTATAAAGTAAATGCCGAAATTATAAAGGTTGGCATTATTACCGAACCCGGAGAGAATAAAATCGGCGTTGTTTTGCGCGAAAATCCTTCAAGAAAGGCAAATAAACTGTTTACTTTATCAGACGGTACAACAGTTAACCCAACAGGTGTTACCGCACAGGATATTGACGGTTCAAAAAACAATAACGGTACAGTTTATACTTGGTATCAGGTTCAGCATACAAGTTTAGGTGTTACATACACAGGCTACATTCGTGAGGATATGATATCAATTTCCGAATATAATGCTGACCCTTCTTTTGAACAACAATTAAACGCTTTCCCTCATTCCTACCGAGAAGCCTTAATAAAGCTTCACGCTATGTATCCTAATTGGAACTTTGTTGCAGATAATATAAGCATTTCTTTTAATCAAGCTGTGGCATTTGAGGATGTAGGTAGTATTAAACTGATAGACGGTACAAAACTCTCGTTGCGCTCAATGAGAAGAGGATGCTATGATTGGAATACTAATGCTTGGATTAGTTACGAGGATGGATGGCACGGCGCTTCAACCGAGCTTATTGCCTATTATATGGACCCCAGAAATTTCTTAAATGCAAATGACATTTTTATGTATATGAAGCAAGGTTATGATGCAAATTCCCAAAACCTTGAGGGTATTAAAAAAATACTTGCGGGAACTTTTTTGGATTGTGCAGTTTCGCATACGAATGATGCTTTTTATAACAAAACCTATGCTGAAGTTATTTTAGAAGCGGGTATTCAATCGGGTGTTAATCCTTATATTTTGGCTTCAACAATATTACAAGAACAGGGAACAAATGGCGCTACTTTAGGAAAGGGAACTTCTTATAATGGGACTACCGTTTATAACTTTTTTCACTGGAAAGCGACCGGTAAAACAGATGCCGATATAATTAATAACGGTGCCGCATACGCTTTTAATAACGGTTGGACTACTCCTTCTGCCTCAATTATTGGCGGTGCAAAAATGTATGGTGATAAATATGTGAAAGCCGGTCAGGATACATATTTCTATAAAAACTATAATATTTTTCCTAAAGTTGATGTTAGCCATCAATATGCTCAGAATGTAGCAGATTCCTATTCATCAGCTAAAAAGCTTTACAAAATGTATTCAAATGATAAGGATACAAAACTAACATTCAGAATACCCGTTTATAATGGTGATTTACCAAATCAAGTTTCACCATATCCACCTAATAACGATAGTTTGAATAACTATTATTTTGCAAATCTTATCGGCGGTAATTTAACACCTGCTTTTGATAGATTTAATACCGAATACTCAATGACGGTTTCTGCTGATACTAATATTTTTGCAGAATTTCCAAATGGTGCAAGCCTTGTAAGCGGTAGCAATTATCCTTTAAAACAAGGCGATAATATTGTGACTTTAACCGTTAAAGCACAAACGGGATTGACTAAAAATTTTATCATTAATGTTCACGCATCTGCCGATTGTACCTTAACGGTTACAGGTAATCGTGATGAGGCAACTGTAAATACAGTTAAAAAAGGCGACACCAACGGTGATGGTCAAATTTCTTTAAGTGATTTAGCAAGAGTCAGGCTTCATTTGTTAAATAAGCTAAACTTTTCACAAACGGAATTAATCGGTGCTGATACTAATGGTGACGGAAAGGTTTCTTTGACTGACCTTGCCGCTATAAGACTTCATTTATTAGGTAAAAAACTATTAAGTTAAGAGGGAATTTTATGAAACTGTTAAAAAAATTATCAATCTTATGTTTAATTTTAACATTGTTACTTTCGATGTTTTCATTTTCAGTATCTGCTGCTTCAAAGGCCGTCCTTTACTTTAGCAGTAATACAGTAACCGTGGGCGATTCTGTTACAGTTACTGTTACAATTAATCCAGATAAGCCGATATATGCTGTTAGTTGCGATATTAATTATAATGAAAATTTATTAACTTTTGTTTCAAGCGACCAAGCAACCGGAGGAGCGGGCATTTTAAAAATAGTTGAATCTCCAAGCGGTAATAACAGTGTGTCCTATTCAATGGTGTTCAAGGCTATTGCTACCGGCACGGCATTAATAAAGGCAGAAAATTGTGTATATGTATCGGATGACGGTAATGAGGTTTCATTCGGTGGAGCTGCAGCAAATTTAACAGTTAAGGACCCTGCTTTATCTAATAATGCAAATCTTAAATCTCTTTCAATAAGCGGAGTTAAATTTTCACCTTCATTTTCCTCTAAAAGAACTTCTTATACCGCAAGCGTTCTTTATGAAACTACAAAGGTTAATGTAACAGCAAAAGTTTCAGACGGTGGTGCTAAGGTTACAAGTGTAGAGGGAAATAACGATTTAAAAGTTGGTAAAAACAATGTTGTTGTAACCGTTCAAGCAGCAGACGGAACACAGAAGAAGTATACGATTACAGTTACCCGTTTAAAAGAGGGTGAAAAGCTTTCTGACGGCGGTGGGGAAAAGGAAACAGAACCGGAAATAGATACAACTATACTTCAAACAGAAATTGCAGGCACCGCATATACAATCGCAACCGATATGCCCGACCAAGCCTTATTTAAAGGTTTTACTAAATCAACAACTTTATATAATGAGATTGAAGTTCCGATAGCTGTTGATGAGGGTGGTTTATATAATTTATATTATTTAAAAGCGGCTGATAGCGAGGATTTGGTACCTTTCACTTATAATTCAGAGCTTAAAAGCTTTGAGAGACTAAAATATATTTTGTCAGGTGAAAATGTTTATATTGTTGAAAAATTACCGTCAGAATATGCAATACCTGAAAATTTCTACACATCAAATCTTAAAATCGCTGATTTTTCTGTAGAATGTCTTGCAAGTAACGATGCATCATTAAGCGATATGTATTATATTTACTGTTATAACGGAAGTGATTATGAGATTTATCGTTACGACAGTACTGAAAATACAATTCAACGTTATCCTGAATTGAAGCTTCAAAATTTCAATGATGTTGTTAAAAAAGACAATTTCTTTACAAGGTTTGCATCTCTTTCTACAAATGGAAAAATTATTGTAATAGGTTTATTTATTGCAGTTTTAGGAGTGCTGGCTTTAATTATAGTTTTGGCAATATATTTAATTAACCATCATTCTAAAGGCAAAGAAGAAATAATTTTAAATTCATATTACGAACAAGATGATTTTGATGAAGTTATTATTGAAGACAGTATAAAAACCGATACAGAGGAATAAAAATCAAACCGTCTCATAGTATTTTTGGGACGGTTTTTTTAAAATTAATCATTTTATTTTTAGAATTTCATATCTTTAAATAGGGTGATTTTATGAAATTTTTATTTTATTTTTTGGGTTCTATTTTAATTATTTGTTCGTTGATAATTTTATACTTTGCATTCAAAAGTAAAAAGCCTATTAAATTTTTGTTTTTAAATGCCTTTAGCGGAGTAATAATAATTGCAATGCTTTATTTAACAAAGAAGTACACAGGTGTATTTATTCCAATTAACCAATATACAGTTGTTGGAAGTTCGGTTTTTGGGATACCGAGCACAATCTGTTTTTTGATTTTAAATTTTATTTTAAAGTGACATTTTTGGTACATTTAACGTTTTATAATAATCATTAAGAGGTGATTATGTGTTAAAATTTATATTTGGTTTACCTTGTTCGGGTAAAACTACAACTTGTTTTCAGAAGATTAAGCAAATTACTGATGACGGTGGGCAGGCTATTTTAATGGTGCCCGAACAGTTTTCTTTTGAAAGTGAAAGGGAAGCATTAAGGGTTTTGGGTGATAATTTTCCTCTTAATACCACCGTTTTGAGTTTTACACGTTTGTATGATGAGGTTTCTCGTGAAATAGGCGGAATTTGCGCCAGAGAATTAACAGATGCCGATAAGGTTATCTTTATGAACAAGGCATTGATTTTATCGCGTGACGATTTAAAACTTTGGGGTAAATATGTTCATTCTGTAACTTTTGCCAAAACAATGCTTGATACGATTTCCGAATTTAAAATCAACGCTATTAAAACCCACGACATTGAAAAAGCGATAGCACTTACAGATAGAATTTCTCTAAAGAATAAGTTATCAGATTTAAAGGTTATTTATAAAAATTACGATTTGCTTGTTTCTGAACGCTTTTTTGACCCATCGGACAAGCTTAATAAACTATATGAAAATTTATCAAAATATAAGTTTTTCGCAGGTAAAACAGTATTTTTAGATTCATTTAAAGGATTCACAGGCGGTCAGTATAAAATTTTGGAGCGCATTATTTCTCAGGCTAACGATGTTTATGTAAGTTTTACTAATGATATTGAGAACGCAGCTGAATACAATGTATTTTCAAACATTCGTCTTGCAGTTGAAAAAATAGAAAAAATTGCAGAAAAATTTAGTAAAAAACAAGATAATTCGCTGATTATGAATAATTCTTTTTATAATTCAAACGATTTGAAATTAGTCGAAAAATTAATTAGCGGAAAGCAAATTGAAAAGATTGAAACTTGTGAGAATGTTACCGTTTGTACTGCTAACACCGTGTTTGACGAAGCGGAATTTTGCGCTCGCACTATCAGAAAATTAGTCAGAACCGAAAATTACCGTTTCCGTGATTTTGTAATCATTGCAAGAGATGCCGAAAAATACGCAAACGCGGTTGAATATGCTTGCAAAAAAAACGGTGTTTCATTATTTTTTGACCGCCGTTTGCCTCTTAGCGCTTTGCCGTTTTCAAAAATTACCGACTATGCTATAAATGCTTTGGATTTTTCAAGTGAGAATATTTTGGCGTTTTTAAAATCTGCTAATTCAATTCTTACCACCGATGAGATTTCTACCCTTGAAAATTATACATATTTATGGAATATTAGTGGCGATTTATGGCTAAAGGAATGGGATATGCACCCTAAAGGTTTTGTTACCGACCAATTAGATACAGAAGATATTGAAACTCTCCAACTAATTAATTCGTTAAGAGTTAAGTCAATAACCCCTCTTTTTTCCTTTAAAAAACAGTTCAACGGCAACGCCTTAAATATGTCTAAAGCAGTTATAAATTTATTTGAAGAATGTAATTTAAAATCGGCTTTAGGCAATATTTATAACTTTTTAGATTCGGAAAGTGATGTATTATCACCTCAAATTTTAAAGCAAGGTTATGATGCCTTTTTAAAGATTTTAGATAGTTTAGTTGTTTGTTACGGTGAAAGCAATATTTTAAAATCCGACTACTGCGAGGCTTTGTCTTTGGCAGTATCCCTTGAAAGTATAGGCTTGCCGCCTCAAACTCTTGACCAAGTTGCCTTTGGTGAAGCAGACCGTATCAGACCTTCTAGACCTAAAATTACATTCATTTTAGGTGCAAATCAGGGTGTTTTTCCAAAAGTTTGTGAAAATTCGGGAATTTTTGCAATAAACGAAAGAAAAAAGTTAATTGAACTTGGATTGGAAATTTCGGACAATTCGATTTTCAATTCTATTGAAGAAAATTACTTGGTTTACTGTAATCTTTGTTGTGCAACCGATAAGCTTTTCATATCTTATTCAAAGACAAGCTTAAAAGGGGAAAAACTTGAGGCTTCTGCATTCGTAAATACTTTAGTAGAAAACTTGAATCCTGTAACCGCTTTCGAACCGCAGGATATTTCTATTGAAAATATTCCTGAAACTTACGAAAGCGCCTTTTCGGAATTTTGCAAGCGCATTAACGTTCCGTCACAAACTGCGATTTTCAATCTTGCTTTAAGCGACAGTGTAAAAAAGCAAAAGGTTGAAGCCTTAATTGAAAATTTCAATAAAAAGGATAAATATATTTCAAAAGAAAATGCTAAGAGGCTTTATGGCAAAGACATTTATATGTCTGCAACAAGGATTGATACTTTTAACCGTTGTAAGTTTTCTTATTTCTGTAAATATGGGTTAAAGGCTCAAAAATTACAACCTGCAGATTTTGATGTTTTGCAAAGAGGTACAATAGTTCATTATGTTTTAGAGCGCTTTATTACCGAATTTAAGGAAAATATTAAAGATATTACAAGACCGGAAATTGACCGCTTGACTGAATTTTATGTTAATGAATATTTAGAATGTGTAAGCGGTTATAACAGCGTTAAAAACGCGCGCCACGAATTCATTGTTTCAAAAATAATTCGTGCTTTAAAAGAGGTAGTTTACCGCATTTCTGATGAATTTGCCCAAAGTGAATTTGTACCCGTGGCTTGCGAACTTAAAATCGGTAAAGACGGTATACCCTTAAATTTTGATTATTCGGACGGCAAAATCCTTATTAACGGAAGTATTGACCGTGTTGACCGCTATAACGGATATGTTCGTATAATTGATTATAAAACAGGTTCTAAAAGTTTTAAATTACCTGATATTTTATTTGGTCTTAATTTGCAAATGCTTTTGTATTTGTATTCAATAGTGAAAAATGATAATTCTTTGCCTGCGGGAATACTCTATATGCCCTCAAAGCGTGACTTGAATGACGAGGGTATGGCTATGAACGGTCTTGTTTTACAGGATTTAGCTGTGGTTGAGGCAATGGAAAAACAAAATCAGGGTGAATTTGTGCCACAATTGAAAGCAAATGCCGATGGTAGTTTTTCTAAAACTTCGCAATCCTTTGCAAATAAAGAAGAATTTGATTTAATTTTTTCGCATATTGAAAGGCTTATGGCACGAATTGGTAATGATATTACAAGCGGTGATATTAGCGTTAATCCCATTGACGGCAGAGAATCACCCGCGTGTAAATATTGTGATTTTAAAACTGTTTGCGGTATTGAAAATGATGGCATTTTCAAGGTGCCTAGTATGAATAACAGCAAGGTTTTTGAAACATTAAAGGAGGAAACTGAAAATGGCATTTAAAGCAACAAAAGAACAAAGTCTTGCCATAAATGAAAAAGGTAATATTTTAGTTTCCGCCGCTGCAGGTTCAGGTAAAACCGCCGTTTTAGTTGAGCGTGTTATTTCAATGCTGACCGATAAAAATTCTAACATTAGCGCGGACGAGCTTTTAATTGTAACTTTTACAAATGCTGCCGCTGCTGAAATGCGCTCAAGAATTGAAAAAAGGTTAGATGAAGAATGCCGCAAAAATCCTCTTGATACAGGACTTTTAATGCAAAAACATTTGCTTAATAATGCTAAAATTTGCACAATTGACTCATTTTGTATTGATTTAGTCAGAGAAAATTTTGATAAGCTTGATATTTCACCCGATTTTAAAATTTGTGATGCATACTCTTTAAGAAAAATTGATAAAAATGTTGTCTATCAAATAATTAACAGATATTTTGAAGAGAAAAATCCCGTGTTTTTTGAATTGCTCGATATCGTTGGCGCAGAATATGATGAAAAAAGATTTGCTGAAACGGTGCTTTCAATTTATGAGTATTCAAGACATTTACCTTTTCCAACCGAATGGTTTAAGTCGTTAAGCGTTTTTTACAATAACGGTGAATTCACTAAAGACAATCCTTGGTATCTTAACGCATTATGTAAGGCAGAGGGAATTTGCAATTCTATGCTTAAAAGCCTCGCAAATTTAATTGATATACTTTCCCCTTATGAAGAAATTGCAGAAATTTATATTCCGATTTTTTCAGATACTGCAAAACAGGTTAATAATATGCTTGAAAGCCGTAAGGATTGGGATGAATTTTATAACAGTTTGCAGGAATTTTCACCTTTGAGTTTGCCAACAATAAAGGGAACTAAAGGTAATACGGATTTTTCGGCGGTTAAGGCAGAATATAAGTATTTAACCGAGGAATATCCTAAAAAATTAAAGAAAATATTTTATGCAGATTTTACTTTTATAAATTCTCAATTTAAAAAACTTTGTGAGCCGGTAAATCTTTTGAGTCAAATTTTAATAGAATTTGAGCAAAAACTTTTTGAAGCGTATAAAAATTCAAATCAGTTTACATTCCATAATACCGAACATTTAGCGCTAAAACTTTTATGCAAGTATGAAAACGGCAAAGTTGTTGCTAATCCCGATTCAGCCGACCTTTTAAATCGTTTTAGTGAGGTAATGGTTGACGAATATCAGGATACTAACGACCTTCAGGATATGCTTTTCTGTGTTCTTTCTGATTTTGAGAAAAAACTATTTGCCGTTGGTGACGTTAAACAGAGTATATATGCTTTTCGCGGTGCTAATCCTACAAACTTTTTATCAAAAAAAGATAGATATATTGATATAGAAACCGCAAAGGATTCAGAGCCTAAAAAGATTATTTTGGGAAATAATTTCCGTTCAAAACCCGAAGTTTGTGATTTTATAAATTTTGTGTTTTCATTATTTATGCAAACCCAAACGGGTGATATTGACTATAAAAACGGTGAACAGTTGATACCAAGCGCGGTTTATCCTGAAACTGAAACCAATGCAGTTGAATATGATTTAATAGATTGTGCCAATACAAAAGAAAATTCACTGGTTTTAGAAGCAAGACATATTGCCGATAAAATAGTTGAAATTATTGACAGTAAAGAATGCATCAGAACAAAGGAAAATACTTTACGAAAAGCAAAGTACAGTGATTTCACAATTCTATTGCGTTCTATGACAAATAAGGCGCCCGTTATAGTTAATGAACTTAAAAACAGGGGAATACCGGTTAATTTAAATCTTGAAAGTTATGCCGATTCTACCGAAATTTCAACATTTTTAGCGCTTTTAAAGGTTATTGATAATCCTAAAAGCGATGTTGAACTTTTGACTGTTATGTTAGGTCCCATTTTCAACTTTACCGCCGACCAATTAGCAGAAATTCGTTATTGCAAGCCTAAATCAAGCTTGTATAGTGCCGTCATATTTTCTGCTCAAAACGGTGACGAATACTGTAAAGAATTTTTAAAGACTATCGAGAAGTACCGTTCATATTCAGCAGTGCTTAATTTACCAAATCTTATTTCAAAATTGCTTATTGTAACGGAATATTTAAACATAGCCTCTGCTATGAGTGACGGTGAGAGACGAAAAAACAACCTTTTACTTTTAAAGGATTATGCCGAGCAGTATTCCCAAGGCAAAAGCGGTAATTTAAGCGGTTTTATCAAATTTATAACCGACCAATCGGGTAAGGGAATTAAATCTGCGGTCGGCAGTGCAGATAATAATGCGGTTAATATAATGTCTATTCACGCTTCAAAGGGCTTGCAATTTCCGATTTGTATATTAGCTTCAACTGCATCAAGATTTAACGACCAAGAGAGTAGAGAAGGATGCATTTACAGTACCGATTTAGGTATAGGGTTCAATTATTTTGATGAGGATGATAAAACTAAATACACTACAATTTCCCGTCAAATGATTTTAGAAAATGATATAGATTTTGCGCTTCAGGAAGAATTACGCCTGTTGTATGTGGCTTTAACCCGCACTGAAGATAAATTGATTATGGTTTCTTCATTTTCTAATCTTCAAAAGAAGTTAGAATGTTATAAAAATTGGCTTTTAACTTCAAATTCAAAAATAAATTACAGTCTTTTCGCCCGAACAAAATCTTATGCAGATTGGTTAATTTTAGCTTCGCTTTTGCATCCTTGCGGTACTGTTTTGAGACAAAGCGCAAGCGGTATTTTACCGATTGAAGATAAATGCAATTTTGCAATTAATATAATAGATGGCGCTAAATTAAATGAAAATTTAATCGATTATGCTAATGAAGAAATAATTGTAAACTCCGATTTAGCAGAAAAAATCAAAGAAAATATGGCTTATTCTTATCCGTATAGTAGTATCCTTAACGTTGAAGCAAAGTCTTCTGCATCGGTTATTGCAAATAAAGCGGAAAGCGCAAAATATGCCTTTTCAACTAAACCCTCTTTCTTGAGCGCGGGCGGGCTAATGCCAACTCAAAGAGGTACCGCAATGCACAAGGTAATGCAGTTTATTGATTTTGATAAGTGCAATGATTTAGAAGCGGAAATTGAAAGACTTTATGAATGGCAATTTATAAGCGAAGCTGAAATGAATTCTTTAAATAAGAAAGCTTTAAATGAGTTTTTTGCGAGTGATATTTTTAGAAGAATTAAAAATTCACCGTTAGTAAAACGCGAAATGCGCTTTTTAACCGAAGTGCCTGCGACCGAAATTGATAACACTCTTGATAACAAATTTGTTAATGAAAAGGTTATTATTCAAGGTGCTGTTGATATTTGCTTTATTGAGGACAATGAGGTGGTAATCCTTGATTTTAAAACTGATAATGCAGATGATATTAATGACCTTAAAACTGCTTATTCAGAGCAGTTAAACATTTACGGTATCGCTTGCGAAAAGATTTTTGAAAAGCCTATTAAAGAAAAGCTTATTTATTCCTTTAAATTTTCTGACACAATAAAAATATAGGAGTGGTAAACCACTCCTATATTTTTTGTGAAATATTAGCTAATTGTTCAATTGTTAATTGTTCGCTTCTGACTGTTTCTGAAAGATTTTCTTCGGCAAGTGCTTTTCTTAAAACATCTTTGCTAACACCTAAAGAGTTAGAAACAGTATTTACAAGTGTTTTTCTTCTTTGTGCAAAGCAGGCTTTTACGAATTTGAAAAACTTTTTTTCATCACTAACCTCAATGGGCGGATTTTTTCGGATTTTAAGTTGAATAACTGCCGAATCAACGTTCGGTGGCGGCATAAAAGAATTTCTGCCTACTTGGAATAGTATTTGAGCCTCACTATAATAGTCCACAGCGACAGTAACCGCCCCTGCATCTCTTGAGCCAACCTTAGCGCAAAGTCGCTCTGCAGCTTCTTTCTGTACCATAACCGTTATATTTTCTATTGGAAGTTTGCTTTCAAGCAACATCATAATAATAGGGGAAGTAATATAATAGGGAAGATTTGCGCAAACCGAAACCCTGTTACAATCATTAAATTTTTCTTTGATGATTTCTTTTAAATCAAGTTTCATTGCATCCCCAAATATTATCTCTACATTATTGCAGTCTGCCAAGGTTTTAGGGAGTATGTTTCTAAGTCTGTCATCGAGTTCAATGGCAACAACTTTTTTTGCAACTTTTGAAAGCTCGGCAGTTAAAACACCAATACCTGGTCCGATTTCCAATACGCCGGTCTCACTGTCGCAAGCAAATTCCGCCATTTTAGGACAAACAGATTCATCAACTAAAAAGTTTTGACCTAAAGACTTTTTAAAAGAAAATCCCTCTTTTTTTAAAATGTTTTCAATGGTTTTTATGTTTGCTAAATTCATAAATTTACTCCAAAAATTATTAAATATATTATACTTTAAAATTTTACAATTTACAATAGACAAATAAATAAAAATGTTGTATAATAAATTAAATATTTATTTTTGGATGTGAATTTTAATTGGATAACAAATATTTAGAAAATGTTTTATGTGAACTTAATCCTTTTTTTGAGGAAAATTCATTTAAAGAGGTAGACGGTAATTTCACAAATGATAATAAATCCGTTTCTGTTAAATATGATGATGCTCGTCAAATGTTCGTTTTGTCTGTTGCAGATGTGACTGAAGGTAACGTTGGCGAATTTACTGAAATTAACGCTTGGTTATTTGATGATACACAAAATGCTAAAGATGCAACCAGTGTAGGTATTGATTTTGTGAATTCTCTTCGCAAGGAAATGGGAATTAAGCGTACCAGAGCAGTAAATGCAAAAATTGATTTACCAACCGCAACTAAAGGCGATAATATGAATATTTCTTCCTTCGCTAAAAAGATGCTTGATATTTTTCCTGCGCTTAAAGAAGAATACAAAAACCATATTGCAACCTACGGTAATTTCCTTTATTTAAACTTTTTTGGCAAACATTTGATACCAAGGCTTGTTACATTGTTTGAAGATGGTACCAAAAAGCAGGTCAAAAAGTTTTACATTGTTGCAGAAGATTTTTATATTAAGGGTGACAGAGATACTGTAAATACTTTGATTGCAGTTTTAACTGCGGCATCTTATAAAAATCAAAAGGTTGATGAGGGTATAAAGGAAATGTTGAGCGAAAACAGTCATTTCCAAGCTTCTTATGAAGCCTTTAAACCTGCTTTTGCTAAAAATAAAAAATTATTGAATGCATTTAATAAATAAAATTAAAGAGGTAAGCGTTTAGCTTACCTCTTTTAGTTTAGAATAAACCTGAAATTATGCCGTTTTGGTCAACGTCAATTCTTTCAGCAGCGGGTACTTTTGGAAGTCCTGGCATGGTCATTATATCACCGGTTAGGGCCACTATAAAGCCTGCGCCCGCAGAAATCTTAATATTTCGTACAGTTACCTTAAATCCGTCAGGTGCGCCTAATTTTGTTGCATCATCAGAAAAGCTGTACTGAGTTTTTGCCATACAAACAGGACATTTTTCAAAGCCTAATTCTGTTAGTGTGGCAATTTGTTTTTTGGCATTTGGTGTGAGAATTACACCGTCACCGCCATAAATTTTACGAACAATAGCGTCAATTTTTTGTTCAATAGTAGTGTCTGCTTCATAGCAGAATGTGAAATCGGCTTTTTCTTCTTCGCAAAGTCTTACAACTTCTTTTGCTAATTCTTCGCCGCCTTCACCGCCTTTTGCCCAAACATCAGAAAGGATTACGTTAACGCCAAGTTCTTTACATTTTGCGATAATAAATTCAACCTCTTTATCGGTATCGGTGGGGAAGCGGTTTACTGCTACAACACAAGGTAATTTATATACATTTTTAATATTTGAAACGTGTCTTAAAAGGTTTGGAATACCTTTTTCCAAAGCTTCAATATTTTCATTACCTAATTCAGTTTTTAAAAGACCGCCGTGCATTTTTAAAGCACGGATAGTTGCAACCATTACAACAGCCGAAGGAGATAACCCTGCCATACGGCATTTTATATCAAGGAATTTTTCAGCGCCTAAATCTGCACCGAATCCTGCCTCTGTGATAGCGTAGTCACCTAATTTTAAAGCCATTTTTGTAGCGGTAACACTGTTACAGCCGTGAGCAATGTTAGCAAACGGTCCGCCGTGAACCAAAGCAGGAGTACCCTCTAAAGACTGAACTAAATTAGGTTTAATTGCATCTTTTAAAAGTGCTGTCATTGCGCCTTGCGCCTTTAAATCGCCACAGGTAACGGGTTTATCGTCATAAGTGTAGCCAACGATTATTCTTGACAATCTCTCTTTAAGGTCGGTAATATCACTTGCTAAACATAAAACTGCCATAATTTCACTGGCAACAGTAATATCAAAACCGTCTTCACGGGGAACACCGTTAACCTTACCGCCAAGACCGTTGGTAACATAGCGTAATTGACGGTCATTCATATCAACGCAACGTTTCCAAGTAATTTTGCGAACATCAATTCCTAAAGAATTGCCTTGGTGAATATGGTTATCAAGCATAGCGGCAAGAAGATTATTTGCAGCACCGATTGCGTGGAAGTCGCCAGTGAAATGAAGATTTATATCTTCCATAGGTACTACCTGAGCGTATCCGCCGCCTGCAGCACCGCCTTTAATACCGAAAACGGGGCCTAATGAAGGCTCACGAAGTGCAACACAAACCTTTTTTCCAATTCGCTTTAAACCGTCAGCAAGACCGATTGTTGTAGTGGTCTTACCCTCACCCGCAGGGGTGGGGGTAATCGCGGTTACAAGTATCAATTTACCGTCTTCATTCTTGGTTTCATTCATTAAAGAAAGGTCAATTTTTGCTTTATAATTACCGTATTGCTCTAAATATTTTGCATCAATACCTGCAAATTCAGCAATTTCTGTAATAGGCTTCATTTTACAGTTTTGAGCAATTTCTATGTCAGATAAGAAAGCCATAATTTCATTCCTTATTTAAAGTATTTTACTGCTGAAGAGAACATTTTAATATCATAGTCGCCGGGTACATTTTTGTAAAGACCGTAGCCTTTACGCTCACTGTGACCCATTTTACCGAATACTCTACCGTCAGGTGAAGTGATACCTTCAATAGCGTAGAGAGAATCGTTGGGGTTAAAGTGTACGTCAGAGGTTGCGTTTCCGTCCAAATCAACGTACTGTGTTGCGATTTGACCGTTTTTAGCTAATTCCTTAATTAAATCTTCACTTGCAAGGAAACGTCCTTCGCCGTGCGAAATCGGAACGTTATAAATATCTCCAACATTTGTTTGAGAAAGCCATGGTGACTTGTTAGAAGCAATTCTGGTTCTAACAATTCTTGATTGGTGACGGGCAATAGTATTAAATGTAAGTGTCGGACAATTTTCATCGGTATCAATAATCTTGCCGTAAGGAACAAGACCTAATTTAATAAGCGCTTGGAAACCGTTACAAATACCGCACATTAAACCGTCACGCTTTTCTAATAGGTTTGTAACTTCGTCTTTAATAGCGGCGTTACGGAAGAATGCAGTAATAAATCTACCGCTACCGTCAGGTTCGCCACCGCCTGAGAAACCGCCGGGGATGAATATCATTTGAGAGTCTTTAAGTTTGTCTGCAAATGTTTCTACACTCTTTGCAATACCGTCACTTGTTCTGTTATTGATAACGAAAATTTCAGGTTCTGCGCCTGCATCACGCATAGCTTTTGCAGAGTCAAATTCACAGTTTGTGCCGGGGAATACAGGAATTAGTACCTTTGGTTTTGCAACCTTAATTGCAGGAGCAACTCTGTTTGTTGCAGTGTAACTAAAGTTTTCCATAGGTGATTTGGAGTCGGGAATATTGCATTTAAATACGCTTTCAAGCTTGTTTTCATATGTTTCCAACAAACCGTTCAAGCAAAGTTCTTCGCCGTTATAAGAAATCTTACCGTCATCAGTTACAGTACCGATAACCAAAGCGTCATCAACGTCTTCACAAACTTCAAGAATAAATGAACCGTAGTTATAACCGAAGATATCGTTTAATGAAAGGTTCTCGCTGTATTTAAAGCCTAAACCATTACCGAAGGACATTTTTATTACTGCTTCTGCAATACCGCCTAATGTTGGGGTGTAGCAAGAAACAGCAACACCGCTTCTCATAAGGTTTGTTACCATATTGAATACATTAAGTAATGATGCGGTATTCGGTAAATTATTTTGGTCATATTCGGGGGACAGCATAATAACCTTGTTGCCGGCTTTCTTAAATTCACCTGTTACAATGTTATCAACCTTGCTTGTTGTAACAGCAAATGAAACAAGAGTAGGGGGAACATCTAAATCTTCGAAAGAACCGCTCATAGAGTCCTTACCGCCGATTGAGCCGATACCTAATTCCATTTGAGCCTTAAATGCACCTAAAAGAGCTGCCAAGGGCTTGCCCCAACGTTTGCTATCCTTACCTAAACGCTCAAAATACTCTTGGAAGGTTAAATATACATCCTTAAATTCTGCGCCTGTTGCAATTAGCTTGCAAACAGATTCAATAACTGCCAAATAAGCGCCGTGATAAGGACTGTCACTAGTGATAAACGGATTATAACCCCAAGACATTAAAGAACAGTCGTTAGTGTGTTTCTTTTCAACACTGATTTTTTGAACCATTGCCTGAATTGGTGTTAATTGGTTTTTGCCGCCAAACGGCATAAGCACAGTACCCGCGCCGATTGTAGAGTCAAATTGTTCAGATAAACCACGCTTTGAGCAGATATTAAGGTCGTCAGCCAAAGCTTTATAGTTTTCAGTAAATGAACCGGTGATTTCCTTTTCATTAACAACGGGTTTTGCAACAGCAACGTCTATATGTTTTTCAGCACCGTTTGAATTCAAGAATTCACGTGAAATATTAACGATTGTTTTACCATTCCAGTTCATTACAAGGCGAGGTTCTGCCTTAACTTCAGCAACAACAACGGCTTGTAAGTTTTCAGAATTTGCAAGTTCAAGGAATTTATCAACATTTTCCTTTTCAATAACTACTGCCATTCTTTCTTGTGATTCACTAATTGCAAGCTCGGTACCGTCAAGACCGTCATATTTCTTCGGAACTGCATTTAAGTCGATTACAAGACCGTCTGCTAATTCACCAATAGCAACCGAAACACCGCCTGCGCCAAAGTCGTTACAACGCTTAATCATTTTTGTAGCAACAGGATTGCGGAAAAGTCTTTGTAATTTTCTTTCTTCAGGTGCATTACCTTTTTGAACTTCTGCGCCGCAAGATTCTAGGGATTCTAAAGTGTGTGATTTTGAAGAGCCGGTAGCACCGCCGCAACCGTCACGACCGGTTGAACCGCCCAATAAAACAACAACATCGCCATCTTCAGGACATTCGCGTCTAACGTTTTCTTGAGGAGCTGCAGCAATTACTGCACCGATTTCCATACGCTTTGCAGCATAACCGTCGTGGTAAAGCTCGTCAACCATACCGGTAGCAAGACCGATCTGGTTACCGTATGAGGAGTAACCTGCAGCTGCAGTTGTTACAATTTTTCTCTGGGGAAGCTTGCCCTTGATTGTTTCGGAAACGGGACGAGTGGGGTCTGCAGCACCTGTTACACGCATAGCGGCATAAACGTAAGAACGTCCGGACAACGGGTCGCGG
>JAZRAQ010000009.1:0-22012 GCA_045634645.1 Acutalibacteraceae bacterium
TTGGTGCTATATAAAGAAAATTACGGATAATTGGTTTTATTATGAATTGCATTGGGCGTGAATTAAAGAAAATCCTCGGTTTTTACCCAGTTCTTTTTCGTACAAGAGAGACAAAAAATAAAGGACTACTTTGGTAGTCCTTTATTTTTTGTGTTTGTGTCCGCAAGGACACAACATCGTTTGCGAGTTTACTCGCAACATCATTTGACCGATAGGTCAACATCATTGTCCGCTTGGGGACACAAAACGATGTTGCCTTCGGCAAACAGTGTTGTGCTTCGTGCAAATATGTGTTACAATATATTCATATAAACAGATAGATTGCGTGGTATAGAAATGATAAACTTTTATGATTTAAAAGGTAATATTATTGAGTCCAGCTTACTGACTTGTGAAAACATTGAAAAAACTCATGGAATGATGGCTCGATGTTTTTTAAATAATAATAAAGTATATGAGGGTTTTGCGGATGTTTATAGAAAAATTGATTCAACGGAATATGCTTTGTCTGTGGGAGAATACATACACTTATGGACATGGGATAATCTTAATGAGGAAACACATCAATTAGATGGGGATGCGAAATCTAAATACTCTCAAACCTATACGGCAATAAAAATTACTGATATACTGAAAATGGATGCGATTTTGTATTCGAATCCACGCTTTGGCACAAGATTAACAAATACATTTTGGCTGTAGTTTAAAGACTTCAATAACAAACAGTAAATAAACTCGGTTTTCAGGCATTATAAATTCGTGCCATTAAGTTCAAAATATCCAAAAAGAAAAGTCACACATCGTGTGGCTTTTGCTTTTTGACAGAATTAAAGATTTGAGATCGGTAATACTAAACTTGAGGAGTGGTATTGTGAAAGCTGTTTGGAATTTAGGGCTTGAGCGTCCGCGATTTGAAACGCTAAAGGGTGATGCGAAAACCGATGTTTTAATCATTGGCGGAGGAATGGCGGGAATTTTATGCGCTAATCAACTTAGAAGTGCGGGGGTAGACTGTATTCTTGTTGAGGCTGGTATGATTTGTTCGGGCATTACCGAGAACACAACTGCAAAAATCACTTATCACCACGGGGCAATTTTCGATAAAATGATTGAAAGGTTTGGCAAGGAAAAAACTAAGCTTTATTTAAACGCAAACAAAAAAGCATTAGAAAAGTATGATGAATTATGTAAAAACATAGACTGTGATTTTGAGCGGAAATCTTCCTTTGTTTACTCTATTGACGACAAAAGAAAAATAGAGTTAGAGGTTGAGGCTCTTAATAAAATGGGTTGCGAAGCGAAACTCCACGATAAAGCAGACTTGCCTTTTTCGGTTGCAGGAGCGGTTGAGATTAAAAATCAGGCACAGTTCAATCCCCTAAAATTTGCATTTTCTATTGCCAAGAATATAAAAATTTTTGAAAATACAAGGGTGTTGGAAATTAAGCACGATGGTGTTAAAACACAAAATGGAATAATAAAGGCGAAAAAAATCATCGTTGCAACACATTTTCCGTTTATAAATAAGCACGGCGGATATTTTTTGAAAATGTATCAGCACCGTTCGTATGTAATAGGACTTAAAGGCGCGCAAAATGTTGACGGGATGTATGTTGATGAAGCAGAAAAAGGGCTTTCGTTTAGAAATTATAAAGATATGCTTTTGCTTGGCGGTGGGGGTCACCGAACAGGCAAGCAGGGAGGAAATTGGTGGGAATTGAGGGAGTTTACAAAAAAGCATTACCCTAATTCTCAAGAAATTTGTTATTGGGCAACTCAAGACTGTAAAACTTTGGATGATATTGCTTATATTGGTCAGTATTCTAAAAACACACCTAATTTGTATGTTGCGACAGGATTTAACAAATGGGGAATGACAACCTCTATGGTCTCTGCGAACATACTTACAGATTTGGTTTTGGGCAAACCAAATGATTTCACAGATGTTTTTTCGCCTTCAAGAAGTATTTTGCGTCCACAACTAGCGATAAACGCTCTTGAAAGCACTGTGAATTTATTAACACCAATGGTACCGAGGTGTCCGCATATGGGATGCGCGTTAAAATATAATTCAAGCGAGCACACTTGGGATTGCCCTTGTCATGGGTCGCGGTTCACTAAAGATGGAAAGTTAATAGACAATCCCGCAACAAAAAATATTTAGCAATCAAAATGTTTTTTATATAAATATAAAACTCCTTGTTTATTTAAACAAGGAGTTTTGTAATGCGCTATTGTTTAATTAAATTTATTTTTCTTGTGAAAGTTGGTTATTAAAGGCTTCTAACCAAGCCCTTTTGATGATTTCGTGTCCCGCATAGGTTGGATGAATACCATCAAAAGACCAATATTCTGCGGGGGCTTGTTTTAAAGCATTATCAAACTTATCCATAAGCGGAACAAAGGGGATATTGTACTTTTCTGCGATACGGCGAGCAACATCGGCGCGTTTTTCAACCTCGCTTCTATAACGGTCCCAAATACTTTGGGTCGAACTTCCTTTAAGTAAGAACGGCTCTAAAATCATAATTTTAAGATTTGGTAACGCTTTTAAAAGCTGAGAAATAAAAATATCGTAATAAACTTCGAAGAGCTCAGCGTCAACACCGTTGGGGGATTCGCAAAATTCGTGTCCAATGTCATTAACGCCAACTAAAACACTCATATAATCCGGGGATAAATTAATCATATCCTTTTTAATACGAGCAAGTAAATCAACGATTCGGTTACCGTTTATGCCGACATTCTTGAAAGAATAACAATTAGGCTTATCTAATCCCAAAGAGCCCGCCACCATTGCAGGATATCCGCCACCGAGATTATATGCCACAGAATAAATTCTGCCTGTATCGGTTATACTGTCACCAACAAATAAGATTTTTTTCATAATTATCCCTACTTACATACTGTAATTTTATATGTTTTTCCTTTTTCCGTTTGGAATTTTGCAAAATTATTTTTACTGTCGCAAATGCCTGCAATGGTAAATTCTGATTTATTATAGTGAAGCGTGCAGACACCGCCCATATTAGAAGTGATTTCGGCTTCGGTTAATTTACCGTTACTCCATTTAATATTAACAGTGAAGTTGCCACGTGCAATAAGTCCGCAAACGCTACCGCTATCCCACTCCGTAGGAAGCGCAGGCAAAAGCTCGATAAAACCGCAGTTGCTTTGGAGTAGCATTTCGTTAACACCTGCTGTAAAACCGAAGTTGCCGTCGATTTGGAAAGGCGGATGATAATCGAAAAAGTTTGAATAAATTCCGCTTTCAAATAAATCGCCGATTATTTTAAGTACGCGGTCGCCGTCACCCGTTCTTGCCCATGTATTGATTTTTTGTCCCATAGACCAACCGGTGCTCTTATCAGTTCTGTCGTTCATAGAAACAACGGCAGCTTTTACAAGCTCGGGATTATCAAATTTATTCATTACGTTACAAGGATAAAGGCCTAAAAGGTGTGACATGTGGCGGTGGTGTTTCTGGCCGATTTCACCAAGGCTTGTTTCGTGGTACCATTCTTTGATTTGACCGTCTTCTCCGATTTCGTACACATTTAATTTGTCTTGTATATCGCGCCATTTTTTTGCCAAATTATTGTCAATTTCTAATGCTTTTGCACTCTTTAAAGCGTCGTCATAAAGTTGCCAAATAAGTGACTGCTCATAGGTGTTGCCGAGCGTTCTTGGACCGTGCTCGGGTGAAAAACACGGACAGGTTAAAAGTCGACCGTTATGTTCAATAAGAAGCTTTGAAAAATATTCTGCTGTTTCCTTTAGCATAGGATAAATATGGTCGGCAAGCATCTGCTTGTCAAGAGTGTATTCATAATATTCATAGCAGTTGTGAAGAATCCACGGAACCGCAGCAGGCGACCACCCCCAATCGAATGACCAACCCGGACAAGTCCAACCAAACGGAGTACACTGGGTATGGAAAAGGAAACCGTTATGCTCGGCATCGGTGCTTTTGACTCCGGTATAATATTCCGCAGTAATTCTTCCCGGAACGGTCATAGCCTCGATATAGCGGATTAAGGGTTTGGCACACTCGGCAAGATTTGCACTAAAGGTCGGCCAATAATTCATTTGCAGATTAATATTTATGTGGTAATCACATCCCCAAGCAGGTTTGTCGTGACAATTCCAAATTCCCTGAAGATTTGAGGGTAGAAGGTCGTTTTCGCGGCTTGAAGATATGGTCAGATATCTTCCGTATGCATATAAAAGCTCAATGGATTTTTTTCTGCATTGCTTGTCTTGGGCATAAGTTTCTAATAGTTTATCTGCTGTGAGGTTTGTGTTACTGTTAAGAGTGAGGTTAACACGATTAAATAAATTATTAAAATCTTTCTTATGATTTTTCAAAAGGTTGTCAAAACCTAAATTCTTTGCAATATTGACGGTTGACGAAACCTTTGTAAAAAGTTCTGATTGAGTTTCACCCGTGCGATATGTGGGATAAGTGTCAGAATAGTCGGTGTCTGCTGAAAAAATTACGGTAAACTCCGTGGCATCTGATATTTCAATACCGTTATTGCGGTCGGTCACCTTACCATCGCTGAATACTTCGGCAACAAGACAGAAATTAAGGCCGTTGTCTTCAACGCTTCCTTTGTGAACGATTTTATTTTCCTTATATTCAATTTCTCCGTAAGAAGAGTCGACAGATAAAACGGTGTTTAAACTGCCGCCCGTCCTTAATGTTTTAATGACTCCGCAATTTTGCGGGTTTGAGGTGAAGTAAATTCGCTTGTCGTGAATTTTGCGGTCATTAAATAGTGCATCGTATTCGACCGTGCAAACCGCATTTTCCAAATCGAGTTCGCGACAGTATAAAGAGCTTTGTGAAATGTTGCCAAAATCAAAATTAAATGTTCCAAAGGGTCTGTAACTGCCATAACCTTCTTTTATACCTACGAGTTTTTCGCAGAGCTGATGAGCTTTTTGGTTGTCGCCGTTTTTGAATGAGGTATAGATTTCTTTATAATAATCTCTCGGCAGTTTTTTGTCTTGGTCTGGTGCGGTTATGTTGCCGCCGCAATAGTCTGGCCTTTTGGGAGAAGGACCACCTGTCCAAAGGGTTTTATGGTTAAAAACCAGCATATCTTTTTGAACTTCACCTATTACGCTTATGCCCAAATTACCGTTACCTAACGGCAAGGCGGTTTGCTCCCAAAGATTATCAAAGCCGACAAAATGCTGTTCCTTCAATTTAATTTTTGATGGTGGATTATTATAAAGTAATTTCATAGTTAACACCCTAATTATTATGTTTGGTTCAATATAACACAAAGCAAACCGTATGTCAAGAATTTATCCTCCTTATAAAAAGGCAAAAAAGAAAAAAATCGAAGCTGCGTTTTTGCGAGAAATGTTAAAAAAAATGCAAAAATTACATTTTTTTTGCCATAGAAAAAATAATGGTGAAGTGATATAATGTCAATACTAATAAGTATGGAGGATTTGTTATGAAAAACTTTTTAAGATTATTAGCGTTTTTTATTTGTATTTGCATGATAGTTTTAACAACCACAGCATGTAAAAAGGATAAAGACGGTAATGAAAGCGAAGTTGGCGGAGGCTATTCTAGTAAGGTTGAAGAAGATGGCCCGACCTTTTCGTTTGACAGAGATGCTTCGGTTGATACTAATATAGGTATTAACAACTCAAACATATCCGAGCCCAGCGTGGATAAAGATGCCGAAGGCGCAAGTATCGTCAACCGTACCGAAATCGAAGGTGTAGACGGTACTTTCTATGATGTTGAGTTAAAAGAAACAAAAATGGACCTCAAAGGCAGAGAAATCATTTTTGGTGCTCACTATAAAAAGAATTATGAAGCAACCGGTTCTGCTGATGCTCAGAGATGTTACAAAGCATTAAAGAAAATCGAAGAGGATTATAACTGTAAAATTAAACTTGTTCAATTTATAGGAACTACTGAAGGCGCAAAGCAAATAACAACTGATAAGGCTTCTGGTAAGCTTACATATAATGTTATTGATTTATTGTCTGCTACAATGGATCAAATCTGGAAGAAAACCGGTCTTGGCGCAGATTTGCGCAATGTTAAAACGGTTGGTGTTGAAACTAATCCTTGGAACCCAACGGTTACATTGATGTCATCTTATAAAAGCGGCGTTTACGGCGTAGCGGTTCGTTATGACCGCATTGAGCAAAGCATAGTGTACTTTAATAAAGCTTTGGCAGAGCAATATCAACTTGGCGATTTCTATGAACTGGTTCGCAAGGGTGAATGGACTACCGATAAATTAAAGGAAATTTGCCAACAGTTCAAAGAGAAGAGCGGTGGCTCTAAATGGGCGTTCCAAGCAATGTTCCCGCAGCACTATTTCAACTTTATTTATGCAAACTGGTCATCTCCGGTTGCGATTGTTGAAGAAAATGGCGCAAGTAGATATGTATTTAACGGTAATTCAAGTAATGTTTTGGATATGCTTTCTTACGTTCAAGACTGTGTAACAAAGGGACTATTTAACCCTGCATATACAAAGTCAACAATCAAAGACGGTAAATACACCCTCAATTATCAAGACTATTTAGATGCTCTTGCTAATTTCAACGATGGTAATACACTCTTCTTCCTCGGCACAAACGGCGACGCAACATTACCCAAAATTTACTCTGACGCTATTGACGATTACGGTATTCTTCCAATGCCGATGGGTCCGAATGCAGCCAACTATTCAACCTTTATTTCGGGTATGCAGGCTCTTGCAATTATTGAGGGCGACCCCTATATTGAAGAGGATGGCGCAATTTTAACTGCTATTGCTAATAGAACAAATGTTAAAGTTAAAGAAATTGAGAAGAGAAATAAATCCTTAGTTCGCGACTCTCAATCTCTTACAATGTTAACTCAAAGCTATAAGTTTAAGCAAATTTTAGAAGCTAAAGGTTTAGGCTCCGGATACGCTGCTGTTGGTATTCCTTGTATGTTAGATTTGCAATCTTCACCAAAGCAAGCAATGGAAAGTATAGCTAACTCTTGTACTGCTTCAATTAATGAGTATTACAAGCAACAGTAAAAAGAAAAACAACAGCTAAAATTTAAGATTTTACTGTTAATAAGTCATAACAAATGCACCTTGAGGCAATTGCCTTGAGGTGCATTGTTTTATTTCAAAGAGAAAATTTACAAAATAATTAGTATTTTAGCTTTCGAATTGCAAAAATGTAAAAAAAAATGTAAAAAATTCTTTTTTTTTACCATAGAAATATGTATAATATAATGATAAAATTACAATGGTATTTAGTCATTATGTAAAAGGCAATGTATACTCAAAATATAAAATTTGCTGAAAAAACCCCATATTTTAGCGGTTTTTGCTATTTTTTGTTGATAAAATGTGTTATCAGTATTTCAGAAAAAATGTATACAGAGAAATTGCCAACTCTAAATTGAAAATTTTTTAGATTTTCAAATAATTTTTACCACTTAAAAATCAAAAACTTACGAAGGAGTTTTTATAAATGAAGAAAGACCGTTAACCCCTTAGCAAGATTAGTTCCTATTTTTATAGCGGCGCAACACAGCTATTTTTCGTTAAACGCCTACGTCTGAATGTCTGAGGCGATGTTGCAGGTATCTTCTGCGATGCGATTTTTTGCGAATAGGTATGTTAGTAAAAAATCAACAACAGAAAGCATAACCAACAAAATAAACTGAGATTAATACCGATTATATATGGTAAAAAATTCAGTAGATATGGATGTGGAGTACTCAGATGAAAAAACAAAAATTAATCAAAAGTTTGTCAGTGATAATGGCTTGTGTGATGGTGTTTTCTTTGCAGGCTTCTGTTTTGAATGTGCAGGGCGCTACTGCGGTTGACAATACATCATACCCCCAAAATCAAGCTGTTCAAACGGAAACATCTTCGGATATAGGATATAGTGATTATATTTCTAAATATAAGAACAAGGTATCTGGCTATCAGTCAATTTCTTTGTCTGCGAATCAATATTCGGCGGCTGAAAATGTTTCGTTGGAAACCGAATTCAAGGGCAAAACAGAACCGGTTTTAGTGACTGATTCAAGCGGATTTGCTGAGTGGAAAATCTCTGTTACGCAGGCGGGTCTTTACACTGTAGGTGTGGAATACTGTACACTTGACCAAGAAGCGGAATCAATTCAACGCTCTTTTTTAATCGATGGTCAAATTCCTTTCAAAGAAGCTGAAGATATAGAATTTTCTCGCGCATTTAAGGATGAAACTGAGGTAGTACATTTAGAGGGTGAGGATGATGTGCGCCCTTCTCAAATTGAAGTAAATGAATGGCTTAGCACATATTTGTCTGACCGTATGGGTTACTTCGGTGCTTCGCTTAAGTTTTATTTAACTGAGGGCGAGCATACTATACGCCTTAGCTCAGTATCCGGTAAAATGGCAATAGCAAACATCACACTTGTAACCGGCGGTAACGACCAAAAGGATTACAAGAGTGTTTTAAAGGATTATGAAAAGCAAGGCATAAAGTCTGTGAAAAATGTCCTTAAAGATGGTGTTTTGATAGTTCAGGCCGAAGATGCCACTTTAAAATCAGATGTAGCTTTGTTCCCTGCTAATGATAATTCTTCGGGTGGAAACCAACCGTTTGATGTTGTCACAAGAAAAATCAACACTGTTGGCGGCACAAGATGGCAGACTACAGGTCAATGGCTTACTTGGGAAGTAGATGTACCTGAAAGCGGATTATATGAAATAGGTTTCCGCAGCAGACAGGACTATGTTCTTGATATAGATTCTATCAGAAGTATCTATATAGATGATGCGATTCAATTCCAAGAATCAGAGGCGTTGGCATTTAGTTATAAAAAAGGTTTCACGGTTTCGGTTGCTTCTGCTAAAGATGGTACACCTTATCTTTTCTATTTGGAAAAGGGTAAAAGAACAATTCGCATAGAAGCTTCCTTAGGTAAATTCAGTGAGTCTATCAGAGAGTTGTCAGAAGCGCTTTCAAAACTTAGCAGTGCGAACTGGAATTTATTGACTCTTTTGGGAAATGACCCCGACCCGTATAGAGACTATAATATTGATAAATATATGCCTGAGGTTTTGGAAACCTTTGAGAAACAGAAAAAGGTTTTAAATAAGATTGTTAAAGAATTGAAGGGAGCAGACGGAAAAGAGGATGCAAACGTTGCTCAAATTAATCAATTAGTATACAAACTCGAAGAAATGTTGGATGACCCTGCTGCAATACCGGGTATGTTTACAACCTTTAGAGATAATGTAAGTACTATGGCAAATACTGTAATGAATATGAAGAATATGCCGTTGACCTTGGATTACATTTTCATTGCTGAGAAGGATGCTGAATTACCTGAAGCAAATCCAAATTTCTTTGTTTCTTTTGGAATAGCAATAAAAAAATTCTTTATATCGTTCTTTAAAGATTATAATAATTTTTCAGCGGCAGGCAATAAATCAGACAAAAAGCCAATTAAAGTTTGGATAGGTAGCGGCGCGCTCAGCGGTCGCGACCAAGCAATGATTTTGAATCAAATGCTCAAACAGGACTTTATTCCAAAAACCGGTATAAATGTTAATTTACAGCTCGTTCCTGCGGGGACTCTTTTGACCGCAACAGTTGCGGGCAGAGGACCTGATGTGTCATTACAAGAAGGCGGTTCGGACCCGGTTAACTATGCTATGCGTAATGCGGTTGTTGATTTATCAAAGCTTGACGGTTTTAATGAGGTTTCAAAACGCTTCCCAGAAGGTATTTTTGTTACATACACTTATCAAGATGGCATATATGCGTTGCCTGAAACCTTCGGATTTCCAATGATGTTCTACCGCACGGATGTTCTTGAAAATATGGGAATTAATATAGATGAAGTGGAAACTTGGGATGATTTGTTTGCGCTTCTCCCCGTTCTTCAAATCAACAATATGCAAATTTCTCTTGCGGCTTTCACAACATCGTATTATACAATGCTCTTTCAAAATGGCGGTAGATTATATAAGGATAACGATATTCATTCTGCACTTGATGATAAGATAGCCTTAGATACCTTCAATACATTTATGGGATTGTATACTAACTACGGTTTGCCGTATTCATATAACTTTGTTAACCGTTTTAGAACAGGTGAAATTCCGATAGGAATTGAAGATTATGCAATCTACAACATATTGAAGCTATCAGCTCCTGAAATCAGCGGCCAGTGGGCAATGCGCGATATTCCCGGAACAATAGACAGTCAGGGCAATTTAAATAAAACAACAGTTATGAACAGTTCGGTTGCAGTTATTCTTTCGGCTAGTGACAACATCGATGATTCATGGGAATTTTTGAAATGGTGGACCAGTGCCGATTCACAATATAAATTCGGTAAAGAAGTTGAAAGTGTTATGGGTACAGGTGCTCGTTATAATACTGCAAATTTAGAAGCTTTAAACAGACTTCCGTGGACCAAAGATGAAAAAGAAAATCTTTTTGCTCAAATAGAACATTTGTGTGGTCTACCGCAGGTTCCTGGCGGATATTTAACCGACCGCAGTGTTGTATTTGCAATTAGTAAGGTTTATACCACTGCAAAAGATGCGCGTAAGACATTGCTTGGTTATGTAGATGACATTAATCAGGAAATCAAACATAAGCGCAAGGAATTCGATTTAGATTATTAATACAGGGGTGATTGATACAAGCCATGGGAACACAAACTTTAACTTTCACACAGCGTCTAAAACGCGACTGTAAATACAATTTGAGAAGAATAAAGAAACATAAAATACATTATTTATTTCTTCTTCCTTTTGTAATTGCTTTTACACTTTTTACAATAATACCTGTTGGTATGTCAATTTTACTTAGCTTTACTTCATTTAATATGTTGGAGTTTCCGAAGTTTGTAGGATTTGACAACTATTTCAATTTGTTTTTAAATGATAGTATATTTATTACAGCTGTAAAAAATACTTTAATATTTGCCATTATAACAGGTCCGCTTGGATATATTTTGTCATTTATGTTTGCGTGGTTGCTTAACGAATTGGACCATGCAGCTCGAGTAGTATTTACAATCATATTTTACGCTCCTTCAATTTCGGGCGGTATATTTGTAATTTGGACATATATGTTTAGCGGTGACGCGCACGGCCTTATAAACAGTTTTCTGTTAAAAATGGGATTAACGAATAATGCAATTCAATTTTTCCAAGACCCTGAATGGATGATGCCTATTTGTATTATAGTAATTTTATGGATGAGTTTGGGTACTACTTTCTTGATTTTTATTGCAGGCTTCCAAGGTCTGGACAGACAATATTATGAAGCTGCCGCTATTGATGGTATCAAAAACCGTTGGCAAGAGCTTTGGTATATTACATTACCTTTACTTAAATCTCAACTTTTACTTAATGCAATATTGAGTATTACATCGGCATTCAGCGTTGGTGCCGTTGTTTCAGCTTTATGCGGTTTCCCAAGTGTGGATTACGCGGTTCATACAATAGTTCATCATATGACTGATTACGGTTCACTACGTTACGAAATGGGTTATGCATCGGCTGTTGCTACTGTATTATTCTTAATGATGATTATATCAAGAAAATTAGTTAGAAGATTATTGAAGGGCGTGGGTGATTAATTTTATGAAAATTAAAAATATACTTTTCAAACAAAGACTTGCCCGCTCTGCATGGGGTAACTTTTTCCTGATACTATTCTTATTATTATCAGCAACAGTTATGGTATTACCTTTTATCTATACGATTTCTACATCATTAAAGCCCGCAAACGAGCTTTGGCGTTTCCCACCTGAATTTTTCGTTAAAAGTCCTACATTAAAGAACTTTATAGATTTATTCAACTTAATGGCTGATTCATGGGTGCCATTTAGCCGTTACATTTTTAATACTGCATTTGTTACAGTAGTGGGTACAGTGGCAACTATTATTGTTGCATCTCTGGGCGCTTATCCAATTTCTAAATACAGATTTCCCGGCTCAAAGGCTTTCTTTAATATAGTACAAACAGCTTTGTTATTTACTACTGCCGTAACTGCTATTCCAAGCTTTTTGGTTATCTCTAAATTGCAGTTGCTTGATACACTTTGGGCATTGATTGTTCCGACTTGCGGTGGTTCCTTCGCCTTGTTTACAATGAAACAATTTATGGACCAAACAGTAAATATTGCGATTTTGGAGAGCGCAGATATTGATGGTGCCGGTGAAATGAAAAAGTTCTTTTCACTTGTTTTGCCAATGGTGAAGCCGGCATGGCTCACCCTTGGAATTTTAACAATCCAAAACTTATGGAATGTAGGTCAAACACCGTATATTTATAGCGAACAATGGAAAACTCTTAACTATGCACTTGGTCAAATAAGCGGCGGTAATGTTGCGCGTATGGGCGTTGGCGGCGCTGCAGCTATATTAATGCTTGCTGTTCCGTTGTTTTCGTTTATTTTCTCACAGTCAAACATTATGGAAACATTTTCCACATCAGGAATGAAAGAATGAGGTGACAATATAATGAAATTAAGAAAATTATGCAAATTATTTTCTGTAATCGGACTAATTGTTGTGTTGTCAACGTTTTTTTGCGTTCCTGCGCTCGCCTATGAGGAAGATATATTTTCCGGAGGAAGCTATACTTATGATGAATTCGGCGCAAGCGTATTAATGCCTAATGCATATGAATATTTTGCAACCTATCAGTTAGATAATCCTTCGGGAATAGATGCAAAAAATGTAAGCGATATGTTTATTTCAAAAAACAATAATATCTATATAACAGATACTTATAATTCAAGAGTGTTGGTATACGACAAAAATTTTAAATTTATAAAAGAAGTATCCCAGATTACTGAGCCTGACGGCAAGGTAAGCAATTTAAGCTGTCCGCAAGGTATATTTGTTTATGAAGACGAAACACTTTTAATCGCTGATACACAAAACAACCGTATAGTTAAGTGCGATATTGACGGAAACGCTTCCTTGATTATTACCAAAAGTGAAAAAATGACAGGCGTTAATAAGTTGACCACTTTTAATCCTTTAAAGCTTATTGCGGATAGCGTAGGAAGAATTTATGTTGTTGCAAAGGATATAAACTTCGGGTTTGTTCAGTTGGATAGCGACGGAAAATTTATGGGTTATGTTGGAGCGCCCCGCGTTCAAACCGACTTTTTCACACTCTTCTGGCGCAGATTTTCAACTAAAAAGCAGTTGCAAAAATTGAATCAGTTCGTTTCGACTGAATATAACAATATTTTTATTGACGAAAATGATTTTATTTACGGAACTATCAGCACTCTTTCAGCAGATGCAATTAAATCTACTATTGAATCGAGGGATTTATCCGGCTCGGTTGCACCATTAAAGAAAATTAATTCACTCGGAAACGACATTTTAGTTCGAAATGGCACACACGCTCCGCTTGGTGATTTGGATTTCCAATCCGCACCTTCGCGTATTGTAGATGTGGCGCTCGGTAAGGGTGGAACATATACAATTCTTGACCAAACAAAATCTCACATTTTCACCTATGATAGTCAGGGTAATTTGTTATTTGCTTTCGGTAACAAGGGTTATCAAAAGTCAGCTATGCAAAACCCGGTATCAATCGGATATATGGGAGAAGACATTTATGTGTTGGATGCTGATTTAAATATAGTTCAGCATTTTAAACCAACAGATTATGGCAAGCTTCTTTTGGAGGCTGTTACACAGACTTATAACGGCAACTACACAGAGGCTTATGAGATTTGGGCTGATGTTTCCGGCAAGAACTCAAACTTTAAATATGCTTTCGAGGGATTAGGAAATACAGAATTAAACAACGGCAAATATGACGATGCAATGATGTACTTTAAGGCAGCAAATAGTATTGATGACTATTCTGTAGCATTTGGTTTAAAAAGAAAAGATATAATAGAAAAATATTTTCCAACATTCTTCTTTGTGTGTGTTATCGTTGTTGCAGTATATTTGTTATATTTAATAATAAAGAAAATTTACAATTACGGGAGGGGAAAAAATGTCAAGTAATATCAAAGAAAATTACTCTTCTGAAAAACAAGAGAATGCATTCAAAAAAATACTTGCAGAACTAAAATATTCAACTTATATTATGGTTCACCCCTTTAAGGGATTTAATGATATTAAGAGAGAAAATAAAGGAAGTTTAACTTCAGCATTAATACTTTTGTTTCTTTATATCATTACATATGTTGCAGACGGATATTACTGTGGATACATTTTTAATCCTAACGGTGGCGTAGAGTTCAGCATTATAAAAAGTGTAGCTATGATAGTGGTTATATACTTATTGTGGTGTGTTGCCAATTGGTGTTTAACAAGCCTTTTTGATGGTGAAGGCACGTTTAAGGATATATGTATTGCAACCGCTTTTTCGTTGACACCATTGATTATAGTGCAGATTTTAAAATTGCCATTAAGTAATTTCATGTTGTTAGAAGAAGCTTCTTTCTATCAGATGATTGGATATATTGGTACGCTTTGGTTCGCACTTTTGCTGTTGCTCGGCAATGTCGTTACTCATCAATATTCACTTTCAAAGACAATTTTAATCACTGTTTGCACATTAGCTGGTATGGCTGTTATAATTTATATTTTGCTTTTGTTCTTCAATATGTTCCAACAAATGGCAGGATTTGTATATACATTAGTGCAGGAAATTAATTTGAGATTTGCATAGCGGAGGAATGAAAATGTTTGTAAAAAAACTATGTCGAGTAATTTCGGTTGTTTTATGTATGTTCCTTTTGCTATCCACTCTCATTGGTTGTGGAACAAAGGCTACTGTAAATATTGATTTTAAGACAACCTTAAAAGACGCGGCAATTTATGATTTAGATGATGCCGCAAAGAACGGTATGTATAAAGCAAGTGCAGAGGATATGGCGTATTTAGCAACGATGGAAAAAAAGCTTTCCAATGACTATTTAGAGCTATATATTGGTTCGCTTTATGATATTGCTATATTGGACAAGGAAACCGGAAGTGTTTATTTTTCAAATCGCGCTTTAAAAGAAGGCACTGCAAATGCAACTTTGAATGATGCTGCAAAAGCTGTTGCTTATTCACAGGTTTCTTTGGTTTATTACGATACTGCTAACAAAAAAACAACCTTTACAAGCTATCCTGATTGTGTGAACGGCGATAAGAATCAGGTAACTATGAAGGTTCAAGGCGATAAGTTAAAACTCGTTTATGAGTTCGGTGAAAAGGAAGAAGACCGTGCTATATTAACAGCTGTAACGGTTAAGACCTTTGATGAGTTAGATAAAAAAGCAGAAAAACTAATTGATAAAGGTGATTTGGACGAATTTGCATACACCCGTTTCAAAGAAGCTTATTCAAAAATAGTTTATGATGAATTGGGCTCTATGACTCAAAAGGTATATGAAAATAAATATCCTGACTTTAAAAAACTCGGTGAAATATATGTTTTAAATGACGGTGTTTCTACCGCGGTGCTTAATAACATTACAGATGTATCAAAGGCGTTAGGTATCAACAAAAGTTTTATCGAGAAAGAAAAGAAAAATTACGGCGGTGAAAAAAGTAACCAAATTAGCAGACCTCATTTTGTAATTCCTGTAGAATATAGTTTGCAGGGCAGAGATTTCTTAGCTTCGGTTGATACCGCAAAGATTACATCCGCAAAAGGTTATTATGTAACCAAAATTTCCTTATTATCTCAATTCGGTGCAACAACTGCGCAAGAGAATGGGTATACTTTTGTACCTGACAGAAGCGGAGCAATCATCAATAATGATATAGATGCGCCTAACATTAGAAGTAAGGACTATCCGTTTTACGGTTCGGATTTTGGCAAGGAAATCATAAACATCGAAAAGGTTGACGCATATGCTCCTTTGCCGGTGTTTGGCGCTTATGACGGAACAAAATCTGTTTTTGGTATTGTAGAAAGCGGCGATGCAATCGGCGGTGTTACAGCAACCGTACCGACTGATGAATTACCTTACAATACAGTAAGTCCGTGGTTCAATTATTATACACAGGACTATCAAAATGTTTACGCTATTGATGCTGAAAAAGCCAATTCCGATACCCTTATAGGAACAAGCTATGTTTATATGAAAGATACTCCTACATATGGATATCGAGTTCGTTATCATTTCTTATATGGTGATAAGGCATTATATTCAGGAATGGCATCCTATTACCAAAAATATTTACTCAAAACAAAGTCTTTGAGTAAAACTGTTGAAAACAAGAATTTATTGTTAGACTTAAATATTATAGGAGCTATTACAAAGAAGCAACTTCGATTCGGAGTGCCAACATTTAATGTCATTGCAGCATCAAAATTCAGCGATGTAGAAAAACTGACTGAGCGTTTACACGACAATAGTGTTGTCAATATGAATTTAATCTATACCGGAAGCATGAATGGCGGATTGAATTTCAAAATTCCTTCAAAAGCACAGTTTGAAAAGGCTTTGGGAGGCCAAGAGGGCTTTGAAAAGCTGTATAAGTCAATAAATAGCAATAAATTGAATTTACTTCCATCTATTGATTTTTCAAGAGTTTATGCAGAAGGTAACGGATTGGATACCGACACACAAATTTCGAGATATATAAATCAAAAGGTTTCATATTATTCAGGTTTCAGACAGGCAGACCTTTCAAAAAATGATGAAAGAAAAGCTTTTTTAATAAATCCGTTTAGCTATTCGGATATTATCGAAAAATTCATTTCTTCAGATTCAAATATAAAGACAAAAACACTTCATATTTCGTCAGTTGCTTCTTACCTTTCGGGAAATTATAACGATAAATATAATATAGACCGCGAAGAAGCAAAGTATTTAACAGTAAAAGCATTAGAAAAATTAAGCACTGCAGGTTATAATATGACTTTTGACGGTTGTAATGCTTACACCTTGAAGTATGCTTCAACTATTTCTGGCATACCCACAAGCAGCGGTAATTACAACATCGAAAGTTATTCTGTTCCGTTTGTAGCAATGGTTTTACACGGATATGTAAACTACAGCGGTCCTCAGCTTAATCAACAGCCCAACTATCAAAAAGCGCTTTTAGAAACAATAGAGAGTGGCGCTGGCTTAAACTATATTTTAATGACGGAGAATCCTTTGTTATTACAGGATACTGTTTATTCCGATTTCTATTCTGTATCAGCTAAGGAATGGGAAGATGAGATAGTTGAAAGCTATAAAAAATTAAATGAAATTTTCGGTGATTTAGGCGATTGCACAATCACTAAGCATACCAGAGTAGCTGATGGTGTATTTGCAACCGAATACTCTAACGGAACTAAAATTTATGTCAACTATAATCAGACTGATGCGACCGTAGAAGAAGGTACAGTTGAGTCGATGAATTATAAAGTTGTACAGAATGGAAGCGGGGTGTAATTCCATGCGAGATAAAACTTTAAAAAGACCAAAGCGTAGCGTAATTGAAAGACGCAATTTGATGGGATATATTTTTATAATACCATTTTTGCTTGGAATAATTACAATCTTCGTTCCATCAATAATTCAGTCTTTTCTATATTCGTTTGGTACTGTAAATATCGGTTTTGACAAGGTAACCTCTACTATTGAGGGCGTTGATAATTACATAAATGCATTTGGAGATGATATCGACTTCCGTGTATATTTGCTCGATGCAATTAAAGGAATATTTGTTGATTTACTTACGATTCTTTTCTTCAGCTTTTTTATTTCCTTTGTATTAAACCAAGAATTTGTTGGAAGAGGCGCGGCAAGAACAATCTTCTTCTTACCAGTGCTTTTAGCAAGTGGATTTATGGCAAATGCAAGTTTTGATAATTCTTTTATAGAGGCTTTTAGCTCGACAAACAATACCGGTTCAACACTTTCTACCGCGTTTTCCGGCGGAGGATTGGCATCAATCCTTGATTTGGAAGGGCTTTTGAAATCGGCAAATATCGGAAGCGGAGTAACAACATTCATCATAAGTGCTATTGATAATACTTATACTATTGTTAATAATTCCGGTGTTCAGATATTGATTTTCCTTTCAGGATTGCAAAGTATTTCACCATCAATTTATGAATCAGCAAGGGTTGAAGGTGCTACCAAATGGGAAGAATTCTGGAAGATTACATTTCCAATGCTCACACCTATGATATTGGTAAATATAGTTTATACAATTATCGATTCATTCGGCAATCCAAAATATCAAATTTTGAATTATATTGAACAAAAAGCTTTCTCTAATAACCAAATGGGATATGCTTCTGCACTTTCTTGGGTGTATTTTGTATTTATCGTATTGGTTGTAGGAATTTTATGGAAGATTATTTCAAAACGTGTGCAATATCTTGATTAATTATTAAAATATATTGCATAGGAAAGGATAAAGTTATGCAGTTGCAAGCAAATAATAATTCAAAAATTGTCGATAGCGAAATGCTGGAATATAAAAAAAGCGTAAAAAAGCAAAAATTTAAAGCTCGTTATTTAACAGTGAATTTCTTTGGTTCTGTAATGTGGAAAATTGTTAGAGCTGTTATTGTTATAGGACTTTGCTTCATTATTTTGTATCCGTTTTTTATCAAGATAATTAACGCTTTTAAGGGTGCCGCTGACTTTAACGACCCAACAGTTAGATTTATCCCTAAAACCGTTACTTTATTGAACATTACAACAGTTTTAGAAAAAATGCAATATGGTGTAGCACTAAGAAATACACTACTTATTTCGCTGGGTTCCTCTATTTTGCAGACACTTGTGTGTGCTTGCGTAGGTTACGGTTTTGCGAGATTTAAATTTAAGCTAAATGGTCCGTTATTCGCGATTTCTATTTTCACCCTTATAGTTCCGCCGCAGACAATTCTTATACCTATATTTTTAAGATTCCGTTTCTTCTTGGGAGTGAGCTCATTTAACTTAATCGATACAGCTGCCCCAATGTTGATTATGGCGTTTACTTGTATGGGACTTAAAAATGGTCTTTTCGTATTTCTTTTTAGACAGTTGTTTAAAAATATGCCTAAAGAACTTGAAGAAGCTGCCTATTTGGACGGTTGCGGTTCCTTTAAAACGTTCACAAGCGTAATGTTACCAGGAGCTGGTTCAATGATATTGACAGTATTTTTACTTTCATTCTCTTGGCAGTGGTCAGATACTATATACAGTGATTTGTTCTTTAGTGATATGCCTATTTTATCTAATATGGTTACAATGGTTGGCGCGAGTGCGGCAAACGAAGTTTCTGCAAACTATATGAGTGTTGCTTCGCTTTTGGCAATCATTCCAGTGGCAATCATATATGCGTTTGCTCAGAAATTCTTTATTGAATCTATCGATAGAACCGGTATAGTAGGTTAAAATCAGGGAGAACAAAATGAAGAAGATTTGGCTTTTAGGGCTTGAAAAGGAAATGAACTGTTCTGTAGCATTTTCTTACAAGTTACCTGATAATTGTTCAAATTTATATCTTAAATTAGCGGCTTCAAATACTTTTCGTGTATTTGTTAATGACAAGTTTGTATTTTGCGGGCCCGTCCGTACTGCTCACGGATACGCTGTAATAAGTCAGGTTGTGCTTAACGAACACTTATCTTCGGCAGATGATTATTTAACCATTGAGGTCGCTTCTTATCATGTTGACTCATTTTATACTTTAGACGAGGACCCCTTTTTCAGTGCCGAGGTATATGACGGTGAAAAGATAGTCGCTAACTGTGATGATTTTCAGGCATATATTTTAGACGATAGAATTCAAAAGGTTCAGCGATATAGTCCTCAGCGTCCGTTCGTTGAGGCATATAAGGGTTATTCTCGTACATTATTATATAATGGCAATTCACCCTACCCTGTTGCTGATACAGTAGAGGTTGAAGGCAAAAAGCTAATTGAAATTGATGCACCGGGCTGTGATTTTGGCAAGCAAACTCACGGTTCGGTGATTGAAGCCGGCAGGGTGATTTCGCGTGACACCGAAAGTCCTTTAAGTGACCGTATATGGACCAGAGAAGGCAAAGATAAAAAAGGCTTCTTGTTCTCGGATTTGGATGTTCAGTTAAGCAACGAAGTGCTTTCGATGGACTATGTTGCGCAAGATGTGGTTTCAAATAAAATAATTTGTGAAAACGAGTATCTTTTACTTGACTATGGCAGAAATATAACTGGATTTCCTGAATTAAACGTCAAGGTTTTAGAAGATACAACCCTTTATTTTCTTTTTGATGAAATAATATGGGATGAGTTGTATGAACAACCCCAATATGCAGATTTTTTCAAAGAAAAATCTGCAAAGCCGTTAATTTTCTGCCGTTCTAATGCGTGTAATGTAATAAAGTGGGAATTAACCCCCGGCGAGTATAAACTTATAAGTTTTGAACCATACACATTGCAATATGGAAAAGCGGTAGTTACAAAAGGCTCATTAGAATTAAATTCAAGCAGTGTAAATTTGTTTGAGAATACCGATAGTTCGGCTATTTTCAATTGTTCTGATAAAGAACTTGAATTAATTTTCAAATCAGCGCAAAATACCTATGCTCAAAATGCGGTGGATGTTTTAACCGACTGTCCTTCTCGAGAAAGAGCGGGATGGCTTTGCGATAGTTATTTTTCTGGGAAAGCTGAAAAGATTTTAACAGGCTCAAATAAAGCGGAAAATAATCTATTAACAGCATACAGCCTTATAGAAAATCTTCCTCGGTTGCCCGAGGGTATGGTGCCTATGTGTTATCCGGCGGATACAGGTAACTTTATACCCAACTGGGCGTTATGGTATGTTATTGAACTTGAAAGTTATTTCCACCGTAATAATGACATAAATATAATAAACAACAGTAAGAAAAAAGCTTATGGGCTGATTAATTATTTTAGCGGATTTGAAAATGAAAAAGGAATGCTTGAAAACCTAACAGGTTGGGTGTTTGTAGAGTGGAGCAAAGCGAGTGACTTTGTGCACCCGGTTAATATACCCTCTAACATTTTGTATTATGCTATGCTTAAATCGGCAAGTCATCTATATAACGATGAAAAGCTTTTAGAAAAGGCTGAAAAGCTAAAAGCCGAAATCTTATCAATCGCTTATGATGGTAAGTTTTTCTGCGACCGACTTGTGCGTGATGATAACGGCGAACTTGTTCCTACAAAGGATTATAGCGCAACCTGTCAGTATTACGCATTTTATTTTGGAATTGCTACCAAACAAAACTTCCCCGAATTATATAAAACCATATTCAATGAATTATGGCTTAATGTAAAGGGAAAAACGGCGATTGAAAATTTGCACCCTGCAAATGCTTTTAACGGCAAATATGTTTGCATGCTTTATTTGATGGAAACAGGAAAAATTCACTGTTATCTTGACGAAATAAAGCAATACTTAATTAAAATGTCCAAAAGAAGCCGAACTTTGTGGGAACTTGACGAATCTACTGCGAGCTGCTGTCACGGTTTTGCAGCAGTTGCTGCAAATATAATTGTGGCAGCAACGGTTGGGTTTATTGATATTGATGAAATAAGTAAAACTATTATTTTGTGCGAAGGATTTGTTTCTTCGGTTGACACTACTGTTAAAATACCGTACAGTGAGGGAATAATTGAGGTTTCGTGCATCGATGGAAACCGAAAAATAACCTTACCTGAAAATTCGACGTACAGAATAGAAATCTTAAAATAAACTAGTGGCTTTCATTTATGATATGTACCTTGGAGGGAAAGTTTATGGACAGAAAAAAATTGAAACTTTTTTTGCGAAGTCTGGCTTTTGTGCTATCACTATGTATTTTGGTGTTATCACTCGGCGCTTGTGAAAAAGAGCCTAACAATGCAAGTTCAGCACCAACTGCGGTGTCAAGCACAGAAAGTAAGGTTGAAGAATCCGTAAGTAAAGAGCCTAACAATGCAAGTTCAGCACCAACTGCGGTGTCAAGCACAGAAAGTAAGGTTGAAGAATCCGTAAGTAAAGACCCAATCACAGTCAACCCTGCTGATTACGGCGCTATTCCTAATGATAATAAAGATGACTCC
>JAZRAQ010000010.1:0-8411 GCA_045634645.1 Acutalibacteraceae bacterium
TCCATCTTTCAAGACTAATTCACACGCTTTGACTTTAAATTCTTTGCTGAAAGTTCGTTTCATAGTGAACACCTCTCTGAATGTATTTTACCATTCACTCTTCGTTGTGTCCACTTTTACTATACAACTTTCACTTATTACTTTTTCACTCTTACCTCATCCAAAAATCTTAACGCGATTTTTGTCAAGTAATATGTAAGTGGTGATTAGTATTGCGAAGGGGTTATTTTTGTGCTATAATATATCCATAAATTTACATATAATTTTAAATTTCGAAAGGAATCGTTTTTATGAGAATTAAGCGTGTTTTGACTTTGATTTGTGCGCTTGCGCTTTGCTTGGTGCTTAGCTTTAGTGTTTTTGTTGTAGCGGAAACGCAGAGTAAGGATATTACCATTCTTTTTACCCATGACCTACATTCTCATTTACTTCCTTCGCCGAATGAATCGGGTGAGGGGGAGTACGGTGGGTATGCCCGTTTAATGACGGCAATTAAACAACAAAAAGAAAAGGACCCAAATGCGCTTCTTGTGGATGCCGGAGATTTTTCTATGGGTTCTCTTTTTCAGACTGCTTACCCAACTTCTGCTATTGAACTTCGTATGATGGGCGCAATGGGTTTTGACGCTACTACCTTTGGAAATCACGAGTTTGACTATTTACAGTCGGGTTTAAAATCAATGTTAAGCGCCGCTATTAAGAGCGGTGAGCGTTTGCCCTCTATCGTTTGCGCTAATTATCTGCCACCTGTCAAAGGTCAGGAAGGGTACGACCCTGAAATTTGGAAGATATATAATGATTACGGTGTTAAAGAGTACACGATTATTGAACGCGATGGTGTATGTTACGCGATTTTTGGAATTTTTGGCTTTGATTCTGACGATTGCGCTCCTAATTCGGGAATGGTTTTGGAAGACCCGATAACAGTAGCCAAAGAAACCGTTAACGCCGCAGTAAATGAATGTGAAGAAGTTTATGGCAAGCATCCCGTTGTTATTTGTCTATCTCATAGCGGAACTAGCGATGGCAAGGGCGAGGATTACGAGCTTGCAAAAGCGGTTGACGGAATTGACGTTATAATTTCCGGACACACGCATACTATGCTTGAAGAGCATATTTCAGTAAACGGTACACTTATTGTATCTGCTCAAGAGTATGGCAAAAATTTAGGTGTTTTAAAGCTTAAGCAAAAGGGTAATTCAACTTCTTTTGTGAGTTATGAATTGATACCGATTACCGAAAAGCTTGATGATGATGCTGAAATTGCCGCACTTACCGAACAGTATAAGAAGACGGTTGAGGATGATTATCTTTCAAAATACGGTCTTACCTTTGACCAGGTGCTATTAGAAAATCAATATGAATTTGAGACCGAAGACGTGGTTTCATCATATCAGCACGAATCAGCTGTTTGTAATCTTTATTCAGATGCTTATAAATGGGCGGCAGAGAAGCTGACAGGCAAAAAGGTAGACCTTGCTATTACCGCAGCAGGAGTTATCAGAGGAACTATACCGCGTGGTAATGTAACTGTTTCGGATGTTTTTAATGTTGCTTCGTTAGGTGTTGGTACCGAGGGCGAATTAGTTGGAATATATCTTACCGGTAAAGATATTAAAAATGCTATAGAACTTGATGCTTCAATACAGCCTTTGATGTCTACTGCGCAGTTATTTATGTCGGGTGCAGAGTATTCATTCAACAAATACCGAATGATATTCAACAAGGTTGATTACGCTATGTTGCGTGATGATGACGGAACACTTACTGAAATTGAGGATGATACTCTTTACTTTGTGGTAGCGGGTATGTATATGGGACAGATGCTGGGCTCTGTAGAAGAGACCTCAATGGGTATTTTGAGCATAACTCCAAGAGATGCTAAAGGCAATCCAATTGCAGCGGATGAGCTTGTTAATTATGTAATTAAGGATGAGAATGGCAATCCACTCAAGGAGTGGTATGCGATAGCCGATTATCTTTCTGATATGGACGGTAAGATGGATAGCCGCTATGCTACAACGGATGCCAGAAAGGTTGTTTATAAAAGTTTAAATCCCGTTAAGCTTTTAAGAAATGCCAATATATTCACATGTATAGTTATAATCTTGTTTGTGCTTATCGTTGCAACCGTTATTTTCATAGTTCGTTTGATTGTTAGGCACAAAAAATACAAATCATTAGAAATTTAAACTCATATATCTTGACAATTTATAAGAAATGGTGTACTCTATTAAACAGTATTAAATAACTGGAGGTTATTATTATGAAAAATAGATTTATTGCGCTTGCTTTAACAGTATGTATTACTGTTGGCCTTTTTGTAGGTTGCGGTAAGAATAAGGTGAATTCTGAACCATCTATTTCGAGTGAAGTAAGTGATATAACTTCACAAACTTCGGAAGAATCAAAAGATGAATCATCTGAAGTATTATCAGAGACTGTGGAAGAGGGACAAATTAACGCGGAATATGCAAGGGATTTTAGTGTTTCCCGTGTATTTTCTAATGATATGGTCGTGCAGAGAGGCGAGCATATTCGAGTATGGGGTTTTGCTCCAGTAAGCGAAAACGGTAAAAAAGTATCTGCTAGATTTAAAGGATTGTTTGCTGAAGCACTTGTTGAAAACGGTGAATGGTGTATTACCTTTACAAAACCTTTGGAAGCTGATAAAAACGGCGCACAAATGAAAATATACACAGATAAAAAAGAAGTAATTTTCAATGATGTGCTTGTCGGCGATGTGTATATGGTGGTAGGTCAATCTAATGTAGAGTATTCAGTTAACACACATATTGCTAATACAGATGCAGCAACTCAAGGTGGCGGTAAAGAGGCAATAAGTTCTGATTCAATAATCAGACTAAACCGTTCAAACAATGAGAGCGGCGGTAATTTTACCGAAGGCGGCGGAATAGGTGCGGTTGATTATGTTTACCGTGACTGCAAAAACACTTTACAATGGACAAAAACAACGCAAGCTGATACTTTAAACTTTTCGGCTTTAGGATATTATTTTGCCAAGGAAATCGTCAAGAAAACCGGTGAAAAAATTCCCGTTGGTATTATTGAGTTTGGATTTAGCGGTTTACCATTAGGTTCATTCTTACCTAATGAAATAGCTGACAAATACCAAATGGATAAATTGAATACTACAGATAAAACAAAACATAAATATTTAACAAATGCTACCGGCGCTCCAGGTAGAATGGTATACAATTTCTATATGGCAGCTTTTGAAAAATATGCTATGGCTGGTTTAATATGGTATCAAGGTGAAAGCGACTATAAGGCTGAAGATGCTGTAAAATTTAACAATGTATTTTCTGCATTAATGAGCTATATGCGTTCTACACATAACCTTGTAAATAAAGATTTTCCAGTATTCATTGTAGAATTTCCCTCTATATACCAAAAACCGGCAAATTATAATGGAACTGAAACCTGGCTTTTTATGAGGACAGGTATTATTCGCTCATATATGGGAAGTATTCCAACAATCCTTAAGAACAGCTATATAGCAGTGTCGAATGACCTTTGGAATAATAGGACATTCCCCAACAGCCTTCACCCACCTATCAAATATGAGAATGCACAAAGATTAGCCGACCTTGTAAATTCTGTTGTACATAAAAATGTTGCACTTGATAAAATTACAGGACCTGTTTTCCAAAAAGCAGAGTTCAGTCAAGATGGAAAATCAGTTGTAATTACATTTTCTAATGTAGGCGAAGGACTTAGAACTAAAGACGGCCAAAATGCAGTCAAAGGTCTCGTAGGATATCGCAGTAACCTATTGCCACCGCGATTGGCAATTAAACCTGTAAGCGCAACTATTACAGCAAAAAATCAGGTTACAGTTGTATTTGATACTGATGTTAGAGTAGTAGCATATAATGTTAATGAAGAAGATTTCTACGGTGAAACTATTAATCTTTGCAATAGCAACGGATGTTCCGCTTCTGCATTTGTTACACCTAAATAAAACGTATTTGGATTTCTTATAATTACTAAAATAAATAGTACAGGGAAGAGAGACACTTCGTAAAGAAGATGTCTCTCTTGTTTTTTATGTTGGCAAAGCAAATGACACTTCCACATAGATAGTGAAAGTGTCATAGTGTGGTACATTCTTTTAAAAACGCCTATTATTAAAAAATTGCTTTTCGGCAAATAAATTTATATAAAAAATTGCTGTTAGCGGTAATATTTTTAATGTCTTTCTTCTTTTTCAGAAAAATTTTCGCAAAATCTCGCCATAAATGATGGAGGTTCATCTGCAATATAAAGGTGTGAAATATCTCCAAAACCATTACATCTGAAATAAGCTTTACCTTGTTCGCGCTCTTCAGTTACCAGTGTTGTAACTGAGGAGGGTGTTGCTACAAAGCCATGCCAGAGGGGTAGTGGCGATATATTCAAAATGTGTGAGAGTATAACCATTTCAACTGCAAAATGGCAAAAGAGTATTATTGTATCACGGTTTTCATTTAAAACATCGTAATATCTACCATTAAAACGGTAACCGTGTTTTTCAAGCAGTGCATCTATCCCATCGCATACTGCTTTGTATTTCGTTGGTGTATTGTCACTTTTAATAATATCACAGTTAAGCCATTCGTCTTTATTAAAGAGTTTTTCAAACTCTGTCCAATAGGAAGGCTTTAAATCCCAAGTATGACGCAATCCACCGTTTTCTTCATCCGTAATACGACCTTCAAACTCTCGAAGCCAATCAAGTGTTTCAGCAGTCATTTTTAGTTTTTTAAGAGTTGCCTTTGAAGTGTCCTGTGCACGTCCAAGAGGTGAACAGTAGCAGGCTTTAACATCTAATTTAGAAAGTCTTTCTGATAATAGTTCAGCTTCACGCCAACCCTTTTGTGTTAAACTGTCTATAGAATAATCAGGCTCAGCGTGCCTTACAATAATCAAACGCATAAACAAAATATTCCTTAGTAAAATATATTTATTATACTGTAAGTAGTAGTGTTGGAAAAGTAATATTTAATGATGGAACTGCCACAGTTATTTTTGTTTTTGTTCAATTTCGGTAATCTTATCTACTCTTTTTTGATGTCTTCCGCCTTCAAATTCGGTATCAACAAATATATCAGCAAGTTCAAGCGCGGTACCAATTCCGATTACACGGCCTCCAAGGCATAACACATTTGTGTTATTGTGAAGTCTTGTATATTTTGCGGAAAATTGGTCGCTCAAAGCGGCAGCGCGAATACCTTTGAACTTATTTGCGGCAATAGACATTCCTATTCCTGTTCCGCAAACCAAAATACCTAAATCTGCCTTTTTTTCTAAAATGCCTTCGCAAAGAAGGGCAGCGATATCGGGATAATCAACCGATTTGTTTTCGTAAATACCGTAGTCTATAACCTCAAAACCGCGTTCCTTTAAATGTTCAGCAATAGCATTTTTGTGGTCAAATCCGCCGTGGTCACAACCTAATGCAATAATCATAATTTATTCTCCTTTTTGGTTTTTAATTCTCTTTCGGCTTGGGGAAGCCTTAAATATGCGGGCAATAGTTCTTCACTCGATAAAGTGTTGCCTTTTTTAAATTCTTCGAGCGCTATAAGTCCAACACTTACAGCGTTTTGAAAACGGGTTTTTGGGTGGGATTTTTTGATATTTTCAATACCTTCACACAATGGATAAAAAATATCAGTACCGTCACCAACGATAATAATAGGTTTATTTTTTTGTGAAAGTGTTTTAAGCTCGGATAAAAGCTCATCGCACATAAGCGCACGGTCATCGCACAGCCTTTTAACATTACCGTCTTTAATATCAAAAAGTGCATTGTAAACCTGATTGCATCTCGCATCCATTACAGCGCATACAATACAGTCACTCTCAATATAGTTTAGGGCCATTGAATGTAGGGTAGAAACTGCAACACAAGGATTATTTTGGGAGATTGAAAGTCCCTTTATAACACTAATACCTATTCTGACTCCTGTAAATGAGCCGGGGCCGTTGGAGATTGCAAAACCGTCAATATCATTTAAATTTGTAAGCGATGCTTTTAACAAATTTTCCACCATAGGGATAAGGGTTTGGGAATGGGTTAGCTTTACGTTTACATAACTTGAAGCTAAAACCTTACCGTCCTCTAAAATGGCTACCGAAGCGGGTGTTGCAGAGCATTCTAAAGCTAATACTTTCATATTATTCACCCTTTCTTTTTATTGTAATTTCGCGTGTGTTTTCACCAGTGCGTTCAAATTCAACATATATGGTATCTTCTGGTAGGGCATTTTCAATGTTTTCGCTCCATTCACAAGCCAAAACACCGCCTTCATCGATATACTCGAAAAAACCGGTTGAATATAGGTCTTCCCATCCTGAAATTCTGTACATATCAAAATGGTAAATGGGTATTCTTCCGCTTAAATATTCATTTATAAGCGCAAAAGTGGGGGAGGTTACTGTTTCGTAACAGTCAAGCCCCTTTGCTAAACCGCGTGTGAAACATGTTTTGCCCATTCCAAGACCGCCCCGAAAAGCGATTACTGTACCGTTATTTATTTTTCTACCCAACATTTCACCGATTTTTTCGGTATCCAAAGGAGAATTAGATATAAATTTTTCCATAAAATCGCCTTTCTGTAAATTTTCGCTATAATTATAACACATATTTCAACTTTAATAAAGTGTTACTTGAATATTTCTTAAAAATATAATAAAATAAAATAAAGAATTTAGACGGAGGACAGTTGTTTGAAGAATTTAATGGTGAAAATCGCCGACTTTTTCCGTGAGTCTGATAAAATATTGCTTTTACTCTGCTTTTTTGCAACCTCATACGGTTGTTTGGCTGTATTTTCGGCAACACGGTATATGCAATCAGTAAGGCCTGTGATTGTACAAGCCTTTTGTATGGTGGCGGGATTGGTTGCGGCTTTGCTAATATCAAGCTTTGATTATGAAATGTTTTTTAAGCGGTGGTATTTAATAGCAGTATTGGGTGTAATACCGGTTATTTTAACCTTTTTTATAGGATTTGCACCCGAGGGTACTGACGATAAGGCTTGGCTGAATTTAGGATTTACAACCTTTCAACCCTCAGAACTTTTGAAAATATGTTTCGTTATCACCTTTAGTATGCATTTGGCAAAGGTTAAAAGAAATATTAATAAACTAAAGATATTAATTCCCGTTTGTTTGCACGGAGCATTTCCTATAATACTCATATTTATTCAGGGTGACGCCGGTACCGCGCTTGTCTTTGCAGTAATGGTAATTTTTATGTTAATCGCGGCGGGGGTTTCCTGGAAATACTTTTTAACCGCATTTTCTATGGCGGTTATAGCATCACCAATAGCGTATTTCTTTTTACTTAATGACGACCATAGACAGAGAATTATAAATATGTTTGATATTGACGGTGATATCCAAGGTGTCGGATGGCAACAGTACCGCGGCAGAATAGCCCTTGCAAACGGCGGAGTATTCGGACAGGGGTATCTAAAGGGCAGTCTTACACAAATGGGAAAAAGCGGTGTTCCCGAAGGACATAATGACTTTATTTTTGTAACCATTGGTGAAGAACTCGGATTTTTAGGGTGCTTGGTGGTTATACTTTTACTCGCCGGCATTTGTTTAAGATGCTTGGCGGTTGCTCGACTTTCGGTTAAAGATGAAGGTAAATATATCTGTATAGGCATTTTTGCAATGCTGTTTGCTCAGTCGGTCATTAACCTTGGAATGTGCACTTCAATAACTCCCGTTATTGGTATTACTCTACCGTTCTTCAGTGCGGGAGGAACTTCATTGTTATGTCTCTTTTTGGGTATTGGTTTAGTACTTAATGTTTATATGCACAGAAATTCCCGTACAATTTATTTAAGAGATTAAAAAAACTGCCTATAAGGCAGTTTTTTATATAATTTTAGGTTTTATAAATTTTATATATTCTTGTTTAAAATATTTATAATAATTACGACTGATGTGAATCTTTTGACCGCTTTTTAAATAAACATATTCGCTATTGTATTTCGAAATATAATTTAAGTTTACGATAAAAGCTCGATTTATTTTTATAAAATATTTTTCAGGCAGAGTGCTGAAAACTCGCGCCATTGTTTTATTACAATGAATGGTTTCGTTGTAAGAATGTATAAAGCAGTGTTTATTGTTTGCTTCTAAATAAATAATATCCTGAACATTTACACAATAGGTACTTACTGAATTAGTGATTAAAAGAGGGTAGTTTTCATTGTGTGTATTGAAAAAATCTTTTAGCGTATCAAAAAGCACAGATTCGTTTAACGGTTTGGTTAAAAATCTGTATGGGGAAACCTTGAAAGACTCGAATATAAAGTCTGTATTTTTACTTAAAAATATAATTTCAGTTTTATTATCGATTTTTCTTAATTGTTTTGCCATTTCAAGAC
>JAZRAQ010000011.1:0-1572 GCA_045634645.1 Acutalibacteraceae bacterium
CGTTTATGCTTATGAAGCAGACGCAGCGAAAAGCATAAAGCTTAAGAAGGTTAAGCTTACGTCTGCGGGTGATATGTCCAAGTTTGATATAGTTAAGTTTGTTAACGGTACATTTATTATTGCTCCCGTTAATACAAAAAATGAAAAGGCTGTTCTTACTCAGTCTGAAACAAAAACCGAGTATAAGGATTATTACACCGAGCTTTCTGATTTGAGAGCGGATGCTTTGAATCAGACTTGGATCATTGAGCCAATCAAGACTGAAAAGCTTTCGGTCATTTATACCGCAACAAAGGTCAGACTTTACGGTACCGGTAAATTTTACGCAAGAAAACATCCGTATAATGTGTTTACTGATGATATTAAATGGTCCTCGAGCGATGAAGGTGTTATCATGATCGGTGCAGATGGAACTTGGTGTGCTCTTGGACTCGGTGAGGTGACGATTACTGCTTCGGCGGAAGGTGTCAGCAAAAGCTTTAAAGTCAAAGTTGTTGACAGAGATGCATTTACCTGGTATAGCCAGAACAATGTTTATACAAGCGACTGGGATGCTACACAGCTGCTGTCGTTAAGGTTTACTGCAGGTGGATACACAAAAAAGTTTGCCGTGGATTCCAAGGAACCCGGCGGTAATAATTGTTGGATGGATGAGGGCTGCGGTAACTCCGCGGTGGCTATGGTTCTCAATAATATGGGAGCTGTAAAGACTGAGGGATATGATTTAAGATCGGGTCAGGAAGGAAATTTGATTGCCGATCCGTATACAGTTGGTCTTGCTAACAGTGGTCAGCATGGTCCCGATACGGCAAGCACAACTCTTCGCGGAAACCCAATATATATGGCCTGGTCTTATGTTGCCGAACAGTTTAGTGTTGACGGAAAACCATTAAAGACTACAAAATTATATTATCCCACCAGAACCAAGATAAAAAATATTTTGGCTGAACATCCCGAAGGTGTTGTAGTTCAGGTAGAGAAGGGGAAAAAGAATCACTATCTTGTTTTTGCCGAATGCGTCAATCCCGAAGAGAAAGTGAATTCCAAACTTCAGTTTATAGTTTGTGATTCAGCGGCGTATTTGCCTGAAAACGGCGATTTTGTGCCTTTTGAAAAGTCTACTTCATATTTATCTGAAGGATACCGTTACGGTAATATAGTGTCCGTATTATATTTTACACTTGAAGAAAATGAGGAGAATTAAAAATGATCGCTACTCTTGTTTATGTTGATGTAAAGCCCGAATGTGTTGAGGCTTTTGAAAAAATTACTGTTTATAATCATAACAATACCAGAAAAGAGCCCGGCAACGTAAGATTTGACGTTTTGCGCGCTAATGCTGATGGAACTCAGTTTGTTCTTTATGAGGTCTTTGCTGATGAGGCAGCAGCTGCTGCTCACAAGGAAACCGAACATTATCTTCGTTGGAGAGCGGAGGTAGCTGACTATATGGCTACTCCCAGACACGCTACTGCAACAACTCCAATAGCCTTTGATTGATAAATTTTGATTTTTTCAAAAAAATATTGAAAAAATCAAAAAAACTTTCAAAAAACTATTGACAAATCGGTT
>JAZRAQ010000012.1:0-30405 GCA_045634645.1 Acutalibacteraceae bacterium
GCGGTAGCTAAGAGTCCGCTTGCGGTTGGCAGATTATTCGGTGGACTTTCAGTCCTGCCAGTAACAGCGGCTTACAGCCGCAGAGCAAACTACCGGCTTAGCCGGTAGTCATGATTTTTTATTACCGATTTTACTTAATGGATTAGAGTCAATGGCATTTTTAATTTGTCGGTCAGACACATGGGTGTAAATTTGGGTTGTACCTAAATTTGAATGTCCCAAAATATCCTTTAAAACACGAATGTCAACCTGTCCGTGCTGATACATAAGTGTTGCGGCGGTGTGGCGCAGTTTGTGGGTTGAAAAGCCCTGACCGTCAAGCCCTGCGCCTTTAAGGTGGGTTTTTACTATATGTTGTACCGTTTTAGGACTGATTCTGCGGTGATTACGGCTTATAAACAAGGCGTTTTGGTGGGGGTAGGGAAGATTTTCGTTTGGTCTTACGCTTAAATATTCGTTAATTGCATTCATACAAGCGTCATTCAAATAGACAAGTCTTTCTTTATTACCTTTACCGGTAACGGTCATAGTACCGTCTGCCTTAATATCGCCGATGTTAAGTGAACAAAGCTCTGCTAAACGCAGTCCGCAGTTTAAAAAAAGTGTTAAAATGCAAAAATCACGCTTTTGGTTTGCGCCGTCAACCGAGTTTAAAAGTTCGATAGAATCTTCAAGTGTTAAATGCTTTGGAAGTGATTGCTTAACCTTTGGGGCTTCTAACATTAGTGCGGGATTTGTGTCTAACTGATGGGTTTGTTCGCACATATATTTAAAGAAAATCCTAAGTGTAGAGGTTTTTCGCGCCCTTGTGGCAGGGTTGTTATTACGCTCATTCTTGCAGTATACAAGGTAAGCATATAAATCCGAAATGGTAATTGTTTTTATTAAGTTAATATCAACGGGGGAAATATCAATTTGTTCAAACGGGGTGTTTTTGTCGGTTGAACCTCTCACCATCAGCATATAGCGGAAAAATGTTTGCAAATCTAAGTAATACCCCTCAACCGAGCGTGAAGACTTACCCTTAATGGTTTCATTATAGGTTAAAAAATCTCTTATTATGTTAGGACAATTCTGTAAAACTTCAAGTTTCATAATTGCAACTCCAAAGCTATTGTTATATAATTATTGTAACATAAAATAAAAATTTTTCAATCATAAAAAGTTGAAATATATTTCGATAGATGTTATCATTAAATTAAGTATAAAACAGTTTGATATCGAGGTGAAATAATTGAAAAAGAGAAGAATATTACCTTTTTTGATTTTTTCTTTGATTATAGCTATTGTAACGGCGGTTTTATATACTCTGTTTGTGCCTAATACCAAAAGGGTTGAAAAGGCAAAGGAGTTACAATTAGCTGAATGGGTTACAGCCGATATTATCCATAAACACACTACTGCGAGAACCGGAATAGTGCTTGAGGATATTAACAATATAGTAATTCATTATGTGGGCAATCCGAATACTTCGGCTAAAAATAACCGTGATTATTTTGATAAGGCTACAACAACGGTCAGTTCTCATTTTATAGTGGGGCTTGACGGTGAAGTGATACAGTGTGTGCCTGTTTTCGAGCGGTCGGCGGCGAGCAACAACAGAAACAAGGATACGATTTCTATTGAAACCTGCCATCCGGACGAAAGCGGTAAATTTTCAAAAGAAACCTATAATTCACTTGTGAAATTGACGGCGTATTTGTGTTATGAATTTGACCTGACGGAAAGTGATGTTATAAGACATTATGATATTACAGGTAAAATTTGTCCTAAATATTATGTAGAAAATGAAAAAGAATGGGATAATTTTAAAATCGAGGTAGGTAAAAAGATTGATGATTACCGAAAAGCAGAAAAAGACAATTAGTTTTTGTGTTATTTTGGCATTTATACTTTTTTGCAGCGTTGTGGGTTGGTTTATAGGCAGACCTATGATAGAGTTTGTATCTAATCCGCAAGAATTTCGCAACTGGGTAGATGCAAGCGGAATATTCGGAAGACTTGCTTTTATTTTAATGGTTATGTTTCAGGTGGTAATTGCTTTTGTACCCGGCGAGCCTCTGGAAATAGGTGCGGGGTATGCTTTCGGTGTGATTGAGGGCACGTTACTCACTTTAATTGGCATAACATTAGGCAGTTTAATTGTTTTAGGATTGGTTCGGAAATTTGGAATAAAATTGGTTGAAGTGTTTTTTACTTTTGAAAAAATAAAATCGGCTAAATTTATGCAAAACAAGAAAAAGTTAGCGCTTATTACCTTTTTTATGTTCTTTTTGCCGGGGACTCCTAAAGATTTCTTAACCTATCTTTTGGGCCTTACCACCATTGAAAACAAAAAGGTATTGCTTATTATAAGTGTTGCAAGAATTCCATCGGTAATTACATCTACCATAGGCGGAAGCTTGTTGGGAACTCAAAAATACTCATTTGCAATAATTGTTTTTTCGGTCACATTAATTATAAGTGTTATTGGTTGGGTTATATATAATTACATAAACGGTAAGAGGTGTTAAAATGTTAGAAACAATAGATTTAGTTAAAATTTATAAGCCTAAAAAGGGTGTGCCTGTAACTGCGCTTGATAAGGTTTCGCTAAAATTTGATGACAAGGGTATGGTTTTCCTTTTAGGTAAATCGGGTAGCGGTAAATCCACTCTTTTAAACCTTTTGGGCGGACTTGATAGTTATAACAGCGGTGAAATTATTATAAAGGGTGTATCCTCTAAAAAATTTAAACAAAGTCATTTTGATTCTTACCGTAATACCTATGTGGGATTTATTTTTCAAGAATACAATGTGCTTGATGAGTTTACGGTGGGCGCTAATATCGCGCTTGCTATTGAACTTCAAAACCGCAAGGCAACCGACAGTGAAATAAACGCAATCTTAAAAGAGGTTGATTTGGAAGGCTTTGGCGACCGCAAGCCTAACGAATTATCGGGCGGACAAAAGCAAAGAGTGGCAATTGCCAGAGCATTAGTTAAAAATCCTGAAATTATTATGGCAGATGAGCCTTCGGGCGCCCTTGATTCCAATACGGGTAAGCAAATTTTTGAAACACTTAAAAAGCTTTCTAAAGAAAAGCTTGTTATAGTAGTATCTCACGACCGTGAGTTTGCAGAGCAGTATGCCGACCGCATTATAGAATTGTCGGACGGTAAAGTTATAAGCGATGTGGAACTTGATAATGAAATTGTAGAAACTGAAGGTATTACTTTTAATAAAAATATGGTTGAAATACCGAGCGGTTATCATTTAACAGAACAAGACCGAATTGCAATAAATGATTACATAGATAAACTTAAAACATCGGTTTCGGTTTCGCTTAATACCGTAAAGTCAAATAAAGCATTTAAAAATACCGACCAAAGTAAAATAGTACAGCATGACGGCAGTAAGTTTAAACTTATAAAATCCAAATTGCCTCTTAAAAATGCGTTTAAAATAGGCGCAAACGGTCTCAAATACAAAAAGTTTCGCCTTGTTATGACGGTACTGCTTTCTTGTATTGCTTTTGGGCTTTTCGGTTTGGCAGACACCTTTGCAGCCTACAATCACATAGAAACCTGTACTAATTCACTGCAAGACAGTGATATACATTATCTATCGATTGTTAAATCTAAAAAGAGCGAGGGCAGTGACCATTGGCGAAGCTACGGATTCAAGTTAGCTGACGGTGACTTAAAAGAATTTAAAGAAAACGCAGACATTGATGTTTATGGTGTCTACACACCGCTTGATGCAGAACTTTCTTTAAGAGGAAATATTGATACCTCGGTAGATATAAAGACAGAATTTGATATATATTCTCCCAACCTTTCGGGATTTGCAACTGTTGATAATGAAATTTTAAATAAATTAAATCTTAAACTTCTTGCAGGTAATCTGCCCGATGGTAATAAAAATGAAATTGCGATAAGCGAATATCTTTTTGAAATATTTAAAAAATCTAAATACACTGACGGTAAAACAACCGATTTTAAAACAGGAAAGTTAATCTATAGCGAAATTTCAAATTACACCGATATGGTGGGGAAAACACTTTTAATAAACGGTGTAGAATATACTGTTACTGCGGTTATTGATACGCATCTTGATATGGAGAGATACAGTTCGTTAACCGAAGAAAAGAAAGACCAGACAAATGCCGACCAAATTATAGATTATGTAATGTTCTCTGAATTTGATTATGCGCGTAATTACAGTTATGCAGGTGTGATAATGGTTGGTGACGGTCATTTAGAACGTATAATTGCAAATCGTAAGCCAGTAGTTGAAACTGTTGGTGGAAATATTGAAATTCACAATAAAAACAGTTATGTAGACAGTTATTATTTAGCCAAACTTTCAGATGTGAAGAACCAGAAAATAGTTTGGTTAAACGGTACAAAAACTTCACTTGCAGAGGATGAAATAGTAGTTTCAACCGATAATTTAGCAATTCACGAAATGCCCGAAAAGTATTATCTGGAAACGGGTGAGTTTGATTACACCTCCTATTTAAAGGATAATAACGAATATACTAAATGGATATATTCGTACGGTGGCGAGAGCGAAGAAAGCAAATGTAAAATAGTAGGTTACATTCCTGCCGATTATGAAAATAATTCTCACATAAGAGCGGTTGTATGTGACGATGATACTTTCCAACGTTTGACAGACGGCAGCGATAAAATTTATAATTTTGCGGTTGGCGCAATGCCACAGGATAGTAGGGAACTTAAAAATCTGGTTTCATACTGCTATAGAGAAGATACAAATGTACGTTATCAGATACAGAATGCAATTACCTTTGAACTTGATTCTGTAAATGAATTTTTAGTGGAATTTGCAAAGATATTCGTTTACATTGGTTTGGGCTTTGCGTTGTTTGCAGCGCTTATGCTTTCTAACTTTATTGCAATGAGTATTTCTCATAAAAAGCAAGAAATAGGAATTTTGCGTGCAATAGGCTCTAGAAGTAACGATGTATTCAGAATTTTCTTCTCGGAAAGCTTTATTATTGCTATGATAAACTTTATATTGTCCACGGTGGGAGTGCTTGTTATAACAAAAATTATAAACGCCATTATCAGAAACGAGCTTGGAGTTTTAATTACTGTATTAAGCTTTACTCCCCGTCAGATTATTTTACTTTTGGCAGTAAGTATTTTTGTGGCATTTATAGCAAGCTTTTTCCCTGTTAAGAAGATAGCTTCAAAAAAACCGATTGATTCTATCAGAAACAGATAAATTATGGGCAGTGTATTAAAGAATACACTGCCTAATTTCTTGACAAAATATGGGGTTTGGTATAAAATTAATATGTATTAAATTTTAGGAGAATAGTATGTCAGTTAAAATTTCACCTTCATTATTATCTGCCGATTTTTTTAATCTTCAAAAGGACATTAAAAGACTTGAAGATTTAAAGACCGATATGGTTCATTTAGACGTTATGGACGGCGTTTTTGTCCCTAATATGTCCTTCGGCAACACAATTATTAAACCTATTAAAGAAAACAGCGATTTGATATTGGATGTTCATTTAATGATTACAAAACCGCACAGATACATTAAAGAATTTGCAAAATATGCTGATATTTTAGGCTTTCATTATGAAGCCGGCAGTGATGTGGCTGAAACTTTAAAGGAAATCAGAGCTTTGGGTTGCAAATCTTGTCTTACAATAAAGCCTTGCACAAAAGCGGAAGAAATATTCGAATTTTTACCCCTTTGCGATATGGTGCTTGTAATGTCGGTTGAACCCGGCTTTGGCGGACAATCCTTTATGCCTGAGTCTTTACCAAAAGTTACTGCTCTTAAAAAGGAAATTGAAAGACAGGGCCTTAATATTGATATCGAAATTGACGGCGGTATCAACGGTGAGACTGCGAAATTGGCAGTAGAAGCGGGCGCTAATGTATTAGTTGCAGGTAGTTACTTATTCTGCGAAGAAATGGAAGAAAGATTTAAACTTCTTAAATCCCTTTAAAAAATATTTCACATAGCTTTTTTACGGCATTACCGTTTATTAGCGGCTTGCCGTATTCCTTTGTATAAGCCTTTGAAAAGGGAAAATCAGGTTGGCAAAATTCTTTTAGATGCAAAAAGTAAGGCTTTTCATCTTTAGAGTAAATAATCAGGCAATAGCGGTTTTTAAGGCTGTAAAGGTCGCTTTTAATGGTGTTTGAAGTTTTTCTTCGGCATAAAAATAACACCCCTTGCAATAGGGCGTGTGAATTTTCAAAAATAAACATAAATTCCTTGTCACTTTGTTGACGCATAGGTTTTCTGAAAATTGGTTTGTGTTTTTTAAAGGCATTTACAGTCATTAAAACCCTTCCATTCAAAAAGGAGTAAATTATGAATTATAAAGAATTAAAAAGCGGTACAGATATTCGCGGTATTGCGAGTGATTTGGGCGGCAAAAAGGTGAATCTTACTTTAGATGCTGTGTATGACATAAGCTCTGCTTTTATAGTTTGGCTTACAAACAAATATCAAAAGAAAAGCAGTGAATTTAAAATTGCTTTGGGTCATGATTCTCGTATTACAGGTGAAAAAATCGCTGATACAGTTAAAAAATCTATTATAAATGCGGGCGCAACCGTCCTTGATTGCGGTCTGGCTTCTACAGCTGCAATGTTTATGACAACTGTTGACCTTAATACAGATGCCGCCATTCAAATTACCGCTAGCCATCACCCGTTTGACAGAAACGGTCTTAAATTTTTCATAAAATCAGGCGGTCTTGATTCTTCCGATATTAGCGAGATTATTGAAATTGCCGAGCGTGGAGAAGAGATTATCACTAACAAATGCGGTGAGGTTGTTCTAACTGATTATATGAGCATTTATTCTTCTAATTTACGTAAGATTATTTGTAATGCAGTAGGTAAGAAAGAAGCTGATAAGCCACTTTCAGGTTATAAAATTGTTGTGGATGCAGGAAATGGCGCCGGCGGATTTTATGCAAGAGAGGTTTTAGCAAAATTGGGTGCTGACATTACGGGCAGTCAATTTTTAGAGCCTGACGGAATGTTCCCCAATCATATTCCTAACCCCGAAGACAAAACCGCAATGGAAAGTATATGTAAGGCGGTAGTGGAAAATAAAGCCGATTTAGGCATTATTTTTGATACTGATGTTGACAGAGCGGGTTGTGTTGGTTCTGACGGCAAGGAAATTAACCGCAATCGACTTATTGCTTTGGCTTCGTATATTGCGGTAGACGGCAAAAAAGATTTAACTATTGTTACCGACTCTGTAACGAGTGACGGACTTAAAAAGTTTATTGAAGAAACTCTGTGCTGTAAACATTACCGCTATCGCAGAGGATATAAAAATGTTATAAATAAGTCGTTGGAATTAAATGAGCAAGGTATTGAAAGCCCGCTTGCTATTGAAACCTCTGGCCACGCGGCGCTTAAAGAGAACTATTTCCTTGATGACGGCGCTTATTTGGTTACAAAAATTGTAATTGAGTTGGCAAAGGGCAATAATATTGAAAAAATATTAGAGCCACTCGAAATGCCTTACGAGGAAAAAGAAGTTCGTTTCAATATTACCGAACCTGATTTCAGAGCATACGGACAGATGATTATTGACAGTCTTTGTGAATTTACAAAGGATAAGCCTCAATACAAAATTGCGGATGATAATCGCGAAGGCGTGCGCATTTCCACCGAAAACGGTTGGTTTTTATTAAGACTTTCGGTTCACGACCCTGTAATGCCCATGAATTTTGAAAGTAATGTAAAGGGCGGAATACAAGAAGACATAAACGGTATTAAAGATTTCTTTAAACAGTTTACGAAAATCAACTCAGAAGTTTTAGATTAAAATTTAAGAGAGTCAAGTTTTTAAAATTTGACTCTCTTTTTTATTTTAGTCTTCGTTATCCGCGTTGCAACTGCATGAGGGACTGCTTTCGGTATGACAAGTTTTGGGTGGGAAAAAGTCATCAGTCGGGAACTTGATTTTGCTGAATGTATCGCAAGGTGCATCGGTAGAATTTTTGCAGGTTTTCTCAGGTATGCAAAAATCGTATACGGGGATAGAAATTTGTACGTTTCTAATTAACTGTACTACGGTAAACAAGCCGATTGTAGCATAAATTGTGGGTGTGCCGTTTTGCAATTCGGTTACAACGTTACCGCCTATGGTATCGCAAATATATTTTGGAATACAGCAAACACTCTCGTAGCAATCTCTGATTTCGCCGAGTCTTGCAGATAAAGCCACAGGCTCTACGGTTTGAACAACGCATTTCGGAGCGTTGCTACCTTTCACTGAACCTAAAGTTTCGCTGTCACAACCGCCGTTTAAAATATTGGAAAATGTTTTAACATTTCCTTGACCGCCGTAAAGAATTACCTTTTTGTTGAAACTTGCAATACCGTTTATAACCTTAGGGCAAGAATGCGCCGAGGTGTATAAGTCGAATGAAAGCAAGAAGAAAAAGTTTAAATCGCAGGAATAAAAGCCTTTATTGAAGTTGACAGGTTCAACATCAATAAAAACATTAAGTACCTCTGCACTGCGTAATCTTACACTTTTAGCATGGTTAATAAGCGCTTGTGTTTCGGGCAAGAAAAAACAACGCAAATCCTCAAGACAGTCTCGGTCGCAGCAAGAGTCATAAACTCTGCCGACATCAATGCAAACGGCATCGCAGTCATTAGAGTAACCGTTTCGTAAATCTGCCATAAAATAGCCTCCTATTATTATTTAAGTCGGGTAAACGACTTCTATACCATAATATGTGAAATACCAAAAACGGTGAAAATAATATATTGACTTGTTAGGTTTAAAAATGTAAAATATTTCAAGGTGATTGTTTTGGAAAATAAAAAATGGTATAAAAGGGGACTTCGTGACGGTGTGCCGATTGCACTCGGATATTTTGCGGTTTCCTTTACTTTAGGTATAGTGGCAAAAAAGGCGGGGCTTACCGCTTTTCAGGCTTTTTTGACCTGTGCTTTAACAAATGCTTCTGCCGGCGGTTATGCAGGCTTTACTGCAATTGCGGAAAATTCAGGCTTTATTGATTTGGCGCTTACTATGTTGATAGTAAATGCACGCTATTTGCTAATGTCGGCAGCGCTTAGCCAAAAATTGTCGCCCAACACCCCTTTGCGACACAGAATGTTAGTGGCATTTGATGTTACTGATGAAATATTCGGCATTTCGGTAGGGGTTAAAGGCTCGTTGAACCCTTATTATAATTACGGTGCTATGTCGGTTTCAATTCCTGCCTGGGCTTCAGGTGCGGCTTTGGGTGTTATTATGGGTAATATTTTACCCCAAAGTCTTGTGAGTGCTTTAAGCGTTGGCTTATACGGTATGTTTTTGGCGATAGTAATTCCGCCTGCCAGAAAAAATAAGATAATTGCAAGTCTTGTTATAATTTCAATGGCTTTAAGCTTTGCCTTTGCAAAATTACCTTTAATCAGCTCGCTTTCTTCGGGTATTCGGGTAATTATTTTGACCGTAGTTATCGCTTTAACGGCGGCAATACTTTTTCCCGTAAAGGAGGAAGAAAATGAACATTAAAGTATACATATATATAGCCATTATGGCTCTTGTAACATATTTAATAAGGGTGTTACCCTTGACACTTATCCGTAAAAAAATAACAAACGTTACCTTACGTTCTTTTCTTTACTATGTGCCGTATGTTACACTCTCTGTTATGACTTTTCCCGCTATTATTGAGGCTACAAATAGTATATGGTCGGGAATATCGGCGCTTATAGCAGGGGTATTGCTTGCCTACTTTGGTGTTAGTCTTTTTGGGGTGGCAGTTTCCTCTTGTACAGTTGTATTTATTATTGAATTAATAATAAATTTGTGATAATATAATAATTAATAATTATTTTAGAGTTGATAAAAATGAAAAAAATTCTAACCGTTCAAGATTTTTCCTGTGTAGGAAAGTGCTCGCTTACAGTCGCTATTCCGATTATTTCGGCATTTGGCGTTGAATCTTGCGCTTTACCTACCGCATTACTTTCAACCCATACACAGTTTAAAAACTGGACCTTTGCAAATCTTTGCGGAGAGATTAATCCTATAACTGATGCCTGGGAAAAGGAAAATATTAAATTTGACGGTATTTATACAGGCTATCTGGGCGCAGTTGATTTAATTGAACAAGTAAAGGAAATAATCAAAAAATTTACCGTAAAAGACGGTGTTGTTATGATTGACCCTGCTATGGGGGATAACGGCAAATTATACGCGAATTTCGATATGGATTATGTTAAGGCAACCAAAACCTTGTGTGCTTTGGCAGATGTAATAACACCTAATATTACAGAGGCAACATTTATGCTCGGAATGGAGTATAAGACAGAATACGATAGGGAATACCTACTTGAAATCTGTGAAAAATTACACCAAAACGGCGCAAGGGATGTTGTAATTACGGGTGTTAGAAAAGATGAAAACCAGGTTGGTGTTTTCTGTCTTTTGGACGGCAAAGAGGTTTATGAATACTACACCGTTAGGGAAGTTAAGGATTTCCACGGTACAGGTGATGTTTATTCCTCGGCAGTTTATGGAGGGTTAATGAACGGTAAAACATTACCCGAGGCTGTGGCTTTTGCTTGTGAATATACAAAGCACTGTATTGCAGCCACATTGGCGGAACCTAATTATTCAATTTACGGAGTAAACTTCGAACAATGCACAAAGGATATTGTTGATTTTATAAAATAAATTAAAAACAGGCGATAGCAAAACGGCTATCACCTGTTTTTTCTAAATAAAGAGAGTCTTTGCAAGTAACGAATTGTATAACCAAATTCAAAACGGTGAGCAAAATCCACAATTGCAAACTGATGGTGAGGGTGGTATAATGAACCAAGGAGGCGAAGAAAATGTCGGATTATCTAACCAAGGAAGAATTGGCGGAAATAGGGAAGAAACCATTCACATCGGAAGAGAAAGCCAAATGGGAGAAAGCAATGAAACCATTGATGGATATGTCACCGGAGGAAAGGGTGAAATTCTTTCTGGAGGAGACGGAAAAACACCAAGACGAATTCGAATAAACCACACTAAAAACAGTAGTGTTACTTTTACCGAAGGTACGGCAGACGGTACCGACGGATATAAGGTATACACTGCTTTCGCAAATGTGGGTATTAAGGCTATTTATTGCCAAGGACCGATAGAGAGAACGGTCAACGGAGTTACGGTTACTCGTACTGAGGCCTTTACTGCTCCTGACGGAACGGTATATGTATCAAGTGAATCATCTTTACCACCAAAACAAACATTTGACCACGAAAAAGTACACGTTGCACACAAAACAAACAATCCCGCTTATAAAAGTTATGTTAGCGTATTATGTTATAATGCGGACTATACGTCTAAAGTATATAAAGATTTAGCTGAAAAGATTAATAAAAAACAATTTAATAATAGATATAATATCGAAGATGAAAAAACATATCCGATTTTTATGCGTGAGATTGTAGCGTATGTGAATCAGTTTGTACTTTCTGACCCTGAGTATGCAGAACAGACCTTTAGCGGTATGTTTAGCGATTGGGGAGCGGTTGTAGAAGCAGTTGATAAATTTAATACTGATATGGGAGCAGACTTTACGGAGTCTGCTAATTTTATGCCTGAAGGGGAGAATGCTGAGTCTGATAGCGGAGAAAATAACGGAAATATTGCTACATTCGGTGGAATAGATACCGAAACAGGAAAACATTTAACCAAGGCGGAACAAGATGAAATATCAGGTATTGCAAAGAAGTTGAACCGAACAGTAGAATTTGAAGATTTTTATAAATCGGACAAATTTAAGGGTAAAAAGAAAATCCCTGACGGATATATCGACAAGGACGGTAATATTCATATTAACTATTATGCAAAGCGACCTGTTTATTTTCTTTTCAAGCACGAGATTACACATTATCTTAAAAGAAGTATAATGTCTTATCAAGATTTTATGAACCGTGTTTTTTCAAGTAATGCGTTTAAAATATGGCTTAGTGAGAAAGGCTATTCTTCAATTAAAGATTTAAAGGCTGAAATTATGGATACATACAGCGAAGTGGAAGGTTTTGACGAGGCGCGCTGTTTTGATGAAATATTAGCAGACTTTGTTGGAGAACGCTTATTCGGTGGCAAGAATAAAATCAGTGAAAAGTTAATAAATGCATTAGAACCAAAACAGAAAAAGAATTTTTTTGATGTTTTAAGGGATATAATAAACTATTTTAAAAACAAGTTTTCAGAAAACGCCCGAATTAAATCGGAAATAGAGCGAATTGAAAATGAGTTTATTAAGGTTTATAAGCAAGCCGTTGAGGTTAAAGCGGATGAGATGGCGGAAGAAAATTATAGCATAGCGGGACCAAAATCGCAAACAGCCAATAAAAGCAAATTATATTCTGCTATGGACAGAGTCTTTAAAGGTGAAAATGCTGAAACAGTACGAAAAGATACAGGGTGGTATAAAGGCAAAGATGGTAAATGGCGATATTATATACCTGACAATGAACTTAATGTTGAAGGTTTAGAGAATTTAGGGGATGGTGTTGAGTTTTTAGGCAACTGCATACAACATAATAAATTATTTGAGGCATATCCGCAACTGAAGGAACTTTTTATTCGCTTTGACGATTTACCAAAGCGAAAGCGCGGCACTTACCTCAGTCAAAATAAAGAAATAGTTTTAAACCATACCTTGCGTGGAAACACCGAGAAAATTAAAGACACCTTAGTACACGAAATTCAACACGCAATACAGGAAATTGAAGGATTTGCTATTGGTGGAAATAAAGACTTGGGGTTTGCTATTGCAATGAATAGCGTTTATGAAAAAGTTAAAAATTCTTTTGAATTTAAAAATTTGCTCCGCAACAAAAAATTCGATTACCTCTTAAAAGTTGCATTAAGGCAATATAACGCAAGAAATATTGAGGAATTGAGAAGCAAAGTTTATAGTTCGCTATATGGCGAAAAAGAAGCAAGACAAGTAACATTAAATAGAAATTTTGATGAAGACCTTTTAAATCTCACAACTCCTGATACTTCAGGAATGGTTGTTGATGTTATTGCTGAGACACAAAAATTCATTGAAAACTTTACTGAGATGGGATATACTGAAGAAGAAATAATAAATTTCTTCAGAGGTGAGGGAAATGACATATCGGGAAACAATAGAAGTTTTGAAGGAAGAAATCAAGATTTTGAAAGAGAATCCGAACGCAGACACGGAAAATCACATTTCGATTTATCCAGAGATAGAAATGATTCTTCTGACAGACGATTTGAAAAACAATCCAAATCTGATAAACGAGGAATACAAAATTCGATTCACGAACGGTCCGATACCGGAGGATTTGTACGAGGAATAAAGGACTATAACTCTCAAGACAGTGAGGATTATTCCATTCCAAGTTCTACAATAGACCGAAAATCTATACTTACTGATTTGGCTAATGGTGAAATAACGGTTGAAGAAGCTGAAAAACTTTTGGGCAGTAAAAAAATACTCAACCCCGCAGAAATTGCTAATTTAGGGGAAAAGGATGCTGATACTACAGCTTTGGAACATAAGCGTAAGAAAGGTGAATCTAATGGAAGACGAGGGGACGGTTCTATTGTCTCTCCTAAACGAGCCGATTTTGCGGCTCTTTTTTATTTTAAGGTGTAAAGAAAAAAACTTGACAGACGGGAAAGTTTGTGGTATACTCTGTAATGTTGAATTTTAAGAGTGGGGTGTAGTATGGGTAAAAACTTGTATATTTCTGCTCTTTTAGATGTTTACGGTGCTTTTTTGAATGAAAAATCAAGGGCGCTTACCGAATATTATTATAATGATGATTTGTCGCTTTCGGAAATTTCGGAGAATGAGGGTATTACCCGTCAAGGCGTGCGTGACCAGATAAAACGCGCCGAAACTCAACTTTTGGCATTGGAAGAAAAGTGTCATTATTGCGAAAAGTTTTTAAAGCTTAAAGAACTTGCCGCAAATACCGAAAATATTGACCAAATTATCGAAATAATAAATAACCTTTAAGGAGTGTAATTATGGCATTTGACAATTTATCTGATAAGCTTGCCGGCGTTTTCAAACGCTTACGCTCTAAAGGCAAATTAAGCGAAAGCGATGTTAAAGCCGCAATGCGTGAAGTCCGTTTAGCTTTGCTTGAAGCGGATGTTAACTATAAGGTTGCAAAGGATTTTACAAATACCTTGACTGAAAAATGTATCGGTGAAAAGGTTATGGAAAGCCTTACCGCTCCCCAAATGGTTATTAAAATCGTTAGAGATGAATTAACCGCTTTAATGGGTAGCGAGCATACAAGACTTAAAACTTCTAATAAAATCCCGACTGTTATTATGATGTGCGGTTTGCAAGGTTCGGGTAAAACTACCCATTCTGCAAAATTAGCAAAATACCTAAAGGCGCAAGGTCACAGACCGCTTTTGGTTGCTTGCGATATTTACAGACCCGCCGCTATTGAACAGTTAAAGGTAGTTGGTAAAGCCGTTGAAACCCCTGTTTTTGAAATGGGTACCGAAAAGCCTGAAATTATCGCTAAAAAAGCAGTTGCTCATTCAAGGGATTACGGTTATGACTATGTAATTTTAGATACTGCGGGCCGTTTGCACATTGATACCGATTTGATGGATGAATTAAAACGTATCACTCAAGCAGTTGAAGTTAATAACATTTTGTTGGTTATTGACTCAATGGTAGGTCAGGATTCGGTTAATATTGCAAAGGCATTTAACGATATTTTGGAAATTGACGGTGTAATTCTAACCAAGTTAGACGGTGATACCCGTGGCGGTGCTGCTTTGTCGGTTAAAGCAGTTACAGGCAAACCTATTATGTTTGCAGGTGTGGGTGAAAAGTTAGACCAACTTGATGAATTCTTTCCTGACAGAATGGCGTCTCGTATATTGGGTATGGGTGACGTTTTGTCGTTAATCGAGCGTGTTGAATCGGAAATTGATGAAAAGGCTGCCGAGGAAACTGCAAAAAGATTGGCAGAAAACAAGTTTGATTTAAACGATTTGCTTGACCAGTTTAAGCAAATTAAGAAAATGGGTTCACTTAAAAGCATCCTTTCAATGATTCCAGGTATGGAAAGACAAATCAGGGATGTTGATATAGACGACAGGCAACTTTTAAGAATAGAGGCTATTATAACCTCGATGACCAAAAAGGAAAGGGCAAAACCTGACCTTTTAAATGCTTCTCGCAGAAGGCGTATAGCTGCAGGAGCGGGTGTTACTGTTGAAGACGTTAATAAACTGATGAAACAGTATGAACAAATGAAAAAAATGTTCAAGCAAATGAACTCTAAAGGGGGAAAGCGTAATTTGATGCGCGGTATGAATTTCCCTGGAAACTTCGGTTTTTAAGATAAAAAATCTTTAAACATATTGATTATTTTTTGGAGGTGTATTTTAATGGCAGTAAAAATCAGACTTCGCCGTATGGGCGCTAAAAGAGCTCCTTTCTATCGTGTAGTTGTTGCAGATTCAAGATTCCCTCGTGATGGTCGCTTTATCGAAGAAATCGGTACTTATGACCCCACTAAAGACCCTGCTGCAGTAAACATTGATGGCGAAAAGGCTAAAAAATGGATTGCTAACGGCGCTCAACCTACCGATACTGTTAAGGCTTTACTTAAGAAGAACGGCGTTCTTTAATATAGTTAAGTTTTTGTGAGGTAAAAAATGGAAGAGTTATTAGTATCTATTGCATCCGGCTTGGTTCAAAATCCGGATGAAGTTAAGGTTACAGCCGACCCTGTAAACCAAGAAGGCGTTATTGTTCTTCATTTACAGGTGGCACAGAGTGATATGGGCCGCGTAATCGGTAAGCAAGGCAGAATTGCTAAGGCTATCCGTACTGTAATGCGCGCTGCCGCTAATAAGGAAAATATCTCTGTTGCGGTTGAAATCGACTAATGCCGAACAAAGTTCGGCTAAACTTTAAACTATTACCCCCGACAAAGTTGGGGGTATTTACATAGGATGAAATTATGAAAGAAAAGTATATTGAAACAGGTAAAATCGTTGGTACTCACGGTGTAAAGGGGATGACCCGTGTTCAACTTTGGGCAGATAATACTGATTTTTTAAAGCAATTTAAATATCTTTACGCCGATAAGAGCGGCAACAACCGATTGGAAATTTTGCGCGTTCAACCTCACGGTAATATAGCATTGATTGCTTTCAAAGGCGTAGAGAGTATTGAACAGGCAGAAAAGTTGAGAAACACTGTTATCTATCTTGACCGTGATGATGTAAAATTGCCCGAGGGCAGATATTTTATAACCGATTTAATCGGTTGTAAGGTTTACGATGCTGATACAGAAGCTTTTTTGGGTGAAATAACCGATTTTTCTGAAACGGGTGCTAACGATGTATGGCATATTACAAATAACGGTAAAGAGTATCTTGTGCCTGCTATAGATGAGGTTGTAATATCGGTAGATACCGATAATGAAAAGGCTATAATAAGACCTATGAAAGGAATTTTCGATGAGGATTGATATTTTAACCCTTTTTCCTGAAATGTGTCAAACGGTGATGAACGAAAGTATTATCGGCAGAGCACAAAAATCAGGTAAGGTGGAAATCGTCTGCACTAATATTCGTGATTTTGCGGGTAATAAGCACAATAAGGTTGATGATATGCCTTACGGTGGCGGTATGGGTATGGTAATGGCGGTAGAGCCGATTTATAATTGCTATAAAAGTCTATATAATGAAAATGAAGAAAAACCGCATTTGGTATATTTGTCACCTAAAGGCAAGACATTTAATCAGCAAAAGGCGATTGAACTTTCAAAATTAAACCGTTTAGTTTTACTTTGCGGACATTATGAGGGTGTCGACCAACGTGTTTTGGATGAAATTGTTGATGAAGAAATTTCAATCGGCGATTTCGTACTTACGGGCGGTGAATTGCCAGCGCTTACAGTGGCTGATGCTGTTTGCCGAATGCTACCTGGTGTTTTGTCGGATGATTTGTGTTTCCAGGATGAAAGCCATTTTGACGGACTTCTTGAATACCCACAGTATACCCGTCCTGCAGTCTGGAATGGTAGGGAAGTGCCGGAAGTTCTGCTTTCGGGTAATCATAAAAATATCGAAGAATGGAGAAGAAGCAAAGCAATTTCGATAACGCTCGACAAAAGGCCTGATATGTTGCAAGAAAGCGACATAACCGAAAAGGATAAAAAACTTTTAGAAAAATATAAAGATACACCGTAATTTGTTATAATTTTGCACAAATACCGTAGTATGAATTCACAATTTGTTGGATAAAATTTAGAACTTTTTCACAAAACATTGACTATAGCATTAAATGTGGTATAATAAAGTTACGTTCAAAAGTCATTAACCGATAAGGAGATTTTATCATGTGTGTTAAAGATGTTGTTATTCATAATCAGGTGGGTTTACACGCTCGTCCTGCAACCTTCTTTATTCAAAAAGCTAATGAGTTTAAGTCATCAATTTGGGTTGAAAAGGACGATAGGAAGGTTAATGCAAAAAGCCTTTTAGGTGTTCTTTCACTTGGTATTGTCGGCGGAACTTCAATCAAGATTATTGTTGATGGTTCTGACGAAAAAGAAGCTATTGACAGCTTGGTAGCTTTGGTTGAGTCAGGTTTTGCTGATTAATTTTTCTGAACTTTAAGGGGTTGGAAAAAATTTTCTCAACCCCTTGATTTTTTTATTGACAAATTGTAGTTTGTTGGTATAATAGTATTTGTGTTTAAAACTTAATATCCGGGTGTGGCGCAGCTGGTAGCGTGCTTGACTGGGGGTCAAGAGGCCGCAGGTTCAAGTCCTGTCACTCGGACCATATCGAGTGTTCATAACCAACTTGAAGGTTGGAAATGGACACTCGATTTCTTTTTGTCCGTAAAATAAGCATTTCCTTGATGTTGTGAGTAGGCTTCGGCCTACTCTTTTTTGTTATATGGCGCTTGGCAGATATTCTATCGCCACGCCTTGTCTTGTGTTGAGTTTAATAGGTCTTGGTTTTGGTACTTCGGGCAATGCTATACATCCAATGAACTTATAGTGGATTTTGAAGTGTTGTGTACGATTCTTGCCCACACCCTCAATATGACAAACCTCTATGCGTTCAATCAGTTCTTTGAGTAGCGGTGCAGTCAACTTGTCCATCTCCATAAATTTTCGAACGGCGGATATGAAGTTGTCTTTGTTCTGTTTGATACTGTCGATAGATAATAATCTTTCGTGGGCATCCTCAATCTTGGCTTTCAGTTCCATTCGTTCCTCGCCGTACTTTTGAGATTGAATCATAAACCATTCGTCTGTAACTTCACCGTTTATGTTCTTTTCATAAAGCTTTTCAAAGAACACCTCGACCTTTTTCATACGGGATTTCGACTTTTGGATTACCGCCTCCAAATGCTTTTGCTCTTTGATGGCATCCTCGTTACTTTTCTCAGCCAACATCTCTGCAAATGTATCCTCGTCATCATAAAGAAACTGGGCTAACCACCGAAGTTCCATCATCACGATTTGCTCCAACGCGTCGGCTCGAATATAGTGAGTAGAACGGCAAGTGCCTCTGTTACCTTTGTAGTTACCGCAACTGAAGAATGGGATATCTGTTTTGTCGTGCTTTACATTGAACCACAGTTTGCTACCACAATCGGCGCAATAAACCAAATCACAAAACATATTCTTTTCGGCGTTAGCGGGTTTAGGTGCGCGGCGCTTCGTTTTGGCAACCAACTCTTGTACTCGCTCAAAGGTTTCGCGGTCAATAATCGGCTCGTGAACGTTTTTGAAGATAACCCAATTCTCTTTGGGGTTATCTATGCGTTGCTTTTGTTTGAAGTTCTTTGAGTAGGTTTTGAAGTTGATAATATCCCCGCAATACTCTTGTTGGGATAATATCTTCGCCACAGTAGTCTTGCACCACTTATAGGGGTTCTCCTGCGTCTTTTTACCGCCACGTCCCAATCCTTGACTTTGCCAATATGCCATCGGTACAAGTACCTTTTGTTCTTGCAAAATACGGGCGATGGTTTCGTTACCTTTGCCCTCCAAACACATACGGAAGATGTCCCTTACAACTTGTGCAACATTGTTGTCAATGTTCCATTTCTTTTTGTTCATAGGATCTTTCATATATCCGTATGGCGGTTGAGATAATGGCTCGCCGGCATTTCCGCGAAGTCTGTGAGATGAGCGAACTTTTCGAGATATATCCCTTGCATACATCTCATTCATAACGTTACGGAATGGCGCAAGCTCGTTTTCTCCGTCGGCACTATCCACACAATCGTTGATGGCTATAAAGCGGATATCTCTGTCTGGGAAATAGGTATCGGTATAGTAACCTACTTGCAGATAATCTCTGCCGAGTCGGGACATATCTTTGACAATTACAACCGACACGTAACCCATATCAATATCCTCAAGCAGTTTTTGAAAACCTGGGCGATTGAAGTTGGTACCCGTATAACCATCATCCACATAGTTGCGCGTATTCTCAAACCCGTGCTCTTTCGCATATTTCTGCAAGAGTTTCTTTTGGTTGATGATAGAGTTGCTATCATTGTCCGTTCCATCATCACGAGAGAGTCGGCAATAAAGGGCGGTAATACCTATTTGCTGTTTCTTTTTTGATTTCGACTGCATTTTTCCTCCTTTCCGGCAGTCGAACACGCTTTGTCCACTGCCATTATATCAAACCCGCATTTTCTATACAAATGTGCGAATTGTGATTTCAGCGCTTTGCCAAAGCGCTCGACAATACCTTGGTGTTCTTTGATTTTGGCAGTTTGAAAAGATGAGCTAACAATATATTTGACACCATTAATTTCATATTGGCGGGGTGGTCCGCCGAGACCTACAATAAATTTATCCATTCAATTCCTCCTTTTAACTTTTGTCCCACTGGGTCCGAAGTTAACTTCTCGCCCGGTGGGCACAAGGTCGCCACTGGCGACGAAGTTTGTTATTTCGTTTTATCTTTGTTTTTGGGGATAGGTTTGTGTTGTAGTCTTTCAGCTTGTTCGGTTCGCTGCCGTCTGAAAGGCTCTAAAATACTATCGATGAATTCTTTAACCTTTTTTGGCGCGGCTTTTAACGCTTCCAAATACGGTTTGCAAAGTTCGGTAAGCTTTCGCAGTTGTTCTTCAAGGCGCTCTACATATTCGGTCAGATCCCATATACGGGAGCGCAGTTTGCGGTTTTCTTCGCGAAGCATTTTAAGTTCCGATTGTGCAGCGTAACTGTTCTTAGCAAGGGTTGTAATCTTGTTGTATTCTTCGGCAGATAGTGTGCGATTTCCGATCAGTGTTTTCTTGCCCGCTGATTCAATGTCGTGAACCATCATATCCACATCATTGTTAATCACATATTTAGTTTTCTGATGTTCAAGCCTTTCACTAACTTCCGCCAATCGCTCTTTGTCTTTTGCAATCTGATACTGCAACACGTTTTGGTGTTGAGTATTACTACCGCGCTCACCACGGATAAAATCCGTGAATCCTTCACTTTGCATATACTCGAAAAACTCGTCTTGTAAAATACTGTAGGTTGGTACGAGTATTGGTTTCCCGTTTGCATCAAACTGCGGCACGTCGTTTTCATCGGTCAGTTGCGGAGACTTCCACTTTTTAGAGTGACTGATCTGCATCACGGTTTCTTTCACTGTTCCTACAAGGGATTTATCCTTGCAACGTTTCGACCATTTAATTTGCTTTTCCACTACCGGCAAAGCCACCACGTGTAAATGATAATGATAAATTGGTCTGCCGTATTTTTCAGTTAAAGCAATGTTGAGTTCATCAGCATGCATCACCGCAGATAGAATGTTTTCCTCGCCGTAAAGCTTCACCGCAAAGCGGTAAGCCGACTCGTAAAACTTCGTCGCAAATTCATACCCGCCGTGCTGTTCAAAATAGTCGGTATTGACATCCAAGATCATTTCGTCATAAACCTTTGCATCAACTTTTAGTCCACGAAGGGAGACCTTTCCATCAGTAACCAACTTATCTAATGTTTCGTTATACGTAAGATCACCACAGGATTTGTAATGCACGTTCATTTCGGTCCGAGAAAGGTCAACATTCATATTCGCGTAATGCTCATTCTTACGTTCGTTGTGTCGCTCGTATTTGCCAATGCTGTCTTTGGTTCGCGTCTGTACTCGCGCTACGGTATAGTTTTGTTTTGTCATCTTTTCACCTCCTTTATATAAAATCTATTTTCCTCGTTACGCACCTTTTGAAAGTGCGTAACCCACTATGACACTTTCACGCTGTGCAAAGATGTCAGTGGGCTCTCCGAGAGGGCTGGGGCTTTGCCCCGTTATCTGCGGATAACTCCCCACAAAACGTAATCCGTTTTGCCGGTTCTACCCGATGTCGTTCCTATCCCGGAATCTCACCGCAACGTTGTTTCGCTCGCTTTTATTTAGACCAAAGGTCATCGCGAAATCGTATCTCCATCGGACGGCTATTCAGTTGTCAAGGTACTGTTACTTAAAACGAGATTGTTGTATATATGTATCTTTCTTTGAAGACAAAATAAAAAAGCCGATACATAGGTAGCACGAATAAGCGGGAGCTGTGCTCTCGCTTAAATTCGATGTTCTATGTATCGACTTTGAAGTTCAAAGACGAGGACTGTATGATCAACCTTCTCTGCCAACAGTCCCGTAGCATTTGTGAAGGCGGTGGCATGAACCACGAATGTTATGTTTTAACACTTCTTCATATTAAGTTGTAAAATGCCGAAAATTCAGCATTTTACATTATAACAGAACAAATGTTCGTTTGTCAAGACTTTTTTTGAAATACTTTTTAGTAGTGGTTACTTTCTCAATTATATAACGCGCTGAGCATATACAAAATATTCCTGTAATTTAAAAAATTAAAAATACATCATTCACGAAATGCATAAACTCTTTTTAATGAATTGAGCAAAAACGAACCGTAATTGGTTCGTTTTTGCTTGCGTTTAAGTGTATAATATATAAAAAGTGAAACGAAATGAGGTGTGAGCATGCCACAAAAACTAGTTAATCGCTCGGGCTTAGGTGCACATTTAAAAAGTCTTAGACTTGAATCGGGCTTTGGTGTAACCGAGTTAGCCACTTATATGCAGCTTTCCGGTTGCGATATAACACGAGAGTGCTTGGTGAAAATAGAAGCCGAGACACACAATGTCTCAATGGAGCAATTGTATGCCTTAAAAAAAGCTTTGAACGTTTCTTATGACAAAATTTTTGAGTTTTTGGAGGAAGATAAGTAATGGAACATATAGAGGCGATTTTATATCATAAAATACAGGAATCAGATTTTACCAATATGTATGGCATTAAAAAGCCATCAGGCGGAGGCGGTCAAACCTATATACAAGCAGCGGGATATAGCAAAGATGAACTCGATAGAATGTTTAAGGAAGCTGATAAAATATATAATACCCCCGAATATTGGGATAAAGCGTTGCTTCATCCTAGAAAAAACTACACTTTTAAAGCTTATGTAGTTGGTAGTTCCAAATCTTCTGAATTGGAATTGGCGCCTCGAACAGGGCGAAAAGATTATAGGATTTGTAGGCAAAATCCAAAGTATCGACATCCTGCGTGGCATACTTCAAACGATTTTCCTGAACCCAAAAAAGATACCGATGGTTCCTATATATTCGAGGCTAATTATCCTGGTATAATCGATAATCTATATATTTTACTCATAAAAACAAGGAACTCTCTTGGGAGTGTTAAGTTCTATGCAACTTATATTGATTCCGAAGTTATTCCTGATTCTTGGCCTAACGGTGCAGGTCTTGAAGAAATTTTTATAAAAAGCAAGCGACAAGGAATTATCTTTTTTGATGAGCAGTATTTAAGATTTACCAATGATAAAACTATTCCTTTTAGCGCTGGTTCAGCAGCGGATTATGAAATAGGAAATATCCCATTGCCTGAAAATCATTGTGAAACATCTGATGATGCGATAGAATACTCTAAAAAAGATATTAAGGTAGAAATTGATTTTGAAAATATTACTATTGAAAAAGTGGAACCGCCGATTATAAAAAGAAAAAAAACAGCTAGTGTTGATAAAAAAATAGTTAAGGATGCTAACTATGAAAGGCGACATAAAAACCTTAAAAAAATTGGTGATATTGGAGAAGAATTAGCTATAAGAATTGAAAAATCTCGACTTGAAGCAGAAGGAAGAAGTGATTTAGCAAACAAAATTGAACATGTATCTAAAATCATTGGCGATGGTTTAGGATATGACGTTAAGTCTTTTGAGAAAGCCGATGAGGAATATGTTGAAAAGTTCATCGAGGTAAAAACAACAACAGGCGGCAAAAATAAACCCTTTGATATTTCAGCAAACGAAGTCGAAGTGTCTGAAGAGAAAAAGGAACATTATTGTGTTTACAGATTTTATGGTGTTTCTGGCAAAGCCAAGAATGTGAAATACTACGAGGTTAGAGGTTCTGTAAGAGACAACTTTGCTTTAGAAGCAACATCTTTCAAAGCATATTACAAACAATAAAGAATAAGGAGTGGGTTATGCCCACTCCTTATTCTTTTTCTAAACGAATGATGTATTCTTTTAATTCCTTTGATAATTTACTATTATTACTACGAAAACGAGAATATTCGATACTTTGATATGAAACTTTTCCATATTTAGAGAACAGGTCTATCAACTCATTTATTGATAATAACCCATCCTCGCTATAACTAATCAAAAATTTGCGACAATTCATAGAATTGATTACTTTTTCAAAAGAATCACGAATTCCTGTTTTTGTGCAAAACTTCGAATGTTGATCCCACCAATCTCTCAATCCACTTTTCCCGACAGCTTCGGGGAAATCTCCTCTTGCAATCGTTTCAAGAATATGATAATTTGCCGCGTACTGTCTTTTCATATATGGCGGATCTATATAGCACAAATCTGCTGTAATCGTAGAGGAAACATCTTCCGCAAATCCTTGAAGAACAATATTATTAATGGTTCCACTTGTAATAAAGGAAACCGGTTTTAAAGCTATGTCCTCCAATGATTTTTTGTTAAATGAAGATAAAAAGTATCCATAAGTTCCAGAAATGTTAGCAACATCATTTGCGGCCATTATTAATGTATGTTTAAGTACGGACTCTTCATTTTCTGTGATCCACTTATTTTCAATCCATTCATTTAATGTTTCTCTAATAGCATCGATTTTTTGTGCATTATTGGAAGTGAAATATTTTCTGCTTGGCGATCCATTTGCGGGAGTTCCTGCTGGCGAAAATTCATTATAAAAATATCCCATTTTAGGCTCTAAATTATTTAGAAAATCCAGAACCCTTTCATATCCAAAATTCTCAATTGGTACGCGTTTTGCTAACTCTACAAATTTGGGTGCTCTATCAAAAAGCAACTGAGTGACAAGATGATGCTTTGAGTAGGTCATCATATCGGAAGCAATTACTCTATAACCTTCTTGCCTCAATGCCACGGATACACTGCCGGTACCCGCCATTAGATCGACGACAGTGGAACCAATAGGCACAGAGCGGGATATCTCTTTCATTATTTCCGGAAGTAGCTTTGTCTTATTTCCTATATATCTAAACATTAAGCTCTCCATCCTTCAACTTCATGTGATTAATTGCAGATAGATTTGGCAATGCGTTTAGTTCTTCGGTTATGATTTCAATTTCATCGGGCGTAATATCATATAAATCCATAACTAATTTTTCAATTTCCAAATCTAATTCTCTATCATACTGCTTTTGCAAAGATTTGACCTTTTCGGCTATCGCAAAAACCTGATTCATGTTTTTCTCTGATACTTTTTTAATAGGTAGTGAAAAAACGATATCTTTGGTCAAATACGGATGCGATTTCCATTCGTTTTCTCCATACTTTTTCAAGTAATAATAATATACCAATCTAGAATTCAATAAACCTAGATAATATTCTAGCGGAGTCGAGTGATTTGTATCCAAATAATTTACCGAATAGATGGTTTGACTAGTATAGGTGCTTTGATAATCAATACAGGCGTATATACCCAAACCAGTTTTTCTTATTAAAATTTTAGGAGGGTGATATTGTTTCGCGTCTTTATAATTAATGCCGGCGACATTAGGCTTAATGTATCTGATCCCGTCAAAACAATATCTGTGTAAATTTTCCCCTACGTACATGGGCGTAAAACCAGTTTTTTTAGAATCTGATATTATTGTGAATACATTTACGTTAGATAACGCTATTTCTTTCTCGCAAAATTGACACTTTTTAACGCCTAAATCAAATTGCTTTTTTGAATATCCTTGCGTCATCCCGCAATGTTCACAAGTAACAACCGTACCAGACTTTGATATTTCAACACCTCTTCCAAAACGAAAAAGATTTTTCCAATCTATGATATCTTTCTCCATTTTATTAAGGATTAATTCCTCATCTTCACGAGCATCAATATCAAAGACATAATTTTGGTTATCTACAAAACGTTTCTGAAGGACTGTGTGATTTTTTTCATTGAAGTTTTTATGCAAATCTAAAGAGTTTTCTAAAAATTTCTTTCTATCAGAGGTGTCTAACCGATAGCATTTAGTCTTAGAGTATTCATTTGGTTTTCGATTTTTCAGGACTAGCACACTTGTTGCACGATTTACATTTGGGAAAAGCTTTTCTCCCAACCTCGCAAGCACTTTGATTTCTGTATTTTCAAGCAAAAACTTTCTCAATGTTTTATTTTCGCCAGAAAACAAAGAATCAGGAATAATAAATGCTAATAATGCATTCGGATTAACGATTTTTAAACAAAGTTCCAAAAATAGAACATAGCTATCATATTGTCCATTATCAAATTTATATCCGGCTTTATCCAAATCTTCTCTGCCGAAAACCTTCTCAGAGCTCCATGGCGGATTGGCAATAACGCAGGATATATTTTTTAGACGATGAATCCAATAATTATATGCAGTAATTTTAGTAGACGGAAGAATAGTGTTTTGAGTTATAAAAGAAAAATGATCTTTACTAAAGTTTTTTTGATTCGTTTTTATTACCTTAGAATCAACATCAACTCCAAAAAAATGCGCAGGGATACCGTCATGTGTTTTTAATTTCTTTTTCAACTCGTTTAATAAGATGCCCTCTCCACATGCAGGATCAAGAACATTGATGCAGACGTTGGAGTTGTTTTCTGTCATGAGACCTTCATCTATTATCAAGTCGGCAACAAATGCCGCCAATTTTTCAGGCGTATAGAAAACGCCATAATTATCACAAGAATACATAAACTACCTCTTTGATCAAGATTTATTATAATTCGATGCCATCTTTTTTTAACCGCAAATATCTATCATATGAAATAATTACGGTCTGTGGCTTGTTTTGTTTGTTGACAATTAATATTTGATCCTCATCAACAACCTTTTTAAATAATCTTGATGCTTGTCCTTTTTGGAACGCGGTAATACCCTCATATTCGGGGGTGTTGTTTTTGTTTTTGGGCATCATTTTACCACCTCTATTCTAAAGTATTATATCATTTGTAATGATATTTGTCAAGTTAATTGTATGTTCAAATATCCATATAAAAGTAATGACTTTTCAAAAAGATTAGTAGCACGTTTTTGGGAAAAGATATCAACGTTTAATAAAATCTTCAATTTAACACATCAATCGACAAATGCTTTGCTTATTTCGTACCGATATGATATAATAAAAGAAAATTTGTTCAGATTTTAGAACTCAATATATCAGTTAGACTATATAAGCGGAGGATAAATAATGAAAAAGAATATAGCCAATTTTGGACTCCCGAAATCCATAAAGACAAACAACGCTTTAAAATCCGCTATAGGCACACCAAAAGTGGTTGAAACCGTAAATAGGCAACAAAGAATTCTAAGTTCAGGAGCCGCTATGACAGCTGTGTTGAAAACTTCTCTTTCAACATTGCCTTCTCAGACAAAAATCGCGGGTAATTGTATATCTGGATTGACCACATTTAAACATGCCATAGATACAATAGGATTTGATCCTCAAATACATATTCCAACTTGGCAAAAAGATATATCTTCTGCTGTTTCTGCGCTTTCCGCTTCTATGCCGAATTCTACGAAAGCGATTAATTTAACACGATTAAACGGTATTGAATGTGAAACAGCAAAAATTTTAAAAAACGCCGGCATAAGCGCTCGGATGATTATGCCATCGCTCCAGATTGCAGATACATTGCAATCATTTGGCAGAATGAGTGCGGACGTTTTGCCAAAGGTGGATTTAGCTTTGGCATCATCACGACTATTAGCTAACTACTCTTCTTTGGTTGAAAGGCAATACACCCACATCCAAAGAAATGTTGATAACAACGATAAACATCTCAGAGTTATCGAACTTGCTACAAAAGTAGTTCAAGATCAAATTGTTAGCACAAAAGACTACGTCACCGAAGAAACATTCGATGCTGATAGTTATTCTCAAGAAGAAGTTAAATCAAAAACTATCATCCAATACATGCCAATTTATTTAGGCTATGCTCTACGAGATGATTCTTCTTATGATTTGGAAGAAGAATATGCTAAATCTGCGATGGGCAAAATAGCCGATGGAGGCAAAAATATCGCATTGAAATTGCAACACATAAACGAACTTAAAATGGCTATGGGCGAAGAGCCCATGTTTAAACCCACCAATAAAATGTATACCGCCATTTCTTGCCTAACCTCCTCCTTTTGTGTTGATCAAAGCACATTTGGAAATGTAATCGACAGTCTTTATATGCTAATATATGAAGGTAGCGGAGATGCAAAAAGAATATTACAGGTTCTCTCAGATGCAGAATGCGCCCCTCTTTGGGATATAAAACATCTACGAACCGATTGTAGGCATGATATAGAGCATGGTTCTGAGGCTGAAATTAAAAAGAAAAAGCGTAACATTGGCAAAGCCTATCAAACCATTTGCGGCAAATTAAAGCCACTTAAACAAAAAGAGTGGGTTGCCGCACATTGCAATCTGTTCGTTAATGTCAACGCGTTTTTAGATTCGATAATTGAAAAATTAACAAGTACAAGTGAAGAACAATAAAAAACCGATGAATTTATCCGCCATTGGATAAATTCATCGGTTTTTTCAAGTAATTAAACTACTCAAATAGAGCTAGGCATAGATCAAATTGCCATTTACTATCTCGGTAGCAGTCAGACGGATATTATTCATTTTGCAGACCCATTCCATTTGGTTTTTGGCTTTAAGATGTTCGGTGATGCCTTCGGCGGTTTTGTATTGTGAGATAAGTGTATCAAACATTTCTTCCGCTTGTCTATTTATGTCTGCAAGATATCGATTGAGTTCACAGCCGATAACCAACGAAGTGTAAAAACCTTTGCGGTGATGTTTTATATACTCCAAATGCCGTTGACCCCACATACCAATTTCGACTTGTTCTTCATCGGGGAGTTTAAGGCAAGGAATGTAATAATCACCTTGAAGTTCATACCATAAACCATTATTTTCATCGTAGATATACTTTTCCATAATCAAACCTCCTTAAGCAAATCTTTGAATGGTGCTTCATCATTTACAAACGTATCGTATGTAAACTGTGCTCCGAGTCGAAAACCCATTATGAAACTATCGAGGTTTGATTCTCCGTTCACCACGCTCCATGCGTTGCAAAAATCAAGAAATTTCTTTTTGCTCTCACCGGAGAGGTTCTCTGTCAGGAAGTCCTCGTTGAGCATCAAGACTTCCATCTGCTTTTGGACGGTTTTATTTTCTTTTGTACTACGTGCTTGTGGATCTAAATTACCATAATAAAATTCTTCAATAAACTTTGACATTTGATTGTCCTCCTTAATTTTTAAGGAAAACACTATTTTCACGGGTTAGGTAGAGTGGGAAAAGCGTGTAACTACCGGCATTTTTGCGATTATTTGTCAGGTTGGTTATGAACACTCGCACCAAAAATCCAAATTCGACTTTATGTTGAATTTGGATTTTTTTATGATAGTAAACTACTTTCAGGTAAGAAAATACACTGTGAGCCCTCTCTGACAATCTGAAAGTGTTTTTTGAGTTTTCACGTTAAAATTATAATTTATTATTATCTTTTAAAAACTTTAATTTTAAAATTGCGACTTGGGTTTTTGCGTCTTTAATTTCACCGTTTAATATCATTTCTATCGCTTTTTCAAGCGGTATTTTTTCTACATTCAAAAATTCATTTTCGTCTAAGTCTTGCTTGCCAAAAGTAAGGTTTGTAGCTGCAAACATCCAAATAATTTCATTACAGTAACCAGGAGTTGGATAAAGTTCCCCCAAGGGAACTATGTTTTTGGCGATAGCGCCTGTTTCTTCGCGTAATTCTCTGATACCGCATTCAAGAGGGTCTTCGTTTAAATAGTCGCGTTTGCCGGCTGGAATTTCTAAGATTTCTTTCATATAAGGGTATCTGAATTGCCGTACAAAAAGTATCTCTTCATTATCAGTAAGCGCAGCAATACAAACACCACCTTTGTGCTCAACAACCTCTCTGATAGATGTGTTACCGTTAGGCATAAGCGCATTATCACGCCGTACATTTATTATTTTGCCTTTTAAAATATATTCACTTGATAATTGTTTTTCTGTAAAATTCATTATTTTCACCTTTATTAAATATATATTTATTAGGGGATGATAAAATGGGTAATATTGTAAATATAAAAGAATATGATTTTTTTGAAAGACAAAGAGTTATAGACAGTCTTTGCCGAAAATATAAATTTATAAAACGCAGCGTTATAGGAAAAAGCTGTTTAGGAAAGGATATAATAGCACTAAAAATCGGTAATACTAACGAATACAGTTTGATAACCGCTGCTTTTCATGGCAGTGAGCGTATAACATCTCTTATTTTACTTATGTTTATAGAAAACTTGTGCAATGCAATACAGAATAAAAGCTCTCTTGCAGGAGTGGATGTTAAAAAAGGCTTGACGGGCAGAGGAGTAATTCTTGTTCCGTGTGTAAACCCTGACGGTTGCGATATATCATTGCTTGGTAAAAAGGCTTGCGGACAGTCAGGCGAAGCGCTTGCAAAACTTTGTAAAAACGATTTTGCAAGGTGGAATGCAAATTTTCGTGGGGTAGATATAAACCATAATTTTAACGCTGATTGGGAAAATTTGCGAAAAAAAGAGAGAAGCCTTGGTATATATGGTCCGAGTTCAAGTCGTTTTGGCGGTTTTAAGCCCGAAAGTGAGCCTGAAACAATAGCATTGGTTAATTTGTGTAAAAAAATTAAAATTCGCCATGCTGTAGCACTTCACTCGCAAGGCGAGGTAATTTATTGGACATTTGGTGAAAAACGCCCACCCAGAGCGCAAAGAATAGCAGAAATTATGGCGACATCTTCGGGTTATGCT
>JAZRAQ010000013.1:0-59222 GCA_045634645.1 Acutalibacteraceae bacterium
CTGAGCTAATGAATCATTTAGACAGCTTTAATATTATATCAAGGCAATATCGGTTTGTCAATAAAAAATTTTAAAAAATAACTAATTTAACCTATATTTTTTAAAATTAAAAAAATTACTGCTATCTGAAGCACAATAATAAGGGGTAAGCCTATCATAAATTTAATATGCCGTGTTTTATGTCTGATTAAATGCATTGTAAAATACATTGCCACCGAACCGCCTAACAGCGAAATAAGAAACAACGCCTTTTCACTTATACGCCTTTTTCCCTTTACTGCCATTTGCTTATCATAATAACAAACAGCGCTTGAAATAAAGCTTATAACAATAAAATACCCTAAAATCAAAAACATTATACTCACCCGAAAGTGAGTATAACATTTTTAAACCGCCTTTTCAATCTGTTTTTTTAATTTATTTATAATCCTTTTCTCTAAACGCGATATATACGATTGTGAAATTCCCAATGTATCTGCCACTTCTTTTTGTGTATATTCATTATATCCATTCATACCAAATCTCATTTCCATAATTTTCCGTTCTCTTGGAGGCAATTCGCTCACAAATCCATTCAAAAGCGAGCGTTCATCCTCTAACTCCACTCCTCTGCCGACCTCGTCACCGTCACTACCCAAGACATCCGAGAGTAAAAGCTCATTACCGTCCCAATCAATATTAAGAGGTTCGTCTATGGATATTTCGTTTCTTTGAGAAGAGCTTTTGCGCAAATACATTAAAATTTCATTTTCAATACATCTTGAAGCGTATGTCGCAAGCTTAATATTACGCTCAGGACAAAAAGTATTAACCGCTTTTATAAGACCTATCGTTCCGATTGAAATTAAATCCTCTATACTAGCATTAACTATATCAAATTTTCTGGCAATATAAACAACCAACCGCAAATTATGTACCACTAAAGTATCAAGAGATTTTTTATCTCCCTTATTCAACAATTCTGCTTCTTCATTATTCTTTAACGGTGCTGGTAAAGTTTCAGGACCGTTTATATAGAAAGTTGGCTTTATTATCCCAAATTTAAATAAAAGTTTATACAAAAATATTTTAAAATTCATATTATCACCTTAAAACCTTTGGATTAATTATAGCATTATAACCGTCATTTAATTTTGTTTTTGAAATTGCAAGCAACGGCTTATCTAAAACAGTTTGACGGTTATTATCAATAACCACCGCACTGTCACACCGAAAAGCCTCTAACATATCATATCCCGACACAGTACTGCAAGGCAAAACCCGAAACCGCGTGCTTTCTTTATCGCTGTCATCAAATAAAGTATTTACCGCTGTACTGTCGGCAATAATTATTTCGCTGTTGGAAAAAATATCTTCAATGGAATTTCCCGTATCAACAATCGCCTCAAGCCTTACACTTTTTTCGTTAGCAAATACCGTTACATTACACCGCTTAGCAAACTTTAAAGTTTTTGCAAAAATCTTAGTAGCAATGCTTAAAAATATATAACCTACTACAGAACAAACAACTAAAACTGTTGGCGAAATATTAAAATAAACAATCGAATTATTAATAACCATACCCTTTGGATTAAATAGAATCCAAAATGCAAACATTATACCGCCGTAACCGCAGGTAACAGCAAAAAACACAAGTGAATTTTTCAAAATATTCTTCATATTTCTAAAGCCAAAACAAATAACCGACATCAACAGGCAGGTTACCACCTTAAGAAGAAATTCAAATATTATATTTAATTTAGGCAAAAATATGTAAAGAGAAGAAATGCCTCCTAAAAATGATGCTAAAACCGCTCTTAGAGTTTTAGGCTTTGAGCCAATTATTTTTGAAGTCGCACATAAAAGCAGGTAATTAACAATCAGATTAAGAAAAATCAACACATCGGCGTAAACAATCAAAAGCATCACCGTTATTATTATAACTTACAAAAGAAAAAAATAATGTCGATAAAAGAAGGGAAAATAAAAAATCACTCAATCATTTGATTGAGTGATTTTTTACATTTATTTTTTACTCTTATCTCTTATTTTTTTACTATTTTCCTTTGTGAAGCCTTCGGTACTTTCCTTCATAAACATTATTTTAACAGTCATTAAAATAAGTCTTAAATCCAATAACAATGAGTAATTTTGAATATACATAAGGTCAAGTTGTAGTTTATCATAAGGAGATGTATTATATTTGCCATAAAGTTGAGCATAACCTGTAAGACCGCCGCGAACCTTAAGACGATACTGGAATTCATGAATTTCTTCACTATAATGTTCAGTGTGTTCTATTCTTTCAGGTCTGGGACCTACAATACTCATATTACCAACTAATATATCAATAAGTTGAGGTAACTCGTCAAGTCGCGAAGCTCTTAAGAAACGACCAACGGGAGTAATTCTCGGGTCAAAATCCTCAGCAGGACGAGGTGCGCCATCCTTTTCCGCATCCACAATCATACTTCTAAATTTGTGAATATAGAACACCTTGCCACCCAAGGTACTTCTTGCTTGTCGGAAGAAAATCGGACCGCCATCATACAATTTAATTGCAATAGCCGAAAACAACAACAAAGGAGATGTTAAAACTAACATTACCGCAGAAACGACTATATCAATCGACCGCTTGAAAAAGCGTTGTTCGAAAGTTAAGCCTATATTACGATATAAAAGCAAAGGTGTATCAAACATATGAAGCGTTTCCGCACCTCTGATTAAAATGTCCGAAACTTTAGTAGTGGCATAAGCTCTAATATCATTTTCAAAACAAATTTTAATTATTTTATTTCGGTTTTCAGCGTGCAAATCGTAAAGTATTACACTCTCAGAGCTTTTAATAAGCGATTCAATTTTTTCTAAGCCTTCCGAAACATTTACAACATCATAAATATCAAATTTATCTTTTCTTGTTTTTAACTTTTTAATGAAGGTTTCAGGTGAATACTCGTCATATACAACTAATGTTTTTCTTGCGGGAAAAAGCATTTTCATAAGCCAATCTCCGCCAACCGAAATTAAAAGTATAACCACAACATCTGCAATAAAGCCCATCAATAAAGGCCATACTGTTATAAACTCGGCAGACAGTAACACAATTTGCAAGTAAACTATAAAAAGTGTCGCCAAAGTTGCCAAAATTTGAGCAGTTATAAGATTAGTCTTCCTATAAACACCGTATTTCAAAGCATCAAATGCATTTAAAAAAAGCGAGAAAATGATTAGATAAACCAAATAAAAAAACCAGTTACCCTTTTGTAAAAACGGTAAAGATATAATAGGATTATATTTTGTAATCCATATTTGAGAGAAAATTACCGTTTCAGACAAAATAAGTAATAATTTAAAACCTGTCCTTAATATTTTTTTAAATTGTTCATTACTTTTCAAGTAACCACTTCCTTAAAAATATTATCCCTTGTTTCAGAAACCTTTATGCTTGTTATTGTGCTTTCGAAGCATTAGATAAAAAGGTATCCCAAATCCATAGCAGACAATCAACTGTCCTACTCCTACCTGTAAAGCAGAGATTATAAATCCCATAAAATAAAAACTTTGCGGTAAATAAAATACAGCTATTTCAAATCCTATTATCAAGGCATTTACTATAACAGGAGGTAAAAAAGCAAGAACCGGAATTCCTTTAAATTTGATATCCTTTAAAAGACATGTCAAATATGCCGCAATTAAAGTAGCAATACTTCCAAAAAACATATCTAACAAATTAAAAGAAGCAATATTTGCAATAAAGCAACCTATTGTAAGTCCCGGTACAGCTGCCGATGTAAAGACCGGCAAAATAGTTAAAACTTCAGAAATTCTTAACTGTATTGGACCATAAGAAAGACCGAATATATTCCCTAAAAATGTTAATCCCACATAAAAAGCGGCAATAAGTGCAGAATAAATTATATAATTAATTAGGTTTTTAGTTTGCCGCATAGTTTCTACATCCTTAAGTTTTAAGGCTATTATACAACAATAATTCATAAATTTCAACAGATAATTAACATTTAAAAACTTTAATTATTCAATATCGTTATTTTTAAAAAGTGAGAAAGAGCCGTAAATAATTACGGCTCTTTCTCTATAAGGGGTTTGAGGAGAAAATTTCTTAAAATTTGTTTTAAGAAACTATACCAAAACGGGTGCGGCTCCCTTTTCGGTACAAGTATATAATACACATAAAAAATTACGAATTTATGAACTAATTTAAAAATATTTTTAAAGAATAATTTTTTTCGTTCTGACAATAATAATTTTGAAAGGAATGATTTTAATGAGATATTCGCAATATTCCTCTAATAAAAAGGGAAATTCGGCTTTTTATATTATTTTAGCGGTTTGTCTTATAGTTGTAGGAGTTGCCGCTTGGTTTGCTTTTTCAAATATGGCAGACACATCGCCTAATGTAAGTTCCGACCTTGGTACGAACCAAGTCCCGAGTAAAAACGAATATACTGACAATAATTCTTCATATAATAACAACAGCAACATTGATACTTTGCCGGATAATATAATTCAAAATCCTACCCCTACTACCCCCACTGCTGACGAAGTTGAAAGTGTTCCTTATACCGAATCGGAAAAATCATATTCAATGCCGGTAAACGGAGAAATTTTAAAAGATTTCAGTATCACCGCACTTCAGTATTCTTCAACCTATGGCGATATGCGTATTCATAATGCGGTAGATATAACCTGTAAAGAAGGCACCATTGTCACATCTTGCAGCGACGGTACTATTCAATCAGTGGAAAAATCCACCACGCTCGGCAACGTTGTTACGATAGACCACGGTGACGGACTCATAATAAAATATGCCTCTTTAAATGATGTCACACTAAAAAGCGGCGATTCAGTAAAAAGCGGCGATAAGTTAGGTCACGTAGGTACTATACCAAACGAATGTGCAGACCAAAGCCATCTTCACTTAGAAGCCTTTAAAAACGGCAAAAGTATTTCTATATTATCATTATTCGAATAACTGCCCTCGGCAAACTCGTTTAGGGGCGTTTTGTAAAAATTGTGCGGTTTTACCGCACAATTTTTATTTGTATTCTTGCAATCTATTGACAAAATACGACAAAAACTTTAAAATATACATATCAATATGTGAGGTGAACAAATGGGAAAATTTACTGTTCTTTACAACCCGCGCTCTGGAGGAGGAAAAGGTCTTAATATAGCAAAAGAAATTGAGAACTTGATGGAAGAAAACTCAACCTTTTCTTATGTTGATATAACCGAGCACACATATTTAGACAAACTTCTCTCTCTATTGCCTTCGGATAATGAAATTATTTTAACCGGTGGCGACGGTACTTTAAACAGTTTTATAAATAAAATCGGCGATGGCAAACTCACGCAGAATGTTTATTTCTATGCCTCAGGCAGCGGAAACGATTTTGCAAGAGACATTAAATTCAAAAAACGTACCCGTCCGATTTGTATTAATGAATACATAAAAAATTTACCTACCGCTACTATTAACGGCGAAACCTATAAATTCATAAACTGCATAGGTTCAGGAATGGATGGATACTGTTGCGGAGAGGTTGAAAGACTTCGCGCACTCTCAAAAAGGCGCGCAAACTATTTTTACGCCGCGCTCAAAGCACTTATCTATGCTTATAAACCTACTACGGCAACCGTTAATGTAGACGGCAAAGAATATATTTTTAAAAACACTTGGTTAGTGCCGACTATGAACGGCAGATATTTCGGCGGCGGCTTTATGGCAGCGCCGAAACAAGACCGACTAAATAAAAATCATTCCCTCTCGGTTGTAGCGATGTATAGCAAAAATATCTTTAAAATTATTCTTGCCTTTGTTTTAATTTTATTTGGCAAGCACACAATTTTAAAAAGTATGATTACTACTATCACTGGGCATAGTATTTCGGTCAAATTAGACCGCAAAGCGATGCTTCAAATTGATGGTGAAACAATTCCCGATATTGACGAGTATACTATAACATCAGCAAATAAAACGAAAGAAGTGACCGTTTAAGGTCACTTCTTTCGTTTTATTTAAAATAGTTCTGTAGAAAGGTATCTGCTTGCGGTATCAGGTAAAATCACAACTATATTTTTTCCCTTATTTTCTTCTCTTTTTGCAAGCTGCAATGCGCCCGCAAGCACCGCTCCCGAAGAAATACCAACCGCTAAACCCTGTATTTCACAAATTTTTCTTGCAAAATCAAAAGCCTCGTCATCGCTGACAGTAATAACTTCATCAATAATATTTGTATCAAGATTTTTCGGTATAAAGCCTGCGCCGATACCTTGAATTTTGTGAGGCCCGCTCTTTCCTCCTGATATTACAGGACTTGCTTTGGGTTCTACCGCAACAACTTTAACATTCTTATTTTTTTCTTTTAAATATTTACCAACACCGCTTAATGTTCCGCCCGAACCTACGGCCGACACGAATATATCAACCTTACCGTCTAAATCAGTATAAATTTCAGGTCCTGTAGTTTCATAATGCGCTTTCGGATTGGCAGAATTTTCAAATTGCCCTGCAATTATGCTTCCCTTTATTTCTTTATTTAACTCATTAGCCTTTTGAATCGCACCGCTCATACCGTACTTACCGTCAGTCAAGACGATTTCGGCACCGTATGCCTTAATTAGTTTCATTCGCTCAACCGACATTGTATCGGGCATAACGATAATTGCTTTATATCCTTTCGCTTTACAAACAGCCGCCAGACCTATCCCGGTATTTCCCGAAGTTGCCTCAATAACAGTACCGCCTGACTTTAAAAGACCTTTTTGCTCAGCATCAGTTATCATACCTAATGCCACTCTATCCTTAACACTGCCTGCAACATTCAAAAATTCCAACTTTGCAAAAATATTAGCATAAAGATTATTATAATTTTTAAACTCAATTAGTTCCATTAAGGGTGTATTGCCAATTAATTCCTCAAAAGATTTTATGATTTTTGCCATAAAAAAACACCTCACATTTATTTTATCATTACTATTATCTTTGTCAATAATATTGAAAAAATTTTTATTTTATAGTAAAATTATATCGGTGATAATATGTTTGACGAATTAACAAAAGTTGATATAGAAAAAATGAAGGAAGAATTGGAGTACCGCATCGGTGTAGTACGCCCGAAAATATTAGAAGAAGTGAAATTTACCCGAAGTTTCGGCGATTTATCCGAAAACGCCGAATACCACGCTGCAAAGCGTGAAAGGGGTAAAAACGAAAGCCGTATCCGATATCTTCGCAATATGCTTAAAACCGCAATAGTAATCGATAGCGATAGCAAAGAAGATGAAATAGGCCTTTTTGATACTGTTACTTACTATGTTGAGGAAGATGACTGCAAAGAAAGCGTAAGAATTGTAACCACCTTAAGACAAAATTCTATGCAAGGACTGATAAGCAAGGAATCACCTTTAGGCAGTGCTATTATGGGCAAAAAATTAAATGACAGAATTTTTGTAAAAGTAAATGATGCTTACGGTTACTATATTGTAATTAAAAAAATTGAAAAAGGCGAAGATGATAAAACTCTTGAAATTAGAAAATTTTAGATAAAAAAACACCCTGTTATAAGCTTTTAGCTTAAACAGGGGAATTTTTTTTAGAAGCAATTACTCTGCAGTTTCTTCAACAGTTTCTTGAACAGCTTCTTCTTTCATCTTTGCAAAGCATTCACTGCAGTATACCGGACGGTCATCACGGGGAATGAAAGGAACCTTCGCAACACCTCCGCAAGCGGCACAGGTTGCTTCGTGGAACTCTCTGGGAGCTCTACCTGCGTTCTTTCTCTTATCACGGCAGGGTTTACAACGCTGTGGTTCGTTTACAAAGCCCTTGGATTCGTAAAATTCCTGTTCTCTTGCAGTGAATACGAATTCTTCGCCGCAGTCTTTGCAAACTAGTGTCTTGTCTTCAAACATGTTTTTTACCTCACTTGGCATTTTTTATTAGCCCCGGACGGAATCGCACCGACATCTTTGTTTTCAACGTTCTTCTTTTAAACTACATGGGCATATTTAAAGGCTAAAAGCCTTATTTTCTTAATTTTTTTCTTATTCTTGCAAGGGCGTTATCAACTGATTTTTCAGTAATAGATAGACTTTCAGCAATTACGCTATAACTGTTGCCCATCAAAAACAACTGCAAAACCTTATATTCCATACTTGAAAGTTCAAGCCTAATATTGTCTGCAAGAGTTTTATAGCTTTCCTTTTCAATCAAAATATTTTCGGGGTTTTTATTGTCAGTTATCTCAACATCATCTATAGATGTTATGAGCTTTTCTGGAATACATTTTTGCGCATTGGATTTTCTGATATTAGAAATTACCGAACGCTTTATACAAGTATCCGCAAAAGTTGAAAAAGAAGCCTTATCACTATTATAATCCTTAATAGCCGAATAAAGTGCAAACGTAGCCTCTTGAACAGCGTCTTCAATATTGTTTTCGGGGAGATATTTTTTTGCCGATTTTATTATCACAGGTAGGTAGCGTTCTAAAATAACCGAAAGCAATTCATAATTGCCGCAGTTAATAAGGGTTACAACCTCTTCATCAGTCAATTTATTGTTATTTTCGACAAAATTTATACTCATTTACGCTCCAATATATCACTATCATCCAATATATTGCTATAATACAATATATTCTTTTGTATGTCAAGTAGATTTTTAACACCAATTATTGTATATTTTGCTACATAGATGATGGCAAATTTTGTTTTTCGACAAACTTTGTTGCAAAGAATTACAAAACAATATATAATGTATAATATAATTAATTTTCAGTGGAGTTTTATTAAATGAAAAAAACAATGACAATTATTCTATATGTGCTTGCAGGGGTTATCACCGCTCTTTGCACAGTCATTTTAATAATAAAGTCTGGCCAAAAAATGGCTCTTTCTCCCCTTTCATCGTTCATCGAAACATCTTGTGTTATTCCAAGTTCTAACGTTTCAATTTCATCAGAAGAAACAACCATTTTGAAATTTTCTTCACCAAACAGCGCAAAATTCACCACGACCGACGATACTGTTACATTTTCAGGAAATTATAAAAAAAATTATGCTTTAACACTTGACAACGAACAAATTATAACTGACCAAAACGGTAATTTTACAGTAGAAAAACCGCTGCAATTCGGTAATAATGAATTTATCTTTTATGCAGACGGACAAACAAAAACCTTTAATATATATAAAAGATATATTGTAATTTCCTCGTATTCACCCTCTACCAAGCAAATTTATTCTGCGGGTGATAGTTTTGAGGTGACTGCTACCGCAAGACAAGGTGCCAACGTTACCGCCACCTTTAACGGAATTACCGTTACCCTATCAGAAAGCGAAGCCTTACAAAACGGTTTTTCGGTTTTTAGCGGAGTGTTTACACTCCCTACGGGCCATTTTAAAGACCTTAATTTAGGCAAAATTAAATTCTTTGCCAGCTACAACGAATTCAGTGAAAGTTTTTCTTCCGGAGACGTTACCTGTAAAAAAGAGGATATTGTAATAGACTTTGACCATAACGCCACCCCTAAAGGTGGGCAATATACAAATGTTGGTTCTGGAATAATAACTGAAATTGTAGGTTTCCAGGCCGAAACCTTTACCGCAGGCACAAAAAAAGATACCTCATATCCTTATAACAATTATTTACCGAAAGGCACTTTGGATTATGGCTCTGCCGATACATTTACAGTGACCCGTGACGGTGACAAATATGAGCTTATAACCCTTCGTTGCGGAAGAACGGTATACAAATCCATGCGTGACAAGCCGTCAAATGATATATCACAAGTTGCAAAGCAATATGTGGGACTTTTGCCTGACCATAACGAAATTTCACCGTTTTCCTTTGAAAATCGAGGCTCGCATACCGTTCTTACCCTTAACACCCTCTGGAAAGCGCCTTTTTACTTCAATCTGTTGCCACAGAATTACGACGGGGATTATGATATTACATATAACTATGTTGATATAACCTTCTGCTATGCAACCGTCTTCGGCGGAGAAATTACAATTCCTCAGGATAATCCTATATTCTCAAGCGCTAAAATAATCAAAAATGATTACGACTACACTTTAAGATTGTACCTCAAAAAGCAAGGTGGTTTTTATGGGTGGGACAGTTATTACAATTCCGAAGGTCAACTTTGTTTTGAATTTTTAAATCCCGCAAAAATTTCACAAACCACCCTTAATTCCTACGGTGCTGACCTGTCGGGAGTTAAAATTTTAATTGATGTGGGTCATGGTGGAAAAGATGTAGGCGCCTCAAAATCGGGAGTATACGAATCAAATCTGAATTTAATGCTCGCAAATAAACTAAAAGACGAACTTTTATCAATCGGCGCTACCGTTTATATGACAAGGACTGATAATGTTTTATCAACAACTGATGATAAGTTAACAATGCTTAAACAATTAAAGCCAAATTACTGTATAGCAATTCATCACGATTCCAACAAATCCTCAGCCTTAAACGGCTTCGGTTCATATTACTTTACTCCTTTTTCTAAAAAAGCTTCGCAATTTGTATTAAATCGTAGCTTTAACACCGGAATTTATAAGGACAAAACATTTAAATTTCACAAATACTATACTGCCAGAAGCAGTATTTGTCCCGTTGTTTTAACGGAAAACGGCTATATTTCCAACAGTTTTGATTTTAAAAATATGATTGATGAAACCGCAAACACCTATAAAGCAAAGGCTCTGACAGCGGGTATAATTGAATATTTTATTTCAATACAATAATTTTCATTTAAATACTTGCTTTATTTATATTATTATTGTATAATAACTTGTGGTTTGTTTTAAAAAATTGCAGAAAAGAGGCTTATTGTGAATAATTTATCTATTTATCATTTGTTCAGATTGCTTATTAAGAACATTATAGTAATAATTTTATCTGCACTTGTTTGTGGCGGGGCCGCCTTTGCCTACTGCAAATATTATGCGGATGAAAGATTTGCTGCTACCGGTTCGGTTTTGGTTACCAATGGCGGTATTCTTTACGAAAATAACAATAAAAACTCCATTCAAGGCTCTGATATAGCAGCTTCAATTAATCTTTCAACCACTATTAAAGACATTCTTCTGACAACCAACATTTATAAACAATTAGCCGAAGAATTAAAGGCTGAAACCGGCAAAGAATACAGCTACGGTCAATTAAAATCCTGCGCTTCTGTAAGCAAGCGTGATGACCTTTCTCTTTTTATTGACGTAAAATTTGAAACAGGTAATAAAGAGGAAACGGTGCTAATTACAAATACTTTCTTAAGATTAGCTCCTGAATACATAAACACATTTATTCCCAACTCTGCATCTACCGCAATAACCACTGCAGATTCCGCATATAAGACCTCGCCAAAAACCGCATCAACCACTTTGATTGGGTTTTTAATTGGCGCTGTTATATGCTACGCTATTATTTATCTTTTTTCGCTTAATAATATTATCATTGAAAGCGAAGCAAATTTCAAAGACCATTACGATATTCCGGTTATCGGAAGTATTCCAAACTTTTCAGAAGCAAAATCCCAAAAATATTCAAAATTATATAAGAAGGAGAGGTATTAATTATGTCAAACACAAATAAAAAATCTTCTCCATCTAAAACAATAATCGCAGAAGCTTCCACTAAAGTACCCTTTGCAATAACCGAAGCATATAAAAACATCAGAACACATATTATTTCTATACTATCTAAAACCGATAGTAATGTTTTAGCAATAACAAGTTCGAATGCTTCAGAGGGTAAATCTACCACCTCGGTTAACATTGCTATTACATTAGCACAGTTAAACAAAAAGGTGGTTTTACTTGATGCCGACTCCCGCCGTCCTTCAATGCACAAAAAGTTAAAGTTTGAAAACAAAAAGGGCTGTATGGACGTATTAATCGGTCAATCTACTTTAGACGATGTAATCATTAGCCATAATGATTATTTGGATGTTATATGTTCAGGTTCCAGAATTAAAAACCCTGCTGAATTATTCAGTACAGAAAAATTTGAAAATTTGCTTGCAGAATTAAAAGACAGATACGATTATGTAATTCTTGATACTCCGCCTATTAATCCCGTTTCAGACACATTGATAATTGCTCAAAAATGTGAAGCGCTTGTTATGGTTATCCGTTCGGGTGTAACCTCTTTTGAATCATTTGAAAGAGCTTATCAAGACCTTAAAGCCTTAGACATCGAATTGAGCGGCGTAATTATTAACGGTTCAAAAAATTCCTATAACGGTTATTATTAAAATTAAACGGGAGATTTTCGTCTCCCGTTTTTAATCTAATTGAGGTTTTTTATGTTAGATATACATTCTCATATACTGCCAAATGTAGATGACGGCGCGCAAAATACTGAACAGTCTCTTGAAATCTTGAGAAAAATGCAAGAGCAAGGTATAACTGATGTTATTGCTACGCCGCATTTCTATCCGTACGAGCATAATCTGGAAGATTTTTTAAAAAAGACAGTCTCGGCTTATGAACTACTTACTTCTTTGCCGCAATATAAAAGTTTACCGAATATTTATCTCGGATGCGAATTATTATATTACCAAGGAATAAGTCAGTCCCAATCACTTGAAAATTTCACAATAAATAATTCAGATTATCTTTTATTAGAATTAAATCCATACTTTATAAATCAAACTCTTTTTGATGAAATATTAAATTTAAAAAATGAAAAAAATATTATTCCGATTATTGCGCACATTGAAAGATACTCTCTTTGGAATGATTATAAACATTTAATTAAATTCGTAAAGGAAAATCAAATTTTAACTCAAGTGAACGCCACCTCATTTTTTTCTAAAAAATACAATAGTGTTTTAGAAGAATTGTTTGATGAAAATTTAATAACTTTTTTAGGCACCGATTCTCATTCTATAAAAACAAGACCGCCTATGATGGGAGTTGCGCTTGAAAGTATTGAAAAAAAATACGGAAAAGAAGCTAAAGACAAACTATTAAACAACTCAGAAAAACTATTTAACAAAATTATTAAAAAGGAACGTTTTGATGAAATCTAAAAACCTTAAAATTTGCAAAAACGGAGAACTTATTTATATAACATTTCCAAAACTCACTGCTACAGGCATTGTTAATCATCTTTTTTCTACACGCCACGGCGGTGAAAGTGACGGTCAGTATAAAAGTATGAACTTAAGCTTTTTAAACGGAGACGACCGTTTGAATGTATTAAAAAATTATAATATAATATGTAACGAATTAGGAACTAACATTAAGAATTTGGTTTTAAGCCGACAGACTCACACTGATAACATTAAAATCGTGACAGAAAAAGACCGCGGTACAGGAATTTTCAAAAAATCCTTTTGCGATATTGACGGACTTATTACCAACTGTAAAAACGTAGCCCTTGTAACACAGTATGCAGACTGTACTCCCCTATTGTTTTGTGACCCTGTAAAAAAGGTTATCGCAACCGCTCATTCGGGTTGGCGAGGTACCGTTAAGGAAATAGGTAAAAAAACAGTTATAAAAATGGTGGATGAATTTCACTGCAACCCAAAAGATATTATCGCCTGCATTGGACCGGCAATAATGAATTGTTGCTACGAGGTTGACACACCCATATTTTTGGAATTTCAAAAATTGAAATACCTTGATTTAAATAAAATATTTACAAAAAAATCCGATGACAGATATATGCTTGATTTAATAGAGGCTAACAAACAAATACTAATTTCAGCCGGAATAAATCCCGATAATATGGATATTTCGGATATTTGCACCTGTTGTAATTGTGGTGATTTACATTCTCACCGTGCAACAAACGGAAAACGAGGTAATTTAGCCGCAATAATAGAATTAAAATAATGGCAGATACTTTTGTATCTGCCATCTTTTTTATTTATATTCTTCAATTAAAGCTTTAAATGCGGGCAATGAGCGTTCAATTTGGGTTGTGCTAACGCAATAACTGATTCTAACATAACCCTCAAACCCAAAGTCATCACTGGGCACTAACAAAAGCTCATATTTCTTTGCTTTTTCACAAAAAGCATTTGAATCACTTTCAGGGGATTTTACAAACAAGTAGAACGCCCCGTCAGGATTAACGCAAGAATATCCGTATTCACTTAAAGAATTATAAAGCAAATCACGATTTTTCTTGTAAACCGAAATATCACTTGTTGCATTTAAGGCTTCTTTTACTGTTAGTTGTAAAAGGCTTGGCGCACACACAAAGCCGAGTGCTCTGCCCGCGCCGCAAACCGCAGCATAAATTTCCTGAGTATTATCAGTTTTAGGGGATACAAAAATATAACCTATTCTCTCACCAGGTAAGGAAAGTGACTTACTGTAGGAATAACAAACTATTGTATTATCATAAAAATTCGGTACATACGGTACTTCAACACCATAGGATAATTCTCTATAAGGCTCATCACATATTATGTATATACTATGTCCGTATTCTGATTGCTTTTTACTTAAAAGTTCTGAAAGACAAATAATTGTTTCTTTAGACAAAACAACACCTGTTGGATTATTAGGTGAATTTACGATAATTGCTTTGGTTTTTTCGGTAATGGTATTTTCCAAATTACAAAAATCAATTTGGAAATCATCCTCACGACACTTTGAAACTACGAACTTTGCCCCTGCCTTTTCAGCAAAAACTCGGTATTCGGGAAAAAACGGTGCTAAGGCTATAACCTCTTCTCCTTCATTTACAATAGCGTTTAAAGTAATCGTAAGAGATGCTGCTGCACCGCAGGTCATATAAATTAAATCAGGTGTAGCATCAGCAGAAAATCTATCATTAATATTATCTGCTATTGCTTTTCTGACCGTTGGGTCACCTTGTGCCGAGGTGTAACCGTGAATTTTAACGGAGTCGGTTTCAGTCAACAATTTAACCATAATATTATTAACTTCTTTTGGAGCCGGAATACTTGGATTGCCAAGGCTAAAATCGAACACATTTTCAGCACCGATTTGACTTCGCCTTTTATTTCCGTATTCAAAAATTTCGCGTATTACCGAACGCTTTTGTCCTAATCCCAACATTTTTTCATTAACCATTTGTTATTCTCCTATTCAAATTCAAGTTCCTTTATAGAACGTAACTGATAATCCGCATTTTTTAATAATTCGGGATTTTTAAGCGCTACCGCCGCACCCTTAACAACACTGTGTGCGGGGTCTTCCATTTGGTGAACCTTAACATTAAGATATTCAGAAATTCTCTCGGCAAAACCGTTAAGTTTTGAGCCACCGCCTGCCAAATAAAGTCCGTCATTCATAACGTCTGCCACTAAATCAGGGTCGGTTTTATTAAGAACTGCGCGAATTGCATCACAAATAGTATTCAAGGTATCATCAATAGCCTCAAACACCTCTCCCGAAGTGATTTCAAAACTTTCGGGAAGTCCTGTAAATATGTTTCGTCCCTTTGCAATCATAGCAATTTCAATATCCCTTGGAATTGCAGTTCCTACCTTTATTTTAATTTCCTCTGCAGTCAGAGGACCTATTTCTATATTAAACTCTTTTCTTACATACCTTATAATCTGCGCGTCAATATCAAACGAAGCAGTTTTAAATGAATCACAAGCCGCAATACCGCCCATTGAAATTACTGCAACGTCAGTAGTACCGGCACCTATATCAACCACCAAAGTTCCGTGAGGCACAGAAAAATCTAATCCTAAACCAAAAGCAATCGCCAAAGGTCCTTCTATAACTGTAATATTTCTTCCGCCCGCAGATTCAACAACATTTGCCAAAGACCTGTGCTGTAATTCAGTAAGACCTGCAGGTAATGTTGCCATTATTTTAGGTCTTAAAACTTTGTTGCCAAAAGCAGTTTGCATATAATTTTTAAGCATTAATTCTGTTAAATCGTAATCGGAAATAACGCCGCGTTCAATAGGATAAACACTCAAAAGGCTTTCGGGTGTTCTGCCTATAGTCTGTTTTGCCTTTTCACCAAAGTACAAAGCCTCCCAAGTATCCGCATCAACAGTAACAACATTAGGAAGTTCAAGCACAACCTTTGATTTTGAAAAAATTACGGTTTTAGAGGAGCCTAAATCTATTCCTATATCAACTGACATTCTTCTTTTTCCTTTCTGTAATAAGACCTGTAACACAATAAACACTATTAGCGCCGTTTAAAATCAACTGCTTTGCACACTCATTTAAAGTGGCGCCTGTAGTTTTAATATCGTCTACAAGTAAAATATTTTTTGAGTCAACTCTTTGTTTACAAAAATAAATCCCGCTTACATTTTTAAACCGCTCATCAGGTTTCAACTTATATTGATGAGACTTTTTTCTTTTGCAATAAAGTAGGTTTTCATACAAAGGCAAATTTAAAATTTCACTTAATTGTCTTGCTAAAACCTCTGACTGATTAAATCCTCGTTTAAAACGCCTTTTAATACTTAAAGGAACAAAAGCAACACTGTCAAACAAAATATCCCCATAACAATTCCTAACTGCTAAAGCCATTCTTTCTGCAAAGAATTTTGAATTTTCTTTTTTGTGTGAGAATTTAAATTTGTAAAATCCTTTTTGAGCGGTACCATCATTATAAAACGGTGCAGTAATACCGTTAAAATGAAATATTTTTTGGTTGCACTGGCAATCTTTCTTTTTGCTTCCGCATCTTGTACAGAATTTTGCGGTATCTACATTTGGCAACATTTCAAAACAATAATCGCAACAATATTCACCGTCTTCTATTATATCACCGCAAGCTATACATTTGTTAGGAAAAAATGAACTTATAATAATTTTAATAAACCGCATTTTTAACTGCCTCGCCCAAAAAATAACCTAAAAGTGTATATCTTAAAGTTTTGCGGTCATTTTCCGCCATGCTTTCAAAAATAGCGGTATCCCCTACTAATATTAGCATCTTTTTAGCCCTTGTAACCGCGGTATATAAAAGATTACGATACATAAGCTTATGCGGTATATCTGAAAGTGGAATAATCACATAATCATATTCGCTTCCTTGGCTTTTGTGAACAGTAACTGCATACGCCAATTCTAATTGGGATAAATCTTCAGGAAAATATGTAACGATTTTATCGTCATACCTTACCTTCACAATACCGCCCTTAACGTCAATATCGGTAATATAGCCAACATCGCCGTTAAATACACCCGTACCATAATTTCCATCATCTTTTTTGTACTGCAAATCATAGTTATTCTTAATCTGCATTACTTTGTCGCCATTACGAAGATATATTCCTTTATACGCTAACTGGGGTTGTCCTATTTTGTGAGGGTTTAATCTTTCTTGCAAAAGATTATTGAAATTCACAGTGCCTGTATCGAGCATTTTAGAAGGACAAAGTATTTGTATATCGGTGACAGGGTTAATTTCGTAGGCTTCGGGCAATCGCTCGCCCACCAACTGCATTACGGTTTCTACCGTACTGTATCTATCCGTTCTTTGCATAAAGAAACAATCCGACTCTTTTTTAGAAAAATTAGCCTTTTCCCCGTTTATAATAGCATGAGCATTATTAACAATCATACTCTTACTCGCTTGGCGAAACACCTTTTTAAGTCTTATTGACGGAAAAACATCAGCATCCAAAATATCATTTAAAATGTTGCCCGCTCCAATACTTGGTAATTGGTCGGCATCCCCTACTAAAATTATTCTGCAAGAAAGTCTTAATGCCTTTAAAAGATTAGAAAACAAAATACTGTCTATCATAGAGGCTTCATCAATTATTATAACATCGCAATTAAGGGGATTTTTCTCATTTCGCGCAAACTGTTGCTTGTCCCCTTCTCCCCATTCAACCTCTAAAAGACGGTGAATTGTTTTAGCCTCTTTGCCGGTGAGTTCAGTCATACGCTTTGCCGCTCTGCCGGTAGGCGCAGCCAATTCGATTTCTAAATTCCTGTTTTCAAATAACTTAATTATGGCATTAAGCGTAGTAGTTTTGCCCGTACCAGGACCACCCGTCAGCACAAGTATTCCGCTTTCAAAGGCTTCAAAAATTGCCTGTCTTTGCAATTCTTCAAACTTAATACCCAAACGGTTTTCTACATTCTCGATTTCTAATTCATCAACTGTGACCGAAGTATTTATAAACCTTTTAACCGATACTAAACGGGATGCTATATGTCTTTCGGCATTATAATAATCGGGTAGCGAAAGATATTCCACGTCCTTTATACTTTCACTGAAAATTTGAAAGCTTTCTATCAAACGGTCACAACAAATTTCAACCACACTTTCAGTACATTCAAGTAATTTGCAAGCAACCTTCACAAATTTATTCCTTGGAAGACAGGTGTGTCCGTTATATAAATTTTTTCTTAAAACATACTCTATCCCTGCACAAACCCGCAATTCGCTATTACGGTCAAAATCGTAATCGAGCGCAATATCCTCAACCGTTTCAAAAGGAAAATCAATGCCCTCACTGCAAAGCACATAAGGATTCGCTTTAATCATATCTATAGAGCGTTCGCCAAAATTTCTATAAATAATAACACATTTATCGGGTGATATATTATACTTTGAAAGCATTAGCATAATATCTCTTACGCCATACTGCTTTTTATATTCCTCACTAATCGCAATTGCTTTTTGTAATGAAATACCTTTAATATTTGCTAACATCTGAGGGTCATTTTGTATTATTTCAAGGCTATCCTCACCGAATTTTTCTACAATTCGGTGAGCTGTAGAGGGGCCTACACCCTTTATAGCGCCTGATGCTAAATACCGCAAAATAGCCGTTTTATTTTGTGGTGCTTTTCTCTCAAAGCTTTCAACCTTAAATTGTTCGCCGTAGGTTTGATGAACTGTAAATTCACCTGTAAACTCGGCAGTATCACCCTCGTTTAAAAAAGGTAAAATACCTACCGCAACAACTTCTTCGCCGCTACAATCTAAAATTGCTACGGTATAACAGTTAGATTCATTCCTAAAGGTGATTTTTTCAACCGTGCCTATGATTTTTTTCAAAAAATCACCCTTTCTTTTTAATTGAAGATAATATTATATTTATCGGCTATCCTTTTGCAACGCATATATGTATTAAAATCGAGTTTTGTATTCTCGGCAACAATGGTATCGGCATATTTATTGCCCAACCACAAATACTGCTCACCAGCAAACATTAACTGCTTTTCTGCAATTTCATTTTCAAGATGAATAATAAGTTCGGTATTCATTTTACGCTTTGGAAAAATAAATTTAAGCCTTATAAAATGAATCATTTCGCAAAATCCAAAAATAGCAAAAAACAATAAAATAAAAAAACAAATATATTCTGTCAATTTAATCCCTCCGTTACATTATACGAAAGGACAAATTATTTTGATATTGAAAAATAAAGGGCTAAAAAAGCCCTTTATTTTCTATTTTATTGTAACATTTGAGGTATACGTACCTGTTGCCCAAATATTATTGTTTTCTTTAAATTTGATTACTGCTTCCAATGAATGTTGACCTGCGGTTTTATTTGTTAAATCAATTTCAGCATATACTGAACCTTGATTTAGTTTTGATATAACCGATTTTGGCCCGCAAATCTTAACATTTTTAATTTCTAAAGCAGTATCTGCCTTTAAACCCTTACCCAAACCAATGTATCTTATATCTCCAACATTAATAGTTTTTTGGTCGTAATTTGAGATATTCAGTTTAACCGTAAAGAATTCAATATTGTCAACAAGTCTTACACCCTCTGGCAATTTTGCTGAAACATCGAAACTGTTAGCGTTAGGTGTTACTGAACGGATATCTATTGCAGAAAGGGTTACATTATTAGTCTTTTCAACAGTTTCAGGCTTACCGATTATTGTAACCTCAGAGAAATTCAAGGAATAAGACATACTGTTTTTTTGGAAATTGTCAGGTAAATTAGAAAAATCAACCGTAATAGGAACAGTCTTTGTTTTAGAAATCGGCACAGTTACCTTAACCTTTTGTGTGCTTAATGTAAGATTTTCGGTACTGATTTCTTTTCCTTCAGCATCATAAAGCTTAATGTCAGCATCGAATGTTTCGGTGACTGAAAGGGTTTTATCAACCTTTGTGAAAGCTACCACGGTATCGATTTTATTCATAACCGTTCGCGGTCCGCTAATTGTAATGGTATCCTTTTCGGTACCGCTTACAATGCCGTTTTCAGCAATTAAACCTTTTTCGGCGGTAACGCCCTCTGCCAATGGCTTAATTGTAAATTCCTTTGTATCAATATAATCGAATGTTATTTTCACTGTAGACGGCGAAACACTCAATATTTCAAAACCGCTCATTGTATTAACCTTATTTGCTACAACATCAAGATTATATTCACCCGGCGCATCAACCGAGGCAGCCGAAGCAAAAAGCGTAATATCCTCACTTTTAAGCGAGCTTACCTCATAAGTAGCGCCCCTTACAACAACAGTAAACTTCTGATTGGAAATATCCCCTACAATGCTCATACCGTTTTCTAATGCAAAGGTATTTTCTAAATTGACATTAACCGACATATCAGTAAAGGTACGCGGAATAACAGGATTTTCGTTATTAACAATTATAAGCCATAAAATAAAACTTAGAAATATCGAAAAAGGAATGGTAAAACGCTTATTTTCAAGCAGTTTTCTTAGTTGAAAGGAAGTTAAAAAATCTTTAATCTTTTTCATTTTTGTTTCCTTCCTTTTTGATGAGTTTTATCTTTTCTAAAGCAGTTTTCAAAAGAGACTGATTTTCATTTCGATTATCAGGCAAAAGTAATCTGCGCAATTCAGCGCAAGCGGTAACCGAATTATAATTACGTGTGATATTTCCGCCTACTACTATTGAAATTACACCTGTTTCTTCAGATACTACCAAAATCACCGCGTCAGAATTTTCGCTCATACCAATTGCTGCTCTGTGACGAGTACCAAGTTGCGAACTAATATCAGGATTATTAGTGAGCGGTAAAATGCAGCCCGCGGCGTAAATTCTTCCGTCGCGCACTATTACCGCACCGTCATGCAAAGGAGATTTTGGGAAAAATATATTATTGATAATTGAAACCGAAGTGTTAGCATCAATAAGTGTGCCTGTATTTATAATTTCCCCTAATTGAGTTCTACGCTCAAAAACGATAAGTGCGCCGATTTTCTTTTCTTGCATAAAACCAGCCGCTTTACTGATTTTATCAATGGATTCAACCACTACGTCCTGGTCATCATCAAAAATCTGTCCCTTTACAAATTTCGTTCTGCCCATATTTTCAAGAATTCGGCGCAATTCAGGCTGAAAGATAACAACAACCGCAATAAGCAATGAATTCATAACCTTTGTTAAGGTCCATTTCAAAACCGCCAATTCAAACCCTTTGGCAACAACATACGCCAAAAACAGAAATGCAAGACCTTTTACCAACTGTCCCGCTCTGCTTTCACGCAAAAATCCTATTGCTTTATAAATAATGAACGCCATTACCAAAATGTCAATAATATCAAAAAGCCTGATACTTGAAAGCGCATAAAGCAACTGGTTCCAAATAGCATAAATTGTGTTAAATATGCTGTTCACCCTTCAACATTCCTCTTTCTATATATTTATATTACATTCTAATTTATTTTAACATATCTAACAAATACTATCAATAGTTATTTGAGAATTTTTTGCAATATTTTAGGATTTTTACAAAGCAAAATTAGTCTTTCAACTTCGCTTTGAGTGTTGAATGCACAAAAGCTTGCCCTCACAGTACCAAACGGCAAGGTTCCCAGTGCTTTATGAGCAGTCGGCGCGCAATGCAAACCTCCCCGCAAAGCAACGCCTGCATCGCTCAAGACATTAACCGCTTTAGTGCTGTCGGCTCCCTTAAAATTGAATGATAAAACAGGCACATAGCTGTTTATATCGGGATTTTCAGCATACACTGCTATGTTTTCATCTTGTTTCAGTTGGTCATAAAGCCTTTTATAAAGCGCATATTCGTGTTTTTCAATCTTTTCAATACCTGTTTTATTAATAAAATCAATTCCTGCAGATACTCCCATAATCGCCGGCAAATTGATAGTTCCGCTTTCTAATTTTTCAGGCAAAACATCAGGTTGTAAAAAATCTATCGACGATGTACCCGTACCGCCTTCAATTATAGTGTTTTCAATTGGTTTTCTGCAAATTAAAATGCCTATACCCATCGGTGCGTACAACCCCTTATGAGCCGCAACACAGAGATAATCTATATTCATTTTTTGCATATTAATCGGCTTTACTCCCGCAATTTGCGCCGCATCTACACAAAAATAAACCCCTCTTTTTTTGCATATATTTCCTATCTCCTGTATTGGCAGGGTTTTACCTGTTACATTTGATGCTCCTGTTACTAAAACTAATTTTGTATTAACCTTGATTTTACTTTTGAATTCCTCAAGTGTCTTAGCGTCGTCTCGATAAACGGTTGCCATATCAAAATTTATACCCGTTTTTTTAATAGGTCGCATAACTGCATTATGTTCCAAATTTGATATTACGATATGGTCTCCTTTGTGTAAAACACCCTTTAACACCATATTAATACTTTGGGTACAATTTAAAGTAAAAACCACATTTTCAGGACCGTCAGCGCCAAAAAAATCAGCTATCTTACTTCTTGCTTTGAAAACCTCGTCAGCACATTCTACCGAAAGGCTATGCCCACTTCTGCCAGGGTTAGCCGATAGGTTAATAATCGCATTATTTACTGCCGAAACAACATTTTGAGGTTTTTTATTCGTTGTAGCGGCATTATCAAAATAAATCACAGTAATCACTCCTTAAAAAAGCACTTCAACGCTAATTGAAGTGCTTAAAATTCATATTCTCTCAGATATTTCAAGAATTTTTATTCCCGCGGTTCGCAACAGTTTTTCCGCTTCTTTTATATCGCCATCTAAAACAATGGCATATCCGCAGCCCAATGTTGCTTCACCTGTAATTCGTTCAATTTTAACCTTAAAACCTTTTTTTCGTAAAACATCCCTACCCTTAATGGCATAGGTAACCGTACCGGTTGCTATTACATATCTTTTCATTTTCTTCACTCCGTTATTACATATTATGCAACAACGAGAAAACTGACAACCCTATTCTTTATAGAATTTTACAGTGACAATTAAAATTACAGGAAATGTAAAAAGCCCGATAACGCCGAAAATCCTTAACCCTACAAACATTGCAAGCAAGGTAAATAATGGATTTATCCCTATTTGTGTACCTATAATTTTCGGCTCTAAAAAATTTCTCAATAAAACTACCGTTATATATAAAATTCCGATTTCTATAGCAAAAGAAATATTTCCAAATAATGCAGATGAAACTGACCACGGTATTAATACCGTACCCGTACCTAAAACAGGTAAAATATCAACTAACGCTATTAAAACGGCAATTAAAACCGCATTTTTGACCCTCAAAACTGTCAAACCAATAAAGACCTCTAAGAAAGTTATTCCGCTTAAAATCAAGTAACCTTTTATAAATTTAAAAACACTTTCCACAAAAATTGTTTTAATTTTTATAATATTTGAAGTTATTTTTTTACCGCTTACCTCTTTTACAAATTTTATAAGGCGGTCAAAATCTTTGGCAATATAACAGGTTGCAACCAAAGCAACAATACTGCTAAACAAAAAGGAAGGTGCCCCTTTGGCGATATTAGCCACTGCCGTTGTAATAAAATTACTTATCACAGTAAGCGCATTTTGCAACGTACTCTTTAAGAAGGCTTCTAAAGAAAAATCAAACTTACCTGTAAATTTATCGTTCAGAACATTGAATAAGCCGGAGATTTTTTCAAAAATATCAGGTAAAACATCTGTAAGTGAAGCCAAAAACAAACTTAAACGGTAAATTAAAAAAACGGCTAAAAAAGCCACAATAAGATACAACAATACAGATAATAATACCGATAAAATTCCTTTTTTAATACCTACTTTTTTGCTTAACATTTCTGCAGGTTTTTGCATTGAAAATGCTATTATTACAGCTACAATAAAAGGAAGTAAATAACCTATTAAAAATTTCGCCGCCAAATAAATCAGTATTCCCAATACCGCTACATATCCAAAATTTATTAAAAATTTCTTTCTGCCCTCTGTTCCCAAAAATATGCCCCCCAAACTTTTATAATTTTTGTTGATTTTTAAAAGAAAATGTAATATAATAAATTAATTATTAAAATATCCTTTCTATAAGTATTAAAATTTAAGGGAAATTTATTCTACGGAGGCCAAAATGATTAACATTGCTATTATGGGTCACGGTGTTGTAGGCTCAGGCGTAGCCGAAATACTTATTCACCACAACGACCGCATTTCCAAAAAATTAAACAAAGATATAAATGTTAAATATATTCTTGATTTACGTGATTTTGAAGGTCTTTCATATTCCGATAAATTCACCACAGACTTCAATGATATTTTAAATGATAAAGAGGTTTCTGTTGTAGCCGAAGTTATGGGCGGATTAAACCCTGCTTATGATTTTGTAAAGGCTTGTTTACTTTCGGGGAAAAGCGTTGTAACTTCAAATAAAGAGTTAGTTGCCGCAAAGGGTGCCGAGCTTATTAAAATTGCAAAAGATAACAATATTAATTTCCTCTTTGAAGCAAGTGTTGGCGGCGGTATTCCTGTGTTAGCACCTATTACCGACTGTCTTTGTGCTAACGAAATCAATGAAATTTGGGGAATTTTAAACGGAACCACAAACTTTATTTTAAATAAAATGATAGTGGATAATATGGATTTTTCCACCGCTTTAAAGTTGGCGCAAGATTTAGGCTATGCCGAAAGAAATCCCGCAGCCGATGTTGAGGGGCACGATGCTTGCAGAAAAATTTGTATTTTATCCGCTTTAGCTTTTGGAAAACACGTTTATCCCGACCAGGTTAAGACCGAGGGTATTACAAATATCACTCTTGACGATGTTGAATATGCTGATAATTTTAACTACGTAATCAAGCTTATCGGTCACGCAAAGAAACTGCCAAACGGCAAAATTGAAGCAAGCGTTGCGCCAACCTTAGTTTCTCGCGACTGTATTTTGTCGAGTGTTAACGGCGTGTTCAACGCTGTAATGATAAATGGCGACCAAACAGGCGAAGTTGCATTCTACGGCAAGGGTGCTGGTAAAGAGGCTACCGCAAGTGCTGTTGTTTCGGATATTATGGACTGTATTCGCCACAGTAATAATCGTAAAATTCTTTTTTGGGAGGATAGCGAAACCTCAGTTGTTGACAGCGAGTATGACAATATCGCCAAACTTTATGTGCTTGTAAAGAGTGACGATTTCGACTCTCTTAATTCGCAATTTGAAAAACTTTTTGAGGGTTGTCAGGCCATCAAAAATGAATTTTCTAAAGAAATTGCATTCATTACCGAAAGTGACTGTGAAAGCAATATTTATTCAAAACTTGCACAGTTTAATAACATAACATCAATTAAAACTTTAAGAACAATGTTCTAATCTCGGAGGTATACCTTATGTCATTAATTGTTAAAAAGTTCGGCGGTTCTTCAGTTGCCAACGCCGAAAGAGTCTTCAATGTTGCAAATATCATTATTGAAGACTATAAAAAAGGTAACGATGTAATCGTTGTAGTTTCCGCTCAAGGAGATACTACTGATGATTTAATTGATAAAGCAAAGGAAATTAATCCCAACGGACCTTCAAAACGCGAAATGGATATGCTTTTATCTGCGGGTGAACAAATTTCAATTTCACTTTTGGCTATGGCAATTGAAAAATTAGGTTGCCCCGTTGTTTCACTTTTAGGTTGGCAAGCAGGCTTCAATACCGACTCGCACCATACAATTGCCCGTATTAAAAGCATTAATACCGAGCGTTTGAACACCGAAATTTCTAAAAGAAAAATTGTTATTGTTGCAGGCTTCCAAGGCCTTAATAAGTATGACGATATCACAACCTTGGGCCGCGGTGGTTCTGACACAAGCGCGGTTGCTATTGCCGCTTCAATGAAAGCAGATTTGTGCCAAATTTACACAGATGTTGACGGTGTTTACACCGCCGACCCACGTAAAGTTAAAAACGCTCAAAAGCTCGATAAAATCAGCTATGACGAAATGCTTGAACTCGCAACCTTGGGAGCGCAAGTGCTTAATAACCGCTCGGTTGAGATGGCTAAAAAATACAATGTTGAACTCGAAGTGCTTTCAAGTCTTGAAAGAAAGCCCGGTACAATAGTAAAGGAGAAGGTAAAAATGGAAAAAACTTTAATCAGAGGCGCTGCAAAGGACAATAATGTTGCAAGTATTTCAATCGTAGGATTGCAAGACACTCCAGGTGTTGCCTTTAAAATTTTTAATAAATTAGCACAGGCAAAAATTAATGTTGATATTATTCTTCAGTCGGTTGGTCGCGACGGTACAAAAGACATTACCTTTACCGTACCGCAAGACAGTTCAAACGATGCTGTAAAAGCTATTAAAACACTTGAAGATGTACTCGAATACAACAAGATTACCGTTGATGAAAGCGTATGTAAAGTATCTATCGTAGGCGCAGGTATGGAAAGCCACCCCGGTGTTGCTTCTACAATGTTTGAAGCCCTTTTTGATGCAGGTATTAATATCCATATGATTTCTACTAGCGAAATCAAAATTTCTGTTTTAATAGACGAAAAATATGGTGATGCTGCAGTTGAAGCGGTGCACGATGCATTTATAAAATAAAGGAGAAAATCGTTTTGGAAAAGGATGCAGTTTCTGCAGGTGTTTCCCAGTTTGGCGGGCTTTTCACAACCGCTGAGGTGCGCATTTTAATATGCTACATTATTTCTAAAATCAATCAAGCAGTACCTGGTAATCTACTCGCAAATACCCTGCATTTTGAGGGTATTGCAAACTGCTTTGAGGTTAATGATTCTATCGCCCACCTTGTAAAAAGCGGTCAGTTAGAGTGTCTTGACGAAACTGATGACACCTATGTAATCACAAATAGCGGTAAAGAAGTTGCCGAAACGCTAAAAACTTCTCTTTCAATAACCGTGAGAGAGCGCGCTTACAATGCCGCAACAAAAATGCTTGCCCATTTTAAAAACACTAAAGAAACCGATATTAAAATCTCGCGCGAGGGTGATAAAACCTTTATCACTTGCTCAGCTATTGATGATGATACACCTTTTATGAGCGTGAAACTTCTCGCTTGCGACGAAGACCAAGCTCTTTTCATAAAAGAAAAATTTTTATCTGACCCAACAAAAATATATTCAAGTATAATTGATTTATTGACCAAATAAAATTTGTATAAGACCACAAAAAAGCTGTGTAGAATTTCCTACACAGCTTTTTTCAGTTATTTACTTTAATGTTCTTTCAAGCCAAACAAAGCCAACATCTAGCGCCTCAAACATTGAAGTTTTGGTTGATTCTTTTACAATTCTGTCCTTATCTGCAAGTTCTGTATTGCTTTTCATCAACTTTACATTTATTTTATTAGGCTCATCATTTTCATCAGTCGATAAAATTTCAAACTTTACGATGTGACTTTCTGCCATATCTCCGTAATAAATTTCATTTTTGCTTCTAACAAGGGGCTTTCCTTTATATGTTAAAAATTCTTGTGCCATAATTTACTCCTTTTCAGGTACTTCACCGTATAAATTAAATCTAAAAAGCAAGGTTTCGTCTTCCGGATTTGCGCAACGCAATTTAGCCTCACTCACTTCAGAATTGCGAAGGATAGTGCTTAAACCTATCATTTGGCATAATTTTGATTTTAAATTCAAAACGTCACCGTCAGTAGTTTCAAGATAAACATCACTTTTACATTCATCAATAGTTTTAATTAAATCATCAAAGTTAACATTATGAAGATTTATATATCTATTCATATTATTACCTCCAAAATATTCTATTAATAGAGTATAAACTATATATTAAGATATGTCAAGTATTGACTTTTTGACTATTTTGCAATATTATATTATTTGTAGAAATTTAGGCTAAATTTACTTTTGGCAATCGGAGGAGAACAATTTGGAAAATTCACAAAAAAGTATGGAAACGATAGTTAGTCTTGCTAAAGGACGCGGTTTTATATATGCCGGCAGTGAAATTTACGGCGGACTTGCAAACTCTTGGGATTACGGTCCTTTGGGTGTTGAATTTAAAAACAACATTAAAAAAGCTTGGTGGAAAAAATTCGTACAGGAATGTCCTTATAATGTGGGACTTGACAGTGCTATTATTATGAACCCTGAAACTTGGGTAGCATCAGGACACTTGGGCGGCTTCTCTGACCCTCTTATGGACTGTAAAAACTGTAAAACACGCCATCGCGCAGATAAATTGATTGAAGAATATGTAGCTGAAAACGGCCTTTCTGACAATCCTGCCGCAATGAGTGACGAACAAATGGCAGAATACATTAAAGAACATCAAATTGCCTGCCCTGACTGTGGCTCACACGATTTTACAGACATCCGAAAATTCAACCTTATGTTTAAAACTTTCCAGGGCGTAACCGAGGATAGCACCTCTACTTTATATCTTCGCCCCGAAACTGCACAGGGTATTTTTGTAAACTTTAAAAATATTGCAAGAACCACAAGAAAGAAAGTTCCTTTCGGTGTTGCGCAAATCGGGAAATCATTCCGTAACGAAATCACTCCCGGTAACTTTATTTTCCGTACCCGTGAATTCGAACAAATGGAGCTTGAATTCTTCTGCAAGCCCGGCACTGACCTTGAATGGTTCGAATTTTGGCGCGGTTACTGCCGTGATTGGCTTTTAAATCTCGGTATGGATAAAGACTCTCTTCGTCTTCGTGACCATGATAAAGACGAACTTTGCTTCTATTCTAAAGCTACAACCGACTTTGAATTCCTATTCCCATTCGGTTGGGGTGAATTATGGGGCGTTGCTGACCGTACAGATTACGACTTGACACAACACTCTAATCACTCGGGCGAACCTATGGAATACTTTGACCCCGAAACAAACGAAAAATACGTTCCTTATGTAATTGAACCTTCTCTCGGCGCTGACCGTGTGCTTTTAGCTTTCCTTTGCAACGCTTATGACGAAGAATTAGACGAAAACGGAAACAACCGTGTTGTATTACGCTTGCATCCCGCTTTGGCACCCTTCAAGGCAGCAGTTCTTCCTCTTTCAAAGAAATTAAGCGAACAAGCAACCGAAGTATATACAAATCTTTCAAAATATTTCAACGTTGATTTTGATGATGCCGGCTCCATCGGTAAGCGTTATCGCCGTCAGGACGAAATTGGTACACCTTTCTCAATTTGTTATGACTTTGATTCCGTAGAAGATAACTGCGTAACAGTTCGTAACCGTGATACCATGGAATCTGTTCGTATGCCAATCAGCGAAGTTAAGGATTATATTGAAAAATCTTTAGATTTTTAATTGAGGTATATATATGTCAACTCAAATTTTACTTATGGCGGCTACTCTTTTAGGCGGTCTTGCATTTTTCCTATACGGTATGAACGCAATGTCCGGCGGTCTTGAAACTATGGCAGGTGGCGGACTTGAACGCACTATGAAAAAGGTTACCGCAAATGACTTTTTAGGTTTCTTTTTAGGCGCAGGTATTACTATTGCCATTCAATCTTCATCAGCCTTTACAGTAATGCTTGTAGGTCTTGTAAACTCAGGTCTTATAAACTTTGCTAATACCTTTGGTATGATAATGGGTTCCAACGTTGGAACCACCCTTACCGCCTGGCTTTTAAGTCTTACGGGAATTGGCGAAGGCAACTTCTTTATAACCCTGTTACAACCTATGACTTTTGCGCCGATACTCGCATTTATAGGTATTGCTTTGCGAATGATGTCTAAAAAAGACAGAAAGCAAAATTTAGGTATGATTTTTATAGGCTTTGCCATCTTAATGTTTGGTATGGAGCTTATGAGTGATTCTATGAAATCAGTCCGTACTCTTCCGGGATTTGATACATTCCTTGCCACCCTTAAAAGCCCGATTATAGCACTTTTAATTTCAACTGTTTTTACAGGTGTAATCCAATCATCTGCAGCTACAATCGGTATTGTTCAGGCCTTGGCTTTAGCCGGCGGCATTACATGGCAAATGGCAATTCCGCTTGTACTTGGTGCCAATATCGGTACCTGCGTTACCGCGCTAATAGGAAGTATTGGTACCAACAAAAATGCAAAACGAGTTGTTGTTATGCATTTCTCGGTTAATGTATTCGGTTCCATACTTTGTATGATTATTATGTATATTCTTAAAGCGTTTGGCGTTGGCATACTTTCCGCAGAAATTGCAATGGTTGGTGTTGCAGTAATCCATTCATTGTTTAACGCAATTAACACCGTTGTTCTTCTGCCTATAAAGAAACTGCTTATTAAGTTCTGTGAGTTTATTGTTCCCGATCGTGAGGAAAAAACCCACACCATTTTCTTGGACGAGCGTATATTTAACAACACTCCTCTTGCTATTTCGGAATGTAGAAACCTTACAAACAAAATGGCTCTTTACGCTAAAGATTCTTTGCTCAAGTCACTTAACTTGCTAGACAATTATACTGACGATGGTATGCAGGAAATTCGCGAAATTGAAAATATTACCGATAAGTTTGAGGACAAGCTTGGAACTTATCTCGTTCATTTAAGTAATAAAAAGCTTACCGAAAAGGAATCACATCAAGTGGCGCGTATGCTTCACAGTATCGGTGATTTCGAGCGTATCAGCGACCATGCGCTTAATATTTCCGCCCTAGCCCAAGAAATGCATGTTAAAAACATCGCATTTTCTAAAAAGGGTAAACATGAAATTGACGTTATCGGTTCTGCAATAAATGAGATTATCAATATCACTATTGACTCGTTTATAAATGATAACGCGCAAGCTTCTAACCATGTTGAACCGCTTGAACAGGTAGTTGATAAATTAAGCAAGCAACTTAAAGCTTCACATATTGAACGCTTGCAGGTTGGCGAATGTACTATTGAACTTGGTTTCATATTTACCGACCTTATCGCAAACTACGAGCGTGTATCTGACCACTGCTCCAATATTGCGGTTTATACTATGCAGTTACCAAGTGACAAGCTTGATGCTCACAAATACCTTAATAAAACCAAATCTTCCTCCAACAGCCAGTTTATTGAAGATTATGAAATGTTTGAAGCAAAATACACTGTATAAAAATGTTTTAAAGCCGATTGCAATTATTGCAATCGGCTTTTTTATTTTAATATATTGACATAAGTGAGATTTTAGCATATAATACAATTAACAATTAGGTTAATTGTTAAAGGAGTGATTATATGGCAATACAACACACTTTAAAAGCTCTTGCCGACCCTATTCGCCGAGAGATATTAAATATGTTAAAAAAGGGGCGAATGTCTGCAGGTGAGATAACCGAACAATTTTCGGTCACTGCCCCCTCTATTTCACGACACTTATCGGTACTAAAAGAAGCCGACTTAATCAGAGATAAAAGAGAAGGTAAATTTATATTCTATGAAATAAACACATCTGTTTTAGAGGAAACTATACTTTGGATTGCAGATTTGAAAGGAAATGATGAGCATGTTTAAACGAAATAAGTTAAAAATTATACTATCTTCTATAATTGTTTTGCTTCCAATTCTATTTGGTATAATCTATTGGAACGACTTGCCTGATATTATGGCAATCCACTGGGGACCTAACGGCAAAGCAGACGGATTTAGTTCAAAGGCTTTTACAGTTTTTGCGCTTCCATTAATTCTTCTTGTAATACATCTTGCATGCGTATTCTTCACGCTTTTAGATAAAAATCAAAAAGAGCAAAACAAAAAAGTCTTATCAATAATGTTTTGGATTGTTCCTGCAATTTCACTTATTTCAAACTCTGCAATATACAATGCCGCTTTTGATAAGGAATTTGAGACGAAAATATGGCTTAGTATACTGATTGGAATAATGTTTATTTTTATAGGCAATTACTTACCAAAAATAAAACAGAACAAGACCATTGGAATTAAAATTTACTGGACCTTAACCAACGAGGTAAACTGGAATAAAACTCATCGGTTTTCAGGCAAACTCTGGATTCTATGTGGAATAGTTATTCTAATTTCTACTTTTCTTCCAATAAACAGCATACTATTTATATTTATATCTACACTCTCAGCTGTAGTATTACCCTTAGCTTATTCATATAACATTTACAGAAAACAAAAAAAGAGTGAAAAATAACACTGTAAAATTTAAAGGTTGCTACACGAAACTTTTCGTGTAGCAACCTTTTTATATCTTTTTATTTTGGGTAAGCATTTCACTAAACTTAACATTACCCCAACTTCTGATTTGACGTGAATTATATGCTGACTTTTCAGTGTTAATAATTTCAAATGTAAAGGCTCTGGTGATATGGTCATAAGCTATTTCCAAACCGCTTGAATTATTCGCTACAATTGACATACTTACATAATATTTATCCTGCATTAACGATTTTAAATCAAACTGCAAATCTGTTTTGTAACTTTCACCCTTTATAGCAGTGATAGGTTCGCTTAAAGAAACACCCACACCATTATCACTTGAATTTCTTAAAATAAACTTAACCTTAGCGTTTTGAATATCCTTTTCGCTTTTCCACCAAAGCGAAACTTTTAATTTTTCTGACTCATTATAAACCGCAACTTCTTTATCGACAAATTCAATTTTTTGCATTTTAGCGCCGTTTGTGAGTGATTTTGGTCTTTCAATTTCTTCAAGATTGGTTGTGTTGGAGAATTCTCTGTTACCAAGATAAATATTTATACCTTCTTCAACCTCGCCATCAAAAATTTTGACGCCCTTATCCAACACAATGCATCTGTCACAAAGCTGACGGATAGTATTCATATTATGGCTTACATATAAAACAGTTCTATTCTCATCGGCAGCAAGACTTTTCATTTTTTCGATACACTTTTCTTGAAAAGCAATATCACCTACTGCCAAAACCTCATCCATAATTACTATTTCACTGTCCAAATGGGCAGCAACCGCGAAGGCAAGTTTAACATACATACCGCTTGAATAACGTTTAACAGGTGTATCAATAAACTGTCTGACCTCGGAAAAATCGATAATATCTTCGATTTTTTTATCAATTTCAGACTTTTTCATACCCAAAATGGCGCCGTTCAGATAAATATTTTCTCTACCTGTAAGTTCGGGATTAAAGCCTGTACCCACTTCAAGCATACTGGCAATTCTGCCGTTCAGACAAATTTCACCGTCAGTAGGCGCTGTAACTTGACAAAGCAATTTTAAAAGCGTAGACTTACCTGCACCGTTTCTGCCGATAATACCGACCGCTTCGCCCTTCTTAACCTCTAAATTCACACCGTTTAAAGCATAAAAAACTTCATTTTCAGTGTGCTTTGCACCAATTTTAGCATTGGGGTCTTCCTTTTTTAAAATCTTCGCCCAAAGACTTTGAAGGTCGGCAACAAGTGTCCCGTAACCTACCGAGCCCAACTTATATTTTTTATAAACATTTTCGACTTTTAACATTAAATCATTCATACTAAAAGCCTCCTAAACCGTATCCATAAAGGTTTTTTCAACCCGATTGAACACAAGAATGCCAATGGTTAAAACAACCACTGATACCACAGCGCTGATTACCCAATAACCCCATTCCATCTCTCCGCTACCTAAAAAAGCAAAACGGAAGTTATTTATAATAGGAGCCATAGGGTTCAGCATTATAATCATTTTAATCTTATCGCTTAATGCAGATATTGGATAAACTATCGGTGTAATATACATCCAAAGTTGTACCCCAAAGCCTACTAACACGCTTAAATCGCGGTATTTAGTTGTAAGTGAAGATACAATAATACCAAAACCTAAGCCTAGAACTGCAGTGTGCAATAATATAATAGGAAGCAAAAACATATAAAAATTGGATTGCACAGCCTGTCCTGAAAAAATGAAATAAATTAAAAATCCAATAAAAATTAAAAATTGAATTGCAAAATTTATTGCAGAATAAATAACTGTTGAAATGGGCATTGCAAGACGCGGAAAATAAACCTTGCCAAAAAGTCGTGCGTTATTTACGAATGTATTTGATGTTGTTGTAAGACAGACAGAAAAATACTGCCATACAATATTACCGGACATGTAAAACAGGAATTGCGGTACACCGTCAGTTGAAATTTTTGCGATATCGCCAAAAACAAATGTGAATAAAAGAGAGGTTAAAAGCGGTGTTATAATATACCATAAAGGGCCTAAAACAGTTTGCTTATACTGCCTTTTAAAATTTCGTTTCACAAGCATAAAAATAAGGTATTTATATTCAAAAAGCTCTTTTAGATTAAACTCAAACCACTTGTGTTTAGGCTTAATAACTTTTCCCCACTCCATCGCAATTTCACTTCCTTTACATATAATACTAAATGATAACATAAAAATTATTTAAAGTCAAATAACGCATATTCACATTTTCGAAAAAATACCTTTTAATTCATAATTTACCTCTAATAAATTTTTATATTTCACAAGATAATATTGCAAACGTAAAAAATAATACAGAAAAGAAATTAAATTTCAAAAAACAAAGAAAATAGCAAAAAAACATTAAAGAAGTACATTTTGTCTTTCAAAAGAAAGTTGAAAATAGAAAAGACGGAGAGCCTAAAGCATCCGTCCTAACCTAATCCACCAACTTACGTTAAGAATCCTTATGAGAAATAGTGTAATGAGGGATTTTTTTGTTTATTTTAATTTTTTTCGAAAAGTTTAAATTCGCTATAAATACTTTTACGTTGATTGGCTCTGTTAATTGTATTTATACCATCTAGTTTCCGTTTACGTGTAATCACCAAGATAAAATAGTTATATAAAACGCAAAACCAGCCTGCAGGCAAAAAAAGTATACACTTTTTTGTAAAACTATACTCTGATTTAGCTTTTGAATTTATAGTTGAAAAGACTTGAAAAATTGCATTTTTTCGGCTCACTCTTTTTGTCTCACGGTTGGAAACATACTTGATTTGTCTGTATCTATCTTTATCTTTTAAACCGAAATTTCCGCTTTTTATAACATCATCAAGTATTTCTTCTAACAAATTATCGTCTGTTTCACCCGCCCATTCCTTTTTGTTAACAGCTAAATACTTTTGACAACAAAGTGTTAATAATTGAGCGAACCGCCACATTCCAATTTCTTTGAGCGGAATTTCAAACAAACTTACAAATTCATCATTGGAAAATCTATTTACAAAAACTGCCCAGTCGCATAGATGACGAAGACCTATACCCTCATTTGTAAGATGTGATGCAGTATGCAAAAGTAAAATAATACCATGATGAAAGTCGCTCGGCACAAGGTATTTTCCATTAGCCACATTTATTCTCTTGATGTCTTCAAAGATATTTTTTAAATAATTATTAAATGTATCTGATAATAATTTAGGTATACCGTTAATACTAAAATGTACTTCACAGACCGCTGTTATACCATTTATCTCGCGCGTAAACCCAATATGTCCATTTTCTTTTGATAAATCCTCTTTGGTTGAATATCCTATTGTTTCAAGTAAATCACTCACCTTTTGTATGTCACTACGATTTACTAAAATATCCACATCCCCCATCATTCGAAGGATAGGTTGTTTATAATATGAAGCTGATGCTATTCCCTTTATAAATACATATTTAATGCCATTTGCAGTTAATAAATCACCAATTTCAGAGTGATTATGATTATTCCTAATATTTTTAGCAATATAAGAAAAATACTCGTCTTCCAAATTCATTTTTTCACATGTTAGCTTTTTAAGTGTGGTATAAATAATAGGAAAAATAGTTTGTTGTTTAGCCTCAACTAAAATATCTTGAATATTTACACTTTTAGAAATTTGTATATTCTTATTAAATAAAGCATTCGCACATATATCACATAAAAGTTTTTGTTGCATATTTATATTGCTTTTCATACATTCCCCTTTTTTAACAAAATAACCACATGACTAAATATTATAACGTTCCAATAACCGTGCTTAGTGTATTAAAATTACATCAACATTGATTGGCAATATATAAATAATAAAATACTTTTCCCTTAATAAAAATTCCTAATCCAATTAAAAACCCTAAATTTTTGTAGTTTCAAAAATGCTATAGAAGTAAATAACGAACATAAAACAACCAGTAAGAATTTCACGTAAGATAAAATGAAAATCGAAGTTGTATATTCTACAAATTCAAAAATAAAAACCCAAATAAAATGCGAAAAATAATTTATAGTTGATATTTTTCTTAAAACCAAATTGTATTTGATTTTAACATCAATTTTAAGAATAAATGCAAAAAGACTAACAGCTGTAGGCAACAAAAACAAATATATATCAGAAGTCCTTGAAAAACCATATTTATCTAACAATAACCCTTCTGTTATCAAGAGTGTCGCCGATAATACAAATACAGCTAGTATTATGACATTGTTAAGTTTAAAAATATGTTCTTCATTTTTGGCAAACCAATAGCCTATAGCGAAATAAGGAACAGACGAAAAAATACTATTATATGGTGGGCACAGTATCATTTCCCATAATTTATATGCATTAGCAAATCCCAAACTGTCTATTAAAAGACCATATCCGCTAGTGAGCACACAAATTAAATATGCAATTGTCGAAGCGGTAATCAAGAATGCTTTTTTGTATTTTAACCTTTTGGCAAAAAGCAGTACCCATACTCCAATACACATGCTACTAAAAACCACGAACCGCTAAAGGTTGACGAAAGAAAAATGGACCTTGCAAATCTGAAAATCGTTACTGGCAACGAATACTCACTTATTATAAATCTGTTGTATACCGTTACCGGTAATGAAATCGTAAACCATGCTAAATACAAAATGCTTAACCTTTTTGTATATTTTTTACATCCCTCAATATTTACAGGACTCTTTGAAAACAAAAAACTTGTTACTAAAAAGAAAATTGGCACCGCCAATCTGTAAAGTATCATTGTTAAAACAGCTGCAAAATTGGATATGTCCTTAAGAGGATTTGTGTGAATAGCAATAACAAAGAAGGAAGCTATAAATTTCAACAAATCCATATTATTATATTGCTTTTTTATCTTCAAACTCAAATCTCCTATTTATGTATCTTTGTATCCTACTATCCGATTTACCCCTACAACAATTGCATTATCGGGTACATCCTTTGTAATAACCGAGCCTGCCCCTATAGAAACATTGTTACCGATTGTTATTTTTCCTATTATTGATGAATTAGCACCAAAAACACAGTTGTTCCCTACCTTAGGATGTCTTCTGCCTTGCGGATTTTCTGTGTTTGGATGATATGCAGCGCCAAACACAACATTTGGGAATAACACGCAGTTATCACCGATTTCAGTAGTATTGCCCACCACAATACCCACACAGTGCGGAATATATAATCCATTACCGATTAGCGCTTGTGGATAAACCTCACATCCGGTTTTCTTTACTGTACCGTTATGAATAATCATAGCGAAAAATTTTGATATAACCCCACTCTTATGCCACAAACGATTAGCCCTAACTATTCTTTTTAAGGCACGGCGGTTGGCGCCCTCACAAATAATATCATTCCATATTTTAAGAATTGATTTTTTCACTAATAATCCACCAACTTTTCTCTAAGCAGTGTTGAACTGGTGTTTTGTGTGTATTTTAAATAAACAACCTCCACACCATATTTACTCATTTGTTTTTCAGTCTCAAGCCATCTTGGGTTGCCTTTCCAATCATCACCGATAAAAATCTTATCGAATTTATTGCTTTGGTATATAATTTCCTTATCGAGTGTATTGCAAGAAATCACCTCGTCCACATATCTAATCGCCTTAATAATTGCCATTCGCTCTTCTAATGGCACAACAGCGATTTTATTTTTATAAGATGAAATTAATTCATCGTTATTAACACCTACGATTAAATAATCACATTTATCCTTTGCATTTTTCAATAAATTTAAATGACCAATATGAAACATATCATAAGTCCCCTGTGTAAAACCGATTACCATTATGATATCTCCTTTAAAATTTTATCAAGATTTAAATCACTGCAAATTAGTTGCGAATATCCGTGTGTGGTTTGTTTTTCAAGCGGAGGTGGTGTCATATAATTTTCACCGTAAAGTTGTGTTAAAATAATCTCGGGATGCTCTGGAGTTGAAATATAGGTGTTTTCGAACTTTCTTTCTACCGGAACACCCAGTGCCGACTTTGAATAAGTTGCTTTTTTATAAGAATAACAAGAGCCCCAGTTAATAAAATGTGTGCATTCATTTTTTTCGGCAGTCATTATTCTCTTGTGCCATAAATCAATTATTTTATACGGCAACAATGCGACAATATTAAGTAAAAACTTCTTTAAAAAGTTTTGCGGTTTGTAATTTCCGCCGTGTCCGTCTTTTGAAATTTTATAAATCTTTATATAATAAAGCAAAATTAGCGAAAAATTTTGAATCGCTCGGAAAATCTTTCTTTTTGGATTTGTTTCATCTAAAAGAAAAACATCAATCGATAAATCACTGTATTCCTTTACATCATCCTTGTAGCAAATTTTAATAAATTCTCCGCAAAACCAAGGATCGCTTTCTCTTGTTCTTATTAAAACTGGATAATTGTTTTTTAAATTAAAGGCATCAACAAAGACATTATAATACTTACGTGGAATCATTAAATCAATATCATCATCCCATGGTATGAAGCCTTGATGACGAATAGCACCTAAACAAGTTCCTCCACTTGCATAATATGGAATATTATTTTCTTTGCAAATATCCTTTACTTGTTTAAGCAAATAAAGCAACAACTTACATTCTGTATCTTTAGACATTTTATTTTCTTGGTTCATTATACTTTTCACCTAATAATCTTTAATTTTTTTATAACATTTTTAAGCAATCCAAATATTCTTAACAAAACATCTTTTTGCTCAGGAATAAATGAGCCTAACAACAGTAAAATACCTAAAGCAACTACAGAATACAGTGCACCTTGCCATAAAAGAGCAAAAAACGTAACGGCTTGAGGTAACTGGCACTTAATTAAAAACAATATAATCGATGTCAAAACAGTAAACAGCGTATAAAGTAAATATCTAAAAAAGTAATTCCACGGTTTTTTATCCATACCATATTTTAAAACAATATATGGGTCATACCACATAGTTGTAACTCCTCGGGAAATAACTGTTCCTAAAAGAGGACCTACAATACCGAATTTTTTCACCAGCAATACCGAAAATATAACATTAAGCAATGCCGTTACTGCAGGGCGTATCCAACCTTTTTTAAAAAGTCCCATAGCATTTCGAAATGTTGCTATATTCATTCCAAATCCATACATTAGCACATTCATTGCAATTACCCAAATTGCAATATCAGATAAATTTCCATTTATCCACCAATTCATTAATGGCGTTAAAAATACAGAAATAACCGCCGCGCATGTGCCAAAGCTTAAGTAAGTATAATGAAATGATATTTTAAATATACTGTGTATGGCATTTTTGTCACCGCTTGCATTTAAATCGCCTACGCTGGCTATCATACCGTCATTAACCTGACAAAGTAAATCTTGTATTGAATTTATTACCAACAAAGCAGAACCGTAAATTGCCGTCTTTACTGTTGAAACAAACTTGGTTATAACAAATGTATCGACTGAAGCATCAATAGTGCGGCAAAGTTTATAAACGCTAAGCGTTCCCAAATCTTTACTTATGTCGGTAATCTCGTCATTCTTTAATCTTTCACGACTTCTCCACTTAATATTATATTTGTGAGTAGTGATAAATGCAAGCACCGCACCGCTTAAAATTGTTGTAAATAATTTTACCAAAAGATACAGATATATGTTATGAAACAACACCAAAACCGCAATTTGCAATACGCTGCAAAGGAAGGCACAAGTGTATTGTACGATGGTTACAAAATAACGTTCCTGTTTAGCTACCAAATAAATTGAACGATAACTAATTGCTTGAGAAACCGAACTTGTAACTAACACAATAATAAAGAGTGACCAAAGACTTTCGGAAAACTGAGGGGCATCCTTAATAAGCACGTCTAAAAACGGCATGCATAAAAATCCGGTAACAAGAATAACTCCGCCTATTAAGTAACACATTTTTCTGTAAGATGACAACAAAAGTTCGGTTCTCGCATCATCATTGTCTTTTATACTTTTATAAAGCCTAAAAAGAATTGCATTGCTAAAGCCTAAATCTGCTAAATTCAAAATACTGAGTACATCAGAAAAAAGAGTATTTATTCCGGCATATTCAAACCCTAACAAACGAACAAATACTGCTTGTAATACAAATCCAGATAATGCACTCAACAAATTAAACAGCATTCCGACAACACTGTTTATAGCCGATTTACTTGTTCTTGACATACTTATATGCTCCTATTTTTGACTTAAAATTTGCTCTAAGGTTGAAACAACTCGTAAACTCCACTCATTTATCGAATATTTTTTAATCATAATCTCACGATTATACTCAAAGTCCTTATCATTTCTTTCGTCAGCCATCATAGTTTGAATCGCATTTTTAAGCGAATCTACATCTGACGAAACAAATTTATAACCACATCTTAACTCATCAGCCCAGGCAGTGCCACATATATTTGAATAAACAAACGGCAATCCACAATAAATTGCTTCAGCCAAGCAGTACGAAAAGCCCTCGCTTATGCTAGCAGACACCAAACAATCTGCATTGTTATAAAGTCGCGATACATTATCGGTAGGACCTACTAAAGTAAGCCATTCAGGAAGTTTCTCTCCATATCTTGACTCAATATATGAATATGTATTTTCCTGTGCAGAAACCGTAAGCGTGACCTGACATTCGTCCTGATTTAATTGCTCGCAAGCAGTTAGAGTAATATCTAATCCTTTCACTATAGGTGCCCAACCAAACAAAAGCAGCTTAACGGGTTTATTTTTATTATAATTTTTAACTATATCCAATCTGTTAAAGTCTAACGCGTTTGGAATGGCTACACAGTCATTTGCGGGATGTAAGGATTGTATTACATCTGAGACCGAGGCTGACGCTGCAATATGATACACCTTTTTAGATGCAAGAATGCGGAATTTTATCCAGTTTTTAATCTTACGCAACCAAGTATCAAGATTAACACCCATATGCATATGCCAAATAGTCTTGGTAAAAGGTGCCGCAAATCGCACCGTGAAATCCCAGCCGCACATATGCGAATATATAAGGTTAATTTTTTCTGATTTAAAAATTTTTCTTAACTGCTTAACATTTTTAAAGTTGCTTGGTAAATAGGGAATAAAATACATCTTAAATCCCCTTTTTTTCAATTCTTGTACCCAAAAAAATTCTTCGGTTTCTTGTGGTAATATATATATAGTATAATGACCTCGCTGTTTCATCTTTTCCTCGAAAGCAAGCATAGAGGCAACAAAATTACTATAATATGGCCCATAATAACTGGCAATAAATGCACAAGATATACTTTTCATTATAAAACTCCCTTTAGTTCATACCAAATAGACGATATTTTTTATATATTTAAAAAATTTATCTAATGGTATTGAAATAGTAATGGAAATAATTACTGTTAAAACACACCATAAAAAATCACTTTTTATATAAATAAATTCACTACGTAAAACTTCATATATCATACCATGAATTAAATATATTTCTAAAGAAATTTTACCAAGTTTACTCCAAAGCCTATAGTTAAACTTAAATTTTTTACAAATCAATATAACCAAAATTGCAAAGCAAACCGTTGAGATATACCTCGATATAATTCTTAAATATGGTATAACTATTCCAAATTTTTCAATAACAACAGGTAATAATGAGAAGAAAGCAAATAAAAATCCTATAATAAAAACATTAAGAAAAATGTGTTTATTTATAAATTTATCCAACAAATCTTTTTTATAAACCCAAAACATTCCGATTGAAAATGCAAATCCCGAAATATGCCATATATCCGGCGCATTAAATATAATTATAGTTACAGCAAAAGCTAACTGTAATATAAAAATAGCAATTATAGCTTTAAGATTACTCGATTTAAATATCTTAAACGCCATATAAAAAAATAAATAATATATAATCAAAACGACCATATACCATGAATTACTTGCTATTGGATTAAATGAGAGAAATGATTTAAACACATAATTTATATTTGTAATTTCTCCTGTCAAGATTTTTTTTATTGCGTATAAAAGAGTGAAACATAAATATACTATAAACAAATATAATACATTATGAATCAAAAAATCATCAAGATAAGATTGACCTTTTTTCAGTATGCTGGTCATTAAACCGATGCCTGACAAAAAGAAGAATACTCCTACAATTAAATAACCTAATGGCACAAAAACGAAAAATAATTTTGCATTTTCTACCCTTTCTGAAAGGTGATGAAGTATTATTCCGACAGAAAGTATCCCGCGCAAAGCGGTTGTACTTTGTAATGACAAATAATCATCAAAGACCTCGCCGAATTTGGCAAAACGCGCTTTAAACAATACAAGAGCAGCGAATCCAAAAAGCAGTATATCTAACATACATTTTCTCCGTAATATTTTTTATTTATTAATCTTTTCAAGTCTTTCATGTGAAATCCATAAGTCGTATTGCTCTAACACAAAAAGTTCTGTCTTATAATAATTCTTAAAAATATTTGTTTTTTCCTGCAATAAGATATCACTTACAGGGTAACTTGCCAGCTTGTTAGCAGGCAACGTTGTAATTACTGGACAAGGTGCAGATTCAACAACCGCATTATGTACTTTTTTATGCATACTATGACCGTACTCGCCATCTTTACCGTGGGTTGCGCACAGTTTAAAATTTCCCGCCGAAAAGGCTTGTTTTACATATCTGTTCAGCTTACCAATTCGATTGTCATCAGATTTTAATCCATAAAAACGATACTTTACACCATAATGCTTCATATTTTTTCGAAATCCCGGCATTCTGCGCAATGACCAACCTGTTGTAAGTAACACAACATATGGTTTGTGCTCTTTTATGTATGTGTGAAAAAATAATGTATCATCATCAGGATGAGCTACAAATAAAATGCTGTTTGCTTTTGGAGGATTTATTGCATCACGCAAACGGTACAATGTAAGCCAAAAAAAAGTGTATGCTTTTCCTATAATAACATATACTCCGTGTGCAAACTTACTCATACTACTACGCCTCATCTTCTTTTTTAAAACAAACTGTTTATCATATCTTCAACAGCTATCACAGTTTTTTCAGTTTCAAATTTTTCCCCACGTTTATAAGCCTGTTGACCATAAAATTTTAATAAGTTAGGTTCTGTAAGCATTTTTTTTAAACCAAGATAAATACCTTCTTCTGAATTATCGGTCACAATGCCATACTCATCATTTTTCCCCAACAACTCAAATGCACCCGAACAACATGTGCTTACCGTTGGCAATCCTAAAATCAATGCCTCAGTAACGGCTGTGCTAAAACCTTCGCGGCGGGAAGAACAGGCATACATATCACAAGCCGCAATATACTTATAGGGGTTTTCTTTAAATCCCAAAAAAGTAAACGAATCTCCAATGCCTTCTGATTCCAAATATTCCTCTATTTCCAACTGTTTCCCACCAACGCCTAATATGTATATATGATGAGGTATTCCTTCACCAAGGAGGCGCTTATGCGCCTTGGCTAAACGGTCATAACCTTTTACATGAATTATTTTGCCGACCGAACAAATATTTACAATATTACTGTCAAATTCTACATCTGTAATCTGTTCACAACTTTTTTCTTTTATCCACTTCGTTTCATTGGTGTTATATAATACTTTGCCGCTTTTTACTAATTCTTTTGAGGATTGTTCGAATGTTTCTTTCACATTTTCTGAGACAAATATAACTTTGTCGAAATTGTTATATGCCCTAACGGCACCCTTAACTGTAAGAAATCCCGTGCTGTACATTTCTTTAATACCAAGCTCTGTATGCACCCAAGCTACCTTTTTGGTATGAATATTGTGACAACCGCTTATGATGCGGGTTGTAGGTCCCTCTAAATAAGAAATTACAACATCATATTGGTCACGTACGAAAAACTTATAAAGTAACCTTGGCGGTATCAACTTTATAATAATAGAATTTCCGCAAAATTGTCTTTTCATAAAACTTTTATAGTGTATATGAGGTTTTAATCGTTTTTTATTAACACCCACATCAAACAAGGTTATTAATGTAATGTCAAACTGCGAAGCATCCATATTGTTAACCAAATTAACAAGTACCCGTTCAGCACCACCGTAAGAAAGTGACGGAATTAAAAAAAGTAACTTTTTCATAATTTGCACTTTAAAGTCACCGTCATTAAAAAATGTGACCTTCGCCTTTCATAATATTAAATGTCGTTATCTGTTTTATCAATTAAAAAGTGTCATAATATCTGTATGCTTAAATCTGTCGAAAGAAAGGTTGTAATAGCCAAGTCGCGTTAAATCGAGTAAAAAGTACACGGCAAAAATAATATAATAAACTTGTGTAAAATATTTCTCACGGCTATCGTTTGAAAAGGAAACCTTTAACATCTTAGGAATTGCTATAGAAGATAACGCCGAAAAATAGATTGACATTCTACCTAAATAAACTGGGCTGAAAAACAGACCCAAAAAGATAAATGTAAAGCTGATTATTCGCATATTTATTCCGAGATTTAAATAAACATCATTTTCTTTTCTTATTCTATCACGATAAATAAACGAAATTGCTATCGGCACAAACTCTAACAAAACGCGGAAAGGATTAATAGTATATTCGTTAAAATTTTCTCCGGAATAGTCTTGCCCAATTAGGGAAATCAAAGAAAATAATGACTCTAAATTAATAAATGCAATAGCAAAACAAAGTGCCATTACCACGGTTTTAAAGTCCCATACTTTACCCTTTAAAACAACAATAGAAACCATACATATAACGTAAGGATGAATACTTATAGCCAAGAGCATTAAAATCACTGCACGTATATATTTTTTACTTAAATAAAATTCAATAGCCCACAAAGCAATAGCTATTGACATCGCCTGCTTAATACCCGCCATCATAAACAAATAATTGCCTATTAAAAATAGAAATATCGTTCCCATATAATTATCTGTATGTCGGGTAATAAACGGAATTGTAAGTCCTATACAAATAAGAGCAGATATAAATATAAACCACTGCGGATTTGCGTTAAAAAATCGCTTTATCAAGCTCATATAAAGTTCAAACCCGCCATAAGGTTCAGATAATAAACTAAATCTTGGCTGATCGCTTACAAAATAAACAAAATCATCAATATAGGTTATGGTGTCATTATAATTTGTTCTAAGGCCTGCAAACAATATTATCCAAGCAAAAATCACAAAATAAAAAATCTTTGCCGGTATGTCCTTTTTTATACAAATATGCGGTGAAGCATATACCTTTGCTCTACCTTGTATTATAGCTGCAAACACCGTGCATACAGCTATCATTATTAATAAATCATACATAAAATAATTCCTTTAAAAACATATTTAATATCTTAAAACTATCTTTTGTGCAAAAGTTTGTAAATTGGTTTTGGCAGCAACCCTACTAAAATAGGTCTTAGTGCAAAAATATAGTTGATCGGCGATAATCCCAATGATTTCACCGCAACACGCGAAACATAGCTTTCGTTAAGTCTATATTTAAACTTTCTCCTGCTAAATGCATTTCGGTCATCACGCATCATATAGAGTGCTTGGTCTAAAATATATGCCTTATAACCTAAAGAGTACATTTTAATCCAAAGATGCCAGTCTTCTACCCTTAAAAGCTTTTTATCTTCGCTATATCCTCCTACCGCATCAAACGCCTCTTTTTTAACCATAGAAGGAGCATGAGGAATTATTGTGCCGCGGGGAAGCATATTTGGATTCGGCACTTTTCCGCCTCGCCCCTCCATAAACACGCCATTATCATCAAAGTATTTCATTGGCACACTTACTATTGAATACTCTGGATTATTTTCCAAAAAATCATATTCCTTTTGCAAACGCTCCGGCAAAGAAATATCGTCACCATCCATACGGGCAATATACTTACCTGTTGCAAGTGATAAGCAGCGGTTAAGTGTAACGTTAAGTCCCATATTTTTTTCATTTTTTATAACAACAAACTTTTCGGGGTATTTTTCAGCATATTGCTGAGCTATCTCATACGTGTTATCTGATGAGCCATCATCACAAAGTATCATTTGCCAATCGGTAAATGTTTGATTAATAATAGAATCTAAGGCTTCATGCAATGTGTTAGAATTATTATATATTCCCGTAATAATAGTTACTTGTGACAAAGTTTCACCTCATTCTACTTGTTCTTTTAATAGTTCTTTTCTTTTTTGTAAATGCTGTTTGAAAAATGTTTTTTGTTCAAATTTTTCTCTTGCAAATTTGGCAGCATTGATACCATATTGCTTAGTAATTTGCGGATTTTCTAACAAAAATTTCATAGCCGCCGCAAGTGAAGTTACATCCTTTTTCTTTACAACAATTCCCGTTTCACCATCCCTCATTGCATCGGTAGGACCAGGAATATCAGTCACTATTACAGGAGTCCCCATAGCCTCAGCCTCAATTACCACCATGCCAAAGCCCTCTCGATAACTCGGCAATACAAAAGCATCCATTGCAGAATCATTTTGCTCAACAACACGGCTTTTGCCAGTGTAAATTATATTGGCTTCATTTTTAGACCAATCAATTAGTTCTTTGTTTAATGATTCTTCCTTATCCGGTTCACCAACAATCATCAAATATACATTTTGATAATCAGTACACAATGATTTAAAAGCTGCTAATAACTCATTAATACCTTTATCACGCGTTATACTGCCCACGAAACCAAAAACAAATGCATTGTTGGGAATATTATACTGCTCACGAATAGAGTTGCGATAATCATCTCTTTTAGAGTAATCAAATTTTTCGGTATTAAGCCCACAAGCACTGCCATTCCATATAACCGAGCCTTTATTTTTAGAATACAGTCCCTCGCTATGTGCAAAATTTAGATTACTGGGACTGTCTGGTTCTATATGAGTTGAAAAATAACAAACTGTTTTTTCTATAAACTTGAATATTTTCCTTTTAATGCCATAGAATCCAATATAAGCCATTCCCCATTGACAATAAAGCCTTACTGGAACTTTTGCTAGCCAACCTCCAACCGAAGCATAAAACGAAGCGTTTGGTGTGGAATATTGTATTAAATCAAATTTTTCTCGTTTAAATATTTTTCTTGTTTCGAAAATTGCCTTAATGCCTGATAGACTCATCCCACGTTCCATTGGGACAGGTAAGTAGTGTATGTACTCAGGCAATTCTTTTGCAAATTTTTCATCATAATCACATATAAAACTGATATCCCAATCAGTGTTATTATGCAAATATTCAGCAGTCTTAATCACAAAACCCCTCAATGTTGCTGGTATGGTAGTTATAAAACAAATTTTTTTCATATCACAAATTTCCTTTTATAAGTGAAAATTTTTTTAATGAAAAGCGTTAAAAATCAATTTTTCCATTTATTTTCTATATATTTTCTTTTTCCCGATGCTAATACTGGTATTTCATCTACATATATAACATTAATTATACTTTCTTTGCCAAGCACCGATTTTAGTGTATTAATAACATATTCTTCTTTATCAAAGTCTTCTTCAACATTTAATTCCACATCATATGTTTTAGAGTCTGTTTGAATAAACTTGAATTGTTTGATTTTTGGAACATCCCATAAGTTATTTGTTATCACGTGTGGCGAAAGTAATTGATTGTTTGCATCATAAATCATATCGGAACGGCGACCATAAACCTCTGTAAGATAATATTTTTTAGAACCGTTTTCAAGCGTTTCCGACATAATAACGCCAGTATCACCGGTATCATACCGAATAACCGGAAAGGCATAGTTGTAAAGATCGGTTACAACAATTCTGCCCACCTCACCCTCTTTAGCGGGAATATCTTTTTCTAAATCTAATATTTCTATATAATAACTCGAACCGTCAATATAATAATTATTCTCTCTACCTACGCGCTCTGCTATTATGCCGTTTTCCATATTGGAATAACGCATTGCGACCGTAATCCCAAATATATTTTTTAATTTTATTTCAGTATCTTCAGGTAATGATTCGCTTGCGGCAATAATACTTTTTAAACAACTGTTTTGGGCAGAAATATTGTTTCTGGTCAAATATTCAACAAATGCAGTATAAGTGGATGAATAGCCTATTAAATGCGCAATTCTCTTTTTTTTAATATAATCAAACAACTTACCCATCGCTGTATCGTCCGAATATGATATATCATACATATAATGATTCATCAAAAAAGCTTTTAGGTAATGCTTAGTGTTAGCACTCCAAACACGGAGTCCTGCACAACGCTCGCCAAATCCATTGCCTGCCATTTCCGCAAAAAACAAAACCGCCGCATTGCATCTTATTATTTTTTCCTTATTTTGTATCATAGTGAAAGGGGTTCCGGTTGAGCCGCTTGTAGACATTTTGCGATTATCTTTTAAATCTTTATATTTCGTAGAAATAAATTCTTCATAGTTTGATAGAAATGTTTTTTTGTTAACTATAGGAAACTCTGAAAAATCTTTATCCTTATAATCTTTATAATATTCAGTAGTATCTATGGCATGCTTACATAAAGTATTTATTTTCTCATCAATTTCTTCACAACTTACACCATCATTAAAGGCATCGGTGATTTCGTTTAAAGCCTTACGCACCTTTCCGCCTTTAATAGCGTCATTTATCCAAAAGATTTTTTTACGCCAATTAAACATTTTAAATGCTCCTTAATTTCCAAATATTTCTTCGCTTTCAAGCAATATTGGTTCAACATCTACATCTCTTAAGAATACATAAGGCTTGTCATAATGATAAAACGGTGCCCTTGCCACATTATCACAATTACCGTCTTCCAATATTTTTATTGTATCCTCTATCAAATCAAATCCCGTCTGTGCCATAACGCCGGTATATGCCATATGCCTGATATTTACCTCTGTCACCTTCATATTGCCTTCTTTATCTTCCTTTAAATCAAAGGACAATATTCCATGTGCTTTGATACCAAGCTTATTTTCTATGTACTTAATACATTTGTCACAAAACTCATTTATCGCATCTTCATTTAAAAATCTTGCGAAATGAGTATTACCTGTAACATGAGATGGTGCCGTATTTGCCATAACATATTCAGCACACTCAAGTGCAGCACCTTTAACATATTCACCGTTATAGTAGAGCATTTGATTTGCAAGATGCCTACCAGTTAAAAACTCACTTACCGTAAACTCGGGTATTTTTGAATTTATGAACAACCAGCTTTTATAACTATCTATATCATCGAGGCGAAGAGAACCCAAGCCGCCTGTTCCTTCTGTAGCACGAATCCAACAAGGAAATCTAATTAAATTTTTCACATCATCAATTCTTGGATTTTGTTGTGTAACCTTAATAGTTTTAGGAATAAAGTCTGTACCTTCAAGTAATTCAGCCATGATAGACTTATCCTTTAACGACGCCGACAAAAGCTTGCTGCCCATAAACACAGGGCAAGGATATTTGCCGTACTTATCAAAATAATCGCCCCACCCAACAATTTCGCTTTCAGGCTGAACAAACGCATAATCAATATTCTTTTTTGCTACCAAGCTTTCAATCCAAGGAAAATAATCAAGAGATGTACAACGTGGGCAAACATAATACTCGTCCAACAAACCATTCATAAAAAAGCCCATTGCTTTCTTATCTATATCACATCCTATTAATTTATAATCGGGGTGATTTTTTCTTATATTTTTTGCAATGGAACGGGGGGTTAACCCTCCTACTCCGGTAATCAATACTGTTTTACTCATATTTCACTCCACTTTATTCAAAAATATTTGGTTTGTCATCTTTACTGTAATAAATAAAATAGTTTGTGTTAAATCCATCATTATGTGTCAGCTGTTGCAATTTTGATGACACTTCATTCTTTTTATATAACCACGAATTATTTTGACAATTATCAAACACACTTTTTAAGTTGGCTGTTTGTGTAGTAACAAAATAAACACCGCAATAATTATGTTCTAAGCTCTGCAATGAATTTTCGTCAAAACGATTTAACGCCACCTCAATAATACCGCTTATATACTTAAAACCCGTACTCAGTTCTGTAAGTGGATATGCGATATGGTCGCCACCGGGCCGGCCATTTACTTCTATTAAGTATATTTTATCATCAACAATTTTTATCTCTGTATGGCAGGGACCGTTACTGATTCCTACAGCCGTAAGAATACCTTTTATAGTGTTTTCCACATTTTCTCTAATTTTATTGCTCAACGCTGCCGGTTGATGATGCCCAAGTTCTACACAAAGCGGTGGTTCAGAACTTTCTTTTTGAGTTATTTGTATTACATAATGCTTACCTTTATATGAAAGTGACTCAACAGAATACTCTTGTCCGCCTTGAATAAACTCTTCTATCAAAGCGCCCTTTACCTTTGATGTCAACATAGCATGTTTTAGAGCAACTTTAAGTCCTGTAAAGTCGTTTACAACGGTAATACCTAATTTTCCGCCTGCCGAAACAGGTTTAACAATAATCGGATATTGCTGAATTTTTGGTATATCGCCACCGCTATATAAAAGATACCTTAATTGTGATAATCCCTTAACATTTTTGGTCTTTTGACGTATTATTGATTTATCGGTTATTTGCTTAGAAATAATTACATCATTTCCATTAAGGTCTAAATTGTGAGCGACATAACTTGCCGGAAATATTGTAAGCTCTGTTGTTGCTACAACACCGTTAATACCTATTTCCTTACAAGCCGTAGTTAAAGCTTCAACATCCAGTATATCGACACAATGGGTACAATCTGCCACCTCTGCAGCAACCGAATTTTCCTCTATGGAAAAACAATGAGTTTCTATATTCAGTTCCTTTGCACGCTGGGAAATTATACGCGCCATATACCCCGTTCCGATTATTGCAAGCTTTTCCATAAGATTACACCTCAAATATTATTCATAAAGTTCAGCAATTACCGAAATTTGCCTTTTCATTTCCTCTTCGCCGTATCTTTGGTCGCAAATTAAAGATAATTCTAAATCATACAAATTCGAGAAACAACCATTATATGGTTTCGGCCAATGAACAGGACAGTATATATTTGCTTCTATTAGCTTTTTTCTAATGCTATCTCTTTCTGCGGAACTTCTAAAAACTATTGGCACAAAAAGAGGACAATCCATATTTTCCTGTTTGAAAAGCGGTTTAATTTTTTTCTGTTGATTTAAAAAATCATAGATGCTTGAAGCATTTTCTCTTCTAGCTTTTCTAACTTTTGCAAAATCAATATGTTTTAAAATTTCTATAGATTCTACATCAATTTTTAAATCCGAATAATTATCAGCCAACCATTTATTGCTTACAGAAAAGTTTTCCGAAAAAATCCGTTTTAAATTTACATCCGCCTTTTCTAAATATTCGGATTTTTGAAGCATTGCCTTTTTCTTTGACTCTAAAAAACAATCCGAAACATCTTTTATAGGCTTGTATTTTAAAACATTACCAGTTGTCGCACACAGTCCCCCACTTAATACAGGAAACCATTTTCTTAGAGATGCAACCATATATTGACTTTGCGAGCTATGTGACTGGTCGGATAAAAAACTGTGCGTAATATCTTCAATGATTATTCCACCGTTATTCAAAAATTGTGACAAATCCGGCATTTTACAACGAAAACCGAAATAGTTACACCATAAAAGCACATCCACCTTTTTGGGTATATCCAAATTAATTTCTAATTCGTCATCATAAAAAACTTCATAAAAATCAACTGATATACCGGCTCTTAAAAACGGCTCTATCATTGATGCACAACAATATGACGGCAGTAACGCTTTTTTAACTGCGGGTATATTTTTTAAAATAGTTTCTATTGCTGTGCGTCCCGAAAAAACAAAAACAGAATCCTTAAAATTCAATATATTTTGCGATAAGGCCCCTTTTTCTTCAAAGCAATAATGAAATTCACTACCTATTTCTTTTGTTTGCATCTCAGTTATTCCTTTTCATTTAAACAATGGACTGAATTTTGTTGGATTTTCTCTTTTTTTAACATCCTATATAAGCTTAAACCGATAAAAATCATAATAAATAAAAACGGTAAAGCAGCAACTATCGACATTGTTTGCAATGCTTTTAAACTGCCTGCAGTCAATAAAATATAAGCTATTGTGGTCTCTAATACAGCCCATATTATTTTTTTGTAATTAGGTGGATTCAAATCTCCGTTTGATGTCATCATTCCCAAAGCAAATGTAGCAGAATCCGCAGAAGTGATAAAGAATATCCCCAACAAAGCAATTACTAGTATAGCCAATATTTTGCTTAACGGATAATTCTCAAATATTATAAAAACTGCCGTTTCTGGAGATGAGATCAAATTTAGCAGTTCTTCTATACTGAAGTACCCTGATGCTTCAAGCGCTATAGTTCCAAAAACGGAAAGCCAAATAATCGTGAACAAGGTTGGAATTAAAACCACACCAATAATAAATTCTCTTATTGTTCTGCCCTTTGATATTCTTGCTATAAACATTCCTACAAAGGGTGTCCATGCAATGAACCAAGCAAAATAAAACACTCGCCAATTCATTATCCATGTATTATCCCCGAACGGATTGATCATAAGTGTATCTCCCACAAAATTCTGTATATGCTGACCAACGCCGTTAACCAGTGTGTTAAGTATGGGGATTTTAGGACCAACAATAAACCCTAAGACCAACAAAGCCAATGCAAGATAGGTATTTAGATTTGAAAGAAACCTTATGCCCTTAGAAACCCCACTTAGTGCACTGGCTAAAAATACACAAGTAATGATACATATAATGATTAGATATACTGTAGAATTATTGGGAACCCCCCACAAATAATTAAGTCCGCCACAGATTTGTGTAACACCCAATCCCAAGGATGTTGCAATCCCTGCAAATGAAACGATGACCGCAAATACATCAATTGTTTTTCCGAAAAAACCTTTTGTTGCTTTTTCACCCATTAAAGGGGATAGGAGAGTACTTATTTGACAGTTTTTCCCTTTTCGGAATTGTGAATATGCAATACTCAATCCAACAATTGCAAAACACGCCCATTGGGTTATACCCCAATGCAAAAAGCAGTTTCTAATTGAAAAATCAGCAGCCTCGACTGTACCAGGTTGTATTCTACTTGGCGGCGCGGCATAGTGGGATAGCGGCTCTGCTATACTCCAAAACACCAAACCAATTCCGGTTCCTCCGCAAAAAAGCATTGCAAACCAACTGAAATTACTGTATTCTGGTTTATCATCATCTTTTCCAAGTCTTATTTTTCCGTACCTACCAAAAGCCAACCAAATTAAAAATAATATACAAAAAAACACAAATAAAATATAAAGCCATCCAAAATTATCACTTATAAACGACATTACTATCCCCGAAATTTTATCAAGTTCCGAAGAAAAGACAAGCCCAAAAATTATAATTAAAACTGCTATTACTACCGATATTATAAAAACGCTATTCTTTTTTATATATGTAATCAAAACATTGTCCTCCCTGTATTTTTCGAACTAATATTATTCGCCGCTTAAACCTTCTCTGTATACCTTTTTAAGAAAATCAAAATCTGTATATTTTATAACCATGTCCTCGCCTTTCTCGTTGCAGACTTGAACAGTGTCGTTGACTTTTTGAATCAGCTTACACATCTCTTCACAATTTTCAGTTGCAAAGGTAATAACACCCACCGGTCGGTGAATCGGAGCAAAATCGCCTATTTGTTTCAGTGTCTCCACGAACACTCCAGGTACTTTATTCATTTCATCGAAACCAATCATTTTAGTAATAGTTCCGCTTTTATTAGTCCAAAGCTCCATTCCGCAAGCACACTTTGTAAAAGCTTCCGTTTGCGGCTCGGGCAAATCCTCTTTAGTATGTTCAATACCAAGAGCCGTATCAACCAGCCATTTTATAGTATCAAAATTGCATACCTCTCTATACGGAATGAACATCATTTCTCCGTCCATCCTATATCCCATTTCTATAATGTAAAAATGTCCGTCCTCATCCAACATTGCCTGCACCCAAGCTATACCGTCAGTACAGCCAACTGCCTTTAACAAGCGCTCAATAGCAGGATTTAATTCATTTATATACTGCTTAATATGCTTAGAAGCAGTTGTTGTAATCGTATAACAGTTTTTTGGTTCTCCGGGCTGAGCATACATAGCATTCACCGCCAGCAAACTTATATCTCCATTTGCAATTGCATAGGTACTGTACCACTCGTCCCCATGAAGCATTCTTTCAACGATTATTTTATCACTCTTAGATACAGATCTGGCATATTTATAAGCCTCAACAACTTCCTCTTTTGTATGGCAGTAACTAATTCCTCTATTACCACTGAGATCTACTGGCTTAACAACAACAGGAAGAACAATTGCATCAAGCTCTTCTTCCGTTAATGCCTCCGATAAATAATAATCCTTCGCGATAGGAATATCTAATTCTCTACACATCTTTTTAAATATATCTTTATCGCGAGAATATCTCCAAGCTTTTGGAGTACAGTATGATTTCAATCCCAATCTCCGACACAACTCATGTGTCATCTCAAGATTGAATTCACTAATCCCACAACATACTGCTGTTACATTTTCCTCTATACACTTTTTTTCCAATGCGTCAACATCCGCTGTATTAATCATCCAATATTCATCCGATTCCAATTTAGCAATCGATTTGTCAGGCGTTTGAGGGTCTGTTACTATCGTGTATACCCCTTGACTTTTAGCATACCTTATCATTTCGCAACTCGCATAGCTCGTTCCAAGCATTAATAATTTTTTCACTTTTTATCTCCTCGTAACCTTTAACTGATTTGCACGATATGTATCAAAATCCGTAATTTCAGTTGTTGCTCTAACCGCAACATCACTTCGTTTTAAAACTTTAATTACAGTTTTAAAAACAATATACACATCTAATTTAAAGCTTAGATTATCAATGTAAAAAGCATCATATTTAAAGCGTTTAGGCCAGTTAATGCAATTTCTACCGTTGATTTGTGCTAAACCTGTCAGTCCCGGTAGAACATTATGTCTTTTTCTTTCTTCCTCAGTATAATAGGGTAAATATTCAAGTGCTAAAGGTCTTGGTCCTACAATCGACATATCTCCCTTTAAAATATTAAGCAATTCTGGCAATTCATCAAGACTTGTTGAACGCAATATGCGACCGTACCTATTAAGTCTAACCTCATCTGGCAACAGTTCACCGTTTTCATCCTTTCGGTTCTCCATAGTTCTGAACTTAATAAGCATAAATACTTTTTCAGTGCCGTTTTTATCCTTTTTACCTGGCCGTTGTTGGGTGAAGAAAGGGTTTCCTTTCATTGCAAAAGCCCCTATAATGATGAGGAGTAACAAAATCGGAGTAAGAAGCAACAATGCAATTAAAGAAAGTGTAAAATCAAAAAATCGTTTAAAAAATTTTATGTACATAAATATCTCCAAAGAAATTATTCAAAACAAGAACAAACAACTTCTATTATTTTGCCTTGCTCTTCTGCCGTCATTTTGATATCACTTGGCAAGCATAAACCTCGCCCAAAAATATCCATTCCTACGTCTTTTCCATCTAATGAAACAAAAGAACTATTTTTGTAAATGGGTTGAGAATGCATCGGTTTCCAAATTGGTCTGCCCTCAGCATTAATTAATTCAAGCGCCTCTAAAATTTCGGTCGGGCAAGATTTGCCTTTTTCACTTTGGTAAGTAGCGTTACAATCAGTTCTCACCTGTTTACACATCGAGTTTTTATCGATTATCATACAAGAAAGCCAAAAATTCGGTTTCATAATGTCGTCTATATATGGATTCATTTTTACAGGCAAATCCTTGAAACCTTGCTTGTATCTTTCGTAAATAGCTTTTTTCTGTGCAATATGTTCTTCAAGATATGGAAACTGACCACGGACAACACCGGCAATAACATTACTCATTCTGTAATTATAGCCTATCTCGGTATGCTGATACCAAGGTGCATTATCACGGCTTTGTGTTGACCATTTGCGAGCTTTATTTGCCGCATCTAAATCATTTGTCAAGAGCATACCGCCCGAAGAACCGGTAATAATTTTATTGCCGTTAAAAGAAATTACATTAAATGTACCAAAACTTCCTGTCTGCTTTCCCTTGTATGTAGCTCCCAAGGACTCAGCTGCATCCTCAATTATTATAGCGTTATGTTTTTTGGCGATAGCACAAATCTCATCCATTTTTGCAGGTGTTCCATAAAGATTAGCGAGCATAATCACCTCAACGTCAGGATAAATTTCGAACGCTTTTTCAAGTGCTTTCGGGTCCATATTCCAAGTGTCATATTCCGTATCAATAAAAATCGGCTCTGCCTTCTCGTAAACAACGGGATTTACCGTTGCTGCAAAGGTCATATCTGTACAAAATACCTTATCTCCTGCTTTAACACCGGCAAGCTTGACTGCTAAATGCAGTGCCGATGTACCGCAAGAAAGAGCAACAGCATATTTACATCCTACCTTTTCCGATGCTATTCGTTCAACCTCATTTATGTTCTCGCCCACAGTTGACATCCAATTAGATTTATATGCTTCAGTTACAAATTCCAGTTCTCCACCGTGCATTGTTGGAGTCGATAACCAAATTTTATTTTTGAATTTTTTCATATATTTCCTCTTGCAAAAATAATTTTATACATAATTACCCCTATTTTACTAAATATTATATCATAATATATATAAATAGGCAACCCTTTTTACTTGTTTTTGGCTAGTAGTTATAAAAAATTGAAACAATATAATTTTTAAAAACAGTATTATAAAAACTTCAATAATATGCCTTTTGGTGCAAAAATTACCTTTAATATTAATACAAATATTTCACAAGATAATATTGCAAACGCAAAAAATAATACAGGAGAGAAATTAAAATGTCAAAAAACAATATAGTAGTACCTGAAGCTAAAGAAGCACTCAACCGTTTTAAGATGGAAGCTGCTAACGAGGTTGGTGTACCCCGCCCATCTTAAAACGGTTGTTTTTTACTACATATTTTGTTAAAGTTAGCCAAAAATCAGGCATTGGTTTTTATTTCATCCATTTCACCCACGAACTTGTAGAATATACGTATCTCTTGCTGAAACTCGGAGTTTCTGTGACTTGCTTTAACCTTACCCTCGGGCAGAATTTTAGGACCAACCTCGATTCTGTCAACGAATGTAAGCAAAGTATCACGGTCAAGCGTCTCGATATGGGTATGCTGTCTTGTGAGTTCAAAGAACATTTTGTAACTATCACTTTTGCTTGTCTGTACTGCATCCTCGCTAAGCTCTAAAAGTTCTTTCTTTATTGCAACAGATTCCTTTTGCAAATCATCAACCATTGAACTGAGTCTGTCATCATCAAGTCGTCCCTCTGCATTGTCTACATAAAGTTTAGGAATTATCTTATCAATAACCCCTAATCTTCCCTGCAACTTTTCTCGGCGTACTTTTCGGGAATTAATTGCCTTGTCGGAATTTTCCTCCTGCATAACGTGCTCCACGATTGCATCAATTTGCTTCTCAGTCAGAGAAATTAAGGAGTTCAAATCTTCTGTCACAAGACTTATAAGGTCGGCATATCTGATACGAGTACCTTCGCAAGGATTAGAAATATCCTTGCGTTTATTTATGCAGGAAAGGTACCAATACTTTTCACGTTCACCTTTGTAAACTGTTCCGCAAGAACACAGAGCGTGTCCACAAAGTGAACAGTATGCAACACCCGAGAAAATACTTTTTCGCACGTGGTCATACTTCTGAAAATTTCGAGTACCCTTACCCATATTATCGTGAGCTTTTTGAAAGATTTCTTCGCTCACCAATGCTTCGTGGGTATTTTCGGTTACCGCCCATCTTTCAGGTGGTATTTCAACCTTCTTTTTCGACTTTGCACTCGCTTTTTTAGTTTTTCCGAGAATTGTATGACCGAGATAAACTTCATTTTTTAAAATGCGCTTTACGGTTGTGTAATTCCAAAGGTCCGAAGCTCTTGCCGCACCCTCATCGCTAAATTCATCACGGTATAATACTCGGTATTTTAGTGGTGGAATAACACCGTCATTATTTAAATCTTGTGCTATCTTTCTTGATGAATCGCCACTTGCAGCAGCATTGAAAATTCTCTGCACTATGGGTGCAGTAACCTCATCGGGCACAAGTTGGTTTTTATTGCGGTTCGCCTTTTTATATCCATAAGGCGGACAAGCGCAATACAAACCGTCTTGACGTTTAGTTCTAAGAACATCTTTGACCTTTCGTGAACCGTCACGCAGATACACCTCGTTCATAGCAAACTGGAACGGTGCCATAACGTTATCATCTTCACTGTCAAAATTGTCAGCAATAGCGATGTACCTTACACCATGTTCAGGGAAAAACTGTTCAGCATAATAACTTGACTCGCGCATATCACGACCAAGACGGGATAAGTCCTTGGTAATTACCGTATTAGCTAATCCCCTATCAAGTTCGCGCATCATTTCCTGAAAACCCGGTCTATCAAAATTTCCGCCGGAATAACCATCGTCAACAAATTCACGAACAAGGTTGATGCCGTTCTGCTCACAGTATTTAGTAACAATCATACGCTGGTTGGTAATACTTGATGATTCACTTTTCTGTGCTTCTTCCCGGGATAACCTGAAATAAGCAAAAGCAATTTTATTTTGTTCGACTCTCATAGTCCCTCCTTCGACTGAATCGAACCACTAAAATTATTATACATCATTGTGCCGCTGCTTTCAAGCGACGGTGCATTATTTTTTATATCTTTTACACGCTGTTCAATTAACATAGCGGTGGTTTTATTCTCTGCAAAGACTCTGCTAATAATATATCTTGTATTCTCAATATCTCTATAATCTTTCACTCGAACTCCTCCTTTCTCTATTTTTTCCAAAGTAGTTAAAATTAAACATAATAGTGACTCCTTTAATGTCTTTTCCGAAAACATTTGCGGTTAAAACTTAAAGGAGTTAATTTTTTAGTTTCAAGAAAACA
>JAZRAQ010000014.1:0-17520 GCA_045634645.1 Acutalibacteraceae bacterium
ATGCTAACTTCTCCTCTTTGCTGTGACTAATATTTATTCCGCCTTTCGGTCTTCCCATTACATTCAACTCCTTTTCTTTTATTGTAGCACAAAAAATAATGGTAGACACTTTTTTGTGTCTACCATCATTATATCACTTCACCCTATGGAAAGTCTTTTTTGATTTATCCAAACATTGTGTTGAAAATCTCTTGCAGATTGGCTACAGGAGAAATGCCCGTCTTTGCGGGTACTAAGAAAATGCAATAGCATAAAACAACAATAACTATAAGCAAAACAAGAGAAATTATAAATACAGAAAGGGATAGCGAACTTTTACGCGGTTTCTCAGTCTCATAGTAAATTTCTGCATCTTCCTCATAAAATCCAGGATTTTCCAAGTACTGATTTGCGGGTAGTTTTACGGTTTGATGGTCCGATTTAGAAGGTTCGAAAACTAAATCAATAGTTTCGTAATCATCTTCTTCATCTTCATCTTCGTCATTATCATTTAGAATATAATCATCATTTATAATTATTTTGTTATTTAAATCATCAATATTTTCTTGAGATTCGATTTCGGCTTCTTCAAGTTCTTCAGTTTTTTGGGAATCTATAATAACTTCAAAATTTTCTGTATTTTCAAGTGTGTTAACAGCAAATTCTTCGTTGTTTTCCTCGGAGGTTTCATTTTCATCATTATCGATAATTATTTCATTATTATCAGGTTCTTCCTCAACAATCGGTTTGGCTGTTTCCGCAGAATACAAATCTTCAAAATAGGGGTGAATTAGATTTTTCATTATTGTTTTTCGTATATTTTTATTTTCTGTTAATAAAATTATAGATTGAGGACCCGACTCAATAATGCAACCGCCAAAATAACCGTCAGGCGTAACGAGAGGAACAGAATCCTTAATAATCTCAATTTGTTCATCGCCTAAAATTCCGTAGGCTGCAGAATCAGCTATTTCGGTAGTGGTGTCTATAGCGTCTGTCACTAATTTAATTGTGCCGTCTTGGTCGAAAAGAGGACCTGCTATTAAAATAACACGGCTTCGCGAAACTGCCCTCGCCAAAGAGTGAACAAAAGATTTTTTGTCCTGCATTTTATCGCTTAAAAGTCGCATACGGCAACAACCGCATAGATTGAACTCCAATTCAAAATCTGTTGCGGTTTTGTAGTAAATAATATCGGCTTTAAGATTGTGGAACATTTTCTTCCTCCTTATAATCAAACGGGTTAGTTATATCGTTTATATCGTAATACACCTGCGGAAATCTCGGATTTTTGTTAATTTCAATAGAAGGTGTTAAGAATTCCTCAAGTACATTTATTTTTTTGGCCATTACAACTAATTTTGCACCCTTAAAGTTTGATGTATCTGTTACAAGGGTAATGATATTGTCTTGGTTAGTTACTGAAATATCTGTAGAATATAAATTCCTTTGGGTAATTTCATTATACCAATCGGAAAAGTCATTTTCATCATTAAAAGAACTTTTTTTATAGTTGAAAATTCGGTTTTGGTCATCTTGCTTTTTGGAATTGATTAAAAATACCGCAAAGATATAATATTGGTCTGTGGAATTTAGTGTAGAAAAATTAATAATAGGATATTGTCTATAATAGTATAAGGACTTATATTTTTCAAGGCAAGAAAAAAGCTGGGGTTTGTTTTTACCATATATAATTAAGTTTTTATCACTATTTGAAAAATCATCATTGGAGTCAAAAAATAATATGCCCGTGTCACTTTCTTTTTTGAACTGATTGTGATTTAAATAAAACTTATTATCATTTGACTGATAAATTGGAACTGAAAGGTCGGTATTTTCAATTGTAATCCAGCCTTTTAAATCGTTGTTTTTCTTTTTAAAATAATTAAGTGCTTTTTCATAATGACCTTGGTCATTCATATAGAACTGCGAAAAAACCTGTTTGTTATTGCTTAAAATATTTTGGTCGGTATTGATTTTAGAAAAATAAACCGATATAAAGCAAAAAAATGAAATTAAGAAAACAAAAGTTAATAAATATAAAATTTTAATGGCAATTTGTTCGAAATTATCGTGTTTTGTAGGAAAAACTGAATTATAAAAAGATTTAAGTGAAAAGGTTTTATTTAGCATTAAAAGTATCCTCAAGGTAATTTATTGTAAGGTTAAAAAGCTCTAAAACTGCTTGCTCGCGTACAAACTCACGCGATTTTGGTAAAATATTAAGTTCTTTAACCAGAGTTTTATTATTGTGATTTAGGGCGATTATTACATAGCCTGCATTATGACCCTCTGAACCGGACGGTCCGGCACATCCCGTTACTGAAATGCCGATTTGCGCCGAGGAAATTTTACAAATATTTTCTGCCATTTGTTTAGCAGTATCCGTGCTTATAGCGCCAAAATTTTGGAGTGTATTTTTTTTAACCTCTAATATTTCATTTTTAATACGGTTAGAATATGAGGTAACACCTAATTCTAAAACGGATGATGCGCCTGAAACCGCAGTAATATAAGCAGAAACCAAACCGCCAGTGCAAGATTCAGCAGTAGCAATTTTTAAGTTATTTTGTCTTAAAAGTTCTACTAATTTTTCTGCCGGCTCAAAGATTTTTGGATTCATAATTTACCTCATTCAATATATGTGTATTGAGTTTCGCTTATTGCTTTATCAATCAGACTGTCTATATCCAAATTTTTTTCTGCTTCTTGGCAGGACTCAAGTGTAGGTCGGGTTTTGGGGTGCTTTGGAGTAAAGACGGTGCAACAGTCTTCAAAGGGGAGGATAGAGGTTTCGAAGGTGTCAATATTACGGGAAATCGCAATGATTTCTTCTTTATCCATACCTATTAAAGGACGAAGCACGGGCATATTTGTTACATAATCGGTTGTAACTAATGCAGGTAGGGTTTGACTTGCAACCTGCCCCAAACTTTCACCTGTAATAAGAGCAAGACTGCCTGATGCTTTTGCAATTTTTTCGGAAATACGCATCATCATTCTGCGCATAATAAGGGTAAAATATTCTTCGGGACATTTTTTCGCGATTTCGTCTTGAATTTCTGTAAAGGGTACGATGCTTAAATTTATAGTACCGCTATAACGAGCCACCTTTGATAAAAGGGTTTTAACCTTTTGTTCGGCTCGGGGACTTGTATATGGAGGGCTTGCGAAGTGAATTGCATTAAGTCGTAGGCCTCTTTTTGCCATTGTCCAAGCCGCAACAGGACTGTCAATACCGCCTGAAATAAGTATTGAAGCAGTGCCCGCAGTGCCAACCGGTAAACCACCGGCACCGTGAATTTGTTCGGCTCTTATATAAGCGTAATAATCACGGATTTCAACATATACCACAATATCGGGATTGTGAACATCAACCTTTAGGTGATGATTTGTTGCTAATAGTTTACCGCCAACCTCATGGCAAATTTCGGGAGAGGTTAGGGGAAAATGCTTGTCTGAGCGTTTTGCTTCAACTTTAAAGGTTTTAACATTTGAAAGGGGCTCTTTTAAGTATTCTGCCGATTTTGCGAGAATATCATCCATACTTTTTTCACAAACACAAGCGCGTGAAAATGCGGCAATACCGAAAATCAGTTTTACCCTTTCTAAAGCCTCGTTAAAGTCGAAATCGTCATCCTTAGGTTCAATATAAATGGTTGATTGTGCTTTTCTTATATCAACCTGACCTAAAGTTTTTAGTCTTCTTTTTATATTTTTAATTAAAGCGTCTTCAAAGGTTGAACGGTTCAATCCTTTAAGGGTTAACTCACCGTTTTTTATCAGTATAATTTCTTTCATTTTTATGCCTTTCTGATTTTGCTGGTTGCTATTTTCAGTTGTTCTGTAAACAGGTCTATTTCTTCGGCGGTAGTATGCCTTGAAAAGCTTAAACGCAATGTAGAGTCAATGCTTTTGTCAGAAACGCCCATTTCCTTTAATACATAGCTTATATTTCCTTTAGAACAAGCGGAACCGCTTGAAACATAAATTTGTTTCATTTCCAAAAAATGTAAAAGCGTTTCCGAACGGTAGCCGTTTACCGATATGTTTAACACATAGGGAAGACCGCAATCGCAAGAGTTAACAGTGACACAATCAATTTCTTTTAATCGGGATAATGTGTAACTATAAATTTCCCTCGTTGTTTCAAGTTGCTTGGTTAAGTCGGGCAGTTCTTCTACGGCACCTTTAAGCGAGGCTATAAGCGGTACTGCTTCGGTACCTGAGCGCATACCTTTCTCTTGACCGCCGCCCGTGATAAACGGGTTTATATGTGCTTTTTGGTTTATATATAAAAAACCTATGCCTTTTGGCGCGTGTATTTTATGACCGCTTGCGGTAAGCATATCAACACCTAAATTATTAACGTTTATAGGCATTTTACCATAGGCTTGTACTGCATCGCAATGGAAGAACGCGTTAGGTGATTTTGCTTTTATGAGTTTTGAAGCCTCTTTTATAGGCTGGATTGAACCAACTTCGTTATTAACGAACATAATGCTTACAAGTATAGTTTTTGGAGTCAGGGCGTCTTCAAGGTCTAAAAGAGAAATGACACCGTTTTTGTCAGGCTTTAAGTAAATTACTTCAAAACCGTCTTTTTCGAGTCTTTTTACTGTTTCTAAAACCGATGGATGCTCAATCGCAGTAGTAATAATTCGGTTTCCGCGGTTTTTTCGTGCCAATGCAGAAAAAATTGCAGTATTGTTGGCTTCTGTTCCGCCCGAAGTGAATATTATTTCACTCGGTTTTGCATTTAATGATTTTGCAATACATTCGCGAGCAGATGAAACAATATTTTCTGCATTCATTCCGAGTAAATGCAAAGAAGAAGGATTGCCCCAATTATTATTTAAAGCATCATTCATATATTCTATTGCTTTACCACAAGGTTTTGTGGTAGCACTGTTATCAAGATAAACTATATGCTCACACCCTAAAATTACATATATATTTTTATTATACAATAAGTTAAATAAAATCTCAAGAAATATCATAAAAAAATTTCAAAAATAATAATATAAATAAAAAAGAAAATGGGTAATTATATGTTAGAATATTTAGAATTTTTTGAAAGTGTAATTTCAGGCATATTTCCCTTTACATTTTTAATGATTGCAGGGATTTATTTTACTTTTAAAACCCGCGGATTTCAGTTTAAAAATTTGACTAAATCAATAAAGGTATTTTTTACACCAAGTGACAAAAACGACGGGATAACACCTTTTCAGTCGGCTTGCAATTCGCTCTCGGCAACAGTTGGTACAGGTAATATTGTGGGGGTTTCAACGGCGGTAGCGGTAGGCGGTGCGGGCTCAGTATTTTGGATGTGGGTGAGCGCGCTTGTGGCTATGTGCATAAAATCATGTGAGATTGTTTTAGGTGCAAAATATAAGCAAAAAAAGAAAAACGGTTACATAGGAGGACCTATGTATTACATAAAAAGCGGACTTTCAAAAAGGTTTCATCCCTTGGCGGTAGTTTATGCTTTGACAGGTATTTTTTCTTGTGTAGCGAGCGGGAACATCATACAAACAAATTCGGCGGTTTTATGCTTTGGTGAGGATATTAAAATTCGTTTGGTTTTAGGAATTGTATTTGCGGTAATAACAGGTGTTGTTGTGGTAGGGGGAGTTTCAAAAATTAGCAGTTTTACCACTAAAGCAGTACCGTTTATGTCGGTTTTATATATCGTTTTGTGTTTTGGTGTTATTTTAGTGAATTACCGTTTGGTACCAAGGGCAATGCAGGATATTTTAATAGGCGCTTTCAATCCTTTGGCGGTTACAGGCGGTGCGGTAGGCTCGGTTTTGAATATGGTAATTTCGGGCGCTAGCAAGGGTGTATTTTCAAATGAGGCAGGTTTGGGAACCGCTGCTATGGCATATTCTTTTTGCGGTGACAGCGAGATAAAAAGACAGTCGCTTTACGGCATTTTTGAGGTCTTTTTGGATACGGTGGTTTTATGTACCCTTACGGCATTGACAATTTTGTGCAGTGGCGTTATTATTAATTATGGAAACGAAAAGGCTCAACCTGTTATACAAGCTTTTTCGAGTTTGTACGGCAATTCTTCAAGGTGGATTTTAGGCTTAATGCTTTGCATTTTTGGAATTTCAAGCATTATTGGTTGGGCGGTTTACGGTATTACCTGCAGCAGTTTTTTATTTGGGAATAGGGGTAAGAAAATATTCATATTTATTTATCCGTTTTTTTGTATTTTAGGCGCCGTTTTAAATGTAAAAACCGTTTGGCGGGTGGCAGAGTTTTTTAACGGGATTATGCTTATAATAAATCTGTTTGCATTACTGATGCTTTCAGATAAAATAATTTCGATACTAAAGGAAAGTGAAAATGAAAGAAAGAGTAGAAAAATTGCAAAGTTATTTAGAAAAAGAACAAGCAGTGATTTTATTTGATTTACCTAACCGCATTTATTTTTCGGGTTTCAGTTCTTCTGCGGGAGCGGTTGTAATAACAAAGCAAAATGCCTTTTTATTAGTGGATTTCCGTTATTTTGAAAAAGCAGAAAAGACGGTAAAAAATCTAAAAGTTATACTTTTAGAGAGGCTTTATTTACAAATAAACGAAATTCTCAAAAGAGAAGAAATTAAAACTGTTTTTGTAGAAACCAAAACTATAAGTCTTGCAAAGTTTGAAGCCTTGAAACAAGGGACTTGTGCAGAAATAAGCAAAGAAAATATAATTGAGAATATCGTTTGTGAGTTAAGAAGTGTAAAATCTAATGAGGAAATAGAAAAAATCAAGTCTGCCCAAGCGATTACCGATAAGGCTTTTAGTTATATTTTAGAAAGGATTGAGATTGGCAGAACTGAAAAAGAGATAGCTACTGATTTGGATTATTTTATGCGTAAAAACGGGGCGGACGGTATTGCTTTTGATACAATTGCAATTTCGGGGAAAAACACATCCTTGCCACACGGTACTCCAACAGATAAAGAAATTCAAAAAGGCGATTTTTTCACTCTTGATTTTGGCGCTGTTAAGGACGGCTATAGCTCTGATATGACCCGAACAGTAGCGGTGGGCAATGTAAGTCAAGAACAAAAATTTGTATATGAGACTGTTTTAAAAGCGCAGATTGAAAGTTTAAAGGCAATAAAATCGGGTGCGGTTTGCAAAGAGATTGACGCGATTGCCCGTAATATAATCTATTCAAGCGGATTCGAAGGTTGTTTTGGTCATGGATTAGGACATAGTGTAGGCCTTGAAATACACGAAAGCCCATCCTTCAACACAAGGGATGAAACAGTTTTAAAAAGCGGTATTGTGATTACGGTTGAACCCGGAATTTATTTGCAGAATAAATTCGGTGTTAGAATAGAGGATATGATAGCGGTTACTGACCAAGGCTATATCAATTTAACTAAGAGTCCAAAAGAACTTATAATACTCTAAAATGAAAAATGCTATGCTTTCGCATAGCATTTTTTTAATTTCTTCGTTTTTTGATTGCTTCTTTTAATAAAGTATATACCATAGCGGATAACGGAACTGCAATTAATGCGCCTAAAATTCCGCCGACATTACCACCGACGAGTACGGCACTTATAACTATTATTCCGGGTAATCCTACCGCTTTGCCCACAACACGCGGATAAATAATGTTACCCTCAAGCTGTTGTAAAATGATTATAAACACAACGAACAATAATGCTTTTATTGGATTTGTAATCAATATTAGTAAAGCGCCTATTGCTACACCTATAAGAGCACCAACTACGGGTACAAGAGAGGTTACACAAATTAAAACCGAAATGATAGATGCGTTTGGAAAACCGAAAATCAACATACCGATGAAGCAAAGAATACCTAATATTACAGATTCGGTAAGCTGTCCGCCGATAAAACGCGAAAAAGAATTGGATGCACAGTCGGAAATATGATAAATTATATTAGCGGTTTTTCTTGAAATGAACGCATCTATTACTTTTTTGATAAATCGGCCTATTTTTTCTTTCTGCGCTAAGAAATAAATAGAAATTACGATACTGAAAATAGTATCAAACACACCGCCTATTACCGAGGTGGTAATGGTAACAGCATCGCCGACAATCTTGCCTGAATAGGAGGAAATCCAAGATTTAAGTGTGGACGACAGAGAGGAAAAATCTAAATTGAGCAAGGGTATTTCTTCTGCTTTAAAGCCAAAGCCTGTAAGTGTATCAGTTATCCAGTTTCTTGCAGAGCTAATAAAGGAAGGTAGCTTGTCCGCTATAAAAATAACAGTATTTATTATGTCAGGAATGATAACTAAAACTAAAAGAGAAATAATACCTAACGCTAAAAGATAGGTAAGGGTTATACATATAGGTCTTCTCAAAGCACGAATGAATTTATGCTTCGATTTGTCCATAAATTTGAATATCCTATTTTCTAATGCGCTAAGCGGCACGTTTAATATGAATGCTATACAAAGAGCAAGAATAACAGGGCTTATAAATGAGTATATCTTCGCGAGTATGCCGAGAATGGCCGGGAAGTTAAAAACACAAGCAACTATCACAGCCGATAAAAATACGATTAAGAGAATTTTTTTAATATTTTTTGAATTTAATTCCATTAATATCACCGAAATTATTTTTGTTTACTTTGAATAAAAGCAAAAAGTTCTTGTTGCTCATTCTTTTTAAGTTGTCGGAAATTTTTAATAAGATTTTTTTCTTGAACATTTAAAACAAGATGTTCGTCTCCGTTTTTAATCTTTTCAAAAAATATTTGCGGGTCGTTAGCAATTAAAGTGGGCTTTGTAGCGGGTGAAAAGTCGATAGGCTTTTCATATTTTTTGCCGTAGATTATATAATCCGAGTCAATCTCTAAAACCTTAGAAATGTGCTTTGCCATTTCAACGGATATAGTTCCGATACGCTCCATCTGAGAGTAGGTACTGCATTTAAGACCTAATAGTTCAGCAAACTGTGCTTGAGTGTAACCGCGCTTGTTTCTCATTTCTTTTATGCGCTCGTTTACCGATGATTTCATAATAACACCACCTAAAAAATTACTTGACTGTCAGTACAACAAAGGGTATAATAATTATTAATTCGTGCTGGAGTGGCTCAGTTGGTAGAGCAGCTGATTCGTAATCAGCAGGTCGTGGGTTCGAGTCCCATCTTCAGCTCCAAAAGCCTCTTTGCTATGCAAAGGAGCTTTTTTATTTTATACAATTTTATTTTACTAAAATAACCATATCAAGTCAAGCGGTTTTTGTTAACTTTATATTAAACTTTAAATGTAAAAATCATATTTTAAAAATTTCTTTCATACAATTAATTAGTCCATATTGGAGTTGATTGTATGAAAAGCGAAACCTGTGACAGAGCGGTTGTTTTGGGTGAATACATATTAGACACGGGTGCTACTGTCCGCGCCACTGCAAAGGTGTTTAAAATATCGAAGTCTACTGTGCACAAGGATGTTACTGAAAGGCTGTCACACGATAATCCGCAGCTATACCGCGAGGTTAAGGCGGTGCTTGAGAAAAACAAGCAGGAACGGCACATTCGAGGAGGAATGGCAACAAGACGGAAATACAAGGGCGATAATGTATAGCATATATAAAAAAGTGTTGACAAATTAAAAATACAGTGATATAATACATAAAAATTGATTAAAAGCTTTGACGAAGACGGTTTTGAACGGCTGTTTTTAGAGAGTCGGCGGATGGTGTAAGCCGATAACAAGTGTTCATAAATACCTATCACTTCCGAGCCGGTGGGCTGAAAACTTTATTGTTAGTAGGTTTTCCCGTGATTGCTGCGTAAAAGCATAAGAATTGTTAGATTCTGAGTGGCAGTTTTACTGCAATTTGAGTGGTACCGCGAGTGTTTATTACACACCCGTCTCAAAGATTGAGATGGGTGTTTTTTTATTTCAACTTTAAATGAAAGGGAGTATTAAGATGACTACCAATACAGCAAAAGAACAACTTAAGGAGATTGCTTCGCGAATCAAGGAAATGCGCGAAATTATGGGTTGGTCTATTTCGGAAATGGCACAGAAAACCGAAGTTGGCGAGCAGGAATATGTAAGCTTTGAAACTGCTAAAGCGGATATTCCCTTTAGTTTTATACATAAATGTGCATTGATTTTCGGCGTAGAAATTACTGAATTTTTGGAAGGTCATAACGCTGCGCGTCTTTCGGGATACACCGTAACACGCAAAGGCAAAGGACTTCAAACTGCAAAGGAAGACGGAATTGATATTAAAAACCTTGCATCTAAATTCAGGGATAAAATCGCAGAGCCATATTGGGTAAGATATGAATACTCTGCAGCGCAACAAAATAAACCTATCCATTTGGCAACCCACTCAGGTCAGGAATTTGACCTTGTTATGAGCGGTAGCCTAAAGGTTCAAATAGGCAACCATATTGAAATATTGCACGAAGGCGATAGCATTTATTACGATTCTTCAAAGCCACACGGTATGATTGCGGTTGACGGTAAGGATTGTGTATTCTGCGCGGTAGTTTTACCGGGCGAAAGCACTAAAGAAGAGGTTGTTCGCAAGAGTATAGCAACTGCTAAAAAGTCTGAAAACTTGATTTGCGAAAAGTTTGTGGAAACAACCGAAGATGAAAACGGTGCTTTGCAAAAAATAAAGTTTAAAAATACCGATAGTTTCAACTTTGGTTTTGATATTGTTGACGGTATTGCCGAAAAATATCCCGATAAGCTTGCAATGCTTCATCTTGATGTTAACAAAAACGAACGCCGTTTCACCTTCAGAGATATCAAGCGCGCTTCTAATCAAGTGGCAAACTACTTTACATCTTTGGGAATTAAAAAAGGCGATAAGGTAATGCTTGTTCTTAAAAGACATTTTCAGTTCTGGTTCTGTATGGTGGCGCTTCATAAAATCGGCGCGGTTGCAATTCCTGCAACCAACCAACTTAAAGAACACGACTTTGAATATCGTTTTAATTCTGCAGGCGTAAAAATGCTTGTGTGTACGGCTGACGGTGATACTGCAAGTATTGCAGAAGCTGCTGCCAAAAAGTGTCCGCAGGTTGAAAAGCTTGTAATGGTGGGCGGCAAGCGTGACGGTTGGAACGATTTTGACAGTGAGTATCAACTTTACAGCGCTCACTATTACAGAAATGAAGAAACCTCTTGCGGCGACGATACAGCCCTTATGTTCTTTACATCGGGTACAACGGGTAATCCTAAAATGGCAGCGCATAAGCATACGTATGCGTTAGGACATTATGTTACTGCTAAATATTGGCACTGTTGCGAGCGTGACGGTTTACACCTTACGATTTCCGATACCGGTTGGGGTAAATCGCTTTGGGGTAAGCTTTACGGTCAGTGGCTTTGCGAGGGTGCAGTATTTGTATACGATTTTGACCGCTTTGATGAAAATGATATTTTGCCCATGTTTGCAAAATATAAAATCACTACCTTCTGTGCTCCGCCAACAATGCTCAGAATGTTAATTCGCGGAGATTTATCTAAGTTTGATTTATCTTCAATCCATCATATGACAACGGCAGGCGAAGCGCTTAATCCTGAAGTATTCAAGCAATTCAAAGCTGCAACAGGCCTTGAAATAATGGAAGGTTTTGGTCAGACCGAAACAACCCTTGCAATAGCAAATCTTTACGGTACAAAACCAAAGGTTGGTGCAATGGGTAAGGCATCACCGCAATTTGATATTGATATAGTTGACCCTGACGGCAAACCCGTTGCAGACGGTGAAACAGGAGAAATTGTTATACATACAGATAAAGAAATACCTTGCGGTTTGTTTAAAGAATATTATCTTGACGATGAAAAAACCAATGATGCTTGGTATGATGGTATGTACCACACAGGCGATACTGCTTGGCGTGATGAGGACGGCTATTTCTGGTATGTAAGCCGTATAGACGATGTTATTAAGTCATCGGGCTATCGTATAGGACCGTTTGAAATTGAAAGTGTTATTATGGAATTACCTTATGTTGTTGAGTGTGGTGTTTCTGCCGTGCCGGACGATATAAGAGGTCAGGTTGTAAAGGCAAGTATTGTGCTTACAAAGGGTACTGAAGGTACTGATGAACTTAAAAAAGAAATTCAGAACTATGTAAAAACACATACAGCACCTTACAAATATCCAAGAGTTATAGCTTTCTGTGATGAGCTTCCGAAAACTATAAGCGGAAAAATTCAAAGAAACAAACTTTAAATATTGACATTTTTCATAAGTTATGATATAATCTTTCGGTAAAAGCGTTGACGAAGAGGGCGCAGGATAACGCATATTAGAGAAGTGACGGTTGGTGCAAGTCATTTATGTGTGTTTTGTGTTTGTAGCTTCCGAGCCGAAGGGAAGAAAGTTTTGTAAAAAATCAGTAGACCCCTTCCGTGATTGCTGCGTAAAGGCATAGGAATTGTTGGATTCCAAGAGTGGTAGCGAAAGCTACAATTTGAGTGGTACCGCGGGTATATTGAAAGAATCAATGCTCGTCTCAAAGTCATAACTTTGGGACGGGTTTTATTTATTTTGTCCTGATATGATTAAGGAGTATTTATGGAACAAATGAAAGAACTTGATTTTAAAATCAAAGAAATTGCAGGGCGTATTAGAGAACTGCGAGAAATTGAGAATCTATCGGTTGCCGATATGGCTCAAAAAACAGGCGTAAGCGAAGAAGAGTATCTGCTTTGCGAGAACGGTAAGAGTGATTTGCACTTTGCATTTATTTACCGTTGTGCTAATGCTTTTAACGTTGACGTTACCGATATTATTGAGGGTTATAGTCCGCGTCTTCGTTCCTACACAGTAACTCGCAAGGGTGAGGGACAAAGAATTGAAAAGGCTCACGGAATGACCTATTACAATTTGGCTTCTGCTTTTAGAAACCGTATTGCAGAGCCTCTTTATGTAAAAAGTGTTTATGACCCTGAAGCGCAGAATAAACCTATTGAATGTACAACCCACTCAGGTCAGGAATGTGACCTTATTATTTCAGGTAACCTAAAGGTTCAGGTGGGTGAGCATACCGAGGTTTTAGGACCCGGGGACAGTATTTATTTTGACAGTAATACCCCTCACGGTATGATTGCGGTAAACGGTGAAGACTGTACTTTCTATGCGATTGTACTTAATCCGACAGGTGAACCGATACCTGAATTAACCCCCGAAAAGACTGTTCTGACACAGGGTACAAAGCGTATCCGTAAAGATAAAAAAGAGCGTATTTACAGCAAATTTATCGAAACTCAAGAGGATGAAAACGGCACACCAACCAAGATTGAATTCAAAAACACGGATAAGTTTAATTTTGCATTCGATTTGGTTGATGAATTGGCTAAAAAAGAACCGAATAAAAGGGCTTTATTACATATTTCCAAAGACGGAACAGAGCGTAATATTACCTTTAGCGATGTTAAAAAGGCATCGGCAAGATGCGCTAATTACTTTAAGTCGTTAGGTATTAAAAAAGGCGATAAGGTAATGCTCGTGCTTAAGAGACATTATCAGTTCTGGTATGCAATGATTGGTCTTAATAAATTGGGCGCTATTGCAATTCCCGCTACCAATCAGCTGCAAGAGCACGACTTTGAATACCGCTTTAATTCGGCAGGAGTAAAGGCTATTATCTGTACTGCTGACGGTGATACTGCTAATCAGGTTGATATTGCAGCTAAAAACAGCCCAACACTTGAGCATAAGTTGATTGTAAACGGCGAGCGTGATGGTTGGCGCAATTTTGATGAAGAATACGAACTCTTCTCAACACATTTTGAAAGAACCGAGGATTCACCTTGCGGTGATGATTTGATGCTTATGTATTTCACATCCGGCACAAGCGGTTACCCTAAAATTGCGGCGCACACATACAAATATCCGTTAGGTCATTTCCATACTGCAAAATATTGGCACGATGTTGACCCTGACGGTTTGCATTTCACCATTTCTGACACAGGCTGGGCAAAGGCTATGTGGGGCAAAATGTACGGACAGTGGTTATGCGAAGCTGCAACCTTTGTTTATGATTTCGACCGTTTTGATGCGGCGGAAATTTTACCAATGTTTGCAAAGCATAATATTACTACATTCTGCGCACCGCCTACAATGCTCAGAATGATGGTAAAACAGGATATTTCACAGTATGATTTGTCTTCTGTTAAACATATGACTACTGCGGGCGAGGCGCTGAACCCTGAAGTTTACCGCCAGTTTGAAAAGGCGACGGGACTTCAGATACTTGAAGGCTTTGGTCAGACCGAAAGTACAATGATTATCGGTAATATGATTGGTACCGACCATAAAATTGGTTCAATGGGTAAACCCGCTCCGATTTATGACGTTAGCATTGTTGACCCTGACGGCAATCCTGTTGACGTTGGTGAAACAGGCGAAATCGTTATTAATATTAAAAACGGAACACCTTGCGGTTTGGCAATCGGTTATTATGGCGATGAAGAAAAAACAAAAGAAACCTGGTGTGACGGTTATTATCATACAGGCGATACTGCTTGGTGCGATGAGGACGGCTTCTATTGGTATGTGGGCCGTGTAGATGACGTTATTAAGTCTTCGGGCTACCGTATCGGACCTTTCGAAATTGAAAGTGTTATTATGGAATTACCTTATGTTCTGCAATGTGGCGTTTCTGCCGCACCTGACGAGGTAAGGGGACAGGTTGTAAAAGCAAGTATTGTTCTTGTGAACGGTACTGAGCCTACCGAGGAATTAAAGAAAGAAATTCAAAAATATGTTAAGGATAGAACTGCGCCTTATAAATATCCGAGAATCGTGGTATTCCGTGACAGTCTTCCAAAAACAGTTAGCGGAAAAATACAGAGAAATAAATTATGATTTATAAAAGAATAACTTTACTTTGCGGACATTACGGCAGTGGAAAAACCAATGTTGCGGTCAATATGGCTTACGACCTTAAAAAGAAATACGAAAAGGTTGTAATTGCCGATTTGGACATCGTAAACCCATATTTCAGAACAAAGGATTCAAGCGGCGAGTTTGAAGATTTGGGTATTCGCCTTATTTGTTCTGAATATGCGGGAAGTAATGTTGATATCCCTGCAATGCCACAACAAATGTATTCATTAACAGATAACAGGGAACAAATGGCTATAATAGATGTCGGCGGTGATGACCGCGGTGCCTTGGCACTTGGAAGAATTGCGCCCGCTATTATAGAAGAAAATGATTATGAAATGATTTTTGTTATTAACTGTTATAGACCTTTAACAAGGGATGCAGACAGCACCGTTGAGGTTATGAGGGAAATTGAAGTTGCGGCTAAGATTAAATTTACCGCAATAATCAATAACTCAAACTTGGGTGAGGAAACTACTGCCGAGGATGTTTTAGCTTCCTTAGAATATGCAAAAGAAGTATCTGAACTGACTAATTTACCAATTAAATGCACAGCAGTTGACAATAGAATTTCAAGTGATATAATGAAAGTTGTGCCAAATGTATTCCCATTAAAATTACAAAGTAAAATCAATTAACATAAGGAGCGATATAAATGGCTAAATTGACATTTAAAACCGACAAATGTAAGGGTTGCGGACTTTGTGTGGATGTTTGTCCTAAAAAGGTTTTAGCCCTTGCAACAGATAAGATTAACATTAAGGGACACCACCCTGTTGAGGCAGTCAACCCCGAAGGATGTATCGCTTGTGCATTTTGTGCTACTATGTGTCCTGACTGTATTATTACTGTAGAAAGGTAAGGAATTAAGATTATGGCAGATAAAGTTTTAATGAAGGGTAACGAAGCCATTGCCGAAGCTGCTATTATTGCAGGTTGTCGTCATTATTTTGGCTATCCTATTACCCCACAAACCGAAATCGCGGCTTATATGGCTAAAAGAATGCCTAAAATCGGCGGTTGTTTCTTACAAGCAGAAAGTGAAGTTGCCGCTATCAATATGGTTTATGGCGTTGCATCAACAGGATTCAGAGTTATGACTTCTTCGTCTTCACCCGGTATATCATTAAAGAGCGAAGGATTATCTTACCTTGCAGGCGCAGATTTACCTTCTCTTGTTGTAAACGTTCAGAGAGGCGGCCCCGGTCTTGGCGGCATTCAGCCTTCACAATCTGACTATTATCAGGCAACTAAAGCCGGCGGTCACGGCGACTTCAGAATGTTGGTTTTAGCACCTGCTTCTGTTCAGGAAATGGCAGACCTTACCATTAAAGGCTTTGAACTTGCTGATAAATACCGTATGACAGCTATGATTTTGGCTGACGGTACTATGGGTCAGATGATGGAACCTGTATCACTTGATTATGAAATTGCAGATGCACCTGAAAAGCCTTGGGCTACAACAGGTACAAAAATGGAAAGAGAGCACAATATCGTTAACTCTCTCTTCTTGCAACCTGATGAATTGGAGAAGTCAAATTTAGAGCGTTTTGAACGTTATAAGTACATAGAAGAAAATGAAGCAATGTACGAAGAATATATGATGGACGATGCTGAAATTTGTATCGCCGCATTCGGTATTGCTTCCCGTGTTGCTAAAAACGCTATTGTTGAGGCTCGTAAAAAGGGTATAAAAGTTGGTATGATTAGGCCTATTACTCTTTGGCCGTTCCCCAATAAGCCTTTTGAAAAAGCGACAGAAAAGGCTCATACCTTTATTTCTGTTGAACTTTCAATGGGTCAGATGATTGATGATGTTAAACTTGCTACTAAATGTAAGGGCAAATATATGCTTTGCAACCGTGTTGGCGGTATGATTCCGTCACCCGAAGAAGTACTTTCGGCGATTGAAAAGGCTAACCAGAACGGAGGTGCTAAATAATGGTTGTATTTGAAAAACCACATGCTTTAAATGATGTACCTATGCACTATTGCCCCGGCTGTACCCACGGTATAGTTCACCGCTTGGTTGCTGAGGTTATGGACGAATTGGGCATTGAAGGAAAGACAATCGGTATTGCTCCTGTTGGATGCTCGGTTATGGCATATAACTACTTTGCTTGCGATATGATTGAAGCGGCTCACGGTCGTGCGCCCGCAATTGCAACAGGTGTTAAGCGCGCGTTACCTGAAAATATTGTTTTCACATATCAGGGTGACGGTGACTTGGCATCAATCGGTATGGCAGAAACTGTTCACTCGGCAGCCAGAAATGAAAATATAACCGTTATTTTCATTAATAATGCAACCTACGGTATGACAGGCGGTCAAATGGCCCCGACTTCATTACCCGGTCAAATTACTCAAACCTCACCTTACGGCAGAGATACAGACCATTGCGGTTTCCCGATTAAAGTTTGTGAAATGTTATCCCAGCTTGACGGTGCAGAGTACCTTGAAAGAGTTGCAGTTAATAACGTAAAGAACGTTAAAAATGCTAAAAAAGCTATCAAAAAGGCTTTCCAAAATCAAATTGACGGTAAAGGCTTCTCTTTGGTAGAGGTTATTTCAAGCTGTCCTACCAACTGGGGATTAACACCTAAAAAGGCGCTTGAATGGATTGACGAAAAAATGATTCCTTACTATCCGTTAGGCGTTTATAAAGACCGCAGCGCAAAGGAGGC
>JAZRAQ010000015.1:0-131413 GCA_045634645.1 Acutalibacteraceae bacterium
AAGAACATATGCTCAGTACGGCAAAGACCAATACCCTCAGCACCTAACTCAACAGCCTTCTTAGCGTCAGCAGGAGTATCAGCATTGGTACGAACCTTTAAGGTTCTGAACTTGTCAGCCCAGTCCATGATAGTCTTGAACTCGCCAACGATTTCAGCATCAACGGTGGGGATGATACCATCAAAGATGTTACCGGTAGAACCGTCGATAGAGATATAGTCACCCTCATTGTAGGTTTTGCCTGCAAGAGTGAATTGTTTGTTTTCTTCATCCATAATGATGTCGCCACAACCAGATACGCAGCAAGTACCCATACCACGTGCAACAACGGCAGCGTGAGATGTCATACCACCACGAACGGTGAGGATACCTTGAGAAGCCTTCATACCTGTAATGTCTTCAGGTGAAGTTTCCAAACGAACGAGGATAACCTTTTCGCCACGGTTGTTCCATTCTTCTGCATCTTCAGCAGTGAATACAACCTTACCACAAGCAGCACCTGGAGAAGCGCCTAAGCCCTTACCAGCAGGTGTAGCAGCCTTTAAAGCCTTAACGTCGAATTGTGGGTGGAGAAGGGTATCAAGGTTACGAGGATCGATCATAGCAACTGCTTGTTTCTTGTCGATCATACCTTCGTCAACTAAGTCACAAGCGATTTTTAAAGCAGCCTTAGCGGTACGCTTACCGTTACGTGTTTGGAGCATATAGAGTTTGCCGTCTTCAACAGTAAATTCCATATCCTGCATATCACGGTAGTGGTCTTCGAGAATGCCGCAAACTTTGTTGAATTCTTCAAAAGCTGCAGGGAATTTTTCAGCCATTTCAGCGATAGGCATAGGAGTACGAACACCAGCAACAACGTCTTCACCTTGAGCGTTGGTGAGGAATTCACCCATAAGACCGGGTTCACCGGTAGCAGGGTCACGTGTAAATGCAACACCGGTACCGCAGTTGTCACCCATGTTACCGAATGCCATCATTTGTACGTTAACAGCGGTACCCCAAGAATAAGGAATATCGTTGTCACGACGGTAAACGTTTGCACGTGGGTTGTCCCATGAACGGAAAACTGCTTCGATAGCACCCATAAGTTGTTCTTTGGGGTCTGCAGGGAAGTCTTTACCGATTTTGTTCTTGTATTCAGCCTTGAACTGTTCAGCAAGAGTCTTAAGGTCGTCAGCGGTCAAGTCAACGTCTTGAGTAACGCCTTTTTCTTCCTTCATTTTGTCGATAAGCTCTTCGAAGTATTTTTTACCAACTTCCATAACTACGTCAGAATACATTTGGATAAATCTTCTGTAGCAGTCATAAGCCCAACGAGCGTTGCCGCTCTTTGCAGCCATAGTTTCAACAACATCTTCGTTAAGGCCGAGGTTGAGGATAGTGTCCATCATACCTGGCATAGATGCGCGAGCACCTGAACGAACTGAAACGAGAAGGGGATTTTCCTTATCACCGAATTTTTTACCGGTGATGCCTTCCATTTTGTCGATGTATTCCATAATTTCAGCTTGGATATCATCGTTAATTTTTCTTCCGTCTTCATAGTATTGTGTACAAGCTTCGGTAGAAACGGTAAAACCTTGAGGAACAGGAAGACCGATTTTGGTCATTTCTGCGAGGTTAGCACCCTTACCGCCGAGAAGTTCACGCATTGAAGCATCGCCTTCTGAGAAAAGGTAAACAAACTTGTGACTCATTAAGAATCAACCTCCTAAAAAATTTATGGATTTTCTCCAATATTAACATAGTTTACTTAAATAAATTAAGTATCCGATTCATTATATCAAATTTTTACCTAAAAATAAAGCATTTTTTTTATTTTGTTAAAATTTTTATTAAAAATATAAGTTTATGTTTGCTTTTAAGGTAAAAATCCATATCATTGCATAAAAAAATCGGCAGTTAAATTGCCGATTTAAGTTTAGTTTTTAAGGCTTTGAAGCGGTGCCGGTATTCTGCCAGCACGGTCGATGAACTTTTTGGGGCTTTTTGTAAGGTTGACCTTCATAATCGGTCCCGAACCTAAAAGTCCTCCAAAGTTTAATTCTTCGCCTGTTTTTTTGCCGATTGCAGGGATTACTCTTACTGCGGTGGTTTTGGAGTTTACCATACCGATTGCAGCTTCGTCTGCAATGATTGCGGAAATAACTTCTGCAGGGGTTTCACCTGGGATTGCAATCATATCAAGACCAACCGAGCAAACTGCAGTCATAGCCTCCAATTTTTCGAGCAGTAAATCGCCCGAGCGAGCGGCATTAATCATACCGGCATCCTCGGTTACGGGGATAAATGCACCCGAAAGCCCGCCAACATAGGATGAAGCCATTACGCCACCCTTTTTAACTGCATCGTTAAGCATTGCTAAAGCCGCGGTAGTACCGTGAATACCGCAAGTTTCAAGTCCCATTTCCTCAAGAATATGCGCAACCGAGTCACCTACCGCGGGGGTAGGAGCCAAGGATAAGTCAACTATGCCGAAAGGTACACCGAGACGGCGTGAAGCTTCACTTCCCACCAACTGACCCATACGGGTAATTTTAAATGCGGTGCGTTTAATAATTTCAGCTAATTCACCTAAATCACCGTCAGGGCATTTTTTAAGAGCCGCTTGCACAACACCGGGACCTGACACGCCCACGTGAATTACACAATCAGGTTCACCTACACCGTGAAAAGCGCCTGCCATGAAGGGATTATCTTCAACTGCGTTGCAAAATACAACTAATTTTGCGCAACCGATACACTCACGGTCAGCAGTGATTTCGGCGGTTTCGCGTACGATTTCACCCATAAGTTTAACAGCATCCATATTAATGCCCGATTTTGTTGAACCGATATTTACAGACGAGCAAACATTTGTAGTTTCGTTTAAAGCACGGGGAATAGCGCGGATAAGCGCCTCATCGCCTGCAGAAAAGCCTTTATGTACCAATGCAGAAAAACCGCCGATAAAGTTAACACCCGTAGCATCTGCACAGCGTTGCAGGGTTTTTGCATACATAACAGGGTCTCCGCCCGAGGAAGCAATAATCATAGAAATAGGGGTTACTGAAATGCGCTTATTAATAATTGGTATACCGTATTCGCGCTCAATATCTTCACCTGTTTTTACAAGGTTGCCTGCAAGACGGGTGATTTTGTTATAAATCTTTTCACACGCTTTTTCGGGGTCAGAATCACAACAGTCTAAAAGCGAAATGCCCATAGTAATAGTGCGTATGTCAAGATTTTCTTCGGAAATCATATTTACGGTTTCCAAAATATCGTTAATATTTATCATTGAAAATACCTCTTAAATTCTGTGCATTGAATTGAAAACATCTTCGTGCATCACGCGGATGTCCAAGCCCTTGCTTTCTCCCAAAGCCTTCATTTTATTTGAAAAATCAGCAAAAGAGCAGTTCAAATTTTTGATTTCAGTAAGCATTACCATTACAAACATATCCTGTAAAACAGATTGTGTAATATCAAGTATATTTGCATTGGTTTCACGGCAGATAGCACTAACATCTGCAATGATTCCTACTGCATCCTTTCCAATAACCGATACAACAGTTTTCATTAATTTTTCCTCCTGAAACATATTAAAACGATTTTAACATATTATTGTGTAAATATCAATCATAAAATAAAAAAGACCGCCTTTAGGGAGACAAGGGGACGGTTCTCTTGTCTCCTTTTTCTTGACAAATCATACCAAAAATGAAAAAGACCGCTTTTAAAAGCGGTCTTTTATATATAATGGGGATAAACCGGTAATTTTAAAGATATAACAGTTATACCGCCGATTTCAAGAGCACCCTTTTAAACCCCTGACATATACTATGCAAAATTATTTAATAGGTTCTTTTCTGATAAAGAGAACACCTAAAGTATTTGCACCGCAGTGGGAAGAAATAGTACAACCTGCGCGGGTTAGGAATACTTCCTTAAAGTTGGCAGATTTTTTAACTAAATCTACAATTTCGTTAACCATATCCATATCACAGCCGGCGTGGGTTACAAAAACGCGGTCTAAATCAATATCGCTACCGTCACCAATACGCTCGGCTACATACTGTTTTAATACCTCACTGTATTTTCCACGATACTTTTTGCCAACGTCCATTTTGCCGTTTTTAACCTCAATACAAGGCTTTAATTTTAAAAGGTTTGCACCGAGCATTGCCACTGCAGAGCAACGGCCGCCTTTGTGCAGATATTCTAAACTGTCAATTACAAAGGAAGCATCAACACAAGGAACAAGCTCATTTATTTTTTCTACTATAGACTCGGCGTCCATACCGCTTTGAGCCATTTCAGCGGCAGCTACAACAAGAAGACCGGAACCGGTAGAAAGATTTTGCGAGTTTATAACATAAACATTTTCGAATTCGCCTGCCGCTAAAAGAGCATTATTATAGGTTGATGACATTTCAGAACTTAATGCAAAGTGAATTAAGGTCTTACCGTCATCAGCAAACTTTTTGAAAAAGTCGATACAGTCGCCGACATTTGCAGCGGTAGTTTTGGGCAATTCACCTGTTTTTTTGTGGTGTTCATAAATTTCATCAGGGGTAATGTCAACACCGTCAAAAAAAGTTTTGTCACCTAAGGTAACACCTAACGGCAAAATTTGTATGTTATATCGTTCTTTTAAAGCAGGGCTTAAATCACTTGTGCTGTCACTTGAAATTATAATATTATTAGGCATAAATGTCCTCCATTTTTTTAAAAACTATAAACAGTATAACATTTTTAAGTTATTTTGGCAATCAAAATTTAAAAAATACAAAATTTGTAATAATTTGTAGGTTGAAAAAATATATAAATGTGTTAAAATATAATAGACTATAATAAGAAAGGCGGTGAAGTAATGACATTAAGCGGTATATTGCATATTTTAAAGAAGAATATAAAATCTATTATTGTTTATACGGTTATGGTTTTATTAGCAGTTTCACTTTCAATTTCGTTTATTGCTATTAAAATTAAGAATGACAATATTGAAGAAAATAAAACCCAAATACAGCAAATGGAAAAGCAACTTGATGATACTAAAAAGCAACTAGCCGAAAAGGAAAAGGCTAACGGTGAATTAAACCAAAAGCTTCAGCAAGCAGAAAACGAAAAGAATAATCTCATAAACGAAAACAATAACCTTAAAACAGAAATAGAAAAGCTTAATGCTCAGAAGAAGATTGAGGCGGAAAAATTGACTGCACTTCAAAATTCGCCTCAATCTGTTTACCCACCTGCCGATAAGGTCTGTTACCTCACCTTTGATGACGGCCCTTCTAAAAATACTTTAACTATACTCGATGCGCTCGATAAATATGATGCTAAGGCGACATTTTTTGTTGTAGGTTCAAACAGTAAGCTTGAATATGTTCCCGAAATATATAGAAGAGGGCATACAATAGGGCTTCATACTAATACACATCAAATTTACACAAGTGACAAAAACATAAATATATATGCAAGCTCTGAGGCCTATTTTAACGATTTAAATGCTATTTCCGACAAGGTGGAACAGTTAATAGGAATAAAATCCAAAATCATACGTTTTCCCGGAGGTTCAAGTAATACTGTTAGCAAAAAAGTTTGCCAAGGGATAATGAAAACCCTTAAAAGAGAAGTTATGGCAAAGGGATATGCCTTTTTTGATTGGAATGTTTCTTCGGGGGATGCAAGCGGTAAAACTGCATCTGCATCTCAAATAGTTAAGACTGTTTTATCACAAGCTAAAAATAAGGACACTATTTGCGTACTTATGCACGATAGTGCAGCAAAAACTACTACTGCGCAAGCCGTTCCCGCAATGCTTGAAGGATTAAAACAAATGGGATACAGATTTGAAGGCTTGACCGAGCAGTCGTTCGGTTTTCATCAGCCTGTTGCTAATTAGGTGATAAAATGAAGATAAAAGCTAACGCTAAAATCAATTTAACCCTGTCGGTTTGTGGAAAACGGCAGGACGGTTATCACCTAATTGATACTGTTATGCATTCCGTAAGTCTTTGCGATTTAGTTGAAATTAGCAAAGCAAATAATATCACTGTAAAATGCAGTGACATTCCACAGGAAGAAAATATCGCCTATAAATCTGCAAGGTTGTTTTTTGAAAATACGGGCATATTGGGCGGGTGTGAAATTTTAATACAAAAGAACATTCCCACCTGTGCCGGAATGGGCGGCGGCAGCGCAGATGCGGCGGCGGTGCTTTGCGGACTTAACCGTTTGTATAACGCAAATTTAACTGATGGTGAATTGTGTGAAATGGCGGTTAAATTAGGCGCCGATGTACCGTTTTTTATAAAGGGCGGATGCCAAAGGGCAACAGGTATAGGTGAAATTTTAGAAAGTCACAAACCTTTGGAAAAAGGGTATTTTGTGCTTGCTAAAGCAGATGAAAAGCCCTCTACTGCCGAAATGTACCGATTAATAGATAAAGATAAGCCTTTAAGTTTGGATAATCAGAAGGTTTTGGAATATATTGCTAATAATGATTTGCAAAAACTTTCTGTCAGTCTTAAAAATTCTTTTGAATCGGTTTGGGAAAAAAGTGTTTTAAAAGAAAAATTGAATGATTTTTCGCCTTTGTGTGTAGCACTTACAGGTAGCGGTCCTACTTGGTTTTGTTTGTTCGACAATTTAGAAAATGCAAAGAAACTCCAATCAAAATTGGAAAGCGAAAACATTGAGTGTTATTTAGTATGCCCTCAAAAAACTGCTTTAATATTTGAATAAAATTAAAATTCCTTGTCAATTATCTTGTTAGATTTTGACAAGGAGTTTTTAAAAATGGCAAATAAAATAAGACTATCAATACTTTTCGGACTTATAAGTGCGATACTTCTATCAGTGGCAAATTTCAATGTTTTGTGTGATGATTTGCGTGAAAATGTTTTAAGGCTACATATAATTGCTAATTCTGACAGTGTAGCCGACCAAAATTTAAAAATTGAGATACGCGATGAAATTTTAAGCCAGACATCCGATTTGTTTTTAAACGTTACCGACCTTGAGAATGCTAAGAATAAGGTGCGAAATTCGTTAAGCAGTTTTGAAGAAATTGCTAATTCAGTAATAGCCCAAAAAGGTTTTGATTATAAAGCTGTTGCTTATCTTGAAGAAAGCTATTTTGATACAAGAGTTTATGACGATTTTACATTACCTGCAGGGTATTACCCCTCGCTTATAGTTGAATTAGGCAAGGCTGAGGGTAAAAATTGGTGGTGCGTGGTTTTTCCAACAGTATGTATTCCTGCCGCCGCTAAAGGAGACTTGAGCGATAGTACAAATGAAAAATCTGCCGATATGGCAAAGCAGAGTGACAGGTATGTAATGAGGTTTAAAACAGTTGAAATTTACGAGAAAATAAAAAAATTTGTAAATAAATAAAAAATGCTTGCAATTTGAAAATGTTTGTGGTATTATTATTTGGCTAACGAGATTGAAAGGAGTGACAATGATGAAACAAGGTATTCATCCTGAATATGAGAAGGTAACAGTTAAGTGCGCTTGTGGTGCTGAATTTGAGACACGCTCTACAAAGAAGGATATCCGTTTGGATATATGCTCTAAATGTCATCCGTTCTTTACCGGTAAGCAAAAGTTGGTTGACACCGGCGGACGCGTTGATAGATTTAATAAGCGTTTCAACATTTCAAAATAATTACCTTATCCGCAGCCGCCAAAAAGGCAGTTGCGGATTTTTTTAATAAGGAAGATGTTTTTTGGATAGTTATTTAACAATTTTCGACCAAAATACAACTGAATATGTAGAAAAACGCTCTCGTTTTATCGCAACGCTAAGGCATTGCGAAACTGAACAGGAAGCAATTGATTTTGTTAATGAAATGCGCTCAAAATATTGGGATGCAAGACATAATTGTTTTGCCTATTCGGTGGAAAAAGGGAGCCTTTGCCGTTTTTCTGATGACGGTGAGCCTCATTCAACCGCAGGTAAACCTATGCTTGAAGTGATTGAGGGCAGCGGAGTTAAAAATATCGCGGTTGTGGTAACCCGTTATTTCGGCGGTGTCTTATTGGGTACAGGCGGTTTGGTTCGCGCTTATTCAAAATCGGTACAAGATGTTTTAGCAAAAAGTCGGGTTTACATAATGTTGCCGTGTACTGCTTGCAGAGTAGTTTGTGAATATTCAAATCACGCGAAACTCCTTAATATAATAGAGAACTTTGATGGCAATATCGAAAATACTGAATTTACTGATAAAATCACAGTTGCTTTTTCTTTAAAGGCAGAAATGGTTGATGATTTTAATGAAAAATTGCGTGAAGCCTTTTCTGCAACTATTGAATTGACCGAAATCGGTACGAAATTAACACCTTTTAAAAAATAATAAAGGAATTTTAATTTTTTTAACTAATAATTAGTTGAGGGGGCGAATAATGTGGAAAATGTTAGAATTACAACCGAAAACAATGAAAAGTTGATTTTATGCGAGAGGGCATCCTTTAGCGCTGATACAAAGGGCAGAAAAATTTTTGAGGAAAAGTGTCCCTTGCGTACTGAATTTCAGCGTGACCGAGACCGCATTATTCACTCAAAATCATTCAGAAGATTAAAACATAAAACACAAGTTTTTCTATCCCCTGAATCTGACCATTATAGGACAAGATTGACTCATACACTTGAAGTTTCTCAGATAGCGAGAACAATTTCCCGTGCATTAAGACTTAACGAGGATTTAACCGAAGCAATCGCTTTGGGGCACGATTTGGGACATACTCCGTTCGGTCATGCGGGAGAAAGGGCGCTTGATTCGCTGTTGTCTTTTGATTTTACCCATTATGAGCAGAGCGTAAGGGTGTGCGAACACCTTGAAAAGAACGGAAAAGGGCTTAATTTAACCTACGAGGTGCTTGACGGCATTAAATGCCATACAAAAGGTAAGGATGCCGAAACCTTGGAGGGCAGAATAGTCCGCTTTGCTGACCGTATAGCCTATATAAATCACGATATTGATGATGCTATAAGGGCAGGTGTAATTAGTGAAAACGATATACCTAAGGATATTGCCGAAAATTTAGGTAATTCCAAAAGTGCCAGAATTACAACCTTGGTAAATTCCATTGTTTATAACAGTAAAGACGATATAATAATGGATGAAAAAACCGAGAAATATTATAAAATGCTACACGAATTTTTGTTTGATGCGGTTTATAAAAACCCAGTTGCAAAATCGGAAGAAACCAAGGTTGACAGTTTTGTAAAGGGACTTTTTGAATATTATATGAAGAATCCCGAAAAGCTTATAAATGAATATAAAAAGGTTTTGGAAAACGAAGGGCTTGAGCGTGCGGTGGCGGATTATATCGCCGGTATGACCGACCATTATGCTACAAGCGTTTATTCGGATATTTATATACCAAAGGCTTGGACGATATAGTTTATTGAAAGGAGTGAAGTTATGGCAATACCTGAAGAGGTTATAAGCGAGATTAAATACCGAAATGATATTGAAACGGTTATTTCGCAATATGTTACTTTAAAAAGACGCGGTAAAAATCTTGTAGGTCTTTGCCCGTTTCACAATGAGAAAACTCCTTCATTTACAATATATCCTGAAAACGGTTCGTTTTACTGTTTTGGTTGCGGTGTTGGCGGAGATGTAATAACCTTTACCGGCTTGATGGAAAATTTAGATTATGTAGATTCAATCAAACTGTTAGCCGATAAAAGCGGGGTTGCACTTCCGCAGGATAATTACGATAATTCAATGCAAAATTTGCGAAATACAGTTTATGAGATAAACCGCGAAACTGCAAAATTTTATCACGAGTATTTAATGAGCGAAAATGGTAAATGGGCGCTTGATTATCTGCTAAACAGAGGATTGAGTTTAAAAACTATAAAACATTTCGGTTTGGGCGCTTCGCCTGACAGTTGGGACAGTTTAATAAACCATCTAAAATCTAAAGGCTTTACATTAAACCAAATGTTTACTGCGAATGTAGTTGGAAAAAGTAATAGTGGAAGTTATTATGACCGTTTCAGAAAGCGCATAATGTTCCCGATAATTAATATACGCGGAAACGTAATTGCTTTTAGCGGACGGGCTATGCCGGAGGATGAGAAAAAGGGCGGTAAGTACGTAAATACGGCTGACACACCCGTTTTCAAAAAAAGTGAGAATCTTTTTGGTATAAATTTTGCCAAAAACCATTGCGCCGAGCAACTGATTTTAGTAGAGGGCAACTTGGATGTTATCTCTCTTCATCAAGCGGGTTTTTGTAATGTTGTAGCACCGTTAGGTACTGCTTTTACAAGCGAGCAAGCAAAGTTAATTTCAAAATATACAAAAGAAATTATTCTAATGCTTGATGCTGATGCCGCAGGTCAAAAGGCAATAAGGCGTGCATCGGGAATACTTGAAAACACAGGACTTAATGTGAGGGTGGTAGTAATACCTGACGGAAAGGACCCTGACGAGTATATAAGAAAAAACGGGGCTGATAGATTCAAAGCGCTTCTTGGCGGAGCGGTAAGTGATATTGAATACAAACTTCTTATGGCGGCAAAGGATATCCCGCTTGAAACAGATAACGGAAGACTTAAATATTTAAGCCTTGCAGCAGAAATAATCGCAAGTACAGATGATATTATGACAAGGGATATTTATATCGGAAGACTTTGCGAGAAATACGGTGTTTCGCGTACCGCTTTAACAACAAAAATTGATGAAATACGGCAAAAAAACCGCAAGTCAAAGCAAAGAAAAGAAATCAGCGATATAATTCGTCCAAAATTTACAAAAGATGACGTAAATCCTGAAAAAAGAAGTCATTTTAAGGCTTCCTCGGCAGAAGAAACAGTAATAGCTGTGCTTTTACAGCATCCCGATTTTTACGAGGTGGCAAAGCAAAAATTACCTTGTGATAAAATGGTGACCTCCCTTAACAAACGTATTTACGAGCTTATTTGTGAAACTCTTGACAGTGGTTTATCGCTTGATATTTCGGTTTTTGCTCAAAAATTGCTGCCTAACGAGGTTGGATATTTAGTTTCGCTTCAAAATAGCAATAAAGCGCAAAATAACCCTAAAACTGTATTAAAAGAGAGTATTGAGGTAATATTAGAAGAGAATATGCTTTTAAATGCCTCGAAACCGCAAGATTTGTCCAATGAAGATTGGGCTTTAAGATTACAGGAAATTATAAACAATAAAAAAGGCAATTAAAAGCAGAATGGAGAACATTATGGCTAATACTAAAAAAGACGAAAAAATAATAAACGAGGAATACCAAAACGAAAATATTGAAAAAACAGAATCTATAGACGATATTGAAAATGCTCCTGAAGATTTGGAAGAATTGTTTTCCGAACCTCCTACACTTGACCTTGATTTTGAAGAAGAACCTACCGAAGATGACCTTAAGGATGTAGATGTAGAACAAATAGATGATGTAAATCTTGATAACATTTCACTTGATGACCCGGTTAAAGTGTATCTTCGTGAAATCGGTAGAGTACCGCTTTTGTCAAGCGATGAAGAAATCGAGCTTGCGGTTAAAATAAGCGAAGGAAATCACTATGCTAAACAAAGATTGACCGAGGCCAATCTCCGTTTGGTAGTTAGTATAGCTAAAAAATATGTTGGAAGAGGTATGTACTTCCTTGACCTTATCCAAGAAGGAAATGTGGGTTTAATTAAAGCCGTAGATAAGTTTGACCATACAAAAGGCTTCAAGTTCTCTACCTATGCTACTTGGTGGATTAGACAGGCTATTACCCGCGCTATTGCCGACCAAGCAAGAACTATTCGTATTCCTGTTCACATGGTTGAAACCATTAACCGTTTAAAGAAGGTACAAAGCCAGTTGTTACACGAAAACGGCTTTGAGCCCAGCGAGGAATTAATAGCCGAAAAAATGGAATTACCTGTTGAGAGGGTAAGAGAAATTATGCGTGTGGCTCAGGAACCCGTTTCAATGGAAACACCTATCGGTCCTGAGGAAGATTCGCGACTAATGGACTTCATTCGTGACGAGGATGCTTTAGCGCCTGATGAGGCAGCACTCAAAACCATAACAAATGAAGATATTGACGGCGTTTTAAAAACCTTAACTCCCCGTGAGGAAGCGGTTATCCGTCTTCGTTTCGGACTGTTGGACGGAAGATGTCATACTTTAGAAGAAGTAGGTTCAGAATTTAATGTTACAAGAGAGCGTATCCGCCAAATTGAAGCAAAGGCATTAAGAAAGTTACGCCATCCTGTACGCAGTAATAAATTTAAGGACAGGTAGGAATAATTATAATGCAAATTTCATATAAAACTAATGGAGTATGTGCAAGAAAGATTGATGTTACGGTGGAAGACGGCATTGTTTTAGATGTCAAATTTCAAGGTGGATGCAATGGCAATACACAAGGAATTTCCGCATTGGTAAAAGGTATGAAAGTAGAGGATGTTATCGACAAACTTAAAGATATTAAATGTGGCTTTAAAGATACATCTTGCCCTGCACAGTTAGCTCAAGCGTTAAAAACAGAAGGTGAGTAATTTGTTTTTAGATGAGGATATTAAAATTGCAGGTGACAGACCTTCCTTTAATATTAAAAATAATATTAGCGTCCCCGTTACAGTTGAACTTTCTCAAAGTAAGAAAGCAAAAAAATGGGGTAAAGAGGTTGCGCTTGAATTTATAAAGGATGTTGGATTTGACTCTCAAAATGCACCTTACGATTTTGATATGATTCTCCAAAGAAGATTGCTTTTGTCTTTTACGGCAACTGTTGGCTTTGAAAAGTATTGCTCGGACGATTCGCTTTGCGGAATTGCCCAAAAAAGTTTTTTGGATACCGTAAAAAAAGAAAACGATGAAATTTATAGAACAAGTCAGGACACAGGTGCTTTTTCATTTTACTATTTAGCCTTCCGCCGTGGCGGCGAAACAGACAGACGCGTCGGACAAACATTTGCAATGCTTTGCTCGCATGACGGCGACCCCGTTTATCAAGAATTGGGTGAAGCATTATACTGTTGGTTTATGTCGGTAGTTAAAGCAAAGGCTGAAGAATTGCAAATTAAATAACATATAAAATCCTTTTAGTTCATATTTTGAATTGAAAGGATTTGTTTTTTATGCCTACTATTTATTTAAGTCCATCAACACAGGAATTTAACCCTTATGTAAACGGCGGTAACGAGGAATATTATATGAACCTTATCGCCGATGCTATGGAGCCGTATTTGGCGGCAAGTGGTATTCAATTTGTCAGAAACACTCCCGAAATGACCGCTGCTACTTCTATTGCTCAGTCAAATGCAGGGGTTTATGATTTGCATTTAGCCCTTCATTCCAATGCTACTGCATCCGGAAGCGGTACCACAAGGGGAAGTGAGATTTATTATTTCCCATCAAGTGTAGAAGGTAAACGCTTTGCCGATATATTGGCGAATAATTTACAGATGATTTACCCCTTACCCGACAGGGTGAGAACTGTGCCGACAACCTCGCTCGGTGAGGTCGCAAGGGTAAAAGCACCAGGGGTTTTGGTTGAGTTTGCATATCACGATAATCCGGAGGATGCAGATTGGATTAGAAATAATATAAATCTGATTGCTCAAACGGTGGTAATGTCTTTAACCGAATATTTTGGAATACCTTTTAATGTGCCTCAACCGATTACGGTAGCAAGCGTTGCTACAAACGGCGGGAATTTAAATGTAAGAACAAGACCGTCTTTGGATGCTTTTATTGTTGGCAGAATACCAAACGGTAGCGAGGTGACGGTTTATGCCACCTTGCCTGATTGGAAGTTGGTGGGATATAACGGTATTGTCGGTTATGTGAACAGTGCCTTTTTGCAATCCTAACTTGACAGTAAAGTTTAAATATAGTAGGATATAAGGGATAAATAGAGGAAGTATAATTTTATGAACAAATATAAAACCTTAATATCAAATACCGCTTTAATAAGCCTTGGTACGTTTGGCTCTAAATTGCTGGTATTTTTAATGGTTCGTTTTTATACGGGCTATTTAAATACCGAGCAGTACGGTACCTCTGACCTTATTACCCAAACCGCAAACCTTTTGTTGCCTATAATTTCTTTGGGTATTACAAACGGTGTTTTTCGTTTTGCAATTGATTCAAACGCCGATAAAAAGTCGGTTTTTTCTACAGGGCTTTACTGCATAACCTTTGGCGGACTGATGTTTTTTGGAATAGCGCCGCTTTTAAGCCTTGTAACTCAGTTTAGGGGATATATTTGGCTTATTATAATTTATACAATGGCGTCTTGCTATCATTCGCTGTGCTCACAGTATGTTCGCGCAATCGGTAAAACGGCATTCTTTGCGGTGCAGGGTATTGTGAATACCTCTCTTGTAATAGTTCTTAATATACTGTTTTTAGCGGTTTTTGATATGGGCATTACAGGCTATGTACTGTCGGTTGTTTTGGCTGACGGTCTTTCGGCACTGCTCATATTCTTTAAAGAAAAATTATGGCAACAAATAACCTTTAAAATAGACAAAAAGATTTTAAGGGAAATGTTGGCATACAGTATCCCGATGATACCTACTACAATTTTCTGGTGGGTTACCAGCGTTTCGGATAGATATATGGTCAGCGGTTTCATCGGCACAGATGCAAACGGAATTTATGCTGTGGCATATAAGGTACCAACATTTTTAACATTGCTTTCAACAGTTTTTATGCAAGCTTGGCAGTTTTCGGCGGTTAGTGAGTCGGAAAATGACAAACAAGAGCATATTGATTTCTTTTCGGCAGTTTGGGGTTCTTTCCAAAGCGCAATGTTTTTGGCATCTTCAGTAATTGTTGCGCTGAGTGTGGTTGTAATTAAGATTTTAACTACAAAAGCTTTCTACTCTGCTTGGGAATATATACCTTTGCTTGCGGCGGCTATGATATTTAATTCGTTCGCCAATTTTACAGGTTCGGTTTATGTTGTAGAAAAACGGAGTAAAAATTCATTTTTAACGGCAATGTTAGGCGCTGTGCTTAATATAATTTTGAATTTTGCGCTTATACCTACCTTGGGAGTTCAAGGCGCTTCAATAGCAACCTTTATAAGTTATTTTGCAATATTTGTAATAAGGGCTTTGAATGTTCGCAAATATATACCCTTTAATCTTTATTTAAAACAAGTCGTTTTAAATACTATAGTCATCTTAATACAGAGTGTCTTTATGATATTATCATTGCCTTTAAATTGGTTGGTGCAAATCGTTTGCATTTTAGCACTGTTTGTGATAAACTATAAATTCATTATGGTATTTGTAAATAAGATTTTTTCTGTTTTGAAAATTAAGAGGAGAGTAAAATGAACTTTTTGTGGAAGACCTTTTGGGGACAAATAATACTGACATTTTTGATTTCAATGGTACCGATAGTCGAACTGCGCGGTGCAATACCTGTAGCAACAGGTGCAGGACTTGATTGGAAAATTGCTATTTTAGTTGCGATTATCGGTAATATGATACCCGTACCGTTTATAATAATCTTTATTAAAAAGATTTTTGAAATAATGCGTAAGATGAGCCCGAAACTTGACGGTGTTGTAACAAAACTTGAAAATAAAGCGTTCAGTAAAAGGGATGTTATTGATAAATACGGACCTTGGGGACTTTATATTTTCGTGGCAATCCCATTACCCGGAACGGGCGCCTGGACAGGGTCGCTAATAGCGGCTATGCTTGATATTCCGCTTAAAAAAGCATTCCCCGCAGTAGCGTTAGGAGTGGTTACCGCAGGAATAATAGTAGCATTTGTAAGCTACGGCGCTGCTGCGCTTATATTTTAAAATTTATCCGACCGAAAGGTCGGATTTTTTTCTTGTTTTTTATAGTAATATAGTATATAATTATATATTAGATTGGAGTGGTATATCTTGTTGAGCCAATTGCTTTCCGGCAATTTAAATTTTTTTGGTGTGATAACTTATATTTTATCAACCTTGGTTGTAATATTTTTAACTTTACCTATACACGAGTTTGCACATGGTTTTGCGGCAACAAAGTTGGGAGACCCTACACCTCGTTATCAAGGCAGACTTACAATAAATCCTTTTGCTCATATCGATTATATGGGTGCTTTATGTATTTTGCTTTTTGGATTTGGTTGGGCAAAACCTGTAGGTGTTAATGCGTATAATTTCAAAAAACCTAAAAGAGATATGGCCATAACAGCCTTTGCAGGACCGCTTTCTAACATTTTAGTAGCGCTTATATCTTTGATTATGGTAAATCTTGTGTTTGTTATTACTGATAGTTTGAGATTTATCTATGTATCGGATTTCTTTTTATATATCGCTCAGATAAATGTTTCGCTTGCAGTATTTAATTTAATACCTATCCCACCGCTTGACGGTTCGCGTATTTTGTTTGCTGTTTTGCCTGATAAGTATTACTTCAAGATTATGAAGTATGAAAGATATATTTATTACGCTCTTATTCTTTTAATATTCATAGGTGCGCTTGATGTGCCTCTCAACGCAATGACAAACTTTATTTTTACAATTTTAATTTCAATCGTTAATTTGATATTTTAAATTTGGGGTAACAAATGGAAAATGTTTTAAGTTATAAGTTAGAGGGTTTTGAAGGCCCTTTGGACTTGCTGTTACAGTTGATAGTAAGAAATAAATATAATATTTACGATATTCCTTTGCTTGATTTGATTGAGCAGTATTTAGAGCAGATTGAAAATATAAAACAGGATGAAATGGAAGTTGAAAGTGAATTTTTGGAAATGGCTTCCCGCTTGCTTTATATTAAAACTGTAAGCTTATTGCCTAAGCACGAAGAAATCGTCAAGCTTAAAGAGGAATTGACAGGCGAATTACTTGAATATATGGTTTGTCAGCAAATGGCAAAGAAATTCTCTCAGATGCAGGGTGGATTTGATTTATTCGTAAGAAAACCGAGCGAGTTTGATTTCGATAAAACTTATGAGCTTACACATCCTAAAAATGTAATGTTTGACAGTTATTTGGCAGCGGTAGGCAGAGGACAGAGAAGATTACCTCCCTCTACTGCACCTTTTACAAAAATCGTTGCTAAAAAAATTGTAGCGGTATCAACCAAGATTGTTTTTGTAATCCGTAATCTTTACAAGGGTGGCAAGTCTAAACTTTCTGTACTTTACGGAACAGCCAAAAGCCGTTCGGAAATGGTTGCTACATTTTTGGCGGTTTTAGAACTTTGTAAGGCGAATCGCGTAAAGGTTGAAGGAGAAGGCGAAAATCAGGAAATCCACTTGATTAAGGAGCGTAAGAAATGAAGACTAAAGAATTGATAAAAGCGTTTGAAGCGGTGCTTTTTGCAAGTGGCGAGCCTATGAGCATTGACCGTTTGGCAGGCGTTTTTGAAATAACACCTGAAAAGGTGGTAGAGGTTGCCGACTTATTAAGCAAAAAATTAATAGATAATGATAACGGCATAAAACTTTTAAGACTTGAAAATACATACCAATTAGCAACTAATGAGGAGTTCAGCGAATATATAAAAAGAGCATTTGATATGCGAAGAAGAACTCCGTTATCAAACGCGGCGCTTGAGGTTTTGGCGGTGGTGGCGTATAACCAACCCGTTACAAAATCTTTTATAGAGCAGGTCAGAGGTGTTGACTGTTCAGGTGTGGTAACAACACTTGTTGAAAAAGGACTTATAGAAGAGCGCGGAAGACTTGAACTTCCCGGAAAACCTTTGCTTTACGGTACAACCAAAAACTTTTTGCGTTGTTTTTCAATTAGTGATTTGAGCGAATTGCCCCCGCTTCCTAAAAATGAAAACGGTGAGGTTAACGATGTAGCCGAGCAATTAGAATTGGCCCAAGAATAGTTTTTAGTATTTTAGCCAAAAATACTAAAAGGAGTGTGAAAATTGATTGTTTTATATATTTTAGTCGGTCTTTTGGCTTTAATTACTTTAATATTACTCTTGCCTGTTTCGTTGGATTTGAGATTTCAGGAGGAATTGGATTTTAAAGTCAAATTTGCCGGTATAAGATTATTTGCTCCTAAAAAGAAAAATAATAATCCAAACGGACAACCTATTAAAGAGAAAAAAGACAATCAATTTAAAACAGTATTTAAAAAATTAAAGGATAAAAAGGGCTTTGGCGGTGCTGTAAAAGAAATTTTTGTTTTCTTCAGATACTGTTTAAAGCATTTGGGTTATCTTTTAAAAACAATGAAATTCAAAAAGGTTTGCTTGGATTTGAACATCGTGGGAGAGGATGCTGCAAAAACTGCTATTCAGTACGGTGAGGTTTGCGCTGTGGCATATCCGGTATTATCCTTTTTTCAGTCTGTAGCAAATGTTAAATATAAAAAAATCAATGTGAAAAGTGACTTTGAATCTAAAGAGGGAAGCTTCACTTTTTCATTGACGGTTAATATGCAGATAATTTTCTTAATTATTTCTGCTTTCAGAATTTATAAAGAATACAAAAAATTTATGTTAAGGAATGGTTTATAATGAGCGAAAGCAAAATCAAAGGCATTATGGACACTACTTTAGAAAAACTTAAAGGAATGGTTAATGCCGATGTTATTACCGGCACACCTATTCAAGTTGGGAATATTACACTAATACCTGTTTCAAAGGTGGCATACGGTTTGGCTACGGGAGGAAGTGATTTTCCAAGCAAATCTCAAAATGAGATTTTCGGCGGTGGCGGCGGAGCAGGCGTTACAATTTCTCCTATTGCGTTTATCGCAATTAACGGGGACAGCGTTAAAATGATGCCTGTATATAATGAACTTACAAGTCTTGAAAAGGCAATTTCAATGGCTCCTGAAATTATTGAAAAAGCAAAGGAATTATTTACAAAAGAAACCAAGATAGAAATAGAGTAATATTGCAAACACCTTAACTAATATATTTAGTTGAGGTGGTTTGTTTGAGACGGTTTTTGATAAGCATTATTGCCTTTTGTATAATATTTTGTTTTAGGGTAAGTGCAGTGTCGATTACGGCAAAAGCAGGCGTGGTTATAAACGGGGATAACGGTGAAATTATTTATTGCAAAAATGCTGACGAGCGTTTGCCGATGGCATCAACCACTAAAATTATGACCGGTATTCTTCTTTGTGAATACGGAAATCTGGATAAGGAAATCACCGTAACTAAAGAAATGATTATGGTCGAAGGCTCGTCAATGGGACTTTTAGAGGGCGACAAAGTAACCCTGCACGACCTATTGTACGGACTTATGTTGGCATCGGGCAATGATGCGGCTAATGTAATAGCTTTCACATTAGGCGGCAGTCTTAACGGCTTTGTTGATATGATGAATCAAAAAGCAAAAGAGTTAGGCCTTGAAAATACAAGCTTTGCCACGCCATCTGGACTTGATGATGAAAATCATTATACTACCGCTTTGGAACTTGCAAAAATCGCACAGTACGCCCTTAAAAACGAGGAATTTGCAAAGGCAGTATCAACTGAAAAGGCGGTGCTTAATTACGGAAATCCGCCATATAGACGCTCACTTACAAATCATAATAAATTACTTAAAATGTACGATGGGGCTGTTGGAGTAAAAACAGGGTTCACCAAAAAATCAGGCAGGTGCTTGGTGTCGGCAGCACGGCGGGATGGTAAGTTTGTAATAGCTGTAACCTTACACGACCCTAACGATTGGCAGGACCATATAGATTTATTGAATTACGGTTTAAATTCTATAAAACAGACCGAATATTCTCCCAAATACAATAAATATAACATTTCGGTTATAAACGGTGAAAAACAAGTTTTAACTGTAGAAATTGAGCCTGTTGTGATAAACACACTTGAAACAGAGGGCATTACAGATACAATCTATTTACCTAAATTTTTATACGCACCGATAAAAAAAGGCGATGTTTTGGGCGAAGTGATTTACAGTCAAAACGGTAAGGTAATTGCGAAAAAAGAAATTACTGCGAGTGAGAATATTGCAGAGAATAAACTTCAAAAGAAACCCACTCAAAAGATAATTGAGAATATAAAACTGATACTTAAAAATTTTTAGGAGATTAAAATGAAGGATAATAGAATAAGACTTCAAAAATTTTTGTCTGAAAGCGGTGTGGCTTCACGCCGTAAGGCAGAGGAATTGATAGAAGCCGGCAAGGTTAAGGTTAACGGCCATGTTGTAGCGCTTGGCACTAAGGTTGACCCAAAGCGTGATAAAATAACCGTCCGCGGTAAAACGGTTGTAGCAAACAGAGAAAAAATGTATATTATGCTACATAAACCTCGCGGTTTTGTAACCACTTTGAATGATGAAAATGGCAGAAAATGCGTCAGCGATTTGGTTAAGGATGTGCCTGTAAGGGTTTTCCCTGTAGGCAGACTGGATATGAACTCTGAAGGGCTCTTAATACTGACTAATGACGGTGAGTTTGCAAATAAATTAACCCATCCGTCATCACACGTGAACAAAACCTATCGTGTAACAGTTAACGGAGAGGTTGATGATGAAAAGTTAGTAAGACTTTGTGAAGGAATCGTGATTGACGGTGTTAAGACTTTGCCTTGCGACTGTTTTGTTGCAGAGCGCAAATCAGATAGAACCGTGCTTATATTTATTTTACAAGAGGGTAGAAACCGACAAATCAGAAAGATGTGCGAGGCAGTAGGTCTTGAAGTTTTGCGCTTAAAGCGTACCGAAATTGCAGGCGTAAAGCTTGGAATGTTAAAAAGAGGCGCTTGGCGTGAGCTTAATGAAAGGGAAATGCGCCATTTAACAGGAATTACTCAAAATAAACCGAATAATTAATAAAAAAGTACTTGACAAATCACCGTAAATATTATATTATTGGTGATATGCCGATGTGGTGGAATAGGCAGACACAAGGGACTTAAAATCCCTCGGTAGCAATATCGTACCGGTTCAAGTCCGGTCATCGGCACCAAAAATCCCGTTCTCGTAAGAGGACGGGATTTTTTTTAGTATTCATCTCATTCATTTTTGTCTGAAAAATATGTAATCTTTCCAGATAAAAGAAAAGGTGTGGTTTCGTTTCGATGCGAAATAAAAACATTATTTGTTTTATTAAAAATCACTTTTTCTTTTTATGCACATTACGGATAGTCTTTTTAGGCCGTCCGTTTTTTAGTTTTGTTTTATCGCTACGGTCGGGCGAGGCAAGGCAGTTTTTACCCGTACCGATAAGGTCATAGCGTCCCGCTTTTTTAAGAGCCGATAAAACAATTTGTCGGTTTTCGGGCTTGAAATATTGCAAAAGCGCTCGTTGTTCTGCTTTTTCTTTTTGGGTTTTCGGAACATATATCTTTTTTAAAGTATTGGGGTCCAATTCGGTATAGAACATACAGGTTGATATTGTTCCGGGCGTGGGATAAAAGTCCTGCACCTGTTCGGGATGAAGATTATTTCGCTTTAAAAATAGGGATAGCTCAATAGCATCCTTAATGGTACTTCCCGGATGTGAAGACATTAAATAAGGTACTAAATACTGCTTTTTGCCAACTGATTTTGTTAGTTCGTAGAAACGCTTTTCAAACTTGTTGTAAACTTCAATATTTGGCTTTCCCATATATTTAAGGACATTATTGGAACAATGCTCCGGCGCAACCTTTAACTGACCGCTTATATGGTGAGTAACCAATTCCTTAAAAAATTCTTCATCATTATCTGCAATTAAATAGTCAAAACGAATGCCCGAACGGATAAATACCTTTTTAATCTTGGGCAGTCTTCTTAATTCTCTTAAAAGTTCTAAATAATCGCTGTGGTCAACCTTAACAGCAGGACACATAGTAGGAGCTAAGCATTTTTTATCTGCGCAAAGCCCGTGTTTCAATTGTTTTTCACAAGATGGAGCGCGGAAGTTTGCGGTGGGGCCGCCAACATCGTGAATATATCCTTTAAAATCATCCATTTGGGTGATTTTTTTAGCCTCGGCTATTACTGAAGCGTGAGTTCGTGAAGTAATTTGTCTTCCCTGATGAAAAGCCAAAGAACAGAAATTGCATGCGCCGAAGCATCCGCGATTGTGTATAATTGAAAATTTAACCTCCGCAATACCGGGGACACCGCCTAATGCTTCATAACTTGGGTGATAGTTTCGCATAAACGGAAGAGAGTAAACCTCATCCATTTCTTGTTCGCTTAGAGGTGGCATCGGAGGATTTTGAACCAAAATCAAATTTTTATGCCTTTGTATTACGATTTTACCCCTGGTAGCGTCTGCTTCGTCTTGTTGAATTTTAGTTGCTTTTGCATATTCTAATTTTCCCTTTTCGGTGTTTTCACTAACCGCTTCAAAGGACGGGCATTCACGAATATTAGAAATTGGCTCATAATTGGTGGTTTTCACCGCGTAACAAGTGCCTAAAATATCTTTCAAATCAGAAATTTTTTCACCGCCGTTTAATCGGTCTGCAATTTCTATAATATGCTTTTCGCCCATTCCGTACATAAGCAAATCGGCGGTAGAATCAATCAGTATTGACGGACGAACGCAGTCGTCCCAATAATCATAATGGGCAAAACGGCGAAGCGAAGCCTCAATACCGCCAATAGCAATTGGAACATTTCCGTAAATTTCACGAAGTTTGCGGCAGTAATGGATAGTCGCTCTGTCAGGTCGCGCACCTGCTTTGCCGCCGGGGGTATAAGCGTCGTCGCTTCTGCGTTTTTTGGCAGCGGTATAGTGGGCTACCATTGAGTCAATATTACCCGCATTAACCAAAAACGCTAATCTGGGTATACCGAAACGCGTATAATCTTGGTCGCATCTTGGTTGAGGAATAATACAAACCTTATATCCTTTGCTTTCGAGCACGCGGGAAATTATGGCAGTACCGAAAGAAGGGTGGTCCACATAGGCGTCCCCCGTAATTATTACAAAGTCGGGTTTTTCCCAACCGTATTCTCGCATTTCTTTAAGCGTTATAGGTAAAAATGGCATAAAATCACCTTAAAAGTTTATATAGTTAAGTATAGCATATATATAATAATTTAACAAGGAGAATTAAAATGCAAAAGAAAGATAATTTATACAGGTTAATAATCACTCAAAGTATTTGTATTGGCATAATAATTTTAAGTGTTTTAGTTACCAAATATTTTTTTAAAGGAACATATAAAAAATTTGTGGCTTGGTATAATCGTAATGTGACCGTGACGACCGATATTAACGAGGTATTGAGTGATGAAATTTAAACTTTTCGGAACCGAAATATATATTTCCTTTTTATTTTGCGCAGTAATAACATTAATGCTATTAACCGACAAGACTGGCCTAATGTTGCCGACACTTTTTGCAATTTTGATGCACGAAATGGGCCATTTATTTATGATGTGGGTTGTCGATTCGGCGCCTAAAAGCGTAAAGTTGATACCTGCGTCAATCCAAATAACAACTCCTTTTCAAAGGCGTTACCGTAACGATGTTTTAATTTCTTTTGCGGGACCTTTGGTTAATATTGTCTTGTTTTTGACCCTTTATTTTAATTTTTTAGCCTTTAGAAATCAAACCACACTTTATTTCGGGGTGTTAAATTTGGTTATTGCGCTTTTTAATTTGTTACCTATAAAGGGGCTTGACGGAGGCACAATACTTTACTGCATTTTAGCAAAATACAAAGGTGTAGAAAAAGCAAGTTTAATATTAAAATATATTACTTTGTTGGCTTCAGCGGTAATAATTGCGACTGCAATAATTTTAAGTATCGGCGGAAATATTAACATCTCATTTTACATAGTGGGAATATATCTTTTAATTGCAAGTTTGGTTAAAAATTAGTTGAAACAAGGGCGGATTTATAGTAGAATAAGTGTATATATTTTTTTGGAGAAGACGTATGGAAGAAACGCAATTTGAAAGACTATTACTGTCGGTTCAAAAACCGGGCAGATATTCGGGCGGAGAAATTAACAGTGTAGTAAAGGACAAGTCTAAAATAGACGTAAGATTTGCCTTTTGTTTTCCGGATACTTATGAAATCGGAATGTCGCATCTTGGAATGAAGATACTTTACTCCCTTTTTAATGAGAGAGAGGATATTTGGTGCGAGCGAGTTTTTGCGCCTTGGCTTGATTTTGAAGAGGTTATGAGGCAAAACAACATTCCGCTTTTTGCACTTGAAAGCCGTGACCCTATTAAAGATTTTGATTTTATCGGCTTTACCTTACAGTATGAAATGAGTTATACCAATATTTTGAATATGCTCGATTTAGCGGGCATACCTTTAAAATCTTGCGACCGAAAGGAACTGTCACAATTGGTAGTTGTCGGCGGTCCTTGTGTTTGTAACGCTGAACCTTTGGCAGATTTTGTTGACATTTTCTTTTTAGGTGAGGGCGAAGAGGTTGATTTAGAGGTAATTGACCTTTATAAAAAACACAAGAAAATGGGTAGCAGTAAGGCGGAATTTTTAAAAGAGGCAAGTAAAATAGAGGGTGTTTATGTACCTTCGCTTTATGATGTTTATTATAATAATGACGGCACTATTAAGGAAGTAAAAGCAAAAGACGGTGCTCCAAAGACGATTAAAAAGAGAATTATCAAAAATTTGGACAAGTGTTATTATCCGGATAGTTTTGTTGTGCCATTTATTCAGATAGTGCACGACAGAGCGGTGCAGGAAGTTTTCAGAGGTTGTATTCGTGGCTGCCGTTTTTGTCAGGCAGGGTTTATCTACCGACCTGTGCGCGAAAAAAGCTTTGAAACGGTAAATAAACAGGCGAAATGCCTTTGCGAAAATACCGGTTATGATGAGATTTCACTTTCCTCTTTGAGCACAAGTGACTACACTAAGTTAGAGCCACTCTTGAATAATATGCTGACTTGGACTGAGGAAAACAATATAAGTCTGGCACTTCCGTCTTTGAGAATTGACAATTTTTCCGAGGAATTGTTGGAAAAAATTAACCACGTTCGCAAAAGCGGACTTACCTTTGCGCCTGAGGCGGGAACTCAAAGACTTCGTGACGTTATCAATAAAAATGTAACTGAAGATGAAATATTAAATACTTGCGAAACCGCATTTAAGGGCGGTTATACATCGGTTAAACTTTATTTTATGATGGGTCTTCCCACTGAAACCGATAAAGATTTAAAAGGCATTGCCGATTTAGGTCAAAAAATAGTTGATTTATATTACAATATGCCAAATAAACCAAAAGGTAAGAGTGTTTCGGTATCGATAAGCACATCTGTTTTTGTACCAAAGCCGTTTACACCTTTCCAATTTGAACCGCAGATTACCAAGTCGGAAATGGAAAGAAGACAGGAATATTTAAAAAGTCAGATTAAAACCCGTAAGATTGATTTAAGTACACACGATAGTTCTACCAGCTTTTTAGAGGGCGTTCTTGCAAGAGGAGACAGAAGAATCGGCGAGGTTATTTTAAAGGCATTCCAAAAGGGTTGCAAGTTTGACAGTTGGACCGAATGTTTCGATTTATCTAAATGGCAAGAGGCTTTTGACGAATGTGGACTTTCACCTGAATTTTACGCTCAAAGAGAGCGTTCGTATGATGAAATCAATCCTTGGGACCATCTTGATTATTCGGTTTCAAAGGAATTTTTGATTAAAGAAAACAAATTAGCGCACGGCGAAACTACAACGCCAAACTGCCGTGAAAAATGCTCTAATTGCGGTGCTAACTGTTATGGGGAGGGTGTCTGCTTTGAGAAACGTTAGAATTTTTTATAAGAAAAAAGGCAGAATGAAGTTTGTATCCCATCTTGATATGAATCGCTTTATGGCAAGAATTATAAACAAGGCTAAAATACCCGTTTGGTTTACTGAGGGGTTTAACCGTCACGCATATTTGAATTTTGCGGTGCCGTTGTCTTTAGGATACGAAGGACTTTATGAGGTCTTGGATGTTAAAATTGTTGACGATGGCTATTCGCTTAGTGAAGTTTTAAAGGCTTTGCAATCGGTATCGGTAGAGGGTATTGAATTCTTTGATGTAAGTCAAGCTAAAATGAATATGAAAGATATTCGCTTTGCTGAATTTGAAATTTTATTTGATGAGCTTGATTCGGATTATTCGAATAAAATAAACGATTTCTTTAAAAGAGATGCGATTATATGCCAAAAAACCACCAAAAAAGGTGGCACGAAGGATATTGATATAGCGCCTCTTATTAAAAAAAGTGAATTAAAAGATAATAAATTAACCCTTATTTTAACGGCAGGTAACGAGGATAATTTAAACCCGTCTCTTGTTATGACAACCTTGTTTGATATTGAAAAAATTGAACCGTTATTTTATTCGGTTACAAGAACTATGATTTACAATAAAGAGTTAGAGCAATTTAAATAAACTGATATTAGTCGGGCAGACTAAAATAAAGGAAATGATTTAATGAAGCTTAAAAGAGCAAGCGGTATTTTAATGCACATAGCATCTCTACCAAGCGAAAACGGAATAGGCGCTATGGGCCAAGAGGCGTATAAGTTCATTGATTTTTTAAAAGAAACAAATCAAACCTATTGGCAAATACTGCCTATTTGCCCCACAAGCTTTGGTGATTCGCCTTATCAAAGCTTCTCAACCTTTGCGGGAAATCCTTATTTTATAGACCTTGATGTTCTTTGTTATGATGGATTTCTTTGTTGGGAAGATTATAAATATACAAATTGGGGCGATGATATCGAAAATATTGATTACGCTTTGATTTTTAAAGAAAGAAATAGAGTTTTTGAAACACTTTACGAAAATTTCAAGAAGAAAATCCCCCAAGATTTTGATTCGTTTTGTAGCGAAAATGCTTTTTGGCTTAATGATTTTACGCTTTTTATGGCGGTTAAGGACGAGTTTGGCGGTGTAGAATTCAGCCGTTGGGATGATGATATTAAAAAGCGCGAACCAAAAGCTATAGCATATTATACCGAAAAGTGCAAAGACCGTATTGGCTATTATAAAATGCTTCAGTATTTCTTCTTTAAGCAGTGGCATGCTATAAAAAACTACGCTAATCAGAACGGAATTAAAATTATAGGTGATTTACCTATTTATGTTGCGGGTGACAGCGCAGATGTTTGGGCTAATCCTAAATGCTTTAAATTGGATGAAGATTTAAAACCTATAGAGGTTGCAGGTTGTCCGCCCGATGCTTTTTCAAGCGAGGGTCAGTTATGGGGCAATCCCATATATGATTGGAAATATTTAAAGCAGACCGATTATGATTGGTGGTTAAAAAGGCTTAAGGCAAGTTTGCAAATTTACGATTTAGTGCGTATTGACCATTTCAGAGGTTTTGAAGCGTTTTACTGTATAAAATACGGTGCTAAAAATGCTAAAAACGGCAAATGGCGTAAGGGACCCGATATGGCTTTTTGGAATTTTGTGAAAAAAGAATTGGGTGACCTGCCGATAATCGCCGAGGATTTAGGATTTTTGACCGATAAGGTGCATAAAATGCTTGAAAAGAGCGGTTTTCCGGGAATGAAGGTGTTGCAGTTCGCCTTTGATTCAAGGGAAGATAATGATTATCTGCCCCATAATTACACTAAAAACTGCGTGGTTTACACAGGTACCCACGATAATGACACAATTAACGGTTGGGTTGATAGCATTAGTCAAGAGGATTTGGAGTTTGCAAAAAAATATCTTGATACTAATGAAGAAATTAGGGAAAAACTAATGATGTCTGCTATGGCAAGCGTTGCCGATACCTGTATTTTGACTATGCAGGATTTAATCGGACTTGGAAGTCAATCAAGGATGAATATTCCGTCAACTGTAGGCGGCAATTGGAGGTGGCGTGCAAAGCCTCAATATATAACCCAAGAAATTAAACAAACACTGACTAATTTAACAAAAATTTATGCGAGGGAAAGACACTCTTAATGAACAACTTTAAAAATAATGTATCGCTTTTTGCAAAGGCGAATTATTCTAAAGATGTTAAAGAATTAAAGGATGTTGAATTGCATAACTGTGTGGCGTATGCGGTTATGGCGGAAATTGCAGAAAATTTTAAAAAAACTCAAGAGCAAAATAATAAAAAAAGAAGAGCATATTACTTTTCTGCTGAATTTTTAGTAGGCAGAGCGATTTACAACAACCTGCTTTGTAGCGGTTTGTTAAAAGAAACAGAAGAATTTTTGCAAAGCATAGGAAAAGATATTACAATTTTTGAGGAAATCGAGGATGCCGCTTTAGGTAACGGCGGTTTAGGTAGACTTGCCGCTTGTTTTTTGGATAGCGGTGCTAATTTAGGGATTGCGCTTGACGGTTACGGTATCCGTTACCGTTTTGGACTTTTTAAGCAGTATTTTGTGGACGGTTTTCAAAAGGAAACCTTGGACGATTGGTCAAAATACGGCGACCCTTGGTCAGTAAGAAACGATAATGACACCGTAATGGTTGAATTCAGTGACGGCAAGGTTAAGGCTGTGCCTTATGATATGCCGATAATAAGTTATGGCGCAAAGCATATTTCGAATTTAAGACTTTGGCAGTCGGAACCGCTTGAACAGTTTGATTTTAATTTGTTTGATGGCGGAAAATACGAAAAATGCGTTACCGAAAAAAACAAGGCAGAGGATATTTCTAGGGTTTTATACCCTAACGACAATACCCCTTACGGCAAGCTTTTAAGACTTCGTCAACAGTATTTTTTCTGCAGCGCATCACTTCAAGATATAATTAAAAAATTTAAAGAAAATAACACTGATTTTAATGAATTGTCAAAATTTGTAACAATTCAGTTAAACGATACCCACCCCGTAATTTCAATACCCGAACTAATTAGGCTTTTAGCAAAAGAGGGTGTTGGTTTTAATGATGCTTTAGAAATTGCAAAGGATGTATTTAACTATACTAATCACACCGTTTTGCCTGAAGCCTTGGAAAAGTGGGATATTAAGCTTATAACAAAAATATCCCAAGAAATTACTGAAATTATAACCCAAATTGATAAGCAATTTAAAAATGAACAAAATGAACTTTCGATTATTGAGGATGAGCAGGTTAATATGGCTTACCTTGCTTGCTACTGTTCTAAATATATAAACGGTGTTGCCGAAATTCATACCGAAATTCTAAAAAGGGATGTTTTGTCTCAATTTTATAAATTATACCCCGAAAAATTTCAAAATAAAACCAATGGCATCACCCAACGCAGATGGTTGGCGCTCTGTAACAGAGGATTGGCTGACCTGATTACCGAACTTTTGGGTAGTAATAGTTGGATTAATGATTTGGACGAGCTTAAAAAATTAGAAAAGTTTGCTGAAGATAAGACCGTTTTGCAAAGGTTTATAGATATAAAACAGAATAACAAGCAATTATTAAGCGATTTTGTTTATAAAAAAGAGGGTATAACTCTTGATAGAAACACAATATTTGATGCACAAATAAAACGCTTGCATGAATACAAGCGTCAGCTTTTAAATATACTTTGTATTTTAGAGCTTTATTTTGAAATTAAAGAGGGAACTCTTAAGGATTTCACCCCCACAACTTTTATTTTTGGGGCAAAATCGGCACCCGGTTATTTAAGGGCAAAAGGTATTATTAAACTTTGTAACGAGGTAGCCAGACTAATCGAAAATGATAGTCAAGTCAGTAAATATATTAAGATAATTTTTGTTAGTGATTATAATGTTTCTTATGCTGAAAAAATTGTAGCCGCTGCTGATGTGTCCGAACAGATTTCAACCGCAGGCACCGAAGCTTCAGGTACGGGTAATATGAAATTGATGCTCAACGGAGCGGTAACAATAGGCACTTATGACGGCGCTAATATTGAAATTGTAAAGGAAGCGGGAGAGCAAAACAATTATATTTTCGGCGCAAGGGTTGAGGATATAGAAAAAATCAAAGACTCGTATAACCCGCGTGAATATTATGAAAGCGACCCACGAATTAAGCGCTGTTTGGATGCACTTATAGACGGAACCTTGTCTGATGGAAATACAGGTGTATTTAAAGAACTTTATGGTGCTATTTTAGAGGGAACCGACTGGCACAAAGCAGACCATTATTATCTTTTGCTTGATTTTGCGGACTTTTTAGAAACAAAGAAAAAACTTAACCGCGATTACACAAACCGATTGCAATTTGCAAAAAAGCAATGGCTTAATATGTGTAACGCAGGTAAGTTTTCTTCTGACCGGACTATTAAAGAATATGCCAAGGAAATTTGGAAGTTAATTTAAAAAAGCGATTGCAAGGTTCAGATATCCCGCAAAGGCTACCCATAAAATGTAAGGAATAAATAAATAACCTGCGGGTTTTGAAATGCGGTAAAATGAAACGGCAGTAGATACTATCAGAATAAAGAGGGCTACAATCCAAACAAATGCAAAATTATAAGCTCTAAGATTAAAGAAAATCAACGACCAAAAGAAATTGAATATCAGCTGAACACCATATAGTTTTAAGGCTTTGCTTTTTTCATCCTTTGTAGCAGTGCTTGTGTATACAAGATAACTCGCTATTCCCATAAGTATAAAAAGTATAGTCCACACAATAGGAAAGGCGATAGCAGGCGGGGATAATAAAGGCTTATTGATAGTTTTGAAATTATCCATTGAATTTCGTGTGAGAAGCGCTGAAATACCGCCAACCAAAAGCGGTAAAGCTACTGCGGTAATCAAAGATTTCCATTTAATTTTCACAAAATCACCTCATATAAAATATATACGAAAATGTGAAAAATTATTCGACTTTAAATGGTGTATAATAAAAATCCCGAAAGTTTTTTATCTTTCGGGATTTTGGGTTTATTTTTTCATTAATTCAATAAAAATACTGCGAAGCACAAAAATCAAAAGTGACAAAAATAAAAATGTTGCAGATACTATGAAAAACGGTAGATAAAATCTGCCTGCTATTACAGTTATTAATGAGACTATAATGCAACAAATTGACATATATTTAAGATTCTTAACGTTTGCATCGTTTAAAAATTCACTTTTAAGAAGGCTTTTTAAAAGTTTTCTTAAATAGAAAAGGCTTAATATTGTAAATGGCGCACAAGGATAGCAGGTTACCATAACTGTAGTTACAAGGGATTCGTGGCGTTGAGCCTTTTCTACATACCAAGTAACAAGGTAGGGTAAAAACAGTGCTAACAGAAAAATTAATATAATAAATACTGTTGTCAGTATAATTGAAAGCTTAAGAGTATTTATTTTTTTCATTGTAAAACCTCCCTAATAAACTTTATTATACCTCAAAAAAATTAATTTGTAAACCGAAAAAGGAGAAAAAGTGACAGATTATTTAATTAAAAGGCCTATGCTTTTGTGCGCAGTTATTTCAACACTTATATGTGTAGGTGGATATTATAGCAAAAATGCCTTATTATTTATTGGCATATTAATAATATCCATTATCTTTTTTATGCTTTACAAAAGACTTTCTCCAACAGTAATTTTTTCGCTTTTATTCGCTTTGGCGGTGGTCTTTAGAGTACTTTTTCAATTTCCGATAATCGATAAGGCGGTTTCGGTTGACGGAAGTCAGTGCCGCGGAGAGTATATAGTAATTGAAGAGCCTCAATTAATGGGCGAATATTATGTAACAACGCTTGAAACGGAAAGAAGCGAATTTCTACAAAAAGGCACCAAGGTAAAGGTTGTTTATTATAAAGGAGATATATCTTTGGCAGACTATATAACAGCTGATATTTTTTTGGAAAGTCTTGAATCTTCGTCTTATAAATTGAGCAGTTACAGTGAAAACGTGTTTTTAAGAGGATATGCCGAAAATATTAAACAAAACGGTAAAACAGAGTTTATTTTAAGGAATATTGCTAAGTTAAGAAATTTTATAAAACAAAAAATCTTTAAAAATTACAGCTTTAATCAAGCCTCTACAATGTTGGCGCTTGTAACGGGCGATAACAGTTGTTTTAGCCATGAGTTTTATTCTAATTTAAAGCGCGCTGGCGTAACGCATATAATGGTTGTTTCGGGAATGCACTTATCGGTTATAGTTGCTTTTCTTTTAACTGTAGCAGAAAAATTCTTTTACAATAAATACTTTAAGGCTTTTGTTATATTCGTTGCAGTTTTAACGGTGTCTATGGTTTGCGGGTTTACAATGTCTATAATGCGAGCGGGAATTACATATTTATTAATTGCGTTTTCACTTTTGATTGAAAGACCTAATACGCCGACTAACACTTTAGGAACCGCGGTGTGCTTTATACTTTTAAGCTCGCCCTTTGCAATTTTTAATGTGGCGTTTCAGCTATCGGTTTTATCTACCTTCGGTATATTGGCTGTTGCAGTCCCTGTGAGCGAATATATAAAAGAAAACGAGTTGATTAAAAACAAAATACTTTTAAAGTTGATAGGAGCGGTTCTTATTTCGTTAAGCGCTGCTATTATGACAGCGCCCATTGTAATATATTGTTTCGGGTATATTTCAAATGTACTTTTGATTACTAATTTATTGGTTTGTTTTCCATCGACTCTGGCGCTTGTATTAGGAATTATCGGTATTATACTTCCAATATTCAGTGAGCCTTTTTTCTTGTTTTCAAATATAATAATAAAATTTATAAATTGGGTAATTAATTACTTTGGAAATCTACCGTTTTCAATAACAGTTTTGCCGAAATTTTTCGCATTTTTAGCAACAGTTATAATTATTGTTGTTTTATGGGGTTTACTTGCTTGTAAAAAACGCATTGATATGTTAAAATTAAATAAAGTTTATGAAAAAAAGATTAAGGAAGGCGGTAAAAGTATAAAATGGCTTGGGGAAAAGAAAAATTTGCAAACGAAGAAGCACTGAAAACCGCTATAAAACAAAATAGTAAAAATATATTTATTTTCTTTGGCGATGACGGTTATCTTAAAAAAATGTATTGCGATAAAATCAGCAAAAGCATAGCTGACAGTGATGATATTTTTAATTTTCACAAATTTACTGCCGAATGTGATTTGCAGGATGTTTATGATGCTGTTTTACAGTTTCCTATGATGAGTGACAAAAAGTGTGTTATTTTAGACGATTATGATTTTGAACACGCTAAAAAAGAGGATTTTGAAAAGCTTTGCAGTATTTTAGAAGAAAATCCCGAAACCTGCATTTTGATATTGCATTTTGACGGTTTAGATATTGAATATAAAAAGAACAGTAGATTTGAAGCTTTATCCGATTTTGCTCAAAAGAATAATGGTATTACAGTAGAACTTTCTCATCGCAGTGTGCCTGAACTTGTGAAAATGCTAAGTGATGGCGCCAGAAAACGCGGATGCAGTCTTGACAGTAATACTGCAAGATACCTTATTGAAATCTGCGGTCAGGATATAAATATTCTTGTTAATGAATTAGAAAAGCTTTGTTATTTTGTTGATAAGGGCGAAATAACCAAGCAAACGGTAGAAAATATTGCAACCAAAACGATAGAGGCTAAAATTTACGATTTATCCAATCAAATTGTTAACTGCAATATTGATTTGTGCTTAAAAACTATTGATGAACTGTTTTTTATGCGTGTAGAACCGATTATAATTTTAAGCACTGTCTCGGCTTTTTATGTGGATTTATACCGCCTTTATACAGGTAGCAAAAAGAGTATAAGTATAAATGAAATAGCTGAAAAATTTAGTTATGGAAGCAAAAAATTCACTTTGGAAAAAGCGCAACCGCATTTAAAAAAGTTTGATGCTAAAAAGTTTAATTTAAGTTTTAAGGCGCTATATGATGCAGATAAAAGCCTTAAATCATTTTCACTTAATTCGCGCACTGTTTTAGAGCAGTTGGCGGTAAAACTTTGCTATATTATTACAAAGGGTGAAGGTCTTGATTAAGCTTACACAGCCTATTATTGTTGAGGGAAAGTATGATAAAATCACTCTTGAAAATATTGTCGATACCCTTATTATAACTACAAATGGCTTTGGCATTTTTCGTAACAAGGAAAAATGTGAGCTTATAAGAACCCTTGCACAAAGGGACGGGGTTATAGTAATGACTGACAGTGATTCTGCGGGTAATTTGATTCGCTCGCATATAAAAAATATCGTTAACGGCGGAAAGATTATTAATATTTGTATTCCCCAAATTAAGGGTAAGGAAAAACGTAAAACCGCACCCTCTAAAGAGGGCTTTTTAGGCGTAGAGGGTATGACGAGGCAGATTGTTGAAAATGCCCTTGAAAAAAGCGGTGTTTTGTGCCGAGAAATAGAAACTTCAAGCCCTAAAATTTCTAAAACCGATATGTTTTTTTGGGGACTGTCCGGCACAGAAAACAGTAGTAAAAAAAGACAACAGATGCTTGAGTTTTTATCTTTACCGACAAATCTTTCACCTAATATAATGCTTGATGTTATAAATACACTCTTTACAAAAAAAGAATTTGAAAGGGCAATTACAGCATGTCAAAATCTTCAAGACAAAAATTAAAGATTATCTATATACTCGATATTTTGCGCAAATACAGTGATGAGGAAAATCCTTTAACTGCTAATGAAATCTGCAGTTATTTAGAAAAAGAAGGAATTTTAGCCGAAAGAAAGTCGGTCTATGCCGATATTGAGGCATTGTGTGATTACGGTTGCGATATTATAAGAAGCTTTTCGGGTAAAAAAGGCTTCTTTTTAGCAACCCGCGAATTTGAAGAGGCGGAAATTTATTTGTTGTGTGATGCGGTTAGAACCGCAAAATTCATTACTCCTAAAAAAACAAGAGAAATAGTTTCAAAATTAGATGGTATGTTGAGCTGCACACAACTTCAAAACCGTGAAAAAAGCATATATTTTAATTACGATTTAAAGTGTCAGAATGAGGAAATTTATTATAATATTGACAAAATTTCAAGGGCAATTTTAAAGGGTGTTAAGATTGAATTTTCATATTCACAAAGGGTACTTTCGGGTAGGGATATTAAAAAATCAACTAAAAGAATGACAATTAATCCTTATGCACTGACCTGGCAGGATGACCATTATTATCTTATAGGAAATTACGATAAGTATGATAATTTAATACACATAAGACTTGACAGAATAAGCGGTGTAGAAATATTGCAAGAAAAGGCAAGACATTTTGCCGAAGTCAGTGATTATAAAGATTTTTTTGATATTTCGGATTATACAAACAGAATTTTTGATATGCATTCGGGAGCGCTTGAAACTATTGAACTGCGTTGTAATAAAAAAATTACTGAACAGGTACTTGACCGTTTTTCAGAAAACATTTTTATAACAAATTTTGACGGTGAATATTTTGATTTTTCTTATAAGGCAGCCATAAGCGAGGCGCTTGTAACCTTTATTATAAACTATTCGGACGATATTAAGGTAATAAAACCCGAATCTCTTAAAAATATGGTTGTAAACCGTGTTGAAAAAGTCTTGAAACTCTATGAAAATAAGTAATTTTTGCTTGTAAATTAAATGAATAATTGATATAATTGTAAATGTATTTTACATTTGGGGTTGGAATGATGAAAAAAATCGGCTTTGATAATAAAAAGTATATAGATTTGCAGTCGCAAAAGATTAGAGATAGAATCGACCAATTTGGCGATAAACTGTACCTTGAATTTGGCGGAAAACTTTTTGACGATTTTCACGCCGCAAGAGTATTGCCCGGATTTGAGCCTGATGCTAAAGTCAAAATGCTGATGGAACTTAAGGATGAAGCCGAAATTGTAATAGTAATCAATGCCGATGCGATTGAAAAAAACAAACGCCGTGGTGACCTTGGTATTACTTATGATTTAGAAACTCTCCGCCTTATTGACGCTTTTCGTCAAATCGGTCTTTACGTAGGCAGCGTGGTTATAACCTGCTATACGGGACAGCCTTTGGCAGAAAGTTTTGAAAAGCGATTAACCTCGCTTGGAATAAAGGTTTATAAGCATTACCCAATCCAAGACTATCCCGCAAATGTAAATTTAATTGTAAGTGAAGAAGGTTTCGGTAAAAACGATTATATTGAAACCGAAAGAAGACTTGTGGTAGTAACCGCACCAGGCCCCGGAAGCGGTAAAATGGCGGTTTGTCTTTCACAGCTTTATCACGAAAATATCAGAGGTATTAAGGCGGGCTATTCTAAATTTGAAACCTTCCCAATTTGGAACATTCCACTAAAACACCCTGTAAATGTAGCTTATGAGGCTGCAACTGCCGACCTTAATGATGTAAATATGATTGACCCATTTCATTTGGAGGCATACGGGGAGACTACTGTTAACTATAACAGAGATATTGAAATTTTCCCTGTGCTTAATTCTATTTTAGAAACAATTTTGGGTGAGTCGCCTTATAAAAGTCCAACAGATATGGGTGTTAATATGGCGGGTTTTGCTATTGTTGATGATGAGGCGGCTAGAAACTCTGCAAAACAGGAAATAATACGCCGTTATTACAGCGCCTTGGTTGCAGTAAGGCAAGGTATGGCAGAGCAAAACGATGTAAGTAAAATAGAGCTTTTAATGAAACAGGTTGGGGTTACTAAAAAAGACCGCCCCGTTGTAGCGGCAGCCCTTAAAAAAGCCGAAAAAACCAATGCTCCTGCCGTTGCAATAGAACTTTCTGACGGTAGAATTATAACGGGAAAAACCTCAAGTCTTTTAGGCGCATCTTCTTCAATGCTTTTAAATTGCCTAAAGGCTATGGCAGATATTCCCGATGAGGTTGATTTAATTTCTCCTACCATCATTGAGCCTGTTCAAAAGCTTAAAACCGAAATTATGGGTAACCATAATCCGAGACTTCACACTGATGAGGTTTTAGAGGCTCTTTCTATATGCGCTGTAACAAGTGATGTGGCTAAGAAAGCATTACAGCAGGCTGGTAATTTAAAGGGACTTGAAGCCCATTCAAGTGTAATTTTATCAGGTGTGGACGAAAATGTTTTTAGGAAACTCGGTATAAATATTACCTTTGAGCCTAAATACCAAACTAAAAAACTATATCATAATTAATTTTAAGACAGGTATGCGACTGCCTGTCTTTTATTATTCTCTGATTTATGTCGAATTTTGTATAATTTTAACAAATATATATATAAATATTCTATTAGAGTTTTAGAAAATCACTAAAAATTACTTGAAAATACAAGAAAAATTGATATAATATAAAGTAGGTATAAAATTAAATTGTTTTAAATATAATTGGACAAGATACAAAACAGACTGGAGTGTTACTTGTGAAAAGTAAAAAATGTGTAGCAATGCTTTTGGCAGGCGGTCAGGGAAGCAGACTGGGAGTTCTTACAAGTAAAATTGCAAAACCCGCAGTCCCTTATGGCGGAAAGTACAGAATTATAGATTTTCCGCTTTCTAACTGTACTAATTCAGGAATTGATACCGTTGGTATACTTACCCAGTACAAACCGCTTGAGTTGAACGATTATGTAGGTTCAGGAAAACCGTGGGACTTAAATCGTTCGGGCGGTGGAGTTCATATTTTACCCCCATACCACTCGCAAGAAGGTGGAAATTGGTACAAGGGTACCGCTAATGCTATCTATCAGAATTTAGAGTTTATCGAAAGATACAACCCAGAATATGTTTTGATTTTATCAGGTGACCATATTTACAAAATGGACTATTCGCTTATGCTTTCGCAACATATCGAAACAGGCGCGGGTTGTACTATTGCCGTTTTAGAGGTTTCTTTGGAGGAGGCTTCACGCTTTGGTATAATGAATACTAAAGAAGACGGTACTATTTATGAATTTGAAGAAAAGCCGAAACAACCAAAAAGCACATTGGCTTCAATGGGTATTTATATTTTTGATTGGCAAAAGCTTAAATACTATCTGACTGAGGATGAAAAAGACCCGAATTCTGATAATGACTTTGGTATGAATATTATTCCTGCAATGCTTAATAACGGAGAATTGCTAAAGGTTTACCGCTTTAATGATTATTGGAAGGATGTTGGAACGGTTGACTCCTTGTGGGAGGCTAATCTTGACCTTTTAAATCCTAATATAGACCTTAATTTAGGGGATAAAAATTGGAAGATTTATTCACGAAATGAGGGTCTTCCGCCACAGTATATTTCTGAAAATGCAAAGGTTGAAAATTCTCTTATAACTGATGGCTGTGATATTTCTGGTAAGGTAGATTATTCGATTCTGTTTAAAAATGTTACTATTGAAGAGGGCGCAAGTGCTGAATATTCGCTTATAATGCCTGGTGCTGTTATTAAAAAGGGTGCTAAGGTTAAATATTCTATTATTGCAGAAAATACTGTTGTAGGTGAGAATGCGGTTATTGGTGAAGAACCGCCTGTTACAGAAAATTCAGATTGGGGAATAACCGTAGTAGGAGATAATTTATTTGTTGGAAAAGGCGCTAAAATTTCTGCAAATAAAATGATTTTGGAAAATATTAAGGAGAGTGAGAGTATATGAGAAAATCAAATGTTTCGGGATTGATTTTTGCTAATGCGGATGACGGAAAACTTAAAAAGTTAACCGCTGCGCGTTCGATGGCATCTGTTCCGTTTGGCGCAAGATTCCGTATGATAGATTTTGCACTCTCAAATCTTGTTAATGCGGGTGTTAGTTCGGTTGGTATTGTTACTAAGGAAAATTACCGTTCGCTTATGGACCACATTGGTAACGGTATGGCTTGGGATTTGGACCGTAAAAACGGCGGACTCTTTTTAATTCCTCCATATTATAAAAAAGGTATAAAAAGATATACCGGCACAATTTCGGGTATGTATGCCGCTATTGATTTTATTGAACGCTGCGGCAGCAAGTATATGGTGCTTTGCAATTCACAAATAATTGCAAATATTGATATTTCTAAAGCGTTAGAATATCACAAAGAGAAAAATGCAGACATAACAATCGTTTATCATAATGATAATCTACCGCCTGAATCTTATGAAAAGCTTGTATTAAAGCTTGATGATGACCAACGAGTAAATGGTATGTCTTTTGATGCGTGTGAGGGAAAGGTTCCTTTTGGAATTGGTATTACTATAATTAACAGAGATTTGTTAATTCGCCTCATTGAAGATGCTGTTTCGAGCGAGCTTGAAAACTTTACCCGCGATGTTATTGCCAAAAAATTAGATTCACTTAAGGTTTACGGATTTGAGCACAAGGAATTTATAGCTGTTATGGATAATAGCCACACTTATTATCAAGCAAGTATGGCTTTACTTCAAAAGGATGTCAGAAAGCAGTTATTTAATCCTGAAAGACCGGTTTACACTAAAGTTCGTGACAGTATGCCTACTAGATATGGCGTAAAGTCTTCGGTTAATAACTGTTTGATTGGAGACGATTGTATTATTGACGGCACGGTTAGAAACAGTATTATCTTCCGCGGAGTTAAGATTGAAAAGGGCGCGGTGGTTGAAAACAGTATTTTAATGCAGGAAACAATAGTTGGCGAGGGCGCCCGATTGGATAATGTTATTGCCGATAAAAATGCAGTTATAGGCAGTGAAATAGTGCTAAAAGGAACATCTGCAAGGCACTGTTTTGTAAATAAAAATCAAGTTTTGTAATAGAAAGAGAGTAAAATATGAAAGTTTTATTTGCTTCAAGTGAAGCATATCCTTTTGCTTGTTCGGGTGGGCTTGCTGATGTTGCGGGTGCGTTGCCAAAAGCATTAAGAAAAAGATTTGTGGGATGCAGAATAATTTTACCGCTTTATAGCAGTATATCTGAAGAATTAAGGCAGAAGATGACCTTTGTTTGTTCAATAACAGTGCCTGTTGCTTGGAGAAGACAGTATTGTGGTGTTTTTGAAGCGCATATTGACGGTGTAATTTATTACTTTATAGATAATCAGTACTACTTTAAGCGTGACGGTCTTTACGGCTATTATGACGATGCGGAGAGATTTACCTTCTTCTCACGCGCGGTTTTGGAGGTTTTACCCCATATAGATTTTGCGCCTGATATTATTCATTGTAACGATTGGCAAACAGCCTTAATCCCCGTTTACTTAGATGCTTTTTATAAGCAAAACGAATTTTACAGTAAAATGAAAACGGTATTTACTATTCATAATATTCAGTATCAGGGAAAATTTGGCGAGGAACTTTTAAGCGATGTTTTAGGCTTGCCGATTGAGAGAAAAGGGATAGTTGAGTACGATGGTTGTATAAACTTTATGAAGGGCGCGATTCAATGCGCCGATAAGATTACAACCGTATCACCTACTTATGCAAGAGAAATTTTAAGTCCCTATTATTCGCACGGACTTGATACGATTCTAAAAGAATTTACTTATAAAACCACAGGTATTGTGAACGGTATTGATGTTGATGTTTACAACCCCGAAACCGACCCGCTGATTTATAAGAATTTCAGTTTAGATGATATTTCAGGTAAGGCGGTTAATAAGAGAGGACTTCAAGAAGAATTGGGTCTTCCCCAAAAGGCAGAAACACCTATTATAGGTATAGTTACAAGACTTGTAAAGCACAAGGGAATTGACCTTGTAAAGCACGTTTTTGAAGAACTAATCCAAAAAGATGTTCAGTTCGCGATTTTAGGCTCGGGCGAATGGGAATTTGAAACATTTTTCCACGAAATGTCAAAAAAATATCCCGATAAAGTCGGTTTAAAATTAGGGTTTAATCCACAATTGGCACACAGAATTTATGCCGGAGCCGATATTTTCCTAATGCCAAGTCAAAGTGAGCCTTGCGGTTTGGCGCAAATGGTAGCTTTAAGATACGGTACTATTCCGATTGTCCGTGAAACCGGCGGACTTAACGATACTATTCACGACAGTCATTCTGGTGAGGGTAACGGTTTTACCTTTACAAACTACAATGCACACGATATGCTCTATACTGTTAATCGTGCCCTTAAAGGTTATGAGGATAATAAGGGTTGGAGTATTTTACGCGAACGCGCTATGAAATGCGATAATAGTTGGAAAATGTCAGCTAATGCCTATATAGGACTTTATAAAGAAATAGCAGAATAATTCTAAAAAGGGTTGTAATTTTGTTGCAACCCTTATATAATTTAAGTAGATAAATTTAAGGAGAAAATTATGCTTGATATTATAAAATCTTTTATTTTAGGTATTATTGAGGGCATAACCGAATGGTTACCTATAAGCAGTACGGGACATTTGATTATTGCAGATGAGTTTATAAAGCTTAAAATGTCGGCTGAATTTATGGAAATGTTTAATGTTGTAATTCAGCTAGGTGCTATTTTAGCGGTTGTTGTGATATATTTTAAACAGATGTGGCCGTCTTCTCTTAACAGACAAGAGCATTACATAAAAAAAGATGTTTTTTCAATGTGGTTTAAGGTTATCGTTGCAATTTTGCCAGCCGCTATAATCGGTATTCCGTTTGATGATTTTTTTGAAGAAAAATTTCATAATTATATAGTTGTAGCATTGGCGTTGATTGTTTACGGTATTGCATTTTTAGTTGTAGAAAAGAGAAATGATAAACTACAGCCAAAGGTTAATTCAATTGCCGAAATAAGTTATAAAACTGCATTGTTAATCGGTTGTTTCCAAGCGTTATCTTTAATTCCGGGTACTTCTCGCAGCGGCTCGACTATTTTGGGTGCAATTTTAATTGGCGTTTCGCGTGTTGCGGCGGCTGAATTCAGTTTTTATATGGCAGTTCCTGTAATGTTCGGTGCAAGCTTTATTAAACTTTTAAAATTTGGATTTAACTTTACGGGCGAAGAACTTTTAATATTAGCAGTAGGAATGCTTACCGCCTTTGTAGTATCAATAATAGCTATTAAATTCCTTATCAGTTATATTAAAAAGAAGGATTTTACGGTATTTGGATATTACCGAATAATTTTAGGTATAATAGTATTGCTTTATTTTGTCTTAAATAAGGGATAATCGCTATGATACTTACTGTAACAATGAATGTAGCGGTTGATAAACGCTATGTGGTTGATGAGTTTAAAACAGGCGATACCGTAAGGGTTTTGGAATGCACTTTAACTGCCGGCGGAAAAGGAATTAACGTTGCAAGAGTAGCAACAGCCTTGGGTGAAAAGGTAATTGCAACAGGTATAGCAGGTGGAGTTACAGGCGATTATATAATAAAAAGCCTTGAAAAATCTGCAATTAAAAGCGATTTTGTTAAGTGCAAAGGTGAGAGTCGAACCAATATAAACATATTCGAAAATAAAAATAAAACTCAAACTCAATTTGTAGAGTCGGGTCAAGAGATTAGAAAAACTGAAGTTAAAAAGTTTTTAAAGAAGTATGTAAAGCTTCTCAAAAAAGCTGATACGGTTGTAATTTCGGGCAGTTTACCTATGGGTATCAAGAGTGACTTTTACAAAGATTTAATAAAACTCGCTAAAAAAGAGGGCAAAAAAGTTCTTTTTGACAGCAGTGGGGAAGCATTTAAGAAAGCTTTTGTCGAAAAACCTGATTTTATAAAGCCAAATATTGATGAGCTGGAAAATTTGTTAGGTAAGAAACTTTGCGGTATTGAGGATATTATAAATTCTGCAAAAGGGCTTTATGAAAGCGGTATTAACTATGTTGTTGTATCCTTGGGTAAGGATGGTGCCGTACTTGTTTGCAAAGACGGTGTATTTAGAGGATATACTCCAGAAATACACGCAGTTAATACATTAGGGTGTGGCGACTCAATGGTTTCTGTATTTGCAGTCGGCTTATCTAACGGAGGGGTAATTAAAGAAATTTTTAAAAAGTCCTTAGCAGTTGGAGCAGCAAATGCTTTAAATATTGAAACGGGATTTTATTTAGATAAGGACTTAGAAGAAATTTTACCGAAAATAATTATTGAAGAATTATAATGAACAGGAGTAATTTATGAGACACGCTTATATGATAATGGCGCACGCACAACCTGAATTGCTTGAAAAGCTTTTAAAGGCTTTAGACCATACGGATAATGATTTTATTATTCATTTGGACAGCAAATCATCCTTGCAACCCGAAGAGGTGGCTAAAGCTGTTACTAAAGGCAGAGTTTATTTTACTGAAAGACTTTCAATTGTTTGGGGATATTTCAGTATGACAAGAGCTGAATATTTGTTGCTTGAAAAAGCCTTAGAAATAGGTGAACACGATTATTATCACTTTATAACAGGCCAAGATTTTCCGCTTAAGAATGTAGAGGAAATAAATGAATTTTTCTCTCAAAATAACGGTAAGGAATTTATAAGTCTATCTTCCGCAGAATTTTCACAAGCGCTTTATGCTAGAAGGTCGGTAGTTAAGCATCCGTTTTTAAAAAAATGCGGAAGAACAAAAAATAAGTGGTATTATTTATGGTTTTTATCGACCGGAATTCAAAAGGTGTTTTATAAAATTTTCAAGCCAAAGTGGTCGCCCGAAAAATATTTGACGGGCAGTCAGTTTTTCAGTATTACGCAAAGCTTTGCAGAGTACGTGGTTAAGTCTAAAGAAGAGGTATTTAAACGCCACGATAATACCCTTAATGCAGATGAGGCATTCATTCAAATGCTTGTTTATAACAGTTCGTTTAAAGAAAATTTGTATGTACCGTATCTTGATAACGGTATTAAAAGTAATATGCGCTATATTGATTGGACCCGCGGTTCTGACGGAAGTCCTACCACTATTGATGAGCAGGAAGTACCACGTGCTTTAGAAAGCGGTATGATGTTTACACGAAAGTGCGACATTGTGAATCATCCTAAGGCAATTGAAATGCTGGAAAAGGCAATCAGTTAAATAAAATCCTCCGTATATAAACAAAAATGAACAAATTCGAGTAGTTCAAAGTCGTTTATATACGGAGGATTTTTATATAATTCAAACAACAAAAGAGAGTAAATACTTTCTTTTAAAGTTTATTCTCACCGGGTTTTATTTCTACGGCCTTTCCGTCAATATCAACCCAAACCGACAGTCTTGACGGATTAAAAATTGATTTGCGGTTAGCCGAAATTTCGAGGTTTCTCATAGCCATTATATAATCGTATATTTCAATATTTGTGGCAAACCAAATATTATCATATTCAGAGGCTTTTTTACAAAATTCTTCTATTCTATCCCAATTATTTGCAAGGTTAAATTCGTAGCTATGGCCCCAGATATAAAGTACTTTTGGCATTCTGTTATGAACCGTAAAGTATTCGGGTTTAATTTTTGGGTTGATTGCGTCAAGTAAGCCAAAAATATTTCCGTTGTGGTGACAGCTTGGATGCCATTCCAAAAAGTCCTTTGGCAGATGCGTATTGTTTGTGTTCATAGCGGTCCGTGCATATTTTATACCGCAAGAAGCCATAACATTTTCGATGCGCTTATCAAAATCACCGTAAGGGTAGGACATACCTCTAACGGTGTATCCGCAAATTTCTTCCAGTGTTTTTTTGTTGTCAAGCACTTCATTCATAAGTTCACTATCATTTAAATTGTAAAGATGCGGATGATTTAATGTGTGAACAGACAGTTCGTGACCCTTATAAAGTTTTTTTGCATCATTCTGCCAAAATTCTTTTCTTTTTGCTATATCTCTGCCATCAATGTGAAAAGTGGCTTTAATTTCATATTTATTGAAAATATTTACAAGTCTTATGTCATTTTCTGTTCCGTCGTCATAACTCATTGTTAAAGCTGCAGTTTTTCCATTTGGGAAAAGCCAAGGATTTATTAGCATGAATATTTCTCCTTTGTTGAATATCATTTAAGTGCTAAAAAGGTTTTCTGAGGAAAACTTTTCTGTTTTAATAAGGCGATACAGCGCGTACATAGCAAATGGAATTAGTATTATTACATACGGAAGAATATATTGGGATTTACCTTCCCATACTAAATGGAATAAAGCTCCGCCTAAAGAAAATGCAAAGAACATTTGCCAGCCGTTTTTCTTTTTTGCATAAAACAAAACGAAGATTGTGCTGAATAGCCATACCGCAAGTGTGAGCGTTTTGCAGTATGTTGTTACTAATTTGTTTACCGAACCGCCTGAATAAAAATTTTGTAGCAGGGGCGTTTTTATTTCTTGATTACAGTCGGGAAGAGGACCGCTCCAATCGGATTGGTATAAAGGTTCGCACCATTGGGAAATAGTTTTATCAGAAAAAAACTTTAATGCTTTGCTGCGGTCATTTTTCATTTTACTGAGGTTTTCCTTGAATTTTTGCATTCCCTTTTGGGCAGCCTCGTTTCTATCGGCACTGTTTGAATAGGTGCCATAGATATATGAATCGTACCATCCGGGTGCACGCATAGTATTATCAAGGTCGGTTCCCATAGCGACCCAAAGGATACTCGGAGCAGGATTATCAAGTTTTATGTTGGTATCCTTTTCGTAACAGGCGTTAAGTATTTTTGTGGGTAATACAGTGCAAAGCAGTACCGAAATAATAGCGACAATCAGTATCGTTTTGTTATTTTTAAGTAGGTTCAAGATAAGATAAATTGCAATTGCAATCACAGCTATAAGAGAATTAGATTTTATTATAACTGCAAGAGAACAGAATAGCAAGGTTAATAATAAGTGTTTAATTTTATTTGATTTGCAAAATTTAAGTGCACAGTAAAAAGCGGATACTATTAAAAATAGACTGGGGATTAGTCCGTAAGCAAAGGTGATAAAAAGCAAATGGGGGATAAAAGCAAAGGTGAATAGAATAGTTAAGATATTAACTGTGCGATTTTTAAATAGGAAATCAGATATTTTATAAAGTGTGTAGTTTGTTCCGATAACAAAGCAGGTGTTTGCTGTAAAAAGTGCTTTTGTACTTGGACTGAAAAGTGAAATAATTCTATCATAAGTTAAAAGTCCAAGTTGGTGAGGATATCTATATATGTACCCGCCCTTATTAAATTCGGAGTGCCCGTGATTATAATTTGAAGCAATATTATAAACAACTCCTGCATCGGCACGTATGTTACTGTCAATATTAAGTATGATATATATTGAAGCAATTATATATAAGAAGGTACAAATTTTAAAAATTCGTTTCTCGTCAAACTTAATTTTTGATAGCTCATCCCGAAATATTCGAATAAGAATAAAAACGAGGAGAATACATAAAAGCAAGCCTAACCCTTGAAGGACATAAAAAGAAATAGTAACTTTTTCCTCATGCTTTTGAACAATATCAGCCGTGAAAAGTATGTTAAGTGAAGACATTATAAGAAAATACACAATAATTATATAACGCAGACTGGAATTTAAAAAATTGTGTATAGTATTTGAAATTTTATTCATATAAGAATACTCCTAAATTTTATAGTACTTATCGTTATGGCGATAATTTTTAAGGTTATATTGCAGTAATAACGTCGCGTATTCTTTGTGTAAGAACATCTGCAATGCGTTGCACACCATAGATGTTTGGATGAACTTCGTCGGCTGACATATACGAAACATCTCCGATAACATCAAGTCCGTTTATGTAGGTTATATTTTTATAATTTAATCTGAGAGTGATTTCTTCTATAATTCTTCGCCAATTTTTTGCATTGTCATTTTCTTTAAAATCGTCACCGCAATGATAAAAGGGTGAAATTACAAAAATAGGTTTATCTTGATTTCTACCGGCAACCTGATGAAGAATATTTTCTACACGGCTAGTGAATTTTTCATAACTCCAGTTAAGTACATTAATTCCCAACTCAAGTGTGGCAATATCCCAGTTTCCTTTTTCGCCCTCGCTTGCAATGTACTCCACCATAGCAGGCTCCATTGCACAACTTCCTGCCATTCCTAAATTACGAACATCCATATTAAAATTATGCGCAACGATAGACGCCCAAGAATGAGAAGCGTCTATAGAGTTTGAACCGTGTGTAATAGATGAACCGTAACATAGCAAAGTTTTTGCAGGACATTGCTGTTTTGACGGCGGGGTAACATCGCCTATGATATCGTATATTTTATATTTTCCTCTGTCAAAAATAATGCGTATCACTTCACTATCCCACGCATAGTTACACTTATCAGACATTTCTTTCAATCTTAAAAGATTTGGAGACTTATTTATAACAAAATCTTGAATTTCACCGGTTACGTGACAATGCACCTCATGGTCAGACCAACCGCCCTGTATACTTCCTCTATACACATGAAAAGTGGAAGAAGAAAGGGGGTTATTTTCATAAGTGCTCATTCTGATTGTTGCCGAGTCTCCTTTAATAACGAATCTCAGTTCAACACCTGTAGCATTATGGACAACGGCATCAGCAATCTCTGATTCCATTTCACTATGCACCTTTGACGGAACACGTTTCCAGGAAATACTTCCGTCGTCGTTATTAATAAGTTCTGCTATATTATGTATCTCAATATTTTTATAAATCATTCCTTAAAACTCCCTAGTTGCAGTAATGCAAACTTTAGAATACAGTATATCATAATTCTTTTGTTTTTTCAATGAAAATAATTCTATATTTGGAAATTGTGAAGTACAAATTATTGCTGACATATTGTATGTTAAATACTCGCTAAACATCTGTAGCGTTATGATAAAATTATCAGCAATGTCTAATTATATTTGATGTTGTTTAGATGTCGCTCATCATTTTGTGAAGCGGAGCTTTCTGTCTTCATCAAATCATATATCAAAGAGTGATGCTCTATATATAAAACTTCCGTATATTTACCAAAAATATAATATATGCTTATTTTAGATTTTTTAAAATGGAGTATACTCTATTATGAATTGAGAATTAATCATAAAAATCCTCTTGTTATATTTAGCAATATATATTATAATGGCTTATGTATTAAGGACGTTAAACGCATAGGAATAGAAAGGGTATGGTAAATTGTGGCTATTGCAAATACGATAGCTTTGTTAGGCGGACTTGCTTTTTTCCTTTTTGGTATGTCGCTTTTAGGTGAAGGTTTAAAACGAGTTGCCGGTAGCAAAATGGAAACTATTCTTGGAAGACTTACTTCTACTACCTTTAAGGGCGTTTTGCTCGGTTCGTTAGTTACTGCAGTAATTCAGTCTTCCTCTGCAACTACTGTTATGGTTGTTGGTTTTGTTAACTCAGGAATTATGAAGATTGCAAATGCCGTGGGCGTTATTATGGGAGCTAACATCGGTACCACGGCAACCGGTTGGATTTTGGTACTTGCCGGCGTGGAGGGTAGCGGTGTTTTTTCATCCGCCACTGTTTTTGCATTTGTTGCCTTTTTAGGAATAATTTTTTACTTCTTCTGCAAAAAGCAGTCAATCAAAAATGTAGGAATGATAATGCTTGCATTTTCTGTCTTGATGAGCGGTATGCAGGCAATGAGCGGCGCAATGGAACCACTTAAACAAAGTAAAGTTTTTTTGAATTTTATTTCCGCTGTTTCTAATCCTTTGGTTGCTATACTTGTGGGTGTTGCCGTTACGGCAGTAATCCAAAGTTGCTCGGCATCTATTGGTATTTTGCAGGCTTTGTCAATTACCGGTGTTATAGGCTATGATGTTGCTTTGCCTATGGTTATCGGTATGTGTATCGGTGCTTGCGCGCCTGTTTTATTATCAGCAATAGGCGCTAATATTAACGGAAAGCGCACGGCTTTCACTTATTTGTTCTTTAACCTTTCGGGCGCTATTTTGTTAATGGTGCCATTCTACATTGTAAATATATTTGTTAATTTTGATTTTATGAATATGCCCGCAACAAGTCTTGGCATAGCAATTATCAATACCGTTTTCAAGGTTGGAGCCACTATATTGTTAATGCCATTCTCCCGTTTGCTTATAAAACTTGTAACACTTGTTATAAAAGATAAATCGGATGCGGATGATGAAGATTACGAAGAAAATCTATTGGATGAGCGTTTTCTTGAGTATCCGCCGCTTGCTCTCGAACAAAGCAGCAAAACAATGGACAAAATGACTACTGCGGCATTTAAGAATATTCATAAATCCATTGAATTGTTAAGTGAATTCAATCAAGAAAAGTATGATAAGATTATGTCAAGAGAAGGTCAAATAGACCGTTTTGAAGACCGATTAGGCTCATATCTCGTTAAACTACATACAAAGCAATTAAGTGACAGTGAAACTAAACTTTCTGCAAGATTTTTAAGTTATCTTACAAATGTAGAGCGTATTTCCGACCATTCTGTAAATATAGCTGAACTAGCCAATGAACTTTATAATAAAAAGAAAAACTTCTCTGAAAAAGCTATACACGATTTAGAAATTTGCATTGAAGCAATAATGGAAATTTGCGAGTTAACTCAACAAGCAATGGAAAATATGGATTATATGTTAGCAGGCAAAGTGAAACCTTTGGAAGAAATTGTTAATGTTATGTCTAAAGAGTTGAAACTAGGTCACGTTCACCGCGTACAAACAGGTCAATGTACTTTAGAATTAGGTTTCATTTTTAATGATTTACTTAACAACCTTGAAAGAGTAGCTGCTCACTGTTCTAACATAGCAATTACTATTTTAGAGTCACAAGATTCTCATTTGAAAGCGCACGATTATGTTGGTACGCTTGACAGAAATAATCAAAATACATACGAATTGCAGTTGCAATTTTATAAAAACAAGTATTTGGATAATATCGGCGAAAATGAACCTTTGCCTGTACAGTTACATATATAAAAAAATCCCAAGTCGAAAGACTTGGGATTTTTTTGGTTGTAAAGGCTGGAGCCCAACCAATGACCACGGGTTGTGGTACCCAAAATTCAAACTCTATAACAAGAAAAAGTTCAGTCACTCAAAAGGGTAACTGAACTTTTTTGGCAAGTTGCACCGATTTAGATATCGGTATAAAACAATTCGATAAATTGGAATTTGTTACTCTAAATCAATGTTAATTTCGTATTGGTCATCAATGAGAATATAGTTCACATTATACTTTTGTGCAAGGGCGAGGACTTCCGCATTATCTGCCAAAACGCTTTCCATCGTACACCATTCGTCATCTAATCTTGTTTCTATGGCGTTGGCGTATTCTTTTATGTTGTCAAAATGTTTTCTTATGTATTCTTCGCTCATTACAAGGCAATAGTACTTGATATTTTTGAGATATTCACCGTCAAAATCCTTTTGCCAATTAAACGGAATATAGCAACCTTCAACAATTAAATTTTGTTTGTTCTCAATTGCAGTTTTAATCATTTCACGGACGATAGGCCATAAGTATGCGGTCAAGTCCTTATCATCGCTCATGGGGGTAAGCTCTGTATTTCCACTACGAATTAACCCCATTTTCAGATGGTCTATTGACAGATACGGATATTTATATTTTTCAAGCAATCTTTGTGCAAGTATCGTCTTGCCTGTATGCGATGCTCCCATAATTAAAATAATCATCTCAATCACCCCTACAAATTCTTATTTATCAAACTAATTATATCATAAAATTCTAAACTTTTCCACCTAATATTGTTTTGGCTTTAGTTCAAGTCCTCCCCGGAAGCCGTTTTTGGCTTATGATATCTACCCAGCTTCACTTGAAAAAATGGGATAAAAACATGCAGTAACCGCCCAGGTTACCGGATTTCTTGCGCCGATATCTAAATCGGTTCGCATTGTTGGTGCGGAGGCTGGACTTGAACCAACGGTCTTGTATTTTCTCTGCGGAGAAAATACTGCGGTCGGCTCGGTGGCTCTGACAGTCCACCGGACTGTCATTCACTACCACCTCACCCTTCGACTTATTCGCCCTTCGGTCTCATAACCCGAAGACAGATAATACAAATTCAAACTCTATAACAAGAAAAAGTTCAGTCACCCAAAAGGGTAACTGAACTTTTTTGGTTGCGGAGGCTGGACTTGAACCAACGACCTTCGGGTTATGAGGAGTAGTGTCGAATCCTAACCTATCTAGGAAAGGCTTAACAAAGCGGGTTTTGGGTGTTGAAAAGCCGTCTCTTTTGCCGACCAACACCCTAAAAACCGTCCTTTTTAATTTTAAAACTACGCACGCTTGAGCAGAATAGAATCTAACTTTGCTGCCGCTTCCATATCCATTTCAGGTAATACGTGAGTATATGTATTTAGCGTTATATTTACGTCAGAATGACCTAATCTCTGCTGTACTACTCTTGGATTCACACCCGCACTAATAAGTGCAGTAGCGTTACTATGTCTTAAATCGTGTAACCTTATCTTAGGTAAGTCGTGTTCTTCTAAAAATCTTCTCCATTTTTGAGTCATAGAATCGGGTTTATATGGCGAACCATCTTCTTGTCTAATAACAAATCCTAAATTTTGAAAGCCTGAACCATATGAAAATACATCATTCATATATTGTAGTCTTGCTTGTTTAAGTACAGTCATCACATCATCACCCAAGTATATATCACGTATACCCGATTCACTTTTAGGTGCTTTTATTACACAACCTTTTTCACCATTTACCATATTGTATCTCACTTTGAGAATATTGTTTTTGAAGTCAATATCATTCCATCGTAAAGCAAGGAGTTCACCACGTCTTAATCCAACCATTACTAATAGGAAAATAGGCAAATACATATCGGTACCCGTGGCTACATCAAGCAAATTTTGTATCATTTCAGCAGTATATACTTTTGCTCTATACTTCTTCAATCTAGGCAATTCTACCGCTTCGCAAGGATTGTACGGAATGAGTTTTAATTTTACTGCTTTTTGCATAGCAGCATTGATATTATTGAAGGTATCACGAATATTTTTAGGAGACAAACCTCTATTAATCATATCATTAACCATTCTTTGTATATGTTCTGTTCGTAAAAACTTTATGAATATATCTCCTAAAGCTGGTTTTATGTAACATCTGATTTTAGTTCTATAACCCACCCTTGTTGTTTCTTCGATTTTAGGCAAATAATTTTCTACCCACTCATCCATCCAATCACCAACCTTTTTGTTGCTTCTTTGGGTCAACTTGCCTTGCTCCATTTCAGTAATCATTCGGTGCATTATAGATTTAGCTTCTCTTTTACTGCATTTAACGTTCTTATGAACACGGATACGCTTACCTGTTAGTTCATCATAGCCACCTTCTATAACTATTTGATAGCTAATACCATTTTTTAATGGTTTTTCTCTAATACTGCCTGTTGCCATAATTTCAAGTCCTTTCTACTATTTGATATATAGGTCTGCTAGTAAGCTTACGTTTAACTGATTTTTCAGGATATAGAACTGCATTTAATTTGCTTTCTAACACCCTATATTGCTTACCCATGGTTATATAATCTGTATTATATTTAACGAAGTGTAGTGCGGTGTCATAGGATACCTTTAACATTTCCGATACCTCTGTAACGGTTAAATATCTATCTTTCATATTTAGAACGTCCTTTCTTAATAAGATAATATATAAATAAAGTTTAGTTATTTTCGATTTTAATGCCACATACCACAAAATAATGTTTTACCTTAAAATATAAGGTAAAAGTGTACTTTGCGATAGGTGACAAATTAAAATGTAAATTATTATTCATCAGTTAGTTCATTATTTTCTTTTATTTCTTCTACTTCATCATAATTTCTACTAATTCTTGGGTCTCGATAATCCCAAAAATCAAACGGAGTACGTTCTATAAATTCACCATAATTTTTACTATTATAGTCGAGCTTTATATGTTCAGTAATACCGATTATTTCTTCATATTCAAATTCAGAATCGCCTTTTTTTAAAATCTGAGCCATCAAATCAACAAACTTTTCATAAGCTTTGGAATCGATTTTATATTTTTGCTTAATATAGTAAAATCCATCAGTTTCATTATCATTAATCCAACGATTGGCTATTTTATAACAAACGCCAAAATCCCTTATGTCATAAAATACTTCTATTGCAGGTTCTCCTGCTTTCGTTGTTGTGTCTTTAACTCTTACGATTTTAGAAAAATATTCTCCCCAAGGAACCTTGCCGTAAATAGGATATTCATATTTGCCATATCCATTACTTTTAAATTTTTTAGGAGTTTTATTTAATATAGGTTCAACTATTTTCGAACTTTTTATCTTGCACATAGTTAAAGTCCTCCTAATTTCATTAGTCTTCATCGAGCAAAGATTTTCTGTTTTTAAAATCATTTTTTGTCGTCGAATTCGTCGCTATCGTCGGTGAATTTAAACCTATTTTGCTTACTTCAACATAGCGATTAGTTGTTCTTCCTATTTCAACATTTACATCTAAATTTTTTAATTCGTGTTTATGAGTATTAAGTATACGCGATAAACTATTTGCATTGTTTGGGAATGAGGAAGGTAACGATTTACTGACATATAGTTTACGCACTATTTTTTGCAATTCATTAAGCAACTCGGTCATAGTGCCACGCCAATGCTTTTTGCACTCTACAAATTCTCTTAGAGAATTAAGTACAGGATTTTCCTGTACTGCAGATTCAGTTGCTAACTTTATATTGTCTTTGTAAGTTTTTATGAATGTACTACCCAAACCTTCTTCAATAGATTCCGCTATGGCATATCCGTAACGGCTAAAATCAGCCATTCTTGGATATTCGGCTAGATTAACAGTAGGATAAATACTTAAAGCTTTCGAAAGGATGAAGAAAATATCACCTAAAACATGGGGTAAAACGTTTTGGAAATCCACGTCTAGTTCTTCGTCTGTACGCCTTTTGCTTTCATCTATGCGGTTTAAATGCATTAAAATAGAGCGGTCAAGTAGGTCGCTTTGTGATATTTCAAGATTAATGCCATTAAGAGCTACCAAACGTTTTATATTAATACAAATTTCTCGATTATCCGAGTAAAGCTTACGCTTGGAAAGTGTACCACCTGTCGAGGATTGGCAAAAAACGTTGCAAAAATCAGGTGATAGCTTTCCAATATTATCAAAAGCAGAAAAATGATTGTTGCTTAACGTAGTAATTAAATCATCCTCTTTCTTTGGCAAAATGAAAACATCTTTTGTTACGGGATTTATCAGGTTCCCTAAATAGGAGAGTGATTTAGTCTTACCAGCCCCTTTTTCACCCTCGACAATTAGTATGGGGTGTTTGATATCAGGAATGAAGGCGGCACACATATATACCGCTAAAAGTAACTTTTGTTCTTTTTCTATATTGTAGAAATTATCGAGAAAATCTAATAGGGTATATTCACTTTGAACAGGTTCTAACTGCTCACACATAGAAGTATCTTCATAAAAATAAATATCTTTTATATTAGTTTTAGACATAATTAGTACATTGTCTTTATCTATTGCGATAACTTCGCCTTTTTGATTGTTCAAATCATAATATAAAGTATTATTAAAATAGCCTACACGTGTATATACGGGTGTTTGTTGTTTGCAACGTGTTACGATTGCACATATATTTTCATAAGCCGTTGAAACATCTGCTTTCTTTACGGTTACTTTATATTTATTAAAGTACAACATTGTAAAAAAATTTTTGGCATCGTCTACACGTGAAAGATAAATTAGGTTATAATTATTCTTGTTACGAGAAACCAAAAAGGCTTCGTTATTCTTATCAACAAAAAATTCACATTTATTGACAACTGCGTTATACACTGCGTCAGCATTATTATATGTTTTTTTAGTGGGTTTAAGTTTCATTGTTTTTATCTCCTTTTTGTTTAGTGAGGAGAGCGGATATACCGCCCTCCATAATTTTGCTACTAGTTTTTAAGAGTAGGGGGTGGCAGTATCATTTCTTGCAATTCTAACTCTGCGTGAATTTTATTTTTATACGCGTGATAAGTTATCTCTGCATCAAATACAGTACCTATTAAGTCATAAAAACTATCTGCTAAGCTATCATTAATCAAACATTCGAAAGCGGCTTCAATGCCACCGTGAATTGACCAATTAGTGAAGTGCTTTTCGTAAACGAAAGGCTCTTCAAATGTAGGGCATAGCACTATAAACGCAATATCGATATTGCCTGTCTCGTACTCGGGGTTAGTTTCTGTCACACAAACATCGCAAATAATAGCACGACATTTGAGGGTTGGTACGTCATTTGGTAATTCACAGATGACATAATCATTTAAAGATGGAAAAATTGACATAGTTGAACCTACTTTCTGCAACGATTGGTTGCCATAAAATTAAAGTTTAAATGTACATTTTTTCGTTCGAACGTTCCTCGAAAGGACACTCTTATTCTAACATAAATAGAAGCTATTAACGAAAAGTAGCAAAAGAACAACAAAAGCGCTTGAAATTTATAGGTTTTGTTGGAATTAATATTGACTTTTTGGCTTTTGTGTAGTATCGTAAAGGCGAATTGGAGCAACTCAAATTCGCAAAGGATATCCTAACCAAAACGCTTTTTGCTATATATTTTTTGCAAAAATCAAATGGAGTGATAAAATGGCTTATAAAAAATCTGCTTTCCAACTTTTTATAGACAGTGCCAAAGAAGTATTTTTATCTTTAAGCAAAGAAGAAAGAGAAGTTATGTTATATACTGACTTTCTTAATAGAACAATTAAAAAATATAGCGATATTGACTATGACGATTTTGATAGGTCTTCGGGATATAAATATTTTAGTAAGTATTATTATGGGCATAAGCTAACTAAAAAAAATCCTGAAAATATAAAACCTAAAAAGTCGAATCTTACTTTTGAATATCTTGAACCTCTTTTAGATTATGACACACGTAGAACACAACTTTTAAAGGCATTGGGTGATGAATATCGTTATTCTTGGTTTTTTAAAAATGTCTATATAGAGGATGGAACTAAAAAAAGTAGAATGTTTTTAGTTATAGAAAGCAAGGATGAAGTTATCGAAAGTATTTATGATATTCTTTCTTCTACATATACCGAAATGTTTAAAAGTATGTATGTAGGGTATGGTGGTCTTGTTTTGGTTTTCTATAAGAAAGAAAAATTTGAAAAATTTATTGAATACATAAAAAAAGAAGAATAATCGTCGAAACCGACGATAGCGACGAAATATTTTCGTTTTGTGTTTACAAAAAAATAGCGGAGCATAGGGTTTTCCCTGTGCTTTTGTGTGTTCCCGTATGTTTTGCATACGGGAACATTTTACTATTATTCGGTCTGTTGTTCTTCGGGTTGCTTTGGGAACTCGCATTTTTCAAGAATCCATTTACTACGTATACTTGGTGTTAGAGGGTGTAAGCCTATTCTTTCTCCGTCAGAAATCATATATAGCTTTTCTTTATGTGGTAAAAGTAAATTGATTACCTGTACCGCTCTTTCCTCTATCCTTGTGTTACTGTTTGAGGCTTTACCCCAAGCAATTATTGTTTTGGAGCTTGATTCTACAGATTTTAGGATATATGAATCATTTTCTTTATCATTCAGTTCCTCGTCCGCTTCTTTAAAGCTTAGCTTGGTAGTTAGCTTTGAGTACAGGTTTAATATCTCTACACCGCCGTATTCCTGAAGCTTTGCTACGTTGTTTACTACAAGGGATGTTGTAGTATCGGTTATGATGTTATCTGCTTGACAGGGATTGAGCATAATTATTGTTACAATAGGCTTCTCCTTGTCCCACACTCGTTTCCATAAGTACCTATGTGTGTGAGAATCGTTAAATATAGACTCGCATTTTATAGTGTCTTTTTCCGTAATCATTAAAATTCCTCCGTTTGTGTTTCAATTTCTTTTAATATTTCGGGTGGTGTGTCAGCAAGTGACGTTATTATTACCACTCCGTAATCACTACTTAAAATAAAAAGTGCAGAACATACATCGTCCTGCACTTCAACAAATTCTACAAGGTTTTGAGTATAATCAAAAAAGGTTTTGATTTCCTCTGCGGTTGTACCCATAGTCGCATATAGAATGTACCCACCGTCATCCGTATCAATATTTCGGTCTGCTCCGTATTCTGCAGTCAGTATACTTGCATAGTGATAGACCATCTGTTTTATATTGTCATTCTCAAACACTATGCTATCCATATCGGCTATGGTACCTATTTTGTAAATCATTTTTTAACTCCTCCCTAAAACAAAAAATCACCCGATAACAGCCTCAAACTGCTATCGGGTTAGTTTTTTTTTAATTATATGCATCAGCAACAAACCATTTTCGTCCTAATTTTATAAGCAAAATGGTCTCTGTTGTTGTGCTTTCGTAATCGTTGCTATAAACACATAATTCGTATGAAACTTCTCTGATTGCCTTAATTTTAGGCAACAAATGACCATAATTAGAAATGGTAATAAATCCTTTAATATCCGATTTATTGTATTTGTAAACATCAGTGATATTATATTTATACTTCCATTTATCTCCAAAAGCCTCGTCAAATGATTCTATAGTTTGATTGAGTGTATCATTATAATCATCAATCATATCGGACTTGTTATTATATGAACCTTGAACTATAGCAAGTTCAATATATTGCTTTGGCATAAGATTAACTACTTTTTTGCCGTCCCCTTGCATTGTAGCGGTTACATATTGTTTAACAGTGGTTTTATAACTCTTATTCCCAAAGAGTAGTATCAACGCTAAAATTATTATTATAATAATAAATACTTCTCTATTTTTCTTCATTTTATTTTTTCGTATTTACAGATTGATTATTGAAATAAGCTTTTTCAAAAGCTTCCTTATTCATAGACAAAATGGGATGAATTACTTTGTTGTTAATGGTAAGCTTTTTCCACAATTTCTCTAACTTATGTATATAAATTTGTATTGCAATGCCTATCAGAAGCGGGAATCCGTGTAACCACAAAGAAAAATCATCCATTAGCATATATATCGTTAATCCAATTATAGCTAATATTGCACCACTCCATTTTATGAGTTTTGGTGATATACCATCTTTGGCACAATAACGATACTTTCTAGCTTTTTTAATGATTTCAATTTGTTTGAAAGATTCTAGGGCATCGAGATATTTTTTGGCATTTGAAGTTCTTCCTTTCGCTTTCACAAATTTGATTCCTTCTTCAATTTTGGTACTATCTAAAACATTCAATCTTAAAAGGTAATTATCAAAAATTTCTCCATCTTCTTTAGCCCAAATTTCTTCTATTCGTTCCTGTATCTTTTTTAGAAAAAGTTCCTTGTTTTTATCGAGTGCATCATAGTCCTTGACTTTTTGAGATAACTGTTCACACATTTTTTCGTCAAAGTCTTTGTAACCAAAACACAATCTCTCTAAACAATCTTTTTCTATTTCATCGATGATTTTATTTTCAGATATACCGAGTTCGCTCATTATCTCTAAAATTTTTGCTTTTGCAATTAATGCAAGTTTTTCTGATTTTTTTGCTTCAGTTGTATATTCCTTATGTAGCAACTCATCAATATCATTATCTAAATCGACCCTAAAGTTACGAGACATTTCAATTAAACTTCTTCGCTCTTTGGGAAACTTTTCAAAGGCAAATGAATATATATCATAATTCCAAGGACAATTCTTAATTGCTTCAATAAGCAACTCGATTTGTTTTGCTTCAACATTTTTAGCACTTTCTAAAAGAGCCTCTGATTTTTCACTATTAAAAGAAAGAGCTATATGATTTGGAATATATTCATTAACAATAGCTATGTGAGAAAATGCAGTTGAAAGAATGCTTTTTTCTATAGATTCTGCCATTTCTAACCTGCAAGCATTATATAATTTAGTTTTATTTGTGTTAGCATCTCCTTCGGAACCTGCGTTTCCTATAGAGTTTACAATACTATGTGCGGCACCTGTAGCCATATTGATAGCCCCTGCGGTAGCCATACCAGCAATCATTCCGCCTATACCAAATCCGCCACCTATAACTCCTGAACGATTTGCTTTACGGAATTCTCTATATTCTCTCTCCTCTGCTAATTTTTCCTCAATGCCTTCATACACTTCTATTGCTTCATTATGTGTTTTTTCGGCTGAAGATAAATCTAAACACCTATCGGAATATTCGCCTTGACTTAAATCATATATTTCATAATCGGCAGATAATGTTTTATAAAGAGGATTAACAACATATTTTTCAACTAAATGTGTTGCTTCATCGGCAAAACCTTTAAGAACATTATATATGTTTTGTTTTTGTAAATACCACTCATCGAATTCCTTTTTTGCTTTTTGAACAGCATCCCAAGCAGAAAATTGCAACTCACAATATCTATCTTCTGCTTCAGTAAAAACAATTTCCTTTTCAAATAATACATACTTGCTCATAACTAAATTTCTCCTTTTGTATTATCACACATTAATCTTCAACACTATCTCTTATAATCCTTCTAACTGTTTTTTCTGAATAATTATATTTAGTAGCCAAAGATTTTATATTTGTGCCGTCATATTCTTGAATAATAATTCGTTGGATACGTGCAGGGTTGAAGAAACGCATAGGAAAAGAAATCTGCTGACCTTTATACATTTTATATATATCCATAGCTATATCCATACCAAGATTGTCTGCTATTTCTTTATATACCGTGTTAAGTAGCTCAGAGTCCTTTTCAGCCATACGAATCACCTCATTACCATATTTTAGCAAATAGGTTTGCTCAAGTAAAATCCCAAAGTTCTTGTGTTTGTCCATTTCTCACCTCAAAATAAAAAATCCCCTATGGTCTCGGAAATACCGATTAACCATAGGGGAAATGTAATAAACTATTCAAGTATATCATCCAATTTATCAAGCCAAGAATTCCAATAGGAAGCCGAAACTTCACTATCTGAATATATCTCTATTTTCTCAAAACGCTTGTAATATTTTTCTGCTTTTTCCTTTGATAATGAAGCTATCCTACCATCCTTAACACCAACGATAAAAAATGTTCCTGCAATGATAGTCTTACCGACTTTACGATTACCTTTAAGATTTAACAATGCACCTTCATTATTGAAAATCAGCGCAATATCTTTTTCAAGCATAATTATCTCAATATCTGTCATTAGTGACAAGTTTGGATTAACAAGATATTTAAGGTTTTTGTAAGTACCTACTATATTAACCTTGCAAGGCTTGACACCTGCTACTATCATTAGCGCACCTATTGATTTATCTCTCATAAAAACTCACACTCCTTTTAATGCTTTGTTGAATGTGAATTTTCTGTGCTATCCTTCACTAAAACAGCCGCCAAAAAACCGAGCCGACCATTAGTTGCCCAAAAAGATTAGTCTAGATTGGACTACTTCGGCATAGATTGTCTGCTCACAGCAAAAGTAAAAGCCTCGTCATTACTGAGAATGACGAGGCTAGCCTTGTGGTTGCGGAGGCTGGACTTGAACCAACGACCTTCGGGTTATGAGCCCGACGAGCTACCAGCTGCTCCACTCCGCGATATTTAGTTTTCCTACTACTTTATTATTATACACAAAATCTCACCTTAATGCAACCCCTTTTTTTAAAAAAATTATTTTTTATTTTAATGTCATTTTTTTACTCCTTATACAACTGAAAAATAAATATCCCCCTATAAAAAAAGGGGGGAGATATCTATTAGAATTTAACTTTGCAGTTGTTTAAATTTATAAAATGCGCCTTTCTTTGCCATAAGTTCATCATAGGTGCCGTATTCAACACAAGAACCGTTTTCGATAACAGCAATCTTATCGGCATTTCTTATAGTAGAGAGACGGTGAGCAACTATAAAAGTCGTACGTTCTTTTGTGAGATTTTCAATGGCATTTTGAATTTCGCGTTCCGAAATACTATCGAGTGAGCTTGTAGCTTCGTCAAAAATTATAACCTTGGGGTCTCTTATTATGGCACGAGCAATAGAAATTCTTTGTTTTTGACCGCCCGAAAGTTTGTCACCGTGTTCGCCGACATTTGTCTCCAGTCCGTTAGGAAGGTTCTCTATAACCGAGCGGAGATTTGCTGCATCAATAACCTGCCAGAGTTTTTTATTGGAGATTTTTGGGTTGCCGTAGGTTATATTATCTCGAATTGTTCCTGAAAAGAGAATTGATTTTTGCGGCACAACTGAAATATGTTTTCTATAAGAACGCAGGTCGATACCGTTTATGTCATTCCCGTCTATAAGCAGACTGCCACTGTTTATTTTGTTAAATCCCATTACCAAATTTAACACAGTGGATTTACCTGCACCCGATTCGCCAACAAGGGCAATGGTTTCACCTTTTTTCACGTTAAGATTGAAGTTTTTAAGTACGGGGTTTTCCCTTTCGTAAGCGAAATCTACATTTTTAAAGATATATTCCCCTTCAAGAGTTTTAAGCTTTTGTTTGCCTTCGTTATCCTCAATATCATCGGAGTTCAAAATTTCTGCAATTGAATTTATAGATTCAGCGCCTTTTGTAAAAACAGGAAGTAGGGCAATTATACTGCTGACATATCCTAAAAGGGTTGTGAAATAGCTTTGATATAATGTTATGTCGCCAATTTCGGTTATCTTGCCAATATAGGTGAGATAACCTGTAAAGAAAAGGCAAATAATTTGAAAAATACTCATTGATACCCAACTTACAGCACCAAAAAGGTTTTGAATGAAATCCAAACGATAACCGCGTTCTGCCATATCAGTCATCTCGCCGGTAAGTTTTTTTATTTCAAGTTTTTCGAGTGAATGTGCACGGGTAACAGGTACCAGTTCAATCATATTCATAACATCAGATGAGGTATGCTCAACCTGAATTCGAAATTGTCTGTTTCGTTCCCGCATTGGTCTTCTAAATTTTGAAGTTATGATTGCCGCCGCAGGAACACAGGCAAGGTACATAAGAAAAACATAGATATTCTTATTAATAACTATTGTAAGTGTTATAGACATATTAATTATGATTGACAAACCGGTGGTGAAAATTTGGGAAGAAAAAGCTTCGATTGCTTCAACATCCCGCATTATTTTAGATTGAATTTTTCCTGACGGTACTTCTTTATGAAAGCTTATAGAAAGTTGTTGAAGTTTTCGTATCATTGCTCCGCGCAGGCTTGCTTCAACGTTGCGTTTCGCAGAACTGAAAAGATTTGCATATATCGTGTGGGTGGGGATATTTTGAATAAGAACAACAAGTGCAATAACAACGTCTATAACGAACCTTTGCGCAAAATTATCGGGTCGCTGAGTCACAAGGTTTATAACATCAGCCGTAACGAGCGGTATAATCCAATTAGGACTTGTTTTTATAATAAAAAAAAGTGATGAAACAAATAACTTTAAATAGTTGCCCTTGTAAAGACTGAAAAATATTTTAAAGCTTTTACCCGGGTTTTTATGATAGCATTCAAGTATTTCTTTTTCATGCTTCATAATTTCTTTATCGTTAAAATGTTTTCGCAAACTTTTTTTATTATTCATATGATTTATCGACATTTGCATCACCTTTGAGGTTGTTGTTTCAAGGGCATTATACCACTAAAAAATATAATGTCAAGCAAAATATAAAAAAGATATTAAAAAGTATAATTACTACATATCTTTTGTTAATTCACTTAATATAGCTTCTTGACAATACTTATTATTCAGTTTAAAATATGTAAGAAAGTTATAATGATTGTAGTTAGTCGAAACGCTTAAAAAGAGTTTTAACAAGCCACTTTCAAAGTGGATTTAGTAAAATTAAATTATATTGTTCAATTATAATTATGGTGATTTTATGAGAATGCGAAAGAAAAAATATCTTGAAGAAAGATTACAGGCGGTTTCGGATTATTTATACATAATAAATACCGAAGACAGAAATTTCAACACTGCAGTTTTAGAAAAGGAATATATTGATTTTGAAAAATGGTTTGGTAACGCCAATCCGATTTATCTTGAAATCGGTTGCGGAAAAGGAAAATTTGCTTGTGAATATGCAAAAACTCATCCCGAAATCAACGTAATTGCGGTAGAAAAAAGTGCTAATGTAATTGTAATTGCTTGTGAAATGGCAAAAGAAATGGGGCTTTCTAACCTTAAATTTATAGCCGGAAGCGCTGAATATCTTGAAAAGTTTATTCCCCCAAAAAGTGTTTCAGGTATATTTTTGAATTTTTCCTGCCCATTTCCAAAAAAGGCTTATGCCACACACCGCTTAACCCACGCAAAATTTTTAGAAAGCTATAAAAAGCTTATGTGTGATGGTGCTGAAATTCATCAAAAGACTGATAATATGCACTTCTTCGAATTTTCTCTTGAACAGTTTTCGTCTTGCGGTTTTGCCCTTAAAAATGTTTCTTTGGACCTCCATAACAGCGGGTTTGAGGGTAATATAATGACCGAATATGAAAGTAAATTTGTAGCTTTGGGACTTCCGATTTATAGATTGGAGGCATATATAAAATGATAGATTTCAATATTAATGAAATAGCCCCCTTGTGCAAAGAATTCGGTATTGAAATAACTGATGATATTGCAGAAAATTTAAATCTTTACGGTAATTTGCTTCTTGAATGGAATGAAAAGATTAATTTGACCGCCATAACTGAACCTAAAGAAGTCTTATACAAGCATTTTTACGATTGTATTTTATTTTTCAAAAATGTAGATGTGCCTAAAAATGCAAGCGTTATTGATGTTGGTACCGGTGCAGGTTTTCCGGGTATGGTTTTAAAAATTGTCCGTCCCGATTTAAAGGTCACCTTGATTGACAGTTTAAATAAAAGGATTATATTTTTAAACGATGTCATTACAAAGTTAAATCTTGAGGGTATAACTGCAGTTCATTCCCGAGCAGAAGATGGCGGAAAAAATAAGGCGTATCGCGAGAAATTTGACATTGCCTGTGCAAGAGCGGTTGCAAATCTTCCTGTTTTGCTTGAATACTGCACGCCCTATGTTAAAAACGGAGGTCTTTTCGTTTCAATGAAAGGTCCGTCTGTCAATGATGAGGTTGCCCTTTGCGATAATGCGATTAAACAGTTGGGTTTAGCAAAACCTAATATTATATGTGAAAATTTAAGAGAAAATGAAACAAGAACCTTCGCGATTTTTAAAAAAATATCGCAAACACCGCCAAAATATCCTCGAAATAGTGGAAATATTTCAAAACAACCCTTATAAAATGGGTTGTTTTGTTTTTTAAAGGCGAATTTTAACGACCGAAATTTCTTTACAAAAAAACAGCCATACCACATAATGTAGTGGGAGGCGGTTTTAATGCACACTATATCGGATAAAAAATTACTTATGCTAAAGCCTAATGAAATAAAATTATCGAAAACGAGTGTTAGAAAAGTGTTTGACGAGTATGAGCTTCGGAGATTGGCAGACAGTATTTCATCTAACGGGATAATACAGCCTATATCAGTTAAAAGAGTTGAAGACGGTAAATACGAAATTATTGCAGGTGAACGCCGATATAAAGCGGCTGTGATTGCGGGACTTAGGCGGATACCTTGTATTTTACACCGACTTGATAATAAAACAACGGCGGTATACTCAATAGTTGAAAATTTACAAAGGCGGGACCTTAGTATCTTTGAGCAAGCCGAGGCTCTGAAAAAATTAAGCAGTTATTACGGTATGCCACAGATTGAAATTGCAGTAAAACTAGGTATTTCGCAGTCAACAGTTTCAAATAAATTAAGATTATTAAAGATAGATACTCATCTTCGCGAACGTATTGAAAATGCCGGTCTTAGTGAACGCCACGCAAGAGCAATTTTGCGTTTGCAACCTTCTTTAAGGGAAGATGCGATTGATTATATAATCGCAAACAGTTTAAATGTGGCGCAGGCAGAAGAATATATTTATGGTATAATTAACCCTGAAGTTAAGGAAAATTTGCCTGAGCCTAAACCATCCAGAAAGTTTGCTATAGGTGATGCAAGGCTTTTTTACAATAGTCTTTCTAAATTGGTTGATACACTTAAAAGTGCAGGCATAGATGCTCAGGCACGAAAATATGAAAACGACAAGTATATCGAATATAAGGTTAAAATTAAAAAGGAGCAAATGCAAAGTAATAAATGTAAGCAGTTGAAGATTTGTTGAATTTATTGACAAATTTTAAAATATAATCTAATATTATAGTATACATAATATTGGAGTTTGTAAATGTTAAGTTTTAAAGAAGATTTGAAAAGTATTAAATGGCAAAATTTTATAATTTTATTCATTTCGGGTTGTATTAATGCTTTTGGTGTTACGGTATTTTTAGCCCCTGTAAAGCTTTATGACAGCGGAATTTCGGGCACATCTATTTTACTTTCGCAAGTAACACCCGAATATTTATCGTTATCAATATTTTTGATTATCTTAAATATTCCGCTTTTTTTATTTGGGCTTAAGAAGCAAGGTCCTGCATTTACAATTTATTCTATCTTTACTGTTTCGGTGTATTCTTTGGTGTCTTGGCTTATTACCGATATTTTACCTATTGACGTTAGTATAGCCTCACCTTTAGCGGGAGAGGATTTGCTTTTATGCGCATTGTTTGGGGGTATGATTTCGGGCGTTGGAAGCGGACTTACAATTCGATTTGGCGGTGCGATTGACGGTATCGAGGTTATGGCGGTTGTATTCGCTAAAAAGCTTGGCGTAACGGTTGGAACATTCGTAATGCTATATAACGTATTGCTTTACACAGTTTGCGGTTTTGTTATGAATAGTTGGATTTTGCCGCTTTATTCAATTGTCACCTATGCTGCGGGGATTAAAACCATTGACTTTATTGTAGAAGGTATTGACCGCTCGAAAGAGGTTATGATTATTACCGAAAAACCTGACGAGATAAGCGAGGCTTTAATAAATGAATTTGAGTGCGGGACCACTAAAATTTTAGCCAAAGGCGGTTATTCAAATGCGGAAAAAACTATAATTTATTTTGTAGTTAATCGTTTTCAAATATCACGAATGCGAACCATAATTCACAGCATCGATAAAAAGGCTTATGTAACTATTAGTGAGGTTGTAGATGTCTTTAAAACAGCAGAGCTATAAAAATCGCAACAAATATGTTGCGATTTTTATATTTTATAGGTTTACAAATAGCGATTTTTTCTCTTTATATATAAGGGTAGATAAAACCCGAATAAAGGAGGAAAAATATGATAAGTGCAAAGGTTTTTGAAAAAAGATTGATAGTGGAAGGGGGGATAGCGGCAGATAGCGTTAAGTTTGAAAGTATTAAGTTTTCATTTCCTGCAGAATGGGAAGGCTATCAGAAAACGGTGGTCTTTTCAGATGACAGCGGAACGCAAATTAATGTTGTGTTGGATTTAGAAAATGATTTATGTTTAGGGGAAAACGAATGTTATATACCGCATGAGGTGAATAAATCGCCTGGGTTTTATGTTTCGGTTTTTGGAATTAAGGGAGAAAGCGTAGCTACATTATCTAAGGAATTTGTAAGCGTATTCCAAAGCGGATATGCTTTAGGCGACCAACCGAGTGACCCTACACCAAGTGAATATCAGCAAATAATAAACTTATGTGAAAATACTTTAGAAACGGCACAATCTGTACGACAAGATGCCGATAACGGACTTTTCAAAGGTGAAAAGGGAGATAAGGGCGAAAAGGGAGATAAAGGTGTAGACGGCACAGTATCCTTTGATGAATTAACTGACATACAAAAGGAGTCTTTAAAAGGAGATAAAGGAGATAAAGGCGATAAAGGCGATAAGGGTGATAAGGGTGACACGCCCGCCTTCAGTGAATTTAAAACACAACTTTTAAATGCGATTTATCCCATAGGAGCGATATACACCAGTACTAATTCGACATCTCCTGCCGTACTTTTTGGTGGAAACTGGCAACAAATTAAGGATGTATTTTTGTTGGCTTGCGGAAATAAATATTCTGTAGGTACTTTCGGCGGTGAAGAATCACATACATTAACCGTAGAAGAAATTCCATCGCATAAGCATGCGATTGCTTCTTGGCATAATATTACTAATAATCCCCTAATTGGCGACAGCAATTTATCTGTAACCTTATCTAATGATGAAACATTAATATGTGATAATTCGGGAAAAGAGGCGGACAGAGGTCTTACTTCAACGGTGGGTTCAAATGTGCCTCATAATAATATGCCACCATATATGACAGTATATATGTGGGAAAGAAAAGGTTGAAATGTAATAAAATAAGATTCTACATTGACTTTAATGTGAAATATTAGTATAATAAAATCATAGTATTGGAAATACTATGATTTTATTTTTTGCAGATAAAAATAGTTAAAGGTGAGATGTAAAATGACCAAAATTTCTGTTGATTTTAATCGTGAAATTGGCACTATTAAGCCAATTCACGGTGTTGGACAACCGCCTATTTCGGGCATGGATTTTTCTATGTTTTCTTATTTAAAGGAAGCAAATATACCATATTCAAGACTCCACGATGTAGGCGGAGCGTATGGTAGTTTCAGATATGTAGACATTCCGAACATTTTTAGAGATTTTTCTGCCGACCCATATTTACCTGAGTCTTATGATTTTGCATTTACAGATTTAATTATTACTGCGTTGATGGAAAATGGGGTAGAGCCGTTTTTTAGGTTAGGCGTTACTATTGAGAATTTTGCTGCTATTAAAGCATATCGCATATATCCGCCTAGCGATTTTAAAAAGTGGGCAATTGTATGCGAGCATATTATTAGACATTATACTCAGGGCTGGGCAAACGGATTTAATTATGATATTAAGTATTGGGAAATTTGGAATGAGCCTGATAACTATGAAACAATAGAAGAAAACCAAATGTGGAAGGGTACAAAGGAAGAGTTTTATGAATTATATACTGTAGCCTCAAAACATTTAAAAAGTAAATTCCCTCATTTGAAAATAGGTGGTTATGGAAGCTGCGGTTTCTACGCTCTTTCAAATACATATGAAAGCGCTGCAAAAAGTTCTCCGAGATACGAATATTTTATAACCTTCTTTGAAGAATTTTTGGATTATATTAAGAAGAATGATGCTCCTTTGGATTTCTTCTCTTGGCATACTTATGACCGTAATGTTCAACACAATCAAAACTATGCTGAATATGCTCGTAAAAAGCTTAATGAAGCAGGATACACAGAGGCTGAAACTACCTGTAATGAATGGAATATTATGGCAGGTGAGCGCGGAACAATGTTACATGCAGCGAGAAATACAGCTATGCTAATTGGTATGCAAAACTCAGCACTTGACAGTTCAATGTTCTACGATGCGCAAATAAGCCTTTCAGTGTATGGCGGATTATTTGACCCGATAAAACGAAAACCATATCCATTATATCAAGGCTTTAAAATTTTTGGTAATCTTTACACCTTAAAAAATCAGGTTAATGCTACTTCAGATAATGAAAATTTCTATGTTTTGGCAGCAACTGATGGTGAAAAAGGCGGTATTTTATTGGTAAATATCGGCGATGATACTGATTTAGAAATAGAATTAAATGGAAAAACAGTTACTGCTTGCTGTACTGTCACAGAAAATGCAGAGTTACAGGATTGTGAAGTTCCAAAGTTTTTCGCAAAACATGCTATTTTTTATATAGAAACCAATTAATACAAAACCCTCTTGTTAGATTTTTTAACAAGAGGGTTTCAATTTTGAAATTTTTAATTATTGTTTTTTATTTGTGAATATTTTATTCAAAACTGTCGTTACAATCATTATAATACCGATAACGATAAAAATTGAAATCATTCCGGAAATCATATATGTCAAATTTGATATAAAATTCATTGGGTTAAAACCGTTAAACATTTAAAGTTCCTCCTACATAAAGAAGCTTAGAATTAAACCGCCTGCTATAACCGATGCGATTTGACCTGAAACATTTACCCCGATTGATTGCATAAGCAAAAAGTTCTGAGGGTCTTCCTTGAGTCCCATTTTATGAACAACACGGCCTGACATTGGAAAGGCGGAAATTCCTGCAGCGCCAATCATTGGGTTGATTTTTTTAGATTTAGGTAAGAAAAGGTTGATTAGTTTTGCGAACAAAACTCCGCCCGCAGTATCAAAGATAAATGCAAACAAACCAAGTCCTAAAATCAAAAGGGTGTTTAGTTGTAAGAATTTTGAAGCTTCCATCTGGCAAGCAATAGTGATTCCAAGGAATATAGTAATAAGGTTTGCAAGTACTTTTTGTGCCGTTTCGGAAAGTGAGTTAAGCACACCGCATTCGCGGATAAGATTGCCGAACATTAAGAAACCTATAAGAGATACCGATTCAGGCGCTACAATACCAGCTATAACTGTAATAACGATAGGGAACATAATTTTGGTAAGTTTTGATACCTGTTTTTCTTGGTACGGCATACGGATTAAACGCTCTTGTTTGGTTGTTAAAAGCTTAATTACAGGGGGTTGAATAATTGGTACTAACGCCATATATGAATATGCGGCAACCATTATAGCGCCGGTAATATCATTGTCGGCGCCTAAAAGTTTGTTGGCAACAACTATTGCGGTAGGACCGTCTGCCGCACCGATAATACCAATTGAAGCCGCTTCGTTTTGGGTGAAGAACATTGAGGCTAAACAGAAGGTAAAGAAAATACCGAACTGTGCTGCTGCGCCAAACATCATAAGTTTTGGATTTGTAAGCAAGGGACCGAAATCAATCATTGCGCCGATACCTATAAAAAGTATTAGCGGAAATAATTCATTAGCTATACCTGCATTAAACAAAGTGGTTAATGCACCCTCGGCTATCAGCTCACCGGTTTTGTTAAACTGGCTAATTGCGCCGGAGGATGGGATATTAACTAATATGGTGCCAAAACCCATTGGAAGCAATAAGGTAGGTTCCATATCGTGTTTTATTGCTAAATAAATAAGTAAACCGCCGATTGCCCACATTACAAGGTATTTCCAACCGCCAGCCGCTGCAAATGCAGAGATGTTTTCAACGAGAAAACTTAATTCTGTTAGGATATTCATTAAAAAATCCATCTAATTATCCTTTCTTTTTTTAAAATAAAAAAGACTTTCACTGTGTTTTCACAGTAAAAGTCTTGTCATTTAATACATTTGCGGGTTTTAAAACCGTATTGACGCAAAATGCAACACATAAATACTGTGCCGACTACTCCCTAATACAAAGAAATAATACCATATATTATTTTTAATTTCAAGATAATTTTGTAATTTTTTGTAAAACAAGACAAGTTGATTTTTTAAAGCTTTTGTGGTATACTTTGGATAGTCTGTTTAGGATTGGAGAATATTATGGAAGATAAAGACTTATTTACCTATGATAATTCTAATAATAAGATAAATAGCAAAGATGGAACTTTTGATTTAAATGCTTTTTCTACTAAATCAGATAAGGACCAAGAAAAACAAAGAAAGCCAAAATCGACAAAGCGTAAAGCATGGCAAGTAGTGTTGACCTGTTTTTTAATAGGTCTTATCACTTTTAGCATAGTAGTGGGCGCTTTTTTGGTTTACGCTTTTACTATGGTTGACGGTACGGTTGAACAGGACCTTATTGAACCGAAAATCAACTTTACTACAAGTGTTTATGTTCAGAATAAAAAGGGAAATTGGGAAGAATATAAGCGACTGCACGGAATGTATAATCGTATTTGGGTTGATTATGACGAGGAAGCTGCTGAAAATAAAGAAGAAGACTACAAAGGAATACCGCGAAATCTGGCAATGGCATTTGTTGCTATTGAAGATAAAAACTTTGAATCTCATTACGGAGTGGATTGGAAGCGTACCTTTGGTGCTTTGATTAATGAATTTTTTAAATTCAGAACTAAATTTGGTGGTTCTACCATTACACAGCAGTTGGTTAAAAATTTAACTGACGACCGTGAGCAAGTAGCAACACGAAAGGTGCGCGAAATTATGCGCGCCAGATATCTGGAAACCAAATATACGAAAGATGTTATTCTGGAATGTTATTTGAATGTTGTTCCTTTAGGACACGGAACCTACGGTGTTGAAGCTGCAGCAAATTATTATTTTTCAAAAAGTGTAAACGAACTTACTTTAGAAGAATGTGCCTGCTTGGCATCAATTACTAAAGCTCCAAGCGTTTATGCACCTGACACGAATCCTAAAAACAACGAACAACGCCGTAAAACTGTTTTGAAGGAAATGTATACCCAAGGCTATATTGACGAGGCTGAGTATGAAAAAGCTTCCCAAAATGAAGTTGAACTTAAGATTAATACTGAAAATGCAAAACAGGATGAAATAAATTCCTATTTTATTGATGCGCTTATTGACAGTGTGATTGAAGATTTAATTGAAGAATACGGCTACGATAAGGAAAAAGCCGAAGAACTTTTCTATACTGCTGGCTATAAAATTTATGCTACTGTTGATAATGAAATGCAAAAAATTGTTGATAAGGCGTATACCGATATTGCTTCGGAGGTTCAGAAAAGCAGCAAAGGCGACCCACTATGGGGCGCTATGACTGTAATGGATTATGAGGGTCAGGTTAAAGCTATTGCAGGCGGCATAGGAGAAAAAACCCGTAATCGCGGTTTCAACTGCGCTACCGATGCGGTGCGTCAGCCTGGTTCCACAATTAAACCAATTAGTGTATATGCTCCCGCAATAGAGCAGGGAGTTATAACCTATTCAAGCATATTGAACGATACAAAGGCAACCTATAATAAAGGTAAGTGGTCGCCTAAAAATGCGGGTGGCGGTTATTCGGGTAATATGACAGCGCAAAAAGCTCTTGAGCGCTCTATAAATACAATTCCAGCTGCGCTTGTTAATAAAATGGGACCTCAAAATTCCTATGATTTTTTAACCGAGAAGTTGGGAATTAAGAACTTAACCGCTAATGATGTTGCCTTAGCGCCAATGAGCTTGGGCGGTACTAATGGCGGTCTTACTACACTTGAATCGGCGGCGGCATTTGCAATTTTCGGTAACGGAGGTCTTTATTATGAACCGACCTTCTATACAAAGGTTACTGACCAAAAAGGAAAAATCGTATTAGAACAAAATACCCAACCTGTAATGGCTTTGACTGAGGATACTGCAACCGTAATGAATAAAATGCTTCAGACCGTTATTTACGGTGGGGACGGTACGGGTAAATCGGTAGCTTCAAGCGTGTCTAATATGCGACTTTTCGGTAAAACCGGCACTTCAAGTGAAAATAATGATAAATGGTTTGTTGGCGGTTCGCCTTATTATGTGGTATCCTCTTGGTGCGGATACGAAACAATGCAGAATATGCCATCAGCTAATCTTGGTGTTGCTAAAAATTTATGGTCAAAGGTTATGAGTGAAATTCATAAAGATTTAAAGCCTAAAGAATTTGAGGTAAGCAGTTATGCTACCGGAAGATATTACTGTACTTCAACAGGTCTTCTTGCAACCGAGGCTTGCGAATCTAAAGCGATAGGCTGGTACAAAAGTTCATTTTTGCCTGCTACTTGCACCAAGCATAAAGGCGCGATTTTAGGCAAGCCTACTAAAGAGGAAATAAGCGCTCAAAATGCGCCTGTTTCTTCAGAAGAATCCGCAGAAAACGCTGATACTGCAAATACAACAGAAAATAATTAATTCAAAGCGTGCTTTTTAGCACGCTTTACTGGTAGGTATGTATGTTAGAGTTTAAGAAATTTGAAATTTCGGACCGAAAAAAATTTAAAGAAAAAACTAATATTAGCGGTATATTTTCTTGTGAAACAAGTTTTGTTAATTTATTAGTTTGGCAAAATATTTATAATAATATGTATGCCGAAAAAGACGGTTTTCTTTTTATAAAATCGGGTGAAAAAGATGATGAAAGTTTTCGCCTGCCTTTTGGTAAGGATTTTAAAGAGGGAATGAAAATGCTTTGCGAGTATTGCAAAGGTTATCCTACTCTTTGGATTCAACAAGGAGAGCGGTATAATGCTATAGCTGAGGAATTAAGTGAAAATTATCTGGTTTATCAACATCGTGATGCTTTCGATTATATTTATTTACAAAGTGATTTAGCAAATCTAAGCGGTAAGAAATACCATAGTAAACGAAATCATATTTCCGCCTTTTCAAAGCAGTATAATTGGCAGTTTAAGGAAATTACAGACCAAAATACTCAAGATATTTTAGATTGTGCAGAAGAATGGTACAAGCAAAATTCGGGCCGATACGACAAATATATGCAGTGTGAGTATGAGGGAATTAAAATTATCTTGCAAAACCTAAACGCCTTAGCAGTAAAGGGCGGCGCAATTTATGTGGATGGCAAGGCGGTCGCTTTTACATTAGGCTCACCTATAAATGATGAAGTTTTTGATATTCACATCGAAAAAGCATTGGCGGAATATGGGGAGGCTTATACCGTTATAAACAACGAGTTTGCAAAAACTTTGAGTGAATATAAATATATCAACCGTGAAGATGATTTAGGGCTTGAAGGACTTCGCAAGGCAAAGCTTTCTTATAAACCTGAAATTTTGCTTAAAAAATATCTTTGTGTACCAAAAATTAAAATTTGTAAGCAAATATACAACAGTTGCTTTAAAGAAGAAGGCGATTTTGAGGATAAATTATTTGGAAATTATTTTAAATATTGTAAATTTTTGCAAAAGGACGGAGAAATAGTATCAATATGTTTTGCTTTTCCTTGTAAAATACAAGAAAAAGAGGCTTTGTATATTTTTGGTGTTGCAACTGATGAAAAATTCAGAAATCAAGGCTATGCCACCGAGCTTTTAGAAAAAATAAAAGCAGAGAATGATGCACTTTTGATTTTGCGACCGCAAAATGACGGATTAGTTTCATTTTATGAAAAATTAGGTTTTGAAAAATTTTTTGCAACAAATATACAAAATGAATTTGCTCTTGTCCCAAATGAAGATTTTTTAAATTTGGCTACTGAATATAAAGAAACAAACGGCGAATTTACTGCTATGAGTTTTGGTAAAGAAAATTTAAATAATTTATATTTTCCGTATAGTATGCCATAATTACAAAAAACCGAGTGTTCAATTTGAACCCTCGGTTTTGCTTATTAATAGTTATTATTGTTATTTTTCTTGTTGTCGTTTTTGTTTTGGTTGTTCTTATTTTGGTCGTTGTTATTGTTTTTATTTTGATTGTTGTTTTGATTTTTATTGTTGAATTTATCCATTAAAAATCACCCCGCTTTCATACTTATTATCTGTGAAAACGGGGTGTATTATACTTTTAAACGCCAAATAAATTTTGGGCATTAATGTAAGAAATTTCTAAAATTTCAGAAATTGTTTTATTTTTAATTTCTGCAATTTTTTTAGCCGTCAAATAAATCATTTGTGAATGGTTTGTTTTGCCTCTGAAAGGAACGGGGGTTAAATAGGGAGCATCGGTTTCTAAAAGCAGACGGTTCAAAGGTAGCATTTCTACTACTTCGGGTAGTTTTTTGGCATTATTGAAGGTGATAACACCGCCAATACCTAAATACATACCGAGGTTTATAATTTCATTAGCCATTTCGGCACTCCCTGAAAAGCTATGAACAACACCCTTTGGTTTAGTGGCTTTTAGTATTTCCAATGTATCGGCATGAGCATCACGGTCGTGAACAATTACGGGTAAACCTAACTTTTTTGCAAGTTCTATTTGACTTTTAAAAATTTGTTTTTGCTCATTTTTATTGTCGTTTACCCAATAATAGTCTAACCCGATTTCGCCGATTGCTACACATTTTTCGTGTTTTGCGAGAGCTTCGATATCTTCAAGTGTTGTGTTACCTATATTACTGGGGTGAATACCTACTGCGCTGTAAACGAAGGGGTACTTTTCTGCGATAAATAAGCATTTTTTAACGCTTTCAAGGTCACAACCACAGTTAATAATTCTGCCGACACCCTTTTTATACATTTCATTCATCAGCTCGTCTAAAATGCCATCAAACCGCTCATCATCATAATGAGCGTGGGTATCATAAATTTTATGGTTTTCAATAGGTGATATATCGCAAAATTCCATTATCTTATCTTACTTCCTGCAGGTACATCATCTATAAAGATTACCTTGATTTTTTCACCGCAATCTGCTGCTAAAATCATACCCTGGGATTCAATTCCGCAAAGTTTTGCAGGTTTAAGGTTGGAAACTAAGATGATTGTTTTTCCTACTAATTCTTCGGGCTTGTAGTGAAGCGCAATACCTGAAGCTACGGTGCGGTTTTTATTACCGTCAAAAATAGTTAGTTTTAAAAGTTTTTTAGCCTTTGGAACTGCTTCACATTCAACGATTTTGCCGGCGATAAGTTCTACCTTTGCAAAATCTTCAATGCCTATTTGTTCCATTGTGGTAACGTTTTGGGCTACCTCTTTTTCCTTTTCGGCATCAATTTCGGCAATAATCTTTTGTGCATCTAATCGGGGGAACAAGGCTTCGGCTTGGGCCGGTGTGTAAAGGTCACAAAGTCTTAGCGTTTCGTCATTAGACGCGCCAACTATAGCTTCTGCTGTATGGGGCATAATTGGTCTTAAGAGGGTGCCGATTATACGGATAAGGTCACAAAGATTGTAAAGCACATCATTAAGGCGTTGTGTTTGGTTTTCATCTTTTGCAAGTGCCCAAGGAGTAGTTTCATCTATATATTTGTTACATCTTTTTGCAAGGTCAATAATAGCCGAAACGGCGTCTGCATTATGATAGGTATTCATTGAATTGTGGTATTTTTCAATTTGTGCTTTTGCAAAGTCAAAAAGTTGAATGTCCAATTCTTCGGTTAATGCGCCCTTTGTAACAGTACCGTCAAAATATTTTTTAGTCATAGCGGCGGTACGGCTGATAAGGTTGCCGAGGGTATTTGCAAGGTCGGCATTATATACGTTAATAAAGCTTTCGTAGGTAAAGGTACCGTCTTGCGCGAATGGCATTTGAGAAAGTAAATAGTAACGGACAGCATCTGCGCCGAAGCGTTTTGCCAAGTCATCTGCATATACCACATTACCTTTTGATTTGCTCATCTTATCTTCGCCCACAAGTACCCAAGGATGACCTAACACTTGTTTCGGAAGGGGAAGACCGAGAGCCATAAGAATTATAGGCCAATAAATTGTGTGGAAACGAACAATATCTTTACCGATAACATGCAAATCTGCAGGCCATAATTTATTATAAAGTTCGCTGTTATCTTCTGCATCGTATCCGATACCGGTAATGTAGTTTGATAAAGCGTCAATCCAAACATAGATAACGTGCTTTTCATCAAAACTTACGGGTACTCCCCATTTGAATGAGCTTCTTGAGACACATAAATCTGAAAGACCTGGTTTTAAGAAGTTGTTTATCATTTCATTTTTACGCGATTCGGGCATAATAAACTGAGGATTTTGTTCGTAATACTCAAGTAATTTATCCTGATATTTTGAAAGCTTTAAAAAATAGGCTTCCTCTTTTGAGTCTATAACCTCTCTGCCTCAGTCGGGACATTTGCCGTCAACCAACTGTGATTCGGTGTAGAAAGATTCGCAAGGAACGCAGTATTTGCCTTGGTATTCACTCTTGTAAATATCACCTTGCTCGTAGAGCTTTGTGAAAATTTTTTGTACCGTTTTTTCGTGATAATCATCGGTAGTGCGGATAAATTTATCATAATCGGTGTTAAGGCTGTCCCAAACATTTTTGATAACTGAAGCTGCATTATCAACGTATTCTTTAGGTGTAATACCTGCCGCTTTTGCTTTTTCTTCAATTTTTTGTCCGTGTTCATCAGAACCGGTCATTAAGTAAACATCAAAACCCATTTGCTTTTTATATCGGGCAATCATATCGGCTAAAACAATATCGTAAGCGTTGCCGATATGCGGTTTGCTTGAAGCATAGGCTATAGCAGTTGTAATATAGAATTTTTTATTGGACATAAGAAACACTCCTTAAGGTTTTTGAGTGAGGTATAGAATATAAGATATTACCGTGGTTATAAGTGAATACAGTAACACAATACTACCGTCAATAAGTGTGCCTGAACCGTTAAATGAGGCATAGGCGAAAATTATTATTCCTAAAATTGCTGTTACAATATATAAAATTGTCAGAATAATATTACTTTTTTTAATTTTATCGGAACAATTTATAATTTTGGCAAGTGATATTGCAGAACCTTTAAAGGCTGCCGGTGCTGAACAGGATTCTTCCTTAGTCAGTGTGCATTTATACATATGACAGCCTGCAGCGGACATAAGCATAACAGAATCGTCGTAAAGCCCTAAATAGTCGCAAATCATTTCTTTGGTTATATTTGGGTCGGTATTGCTTATCAGAAGCGTAACACCGATTTTTGTAAGATGTCTGAGTTCCTTTGCAACAGTGGGACTGACATCATACTGAACTATCAGCAAAGCGCAGGCTTTGTCACCGCTTGCAACATAAACGGGGAAATAACCGCCACGCAAAATCTTGCGGTCAACCTCAATACTGGGAACGCTTATTCCGTGAGCTTCCATTAAGGTACGGTTTCCTATAAATAAAAGTTTATCATCAACCCAACCTGAAATACCCATTCTATCCTCATACTTAACGGTATCCGAATCGGGCAGAACTGTTATATTACTTTCGCCCGCAATTTTTTTAAATATAGGCGCAAGAGGGCTGTTAAGAGTTTGCGTTAATGAGGCGGCTCGTAAAATTGTTTGGTCTAAATTATTATCCGACAAAACTTGCATTTGATGAAGGGAAACAGTTCCTATAGGAAATAAATCGGTAGAATTCAGCACCAAGGCGTTTACATTTTCAATAGATTGCGAAGCCGCTTTTCCCGAAATCATACTTTCGGATTTGTTGAGTTTTTTCGAGGCACTGTAAATCGGGAGATTGTCAATGAAGAATATATTAGGAAGACAAGCAAAACACTGTATAACTGCAAAGGCATAAAAACCGTCTGCTAAGTTATTGAAATAAATTGTTGAGGCTAATGCGCATATCGAAGAAATTATAAGAGATAAAACAGAAATGGTTGGTAATTTGCCGTTCAAAAATGTGCCGAATGTGGAGTATTTCATATAATCTTCAATATGTTTACATTCTTGGTCGGCAGCAATAAGGGTATCACCTTCTATAAAATCTTTTGCCATAGCAAATGTGACGGCAGGGTCGCTTATTAGCCTGAGAGCTTTTTTATCTCGGCTTGTGGCAATTTGTTTAAGGTTAGAAAGCATATACGATTTCTTTCTAAACTTACCTATTGACCTTAAAGATAGTATAACACAAAGGCACAAAAGTAAATCGAGAATTATTTTGCTGTTTACAATACCTAAAACGGCGTATGCCAATACAAAAAGACTTGCAAGGCTTGCGGTACTGTCTGCAGTAGCTTTTTTGCTGAAAATCTTTGGAAGATTTATAAACATACTACAGTTTAATAATACTGCCATAAAGGTAACTGATGCACAAAAAATCATACAAGCAAAGGTTTTTGAAAGAATGAAATCATTCATAAACGGAAGCTTCATAAACGCTAAAATAAGCGTTATTAAAACTGAAAAACAAGATGAAATAAAGAAGCGGCGTTTTTGTATTGAAAAAATACGGATTAGTTTTTTGGCGTCTTTTTCGGTTTTGAATTCGTTTTCAGGTACAAAATCGTCAAATTCGTCTTTTTCGAGCATTGTGCGGTTGTTTTCTATAATATCAGGTGCACTGTCGATATGTTCCAATTCGCTTGTAAGGTCAATCGCTCTTGTTTGGGTTGTGACTACTATTTTTGATTGTGTGTCTTGAAGGTCTGTTATAGGCGAAAAGGTAATTGTTGCGGTAGAGGATAAGTCTACGGGGTCTTTTTCGGGTACAGAAGATTTGTCATCTATATCTGAAATCACAAAAGGCACGCTGGACTGCACATTTTTTATATTGGTATCTAATTGTATTTTATCTTCAAATTCTTGATTTTTCGGCTTTTCCGTCTTGTTTATCACGGCTTTTTCTTGCTTTGGTGATTCGGCAGTTTTCTGCTCTATATATTTTCCCAAATAATCAACCGAAATATCGTATTTATGAGCTAATTGGTCAATAATTTTTTGACCGTCGCTCTTAAGTATGTCTTCAACACTATCCAACTTATATATAGGCTCGGTCAGGACAGAAGCATCGTCTCCCTTTTCGTCCGTAATAAAGGGCTTACACCTCTCAAGCAGTGTTTGTCCATCCTTTTCAGCCGACTTAAACATACGCTTTTTTAATGAGTCTAACGCTCCGGCTGAATCAAATTGCGTAGAAGTATTTGTCTTGGAAGATAAAACTTCTTCTGCAGTTAGCGCGTGTGTAGGCGCGGGTGTGTTTTCACCCGTATGTATTGAATTATTTTCATTTTCATCAACAAAAGAGAAAAGGTCGTCCTGTTTTTTTGAAAATAGTTTCATTTATATTCTCCGTTTATTTTCTTTTGCGTATTACTTCATACATTAAAATTCCTGCAGCAACTGATGCATTAAGTGAATTGATTTTTCCATTCATCGGCAATGAAACAATCTGGTCGCATTTTTTTGCTATAAGGTCGCCGATTCCTTTGCCCTCGTTGCCGATAACTAACGCGCAAGGACAGTTAAAATCGATTTTTTCGTAATCTGCGCCGTCCATATCGGCACCAAAAACCCAAACTCCGTTTTGCTTTAAGAAATCAATGGTGTTGGCAATGTTTGTAACCCTTGCTACACGCATATATTCTAAGGCGCCGCTTGCGCTTTTTGCAACAGTGGCATTAAGAGAAGCGCTTCTTCTTTTTGGAATAATTATTCCGTGAACCCCTGTAGCTTCTGCTGTACGAATGATTGCGCCCAAATTATGAGGGTCTTCAATAGAATCGCAAATAATTATAAAAGGCTTTTCATTTTTTTTGTTTGCAAAGTCTAATATATCCTGCGGTTCGCAATATTCCTGCTCGGCAAACAAAACTGCAACTCCTTGGTGGTTGGCGCCTGAACAGTAATAATCCAACTTTTGAGGGCTGATTTCTTTTATTAAAATGTCTTTAGCTTTAGCCTTTGCGATAATTGCAGTGACCGAGCCTCCAGCAACACCGTGTGCTACTAAAAGACGGTCAATTTCTCTGCCTGAGCGTACTGCTTCAAGCACGGGATTTCTTCCGCAAATGATGTTATATCCTTGTTCTTTTTTATTTTCCATTTAAATCTACCTTAAATATAAATATTCATCATAAATTATACCACAATATATCTTAAATTTAAATAGTTATTTTATAAATAATAGCATTTTTTTTAGCCAAAATAAAAACAGTAAGAAAGGAATGGTTTTTATGGCAAAAATTTGCATAGAAAATGTAAAGGCTTATGAGGTTTTAGATTCTCGCGGTAATCCGACGGTAGCAGTTAAAGTTACATTGTGCGATGGAAGTGTTGGATTTGCAATTTCACCCTCTGGCGCTTCTACGGGAATGTACGAAGCTCACGAAATGCGTGACGGCGACGAGCGATATTCAGGCAAAGGTGTAAAAAAAGCAATAGATAATGTTAACGGTGAAATAGCCGAAAAAATCAAGGGCAGATGCCCTTTAAATCAAAGAGAAATCGACCGATTTCTGATTGAACTTGACGGTACCGAAAATAAGAAAAGACTTGGCGCTAATGCTATTTTAGCGGTATCTTTGGCGGTGGCTAAAGCATCGGCTGATTATTTTAAAATGCCTTTGTATCAGTATATAGGAGGTATTAATGCGGTTACAATGCCAAGACCTATGCTTAATATTTTAAACGGTGGCGCTCATGCAAACAATAATATTGATATTCAGGAATTTATGATAATCCCCGTTGAAAATAAAAGTTTTAGTGAAGGGCTTCGTCAGTGCACCGAAGTATATCATGCGTTAGGTAAAATTTTAAAAGAACACAATAAAGCAAGCGGTGTTGGTGATGAGGGTGGTTTTGCGCCTAATTTGGAAAATGATGAAGAGGCGATTGAGGTTATCGTAAAGGCGATAAAAAAAGCCGGATATACTACCGACCAAATTAAAATAGGACTTGATGTGGCATCAAGCGAATGGTACAAAGACGGACATTATTTATTGCCAAAAAGAGATAAAAAAATGACCTCAGAGGAGTTAATAGATTATTACGAGGATTTAATTTCAAAGTATCCTATAATTTCTATAGAAGACGGTACTTCGGAAAACGATTGGGACGGTTGGAAAAAGCTCACCAAAAAATTAGGAGAAAAAGTTCAGTTGGTAGGTGACGATTTATTTGTTACTAATACCAAAAAGTTACAAAAAGGGATAGAAATGGGGTGCGGTAATTCTATTTTAATAAAATTAAATCAGATAGGCACTCTGACTGAAACCTTAGATGTAATAGAATTGGCGCAAAAAAACGCATATACCGCTGTAATATCGCATCGTTCGGGCGAAAGTGAGGATACAACTATTGCGGATTTGGCAGTAGCGGTAAATGCAGGGCAAATTAAAACTGGCGCGCCCTGTAGGACCGACCGTGTTGCAAAATACAACCGATTGTTAGTTATAGAAGACGAAATTAAAACTTTTTAAAAATGCAAGTGAAATTTGTCGAAATAAAAAATATTTTTATAGTTTATCTAATATGCATAACGGTAATAATTTTAATGTAAACGGAGGATGCTGTTATGTATAATAAGGTTTCAATTTGCGGGGTAGACACTTCAAAATTGCCTGTTTTAAAAGAGTCGGAAAATGAAAGACTTTTAAAAGCGGTTAAAGACGGGAATAAGTATGCAAGAGAACAATTAATAAACGGAAATTTAAGGCTTGTTTTAAGCGTAATACAACGCTTTACAGGCAGAGGTGAAAATTTAGACGACCTATTTCAAGTCGGGTGCATAGGACTTATAAAATCTATTGATAATTTTGATATAACGCAAAATGTACGCTTTTCCACATACGCCGTTCCGATGATTATAGGTGAAATCAGACGGTATTTGAGGGATAACAATCCTATAAGGGTTAGCCGTTCAATAAAGGATACTGCTTATAAGGCAATGCAGGTTAAGGAAAGGCTTATGAGCCAAAGACAAAGTGAACCTACGATAGAGGAAATAGCAAAGGAATTGGGAATAGCAACAGAGGATGTTGTAATAGCGTTAGAAAGCATTGTTTCGCCTATGTCGCTTTATGACCCAGTTTACTCGGATGGCGGTGATACAATATATGTGTTAGACCAGGTAGGCGATAATAACGATGATAAAAATTGGCTACAGGAAATTTCATTAAAAGAGGCAATAAAAAACTTAAGTCCAAGGGAAAAGAATATATTAAGTCTTCGCTTTATGCAGGGTAAGACGCAAATGGAAGTGTCGGAAGAAATCGGCATTTCGCAAGCACAGGTTTCACGACTAGAAAAATGCGCTTTAGATAAAATTAAGAATTGAAGAAGGAGAAAACACCGTTTGGTGTTTTCTCCTTCTTTTTAATTGAGTGTTATAAAATTGGGCGTAACAATCTTCGAATTATGAAATAAATTATTGGATTCAATTTTTGTTTAACAGCTTCTTCAAGAGAAATAATAGTTTTATATAGTGTGATTATATTCTCATCATTAGGTGAAATATCTCCGTAACGCAAAGCTTCAATGATACTAATAGAATTTAAAACAGTTTCCTTAAGCTCTAAGGGGAGCTTATCACAAACCCGATTTCCAAGTTCTCTTACTGTTTCATTTCTTTTACGAATACAACCCATACATATAAATAACCGTAGTATATCTCGCCAATAAAACTCAGCTTGCTTATTAGTTGAGATAAATCTTTTTTTCACAAAATCAATTTCATAAAATTTTGAAAGAAAGACTATTCTACATATGAGATAAGTAATTATCAAGGCGAAAATAATAATTAATATGATAAGTTTTATTGATACAGTTTTTTCTTCTTTTGAAATCGGTTGATTTTCTATTTCTATTATATCGTCAGCAGATTCTTCAACTTCGGGGGTCATAATTTCTTCCTGCTGATGTTCGGGATTCTCTTGTCCGCTATTATCACTTTGCTCATTACCAGTTGTGGTAAGGGGTTGTTTTGGAGTGGGGTCAAAAGAAATCCAACCCATATTCGGCAAGTAGCATTCTACCCAAGCATAAGGATGTGAGCTGACTACTACTTGGGTGCCATTTTCGTCAAAAGCGGTCTTATATCCTGCTGCCAAGCGGGAGGGAATACCTAAATAACGAAGCATTGTTACCATTGCGGTTGAATAATACACACAATGTCCGCGTTTTGTATAAAGAAGCTTGTCGACCACATCATCCGTTTCGTAAAAAGTGGGAGGAAATTCAGTATACCTATAACCGTTTTTGTAGGAAAAATGTTCACAAATGCGCAAAGCAGTATTATACGCGTTAAGGTTTTCCGTTTTAAAAATCTCTAAAATATCAATCGCTCTTCTGGAAAGGTTGGTTTCAAGATTTGTATAATATTCTTTAAATTCTTTTGTATAGTAAGGGTCTTTTTGAGAAGTAATTTGATTCATTACAAAAGTGTATTGCGGCGAAAGTTTACGGTTGGTTAGATAAACTAAGGATTTTAAGGAATATGTATAACCTTTCTTTTGACCGTAATAAGAAAGTATTTGACCTCGACCGTCAAAAAGAATGGGGTTTTTAGTTGGTGTTTTTTCCGAAAAATCTAAAGTTTGACCCAATGATGGAAGAAAAAAACTGTCATCTTTAAGAGTGAAGTTGACTTCTTGTATCTGGCATATACTTTGAATTGGACTGGAATTGAAATCCTTATCGATAAGTTTACTTGACAGGTAGGCAGTTTGTTTTTCCTTAAAAGGTCCGTTAAAACGGTAGGTTTCTTCAAACTTGTTATACCATCTTTTTCCGTTGTAGGCACCAAAACTCGTTATTTTTACAAGGGTAGAGCTTTTAAGGTCGGTAGTAGCTATTATCACAGACTCAAGTCGGGGAAGGTCTCCTCCGATATATGATTTATTATTTTGCAGACCTAACGAATAAAGAGAACACTTTGTTTCTCGTTGTTCTTCGGTATAAAATTGAAATAATGATTGTATATCCGCGGCTATATTTGAACTGAATCGGTTTCTGATATCAAGCTTTTTTTCATTATTAAATATTAAAATGGTTGAAAGTGAAATTACAAGACATATAAAAATTGAAATAACAGTGATAATCCATTTATTACCTAAAACAGAAAATATGTTTTTTCTATTGAATAACTTATGTCCTGTGAATTTATCTAATGCGATAAGAGAAAAAATTCCCATAAAGTAAAAGACAAGGGCTAAAATATTATATTCAGCATATCCAAAAGAATAAATACCAATAATAATTACGATGCTTATAATTGCTATAATCCAACTTTTTCGAGTTAACCGTATAACTGTAAAAAAGCCTATTGAAACGCCTAAATTTATAAAAGTATGAATTAGATATATACCTTTTTTAGAATACCACGGTGAATTTTCCGGCATAAAGTCAATCAACCATTTCAAAAAATCACTTAGTCCTATGGTTGAGTTTCCGATTGTGTTTTCAAAAGTGATGATAACTCCGATAACAAGTAATATTGAACCTATTAAAATTGGAGGTATCCACCATTTTCTTGATGCAATAGCTATTATAATCATTGAAACGGCAGTTTGCCATAAAATAGTGATGACTCCTGCTTCGAATTCAAATTGAGAATCGAAAAGTATGCAAGCACCAGTGGATAAAAGCCAACAGCTGAGGCAACAGCATATAAATTCTGATAGAGTTTCAGCATTTTCTCCCTTAGTATTGGGAAATAAATTCTTTAGTTTATTAATCAAAGTATTTCACCAACTTTTTGGGAGATCTCTTCGGGCGAGGATATGAATACGGGGGATTCACCAATAATTTTAACAGCAGTTGTTTCAATGCCGAGTTCGGTTTCGTCACAAACAGGAACAATACAATTTGCTTCGGTTTTTCTTGTTTTTATATTTGAAACCGCATAGAAAAGTTCACAAGAAGGATTTGAGGTTATAATAAATATCCTTTCAGCATCAGAAAATGAGGGGGTTTCAAAACTTTGAATTTTTAAAGGAAATAAACTTTTATTAAGTGGAATTTCGGCTAAGAAATCTGCTATCTTTTCAATTGTTGAAGGTGTAAATGAGCGTTTAAGATGTTGGGAGGAATTATTCTCATGCGGGGTAATTAAAGTGATTGTACCGTCCTTAAGGATAAAATGTTCGGCTAAAAACAGCGCAGTTTCTCGATAAATATCTCCTAATTTTCCAGTGTCATTTAAACAACAGTTATCCATTAGTATTATCGTTTTAGGCTCTTGCGGTTTTTCGAATAGCTTTGTAAAAAACTTGCCCGTACGAACACTTTGTTTCCAATTTATTCTTTTGAGCGCATCTCCGTACTGATAGGAACGGTTATCGCTCAAAAGTTCTCCAGTTTCGCTATTTTCAAGCGAGGCACCAATATATCCTTTATTAGCCTGTATAAAATCATTTTCGTTATATTGAATGTGGCTTTTGGGTAAAACTTTCAATGTAACGGTGTTATTTTTTTTAAGCGTTTTAATAAGCGAAAAAGAAAACATTCCGAAAATATCGCTAACTTTTAATTTATCAATACCTAATTGCCATAGTCCCGTATGTGCTGAGGAAAAAGAAAAATTATATGTCCAATTGCGGTTTAATCCCCACAAAAATAATGAGTGATTTAATGGGGTTGAATGTAAAATTTCGCCTTTGTCGGCAGTACGGATTTTAAATTTGCAAATTATAGGCAAAAAAGCGATACCATTTATATTAATCTGCAATTTTGCTTTTTCGTCACGAAAATGGCGAGGATTTTCAACCAAAACTGAAAATTTAAGGCTTAAAACAGAAAGTAAGGCTGAAATCAAAGAATAAAGCCATAAACTATTCATGCAGATAGCGGCTATTAAAAATTCTCTGATTTCGGTGCCGAATGCCATTATTAGTAAAAATGAATTAAAAATCAGAGTAAAAAAACCTCTTAGTGTCATTTTAAAATTATCCTCTCATGCTTAGTTATTAGATTTTTGGCACTTTGAGATTTTCAATTATACGATTAATAACATCAACTGCGGTTGTACCGTGCATACCTGAACGGTTTTTCATAATCATTCTATGTGCTAAAACATTGGGAGCTAAATATTTTACATCATCGGGTAAAACATAGCTTCGCCCATTTAATAGGGCGAATGCACTGCAAGCTTGCGCCAAAGCGATTGAACCGCGGGGGCTTGCTCCCATAAGTACACCCTCTGCAGTTCTTGTTGCAGTAACTAAGGAAACAATATAATTTACAACTTCATCATCAATTCGAATATCTTTTACCATTTCTTGTAAATTTATAATATCTTCAGCGGTTGCCACAGGGGAAAGATGTAATTTTTCTGTAACGTTGCGATGAGATTTTACAATATCAATTTCAACCTCAGGTGAAGGATAACCAACATTGATTTGCATTAAAAATCTGTCCATCTGCGCTTCGGGTAAAGGGTATGTTCCCGCCATATCGATGGGGTTTTGTGTTGCCATAATCATAAAGGGATGCGGAAGTTTATATGTAACACCGTCAACTGTGACCTGCTTTTCTTGCATTGCCTCTAAAAGAGCGGACTGGGTTTTTGGTGATGCACGGTTGATTTCATCTGCTAAAATAATCTGGTTATGTATACTTCCTTTATGGAAAACCTGTTCGGCTGTTTTCATATTAAAGGTGTTAAATCCTGTTATGTCGGATGGTAAAACATCAGGAGTAAACTGAATACGCTGGAAATCACAGCCTAGAGATGAAGCAAGGGAAGATGCCAAGGTTGTTTTTCCAAGCCCTGGCAAATCTTCTATTAAAATATGTCCTGAACAAAGTAGCGCTACTAACATAAGGTCGATAACTTCATCCTTACCGATTACTGATTTTTTAATATTTTCTTTTATTTTTAGCAAGCATTGTTGTGGAGTCATAGAAGTCACCTATTTATTTTTAAGGATATTGATTATTTCTTCGTTTTGGGTTAGTATATGTCCCATACCGTAAAGAATAAAGAGATTTATTAAGGAAACTAATAGGCCTATGATTAAAATTCCAACCGATATAAGCATAAAAGTTTTATCTATTAAAACAAGTACAACTGCGATGAGTATAAATGCAAGTAAAATTGCAATAGAAATAATAAATGCTATAAATTTTACGATTTTATCTATGTTTTTAATTTTGAAAAAGTCTGTAAACTTTTCAAGAGCATTTGAAACTATACTGTTTTTTTTATCCATAAAAAATACTCCTTAAATTTTTTCTACACCAATAGTAACAGTTTCGCCGTTAATGTCCCATTCCTTAGAGAAACCGTTTGCGGTGCCAACAGACAAACTGTCTGCTAATGTATCGCCCGAAATATCGCTTGCATATTTTGTGGCAATTTCGGTTACAACATCGCTTCCGCTTAATGTGATGGAAATATGGTCGGTTACATTAAAGCCTGCTTCTTTGCGCATGGTTTGGATTTTGCTTATAAGCTCACGAACATAACCTTCTGCAATTAAATCTTCTGTTAAAACTGTATCAAGAGCTACGGTAATGCCATTGTCAGTAAGGGTGAAGAAGCCTTCCTTTTGAGCTGCATCAATAAGCAAGTCTTCGGTTTCGAGAACAACTTCACCTGATGGTAGATTTAAGGTTAATTTACCGTCTGCATCTAATTGCTTTTTAGCCGCATTTCCGTCTATTTCGGATAAAGCAGTGCGAATTTCATTTAACTGCTTGCCGAATTTAGGACCAACAGTTTTGAGTTGCGGTTTAAAGGTGTAACTTACAAAATTATCAACAACATCTGTAAAGTCAACATTTTTGATATTAAGTTCTTCCTTAATTATATCGGTATAGGTTTCTTCTAATTCGCCGTCAAGCTTTACATACATAATATTAAGCGGTTGACGGTTTTTGCGTGAAGAACCGTTACGGGCAGCACGGCCGAGAACTACGATTTCCAAAACCTTTTCCATCTGTTCTTCTAATTTTTTATCAATGAGTGATTCATCTACAGTTGGGAAGTCGCATAAATGTATGCTTTCGGGTGCGTTTTTGTCAACACTGCCGACTAAATTCAAGTAGATATTTTCTGCCATAAACGGTATCATTGGTGCGGCAGTTTTTGCGGTTGTAACAAGCGCGGTGTAAAGAGTAAGGTAAGCGGCAATCTTATCGTCAGTCATGCCTTGTACCCAATAACGCTCACGGCCTCTTCTTACATACCAGTTACTCATTTCATCGGTAAATTCCTGTAAAGCGCGTGCGGCTTCAGGAATACGGTAATTGGCGAGATTCTGGTCAACTGTTTTAACCATTGAATTAAGCTTTGATAAAAGCCATTTATCCATAACGGTTAAATTATAGTCGTTAATATTGTATTTTGTTGGGTCAAACTTATCTATATTAGCGTAAAGCACATAGAAAGCATAGGTGTTCCAAAGGGTACCCATAAATTTGCGCTGGCCTTCTGTTACTGCTTTGCCGTGGAAACGGTTGGGAAGCCAAGGAGCAGAGTTGGTATAGAAATACCAACGAATAGCATCAGCACCGTAAGATTCAAGTGCATCAAATGGGTCAACCGCATTGCCCTTTGATTTACTCATTTTCTGACCGTTTTCGTCCTGCACGTGACCTAAAACGATAACGTTTTTATAGGGTGCCTTATTGAAAATAAGGGTTGAAATTGCAAGCAGAGAATAGAACCAACCTCTTGTTTGGTCAACAGCCTCTGAAATAAAGTCGGCAGGGAACTGAGCCTCAAACAAGTTTTTATTTTCAAAAGGATAGTGGTGCTGTGCAAAAGGCATTGCACCGGAGTCAAACCAGCAGTCGATAACCTCGGGCACGCGGTGCATTTGCTTTGAGCAATGAGGACATTTGATTGTAACTGCATCGATATATGGGCGGTGTAGTTCAATATCATCGGGACAGTTATCAGACATTTGTTTTAGTTCCTCAATACTGCCGATGGAATGTTGATGACCGCATTCACAAGTCCAGATATTTAAAGGCGTACCCCAATATCTGTTACGGGAAATACCCCAATCCTGAACATTCTCAAGCCAGTCGCCAAATCTGCCTTTACCGATGCTTTCGGGTATCCAATTTATTGTGTTGTTGTTTTTAATAAGGTCATCTTTAACGGCGGTCATCTTAATAAACCAAGATTCGCGAGCGTAGTAGATAAGCGGAGTATCGCAACGCCAGCAGAAAGGATAGTCGTGTTCAAATTTAGGCGCATCGAACAATAACCCTTTGCTTTCAAGGTCAACTAAAACCTTGGGGTCAGCATCCTTAACGAAAAGACCGGCATACGGTGTTTCTTCGGTCATTTCACCTTTACCGTTTACAAACTGAACGAAAGGCAAATCGTATTTTCTGCCTACCTTAGAGTCGTCCTCACCAAAAGCGGGAGCGATATGAACAATACCTGTACCGTCACTCATGGTAACATAACTGTCACAGGTGATGAAGTGCGCTTTTTTGTGTTGCTTTTCGCAAACGGGTTTTTGGAAGTCAAACAAAGGCTCGTATTCTTTGTATTCAAGCTCACTGCCTTTATATTCTTCTAAAATTTCATAAGCGGGTGTTTCTTCAGTGGCAAGTTTTCCTAAAACTTTATCCAAAAGTTCTTTTGCCATATAGTAAACGTAACCGTCATTAGCTTTTACTTTGCAGTAGGTATCTTCGGGGTTTACGCAAAGCGCAACGTTGGAGGGAAGTGTCCACGGGGTTGTGGTCCAAGCGAGGAAGTAAGCATCTTCATTTACCACTTTAAAGCGTACAACTGCACTGCGTTCTTTTACGTTTTTATAACCTTGTGCTACTTCGTGAGAAGAAAGGGGTGTTCCGCAACGGGGGCAGTAGGGTACAATTTTAAAGCCCTTATATAAAAGGCCCTTTTCATAAATTTGTTTTAATGCCCACCATTCAGATTCGATAAAGTTATTATCGTATGTTACATAGGGGTTTTCCATATCTGCCCAGAAACCGACAGTTTTTGAAAAATCCTCCCACATTCCTTTATATTTCCAAACGCTTTCTTTACAGTGACTGATAAATGGGTCAAGACCGTATTCTTCAATCTGTTCCTTACCGTCAAGTCCTAAAAGCTTTTCAACCTCTAATTCAACAGGTAAACCGTGGGTATCCCAACCTGCTTTTCTGGGTACCATACAGCCCTTCATTGTGCGGTAACGGGGAATCATATCTTTAATAACACGGGTCAAAACGTGTCCGATATGAGGTTTTCCGTTAGCGGTCGGCGGGCCGTCATAGAATACATAGGGTTCACCTTTGGCACGGCTTTCAATACTTTTTTCGAAAATTTTGTTATCGTCCCAAAATTGTTTGATTTTCTTTTCTTCTTCTACAAAATTGATATTTGGCGAAATGTTTTTATACACTTAAAGTCTTCCTTTCAAAAAAATTCCCTTTACCCACATAATAGGGTAAAGGGAAAATACTTTACTACCACCTATTACTGCAAACTAACATTTGAGGTTTCAGTAACGCGAAACAAACGGACATAAGCTTACTTTTAGTTCAGCCGTCAACTCGGGAGTGATACCGTTTTTTGAAACTGTAAGGCTCACACCGTCCCTTACTCGCTAAAAGTTCCTTTATAAAAAACGCAGTCTCCGTCAAAGTTTTTAAAGGTTTAAATATTTAATTATTCACTAACTGATGGGATTTGTTGCTTCAATGCAGCTCTTGTTTTGCGAACCTCACCTAAATTAGCGGTAAGACCTTCGTCAGCACGGCGCATAATATCATCCACAAAGTCTTGAGCGGCTTTTCTCATTTCACGGCTCTTGCCTTGAGCAGTTGCAATAATTTCAGCAGCTTTAGCTTGAGATAATTTAACGATTTCTTCTTGAGCTACCATAGCTTTAGCTTTTTCCTCGGCATTTCTGATAATAGCATCTGCTTCACGTTTGGCATTTGTAATAATGTCAGCACGGTCAGCAACGATACCTTTAGCCTGCTTGATTTCTGCGGGGATGTTAAGGCGAATATCGTCAACAACGGCTCTTAATTTTTCGATGTCAACAAGGGTTTTCTTTCCGGGGATTTTGATACCGCTATCAAGCACCTCGTCAAACTGTTCAAGTAATTCGTCTAATGTCATTTTTTCTTCCTCCGTAAACCATAAGGTATTATTTTTTTTGTCTTATTCGGTCGATTATATCCTGTCTTATAACCTCAGGCACAAAACTTGAAATATCACCGTTCATAGCGGCTATTTGCTTAACCATACTTGAACTTAAGTACATATTTTGTGCGGCGGTGGTTAAAAACAGTGTCTCAACCTTTGGATTTAACTTCTTATTTGTTAATGCCATTTGGAATTCATACTCGAAATCCGACATAGCACGAAGTCCTTTAATAATCGCTACTGCATTGCGACTTGCGGCGTAATCGGCAAGCAAGCCTGAATAATGTTCAACCTCAACATTCTTAAGGTGAGGGATACATTTTTTAATCATTTGCACCCGTTCTTCACTTGTAAAGCAATTTGTTTTTGCAGAATTATCAGCTACTACAACTATTACTTTTTCAAACATATTTGCGGCGCGCTCAATAATATCAAGGTGGCCGTATGTTACAGGGTCAAAACTTCCGGGGCAGATTGCAGTTAATTTTTCCATTAGTCAGCCCCTTTTCTGTAGATTGAAACATTTATTTTACCGTAGCGGTAGGTGCGGTATATACTGAAACCGCCGATAGTTTGGGGTAGTTCCGTTTCGGGTGGATATTCGCAAACAATCATACCGTAGTCACTCATTAGCGGTAAAACCGATTTGAGCGCGGGTAAAAGCAAGCCTTCTTTATACGGCGGGTCTAAAAACGCGATGTCAAAAGTATCACGGCACATAGCAGTAAAACTGCTGTAATCCATAGAATAAACCTTTGCAATATCGTTAAAACCTGTATTTTCAAGATTTTGCTTTATGATTTTAATTGAAGCGTTGCTTGAATCAACAAAGGTGGCAACTTCAGCCCCTCTGCTTAAAGCTTCGATTCCTAATTGTCCGCTTCCTGCGAATAAATCTAAAATTCTTCTGCCCTCAATGTCAAATTGCAGGGCGCTGAACAATGCTTCCTTAACCTTATCTGAGGTAGGTCTGACATCGTTTCCTTGGGGTGCTACAAGGCGTTTTCCTCTTGCACTTCCCGTAATAACACGCATTTACATCACCAAAAAATAGGATACACCCATATTATCCATTACATTATCCCACCAAACAGTATGTTTTGTCAAGTGTTTTTTATAATATTGCAAATTTATGTTATATATATTATAATAACTTTATGAATATCATATATATTTTGAAGGCTCAAAGAGACCCTTATGAGTTTGTGAAACAAAAATTAAACAAAAAAGTTAATATATTCAAAACCCCACACGGCAAGCCATATATTGAAAACGGCGAGATTTATTTTAATATTACGCATGCGGGTGATTTTAAAGCAGTGGCAATAGGAAAGGCAGAGGTTGGTATTGACGCCGAAACTTTGCGAAAGCCTGATTTAAGGGTGGCAAGGCGGTTTACCCAAGCAGAGCGGGAATATATTTTAGAATCCGATAGCGATAATCGGTTTTTTGAAATCTGGACCAAAAAGGAAGCCTATTTAAAGTATAAAGGGTCAGGACTGTCGGGCGGGCTTAATACCTTTAATGTTTTGGAAATGCCGCAGATGTTTAAAACCTTTGTATTAAACGATTGTATGCTGACTGTATGCAGTAGTGAAGAATACAGAATAGAGGAACAAAATGAAATTCAGTAAGATTTATGAGCCTAAGATTAACGAATACGATAAAAACGGCAAATTAGCTTTGAACAGTATTATCGGCATAATTGAGAATATGGGCGCAAAGCATTCGGCATCGGTAGGGGATAATCTGATAGAAAGCGCCTTAAAAGGTGTTTCTTGGGTATTGGTTGAATGGAATATTAAAATCAATGAGTTGCCTGATTATACTAAAGAATTATATATTGATACATTTGCGGTTAATAAAAAGGCAGAGCTTATAACAAGGCGTGAATTTATAGTAAAAGATGCTTCTTCTATGGTTTATATAACCGCTTGTGAAAGATTGGTTTTACAGGATTTCAACAATAAAAGTCTTGTAAAAGTCACACCTGAAATGATGGAAAAATATCATCCCGAAAGTGAATTACAAAATGAATATGATTTCACAAAAATTAAAGAGCCTTGCGGTTATGATACCGAAAGCCCTTTAAAAATCAGAAAAACCGATATTGATTTTAACAACCACATTCACAACACATATTATTTAGATTATGCTTTGGATTTAATGGATGATTTGCAAACTGTAAGTGAAATCCGCATACTTTATAAGCAACCGCTAAAACTAGGAGACAGCGCGGTTGTAAAATATAAAAAGGAATGTGGTTCGCATACGGTTGGTATTTACAATAATGATACTTTATGTACTTTGGTAAGGATAAAGTGATAAAAAAGAGACACCATAAGGGTGTCTCTTTTTTGGCCTGCCCGAAGGGATTTGAACCCCCAATCTCCAGAATCGGAATCTGTTGCGTTATCCAGTTGCGCCACGGGCAGATATTTAAAGGGCGATAAAATCGCCCTTATGTTTTATTTTTCGTATCCTTTAGGGTTGTTTTTTTGCCAACGCCAAGTGTCTTCACACATTTCGGCAATGCCGTATTTTGCGGTCCAACCAAGTACGGTTTTTGCCTTTTCGGCATTTGCGTAAACTTCGTCCGGGTCACCGGGACGGCGAGGGTCAATAACATAAGGCACATCAATACCGCTTGCTTTTTGGAAAGCATCGCGCAATTGCAATACGCTTGTACCGTTGCCTGTGCCAAGGTTAAAGGCTTCGCAAGAGTTGTTTTTAAGCGCCCAGTCAACCGCTTTAACGTGACCGATTGCAAGGTCTACAACGTGAATATAATCTCTAACACCCGTACCGTCAACCGTATTATAATCGTTACCGAATACATGTAATTTTTCGAGTTTGCCAACTGCAACCTGTGAAATATAAGGCATTAAATTATTTGGAATACCTTTGGGGTCTTCACCTATAGTTCCGCTTTTGTGAGCGCCGATTGGGTTGAAATAGCGAAGAAGTGCTATACACCAACTATTATCAGCAACATAAAGGTCTCTTAAAATTTCTTCAATAAAGTATTTTGTCCTGCCGTAAGGGTTTATTGCTCCTAAAGGCATACCTTCTACTAAAGGCATTTCGGTTGCAACGCCGTAAACGGTAGCAGAAGAAGAAAATACTATCTTTTTAACGCCTACTTCGTTCATAATCTCAAGTAAATTTATTGTGCTGATAAGATTATTATCATAATACATAATCGGTTCTCTAACCGATTCGCCAACTGCTTTAAGTCCTGCAAAGTGTATTACAGCCTCAATATCGTTTTCCTTGAATATTTTACGAAGGGCATCCTTATCTCTAACATCTTCTTTATAAAATTTAACAGGCTTTCCTGTGATTTTTTCAACTCTTACTAAAGATTCTTCGCTGCTGTTATCAAGATTATCAATAACAACTACTTCATATCCTGCATTTTGCATTTCAATACAGGTGTGGCTACCGATGTAACCGGCACCTCCGGTAACTAAAATTGCCATATTAAAAGACCTCCAAAACAATATATGGTTATTTTATAATACTAAATACTGTTTGTCAAGAAATCTAAAGATATTCTTGATAAAATATGGTATTTGTGGTAATATATTTTAGTTATATGAAATTAAGGAGAATTTTTTGTGACTGAATTAGAACGCGAAGTCGCAAGGCGAAGAACCTTTGCGATAATTTCTCACCCTGATGCCGGTAAAACAACCTTGACTGAAAAGTTTTTGCTTTACGGCGGTGCGATACAAACAGCAGGCTCTGTTAAAGGTAAAGCCAATTCAAAGCACGCAGTAAGCGACTGGATGGAATTGGAAAAGCAACGCGGTATTTCGATTACCTCTTCGGTTATGCAGTTTGAGTATGACGGATATTGCATAAATATTCTTGATACTCCCGGTCACCAGGACTTTTCGGAGGACACATACAGAACTCTTATGGCAGCCGACAGTGTTGTAATGGTAATTGACGCGGCAAAGGGTATAGAGGCACAAACAAGAAAGCTTTTCAAGGTTTGCGCTATGCGCCATATACCGATTTTCACCTTCATAAACAAGTTGGACAGAGAAGCTCGCGACCCGTTTGAACTTTTAGACCAACTTGAAAAAGAATTCGGCATTGGCACCTATCCTGTAAACTGGCCAATCGGTTGCGGTGTTAGTTTTAAAGGTGTATTTGACAGAGATAAAAGGGAAATTTTATCCTTTAGTGATATGCATCGCGGCAGGGACAGAATAAAACCCACTCCTTGCGATATAACCGATATAGAGAAGCTTGATGAGTTAATAGGCGAATATCAAAGGGCGGAACTTGTTGACCAAATTGAACTTTTGGACGGTGCAAGTTATGAATTTGATTTAGAAAAGGTTCAAAAAGGTGAGTTAACACCTGTTTTCTTTGGCTCGGCGCTTACTAACTTTGGTGTAGAACCGTTTTTGGAAAACTTCCTTAAAATGACCACGTCACCCTTGCCCAGAAAATCGGGTGATAGTATGGTATCTCCGTTTGATGATACTTTTTCTGCATTTGCTTTTAAAATTCAGGCGAATATGAATAAAAACCACCGGGACAGAATAACATTTTTCCGTATTTGCTCGGGCAAATTTGAACGCGGAGCCGATTATTTCCACGTTCAAGCGGGCAAGCCGGTGCGTCTTTCACAACCGCAACAGATGATGGCAGAGGAAAGACAAATTATAAATGAGGCTTATGCAGGAGATATAATCGGTGTGTTTGACCCCGGTATTTTTTCAATCGGCGACACTGTTTGCTCGGCTAAAAATAAGGTGCAGTTTGAGGGTATTCCTACCTTTGCGCCCGAACATTTTTCAATGATAGAGCAAAAGGACAGTCTAAAGCGTAAGCAGTTTGTAAAGGGCGTTGAACAGATTGCTCAAGAGGGTGCGATACAGATTTTCCACGAGCCTAATACCGGTATGGAACGCGTAATTGTGGGAGTTGTAGGTGTATTGCAGTTTGAGGTATTAGAACATCGCCTTAAAAATGAGTATAATGTTGACGTTATAAGAAACGACCTGCCATACTCTTACATTCGTTGGGTTAAAAATAAGGATATTGATATTAAAAAATTAAACCTCACTTCAGATACCAAATGGGTTCAGGATTTTAAAAACAATAATATTTTGATTTTCACAAGCGAATGGAATATTAACTGGGCGCTTGAAAAAAATGAAGGACTTATTTTAGAGGATTTCAGTAAAGACTAAAAAAATGCAGACACTTGAGTGTCTGCATTTTTTTAATATAATTTAACATCGCACCAAAGCATTTCGTAATACATACGAATATCATCATCAATATCCTTGTAATACTGAACCTTTGGCATATCTTCGGCTTTCGGATATAAAATCTCGTTTTGATAGTAGTAATAATCGGGGTTGTTAATTACCGAAGTATTAGGTGAAGCATAGCCGATATATTCGGCATTTGCAGTGGCAATTTGCGGCTCTAACAAGAAGTTTATATACATCATTGCGGCTTCATAATTTTTAGCCGATTTAGGTATGCAAATTGAGTCTATAAAAATATTTGTGCCTTCTTTTGGATAGAAAAACGCAAGGTCGGGATTAGTTTCATACATAGTAAGAAAGTCACCTGCATAGTAAGGCGCAATAGAAGCCTCACCTGTTTCCATTTTGCCGTAAACCTCATCCATAACATAGGATTGAAGATTGTCTTTGCCTTTTTTCAAAATATCTGCAGCTTTATCCCAATCCTTTTTATCGGTGGAATTAAGGTCTTGACCTAAAAGCATTTGTGCAGTCATAAAAGCATCGCGCGGATTATTAAAGTTAAGGGTCATATCCTTATACTTTTTATCCCACAAAACATTCCATGAATGTTCTATATTGCTGCCGGTATGCTTTTTGTTGTAAATGACACCAACCATTCCAACGTTATAAGGAACGCTGTATTCGTTTTGTTTATCAAAGAAAATGTTTTTGTATTTTTCATCAATCAAATCATAATTTGAAAGGCTATTGGTATCAATCTTCAAAAGTTCATTTTCTTTTATAAGGCGCTCCACCATATAGTCTGACGGAATTATAATATCGTAAGAAACACCTCCGTTTTTGATTTGGGAATACATGGTTTCGTTGCTTTCAAAGGTTAGATAGTTAACCTTGATACCGGTGATTCTTTCAAACTCGCGGTTAACATTAATTGTATCCCCGCTACCGTCTGAAATATATTCACCCCAGTTATAAACGGTAAGAGATGTGCCGGATAAATCTTTATTGTATTCTCCTCTTAAATCAAGGTCGAAATAGTGATAGGTGTATTCGCAACCGCAAAGACCAAGGATTAAAGCGAAACTTAAAAAAAGAGTAATAATTTTTTTCATAAATTACACCCTCCTTTTAAGCGCTTGTTTTTCCGCCTTGCTTTGAAGCATATTGTAAAGGATTAAAAGCATAAAAATCACAATAAAAATAAGGGTGGAAAGCGCATAAGTATCGGGTGTTACCGATTTTTTGGTCATATTGTAAATAACGATTGGAAGTGTTTGGTACTTACCGCAGGTGAAATAACTGATTACAAAATCATCAAGAGATAATGTAAAAGCCATAATCAAACCTGTAACAATTCCGGTTGAAATTGAGGGTAAAATAACCTTGAAAAAAGCCTTAACAGGAGTGCAGCCAAGGTCTAATGCCGCTTCGTGTAAGCTGGCGTCTGTCTGCTTTAATTTTGGTAAAACAGAAAGTATTACATAAGGCAGGTTAAATGTGATATGTGCTATAAGCACGGTTAAAAAACCTAAAGATTCGCCAAGACCTAAAATTTTGCCTAAAAACACGAATAAAAGCATTAACGAAATACCGGTTACAATGTCGGCATTCATCATAGGAATATTAGTAGCGCCCATAATAAGCTTTTTGGCAACTTTGTTTCTAAGCGCCATAATTCCAACCGCCGCAGCAGTGCCTAAAACGGTAGAAATCAAAGCCGAAAGTACCGCAATAATCAAGGTGTGTTCAAGTGCGGTCAGCATTGTAGTATCAGATATAAGTCCCAAATACCATTCTGCCGAAAATCCTTCAAAAACCCACACGCTTGAAGATGAATTAAATGAAAAGACTATCATAACCGCAAGCGGTGCATACAGAAAGAATAATATAAGCGCTATATAAAGACGGGAAAGAGTTTTCATATTATAACACCTCCGTCATCATCGGAGTACTTATTCATAATAAGCAGGCTTATCATAATAAGAACCATAAGCACAAGTGATATTGCCGATGCGATATTGTAATAATCGGGGCCTAAATTGAAGAAATATTCAATCGTATCTCCGACAAGCATTGTTTTATTACCGCCGAGCTTTTGAGAAATGTAAAATGTGCTTACACTTGGTACGAATACCATCGTAATACCAGAAATAACACCGGGACGGCTTAAAGGAAATATAACCCTTTTAAATTTATTAAACGCGTTGGAGCCTAAATCCTCGCTTGCTTCCAAAAGGGAATTGTCAATTTTGCTCATTACCGAATAAATCGGCAAAATCATATAGGGTATAAAATCGTAAACCATACCCAGAATTACAGCACCCGGGGTGTTGATGAGTTTTAAAGGACCAATTCCTAACTTGCCTAAAAGGGTATTTATAATACCGGTGTTTGCTAAAATAGAAATCCAGGAATATGTGCGGATAAGGAAGTTAGTCCACATAGGAAGCATTACAATAAGCATAATCATTCTTTGTGAGCTTATTTTAAGTTTGGTCATAAAATATGCCATAGGGTAGGCAAGCAAAAGGGTGATTACAGTTGAAATCGCCGCATAAACAATTGAAATAGCAAAGGCTTTTTTATATCTGCCCAGTGACATAATATTGCTTAATGTGAATACGCCGTTTGCATCGGTTAATGCAAAATAAAACATAATCAAAAGCGGAACTACAATGAATATGGCTGACCAAACTGCATAAGGATAGGCTACATACCTTTTACCAAAGCTTTTCTTGTTCACTCTTCTACCTCCTCGGTGTCGCTCAAATGGTCAAGTTCTTCACTGTAGGAGGAGTAGTCGCCGTAAAGTCCCGAATATTCTGACTTTTTCATAATGTGAATATCATCAGGTTCAATATATAGACCTACCTTTTGGTCTACAAAATGTTCGTCAGTAGTCTGAATCATCCATTTAAAACCGCCGATATCAACAATAATTTCATAGTGAACACCAAGAAATGAAACCGAAGTTACAGTGCCTTTAAGCATACCTTTTTCAACCGGTACAATGTCAACATCTTCAGGTCTTACAACAACATCTACATTTTCATTTGCCTGGAAGCCTTTATCCAAACATTCAAATTTAGCGCCCGAAAATTCTACATAATAATCCTTGAGCATTACGCCGTCAACAATATTAGATTCACCAATAAAGTCAGCAACAAAGGCATTTTGAGGCTCGTTATAGATATCTTGGGGTGTTCCAACCTGTTGGATTACGCCCTTATCCATAACAACCACACGGTCAGACATAGTAAGGGCTTCCTCTTGGTCGTGGGTTACGAAAATAAAGGTAATCCCCAGTTGTTCTTGTATCTTTTTAAGTTCTTTTTGCATATCCTTGCGAAGCTTTAGGTCCAGTGCGGCCAAAGGTTCGTCAAGCAACAACACTTTTGGGTGATTTGCAATAGCGCGAGCGATTGCCACACGTTGTTGCTGTCCACCCGAAAGTGTTGCTATGTTACGCTTTTCAAAGCCTGTAAGGTTTACAAGCTTGAGCATTTCTTCTACCTTTTGGCGAATTTCCTTTTCGGGCATTTTCTGAACTCTCAGTCCGAATGCTACGTTTTCGTAAACGTTTAAATGCGGAAAAAGGGCATAACGCTGAAAAATGGTGTTAACCTGTCGTCTGTAAGCAGGAACACCATTGATTTTTTCACCCTCAAAAATAACATCGCCGCTATCGGGTTCTAAAAATCCTGCTATTAAACGCAAGGTTGTAGTTTTACCGCAACCCGAGGGACCTAAAAGGGTTATAAACTCCTTGTCCTTTATTTCAAGGTTTAATGAGTTCAAAATCTGTTCCCCGTCAAAAGCGACTGAAATGTTTTGAAGTTTTATAATATTTTCTTTTTGCATAAAAAGCATCCCCCTTTGTTCAACACCCAAGTGTCGAAACAAGAATAATTTTTTCGATACTAAAAAATGATAGAGCCACATTTTTTGATATCAATCTTGCTCGATACCCGCCATTTCCTCGTAATATGCCCTGAACAAAGGGTTTTTCATAGTTTTCTCGTCAGCCTACGGAAACTACGGCATAAAATCTGAAACAGCACTCTACACAAGATGCTTTGTCGAAAAACGACATATTAAGTTAACAGTATAACTTTATATTAAAACATATAAAAAGTCAAGATAAATTTATAGACTTTAAGTTTTAAAAAACTATTGCTGATTTAATATAAATATGATATAATATTATGAATTATTGTTTTTGCTTTGAAAAGTGGGTGAAAATATGAGAATTTTGGGCATTGACCCCGGTTACGCGATAGTGGGATATGGGGTTGTAGATTATGATAAAAACCGTTTTTCTACGGTGGGCTTCGGCGCTATTACCACCAAGGCTAATACGCCGTTTGAGGAAAGGTTAAATGTCATATATAACGATATGCTTGAAATTATCGATAAATATAAACCGCAGGAATTGGCAATAGAAAAACTTTATTTCAACACAAACACAACAACCGCTATAGATGTGGCTCAAGCGAGAGGTGTCATTGTTTTAGCGGCTCACCAAAGAGGTGTAAAGGTAAATCAGTACACACCGCTTCAGGTGAAACAGGCCATAACCGGCTACGGCAGAGCTGAAAAGCATCAGGTAATGGAAATGGTTAAAAGCTTTTTAAATTTAAAGGCAGTTCCAAAACCGGACGATACTGCTGACGCTTTGGCGTTAGCCATCTGTCACGGACATTATTCCGATTCGATTTTGAGGTGAAATAAATGATAGCATCTTTAAGAGGAAAATTGATTTATACCGATAATGCTGTAGTTGTTGTTGAATGCGGCGGCGTTGGCTTTAAATGCTTTGTTACTAAAAATACACTTTATAATCTACCGAAAAAGGGTGAGGAAGTGTTTTTACACACCTATATGGTTGTGCGCGAGGATGCGATGGATTTATACGGCTTTGAAAGCAGTGAGGAATTAGATGCTTTCAAGCTTATAACCTCGGTTAACGGTGTTGGCGCTAAAATCGGTTTAGCGCTTCTTTCGGAATTCACGGCAAGCCAACTAACTCTTTATATTGCGAGTAACGACCCTAAGGCGCTGACTGCGGCGAGCGGTGTTGGAATTAAATTGGCGCAAAGAATTGTGCTTGAATTGAAGGACAAGGTTGGCAGTATTGCTTCGGGTGACACACTTGAAGTAAAGGCAGTCGGTAATGCAACACTTAATACCAACACTAAAGAAGCAGTAGCAGCTTTGGTATCATTGGGATACACTCAAAGTGAAGCTTCACTGGCAGTTGGAAAGTTGGATATTTCACTTCCTACCGATGAACTTATAAAACAAGCATTAAAAACTCTCGCAAGGGGGATATAAAAAATGATTGAACAAGAAATGGATTTTGAAAACCGAATAGTATCGCCCGATTACAGTTTTGCCGAGGATGACGGTGAATTATCCCTTCGTCCTAAAACATTGAGTGAATACATCGGTCAGGATAAAGCTAAGGAAAATCTGAATATTTATATAAAAGCGGCTTTAATGCGAAAAGAACCGCTTGACCATACCCTTTTGTACGGACCTCCCGGACTTGGTAAAACCACCCTTTCGGGAATTATAGCAAAAGAAATGGGAGTTAATCTTCGCGTAACTTCGGGTCCTGCGATTGAAAAGCAGGGAGATTTGGTTGCAATTTTAACCTCTCTTAATGAGGGTGATGTACTTTTTATTGATGAAATACACCGCCTATCCCGTAATGTTGAGGAGATATTGTATCCCGCTATGGAGGATTTTTCGCTTGATATTATTTTAGGCAAAGGTCCTTCGGCAAGGTCAATAAGACTTGACGTGCCTCACTTTACTTTGGTTGGCGCGACTACCCGTTCTGGTCAGTTAACAGCCCCTTTGCGTGACCGTTTCGGTGTTTTATTAAGACTTGAATTATACACTCCCGAACAGTTGGCGCAAATCGTCACACGTTCGGCAGGAATTTTAGGAATACCCATTGAAAATGACGGCGCTTTGGAAATTGCTTCCCGCTCGAGAGGTACGCCCCGTATTGCCAACAGACTTCTTCGCAGAGTGCGCGACATAGCGCAAATTGAGTATAACGGGGTTATTACTGAAGAGGTAGCCCGTTCGGCATTGGCAAGGTTTGAAATAGACGAATTAGGTCTTGATGATTTTGACCGCAAGATGCTTTCAACCATTATTACAAACTATGGCGGCGGCCCGGTAGGTCTTGATACCTTGGCGGCGGCTTTAGGCGAAGAAGCGGTTACTATAGAGGATGTTTACGAGCCATATTTAATGCAGATAGGCTTTTTAACAAGAACCGCAAGAGGAAGATGTGTTACAAAATTAGCTTATGACCATTTGGGAATTGCTACAAATGATACACAACAGTCTATCTTTTAAGGAGATAAAATGAGAACAGTAGAAGGCTTTAAGGATTATGAGCTTATAGATGCTGATTCGGGTGAGAGACTTGAACGATGGGGCGATATAATTTTAATCCGTCCTGACCCACAGGTTATTTGGTCCGGTAAGCGTGAGGACAAGCGTTGGTATAATGCCAATGCAATTTATCACCGTTCAAATTCGGGCGGAGGATATTGGGAAAAATTAAAAAGCGTGCCTGATGTTTGGAGTATAAAGTATGATGATTTAACCTTTAGACTAAAGCCAATGGGCTTTAAGCATACGGGCCTTTTCCCTGAACAGGCGGTAAATTGGCGGCTTGCCAAAGAACTTATAAAAAAAGAAAACCGTGAAATTTCGGTTTTAAATCTTTTTGCTTATACAGGAGGCGCAACGGTTGCCTGCCTTTCGGCTGGCGCTAACGTTACCCACGTTGATGCTTCTAAAGGTATGGTGCAGTGGGCAAAGGAAAATGCAAACGCCAGCGGTTTGGCAGACGGCAAGGTTCGTTGGCTTGTTGACGATTGCCTGAAGTTTGTTAAAAGGGAAATTCGCCGAGGCAAAAAATACGATGCTATAATTATGGACCCGCCATCGTACGGCAGAGGTCCTAACGGTGAGGTTTGGAAGTTGGAACAGCAACTTACCGAATTATTGACCGAAACGGGAAAATTATTATCCGATAATGCGGTATTTTTCTTTTTGAATTCTTATACAGGCGGTCTTTCGCCAACCATTTTAAATTATATGGTAAAAAATTATGTAGTAAAAGACCGCGAGGGTTTGGTTTATACCGATGAAATCGGTCTTCCGATAACCGCAAAGGGAATCAGTATGCCTTGCGGAAATACAACTGTTTGGACAAAGTATAATGGATAATATAATCGAAATAAAAAATGTATCTTATGAATACAGTGACGAAAATTTAACACATACTGCCGTTAACAATGTGTCTTTAGATATTAAGCGCGGAAGTTTTACGGTAATTTTGGGACATAACGGTTCGGGAAAATCAACCTTGGCTAAAATGATGAACGGTTTGTTGAAGCCATCGGCTGGCGATATTTTGGTTGATGGAATCAACACCAAGGCAGAAGAAACCGAAATAGAGGTTAAGCGCAAGGTGGGTATGGTTTTCCAAAACCCCGATAATCAGTTAATATCTTCGATTGTAGAAGAAGACGTGGCTTTCGGTCCCGAAAATTTAGGACTTGAGCCTCAGGAAATTCGCAAGCGAGTGGATGAGGCTTTAAAGTCGGTCGGTATGTATGAATTTAAAAATTCAACACCGCATCACCTTTCGGGCGGACAAAAGCAGAGAATTGCTGTTGCGGGAATGATAGCTTTGCGTCCTGATTGTCTTATTCTGGACGAGCCTACCGCTATGCTTGACCCTAAAGGCAGAGCCGAGATTGTTGATACAATCATTAGCCTAAACAAAGAAAAAGGTATTACCGTTGTGCTTATAACTCACTATATGGAGGAGGCCGAAAATGCCGACCGAGTGATAGTTATGAATGATGGGGTTATAATTTTTGACGGTAAGCCTAAAGAAATATTTAAAAATGTGAAACAACTTAAAGCGGTTGGTCTTGACGTACCGCAAACCACCGAATTATTATACGAATTAAGCCAAAACGGCTTTTCAACAACAACAGATGTTATTTCTATAAAAGAAGCAGCACAAAATATCAAAAATGCGCTTCATTTGGAGGAAAAGTAATTGTCAATTTTAAAGGTAAAGGCGTTAAGCTATACCTATGGCGGAAATACACCATTTATAAATGATGCTATAAGCAATATAAATTTCACTATTGAAAAAGGTGAAATTGTAGGTATTATCGGCCATACGGGTTCCGGCAAATCGACCTTGGTTTCTCACTTGAACGGACTTTTAAAGCCAAGCGAGGGTGAGGTTTTATTAGAGGAAAAAAATATTTGGGAGAACCCAAAGGAAATACGAAAAATCCGCTCTAAAGTCGGCCTTGTGTTTCAGTATCCCGAATACCAGTTATTTGAGGAAACGGTTTATAACGATATCGCTTTTGGTCCTAAAAATATGGGTTTAAAAGGTGAAGAGTTAGATAAAAGGGTTAGACAAATATGTAAAATTATCGGTATTAAGGACGAGTATTTAGAAAAGTCGCCCTTTGATTTGTCGGGTGGGGAAAAGCGTAGAGTTGCTATTGCAGGTGTTATGGCAATGCGCCCGGAAATCATTATATTTGATGAGCCTACCGCAGGGCTTGACCCAAAGGGCAGAGCCGATATAATGGAAATCATTAAGCAGTATCAAAAAACTTTTGGTGCTACGGTTATTATAATTTCACACAGTATGGAAGATATGGCATACCTCACCCAAAAATTGCTTGTTTTATCAAAAGGTGAGTTGGTTATGTTTGATAAAACGGAAAATATCTTTAAACGAGGCGAAGAACTTCGTGAAATTGGTTTAAATGTACCGATTGTTACAAGGGTTTTTGACCAATTGAGACAAATGGGAGTTAATGTGCCGAGTGATGTTTTCACAGTAGAGCAGGCGGTTGATGCCCTTAAAAAGATAAAGGCAGGTAATGAAAATGCTTAAAGATATTACTTTTGGGCAGTATTACTCTGCAAAATCACCCATACACCGTATAGACCCAAGGGTTAAAATAGTTCTACTCATTCTTTTAATCGTTTTTATTTTTATATCTGAAAATGCCTTGGCATTGGCTTTATCGGCGGTATTTACCTTTGTAGTTCTGTTTGCAAGCCGAGTGCCTGTAAAAATGTTCTTAAAGAATTTAAAGGCTATTTTACCGGTGCTTGTTTTTACTGCTTTAATAAATTTGTTTTATAATGACGGTAATGCAACCGTTCTTTTCAGCATTTGGAAACTTTCGGTGACAAACGTGGGCGTTTCCAGAGCGGTATTTATGGCTTCAAGAATTGTTTTGCTTATTTTTGTAAGTTCGGTTTTGACTTATACTACAACCCCTAACGATTTAACCGATGCTTTGGAAAAGCTTTTAAGTCCATTAAGGTTTATAGGTCTTAAAAGCGCGGTGCATACCCTTGCAATGATGATGACTATTGCTCTTCGTTTTATACCTACTTTAATTGAAGAGGCAGAAAAAATTATGAATGCTCAAAAAGCAAGGGGAGCAGATTTTGAAACAGGTAGTATTAAGCAAAGAGCAAAAGCGCTTATACCTATTTTAATTCCGCTTTTAATCTCATCAGTAAGACGGGCATACGAATTAGCCGAGGCTATGGAATGCCGTTGCTATAACGGTGGAGAGGGTAAAACCCGTATGAAACAGTTGAAAACGGGTGCTACCGATTATATTTGTATTTTTATTACAGTTTGTTTTTGTGTTGCAATTATTTTAATCAATATTTTTCTTTAAGAGGTGAGACAAGTGAAGCGAGTTTTACTGACCATCGCTTATGACGGCACCGATTATCACGGTTGGCAGGTGCAAAAAAACGCCGTAACAGTACAGCAAGTGCTTTGTGAGGCGGTTAATAAAATGCTCGGTAAAGCTCATGAAGTTGTCGGAACTTCCAGAACTGACGCGGGGGTTCACGCAAGGCAGTTTACCTGCCATATAGACTGTGATGAAAATATTCCCGAAACCGCTTTTGTAAGGGGGTTAAATTCACTTTTACCGCCCGATATCGCGGTACTTGACTGCAAACAAATTCCAAATGATTTTCACGTAAGGTATAACGCAAAGGGTAAAACCTACCGTTACTATATTTATAACAGTTCAAACAAGGACCCGTTTAAATCGCGTTATTCCTGGCAGATTGAAAGACCTCTTGATATAGATAAAATGAATGAATTTGGTAAGAAAATTATCGGAACGCACGATTTTTTTGCTTTTTCTTCTTCGGGCAGAACGGTTGACGATACAGTAAGAACGGTTAGTGAATGTTATTTTGAAAGAAAAAATGATGATATTGTTTTAACTGTAAGCGCTGACGGATTTTTATATAATATGGTGCGGATTATTGTCGGTACTGCTGTTGCAGTTTCGGACGGACGAATAAACCAAAAGGATATACCCGAAATTCTCAATTCTAAAATGAGGGATAAAGCCGGTATAACCGCACCGCCACAAGGATTATTTTTAGAAAAAGTACATTATTAAAGGTGATATAATGGCTGAATACAAACGAAAAAAGAGGGGCGCCCTTAAATCTGCACCAAGGTTTAAGAAAAACAAGGTGAAGAATAGGGAAAGTGTTACTAATATTGAAATGAGACCGCAAAATGCCCAAAAACCGCAAGGAATGAAGGTTGTAAAGGGCAAAAGGTTAGAACAAAAACGAAAAATTAAACTGTTAACATACACGGCTTGTATATTAGCTGTGGTTTTTGTGATTTGTGAGCTTATTATGCCCGCCGGTGTTTTTGAAACATTGTCAAACAGTTTTGCCACTTTAGGTACAGGCAAATATCCTATTGAGTTAGATAGTAATGATACCGTTAATGTTATATCTGAAGGCTCGTATTATTATGTTTTGACAGACAAAAGGTTAAACGCTGTTTCAAATTCGGGTAAGGTAATATACTCTTATGAACACGGTTATGAAAATCCTGTTTTAAAAACAAGCAAAACCCGTGCATTAATATTTGACCAGGGAAAAAGCAAACTAAGTATATTCAATCTTAACGGTTTACAGTTTAGTGAGGACTATAAGTTTGAAATTTTAAATGCTTCAATAAGTGATAACGGAACTTATGCTTTAATTTCAAATTCAAGCAAGTATGCTTGTGAGGTTAATGTTTATAAGAAAAACGGCAAGCTTGAATATCAGTGGTTTTCTGCCAATGAAATGATAAATAATGTCGCCGTTTCCAAAAACGGTAAAAAGATTGCGGTTTCTACACTGTCTTCCAAGGTCGGCGGTTATAATTCAAAGGTGAGCATACTTAATTTTAAATCTGCCAATGCGGAATACACTAAAGAATTTGAAAATACAATAGTTTATAGCATTGAGAGTAGTTTGGCGGGCGGCTTTTCAGTTTTAAGCGAAAATTCATATAACTATATCTCGTGGCGAGGTAAAAATGTTACTGAGTACACTAATGAGTATACTGCAAATATCCAAAGAAACTCTCCTTCGGGTAGTGTTTTGGTTTTTAACCGCGAAAGCGATAAAACAGATAATCGTATTGTCTTTTTTTCAAAAAGAGGAAGAAAAAAAGCTGAAATAGAATTTAAGGGTATAATAACCGATATAACTTTTAAGGGTAACAACTTTTACTGTCTTTCAAATACTGATTTGTATGTAATTGATAAAGAGGGTAAGATTTTGGGATTGGCAACTGTCGGTTTTGGCGTGCAAAGAATAACTGTTAACGGTCAAAACAGGGTGGCAGCTGTTACAGACAACACAATAGTTTCAATTAAAATTAAATAGGGGTGTTTTTATGAATTATATACTTGACTTGGCTGTAATTGCTATTATAATTTTAATGGCATTGATTTCTGCAAAACGCGGTTTTGTGCGGGTTGCGGTTGAGGTTGTTGGCTTTATTGCAGCGGTAATGCTCTCGCTCACATTAAGCAGTGCATTATCCGAGCTTACATATAATAAAGCAATTGAACCCGCAATTATTTCTTCTGTAGAAGAAACCGCTCAAAATGTGACCGATACTACTGCCGAAAACACCTGGAACGCTTTACCGAAATTCATAAAAAATAATGCCGAAAAATTCGGTGTTAATAAGCAGGAAATAACCAATGACATCAGTAACAATGTAGGCGACAGCGCGGTAGATATAGTTAGAAATGTTTCGCAAAAAACAATAAAACCTATGGCTGTCAGTATTTTAAAAACACTTTATACGGTAATACTTATGATAGTGTTATTGGTAGTTGTAAAATTCCTTGCAAGGATAGTAAATAAGCTATTCAGTTTTAGCCTTATCGGAAAGGTAAATAAGCTTTTAGGCGGTGTATTAGGTGTTGTTAAAGGCCTTATAATTGCTTGGATTTTCTGTAGCGCAGTTTATGTGATTATTTCATTTACCGAAAACGGTATTTGGATTTTCAATAATGAAAATATTGAAAAAACTTATATTTTTAAATTATTAGCGAATGTAATCAAATTTTAGGAGACTTTTTAAAAATGAAACTTTGTTCCAAATGCAATAAGCGTCCGGCGGTGGTTTTCGTTTCGGACATTTCAAACCCAAATGCCGAGCCAAACGGTCTATGCCTTGTTTGCGCTAAAGAATTGGGTATAAAGCCGGTTGACGATATGCTTAAGAAACTAAACATATCTGATGACGATATTGAGCAAATGAGCGAACAGTTTATGGATATTATGTCCTTAGACGGTGACATCGGCGATGGTGAACTTAATGATGAAACCTTTGATTTAGGCACTGCCCCTGCTATGCCGTTTTTAAATAAAATTTTCGGCAATATGGGTGGCGCTGTAAACCAAGAAAAAAAGGAAGACGACCAAAAGAAAAACGAAAAACCTAAAAATAAACGCCGTAAGTTTATGGAGCAGTATTGCACCAATTTAACCGAAAAGGCAAGAACAGGCAAGATAGATATTATTGTAGGAAGAGAAAAGGAACTTTACCGCACCATTCAAATTTTATCGCGCCGTTCTAAAAATAACCCTTGCTTAATAGGTGAACCCGGTGTTGGAAAAACTGCAATTGCTGAAGGTTTAGCAATGAAAATAGCCGAAGGTAATGCGCCCGCAAGACTTTTAGATAAGGAAATTTATCTGCTTGATTTAACAGGTCTTGTTGCGGGAACACAGTTCAGAGGACAATTTGAAAGCCGAGTGAAAGGTCTTGTGAGCGAAATTAAAGAGGCTGGAAACGTTATTTTATTTATTGATGAAATTCACAATCTTGTAGGCGCGGGGGATTCGGCCGAAGGCTCAATGAATGCCGCAAATATTTTAAAGCCTGCGCTTTCAAGAGGAGAAATTCAGGTTATCGGCGCTACTACCTTTAAGGAATACCGCAAATATATTGAAAAGGATGCGGCGCTTGAACGCCGTTTCCAACCCGTTACTATTGAAGAACCTTCTTTAAGTGAATCTGAAGAGATTTTAATGGGGGTTAAAGGTTATTACGAGGGATTTCATAATGTAATTATTCCGGACAATATCGTTAAAAAGGCGGTTATTTTGTCCGAAAGATATGTGACCGACCGTTATCTGCCCGATAAGGCGATAGACCTTTTAGATGAAGCTTGCGCTTGTGCGAGTCTTGCTAACAAGGCGGTTGACGAACTGTATGTAGCAAATAAGAAGGTTGCCGATTTGACTATTAAGTTAGAAGAATTGGAACAAGAGGTCGAAAATCCCGATTATGAAAAGCAGGCGCTTTTAAAGTCAGATTTGCAAAAATATAAAGACCAAGCTGATGCTCTGTGTGAAAAGGCGGCGGCAAGACCTGTTACCGATATGGATATTGCAAAGGTAATTGAATTGTGGACAGGTATTCCCGCAACTAAAATTCAGGAAAGCGACCTTAAAAAGTTAGCAACGCTTGAGGATGCCTTGAATGAAAAAATTATCGGTCAAGAGGAAGCTACAAAATTGGTTGCAAGTGCCGTTAAGCGCTCAAGGGTGCAAACAAGTAAAATCCACCGTCCTGCATCATTTATATTTGTAGGACCTACAGGTGTTGGTAAAACAGAACTTGTTAAGGTGTTATCTGAACAGTTATTTAATACACCCGAAACCCTTATCCGTCTTGATATGTCGGAATTTATGGAAAAACATTCCGTATCAAGAATAATAGGAGCGCCTCCCGGATATGTTGGTTACGATGAGGCGGGTCAGTTGACCGAAAAGGTTAGAAGAAAACCGTATTCAGTAGTGCTTTTTGATGAAATTGAAAAGGCACATCCTGACGTTTTAAATGTGCTTTTACAAATTTTGGATGATGGCAGAGTGACTGATGCGCAAGGCAGAACGGTTAATTTTGAAAACACTGTTATCGTTATGACCTCAAATGCGGGCAGTGATAACAAGGAAAATCTTTTAGGCTTTGGTAAAACACAGGCGGATGCTTCTAAAGATAAGGCGTTAAAGGCGCTTGAAGGCTTTTTAAGACCCGAATTTATTGCCCGCGTGGATGAAATAGTAGTATTTTCACCGCTTTCAAAGCAGTCTCTTTCAAAAATTGCCGACTTAATGCTTAAGGAATTAAAGGAAGCGTTAAAGGAGAAACTTATAGACTTTAACTATAAAACCGACCTTTGCGATTATTTAGCTGAAAAATGTGACGGCGGAAAACGAGGAGCCAGAGAATTGAGAAATCTTATTCGCCGTGAAATTGAAAATAAATTGGTTGATATTATCGTTGATAATGCTGAGGGTAGTATTTCTTCGGTAAGCGCTACCATTAAGGATGAAATAATTCTTAAAACTGTATTTTCCAAATAAAAAAAACAGGCTTTACTATTATGTAGTAAAGCCTGTTGGATTTATATTAAGCCCAAAGCTTACGCTTAACGCCTTGTCCACCATATCCATTGAATTATTATCAAGACTGCCCATTCTCTCTTTTAGTCTTTGCTTATCGATAGTTCTAACTTGCTCAAGCAAGACGATAGAATCCTTTGCAAGTCCGCAATTGTTGGCATCTACCGATATATGTGTAGGAAGTCGGCTTTTATTGTGCTGACTGGTAATTGCGGCTGCAATAACGGTTGGACTGTATTTATTACCAACATCATTTTGTATAATAAGTACAGGTCTTATACCGCCTTGTTCAGAGCCGATTACGGGGCTTAAATCTGCGTAATAAATTTCTCCGCGTTTTATATTCATATACTTTTCACACTCCGATAATATTTTTACCGTAAAATTCAAAGTTTAATCATAAAAATTGAATTCATTACATATTATGCGAAAAGTATTTAGCATGTTATTAAAAAGGAAAGGTTTTAAAACCTTTCCTTTTTAATTATTTTTGCGTTTTATAAAAAATATTGCCGTTGCTGCACCGCCGCCTATTAAAATAACTCCAACGGCTATTAATATGGGCAAAAGTATTTTGTTTTTAGGTTTCTTTTCGGCAACATCTTGCTTATTTGGTGTATTGGGTTCAATAACAATTTCATCACTTGATATTTCTTCTGTAACTTCTTGCTCGGATAACACAACTGAAGAAGACTCTTCATTTTTAGTGATATCGTTTTGAGATACACTCGAAACAGGGGATTTATCCTTATCAGTTTGAATTGGTTGAGGTTTTGGTAAAGAAAAACCGCAAGTATCACATTTATAGTCCGCATTAGTGTCGGTATGTTTTTCGGAACTGTTTGGAAATTCTGTGCCGCACATGGTACATTCTTTGTAATGTGCTGTAGCATTGCTCTTCCAATTAGACGCTTTATGCGATAAAGGAGAAAGAGTAATACTGTTTTTATCGGTGATTTCACTTTGGGCGGCATCATCATTAAACCATTTGCCGCATTCACATTTATAATATGCTTTTGTACCTTTAGAAGTACAGGTAGGGGATTGCTCTTTTACTAATATTGTTTTGCATATATGGTTAGGGTCAATGAAATTCATAGTTAGTACTATTTCATTACCTAATATATTGTAATTAGCTGTATAATTCCAACCTTTTTGAAGACCTGCTTTAATAGCGATATCTGTGAATTTATTTTTTAATTCGTTTTCAAAGTTTTTAATATTACCTAAAACAAAAATTCGGGTTGAGATGATATTATCACTTCTAAAGCTTGCAATTTTGTTTATATCTACGTTTTGATAAGTCATATTATTTTTATAAAAATAATTGGCTTTGGTAGAGGTTGCCTTTGGAAGATGGTTTTTTATTGCGTCATCCACGAAATGAGTTTTGTCAAAATCAGCTCTTGTACCGTTAAAGTAGGCATAAAAGAGTATTTCATCTTGGTCGTCCCAAGTGACATCGGTAAAGTACCATTCGTTATCTATTTGAAGCATAGTCCATTCGTGGTTTTCAGCTTGATTCGTTTGGGGGTTAATACTGGTTCCCATAACCGACCAAGCGGGGATATCTACTTCATGTAATAATAAATCATACGCTCTTGAATAGCCTGCGCAAACCGCCTTGCCCTCAACCAAAGCACCGTATGCAGTTTGGTCGTTAGCACTGCTTTTGTATTCAACTGCAGCAGATAGTCTATCGTGTAATATCAGGGCTTTTTCGTAATCGCTTTTTGCACTTAAGTCCTTTGTGAGTTCTTTGATTTTGTTGTTTAGCGCTTTGGTTTTGCTGTCGATATTATCTAAATAAGCAGGCTCTAATGAAGAAACGCTGATATCGTTTACAACGCCGACAGAATAGTTAGCTTTAATATCAATATAAAAGAACTCCGGATAATCTCTTAAGACTAAATTGAAGACTGTTTCTATTTCCAAAAGGGAAATATTATATGAAGTGTCAAATTTTATTTCAGCTTTTTTAGATTTAAAACCGGCGACTAGTTGGTCGTAAGCATAATTCAGGCTCTTTGAATTCGACATTTGATTTATGATAGTTTTACTATACCTTAATTCCGTTGCAGAGGCTTCAAATATAGTAAGACATGATAAAAATGCTGATATTAATAGAACCGATAAAAACAAAGCTGAAACCTTTTTTATATTTTTCATATCTAATCACCCCTATACCACATTATTATATAACTTTTTTTAATATATGGCAATATTTTTTTAAAATCTATACGATAATGTTCAATAATATACAGGTGATTATACCTATAACAGTAGGAATTACGAGAGCTAACAAAGTCCATTTAACGCTTGCGGTTTCTTTTTTAATTGTAAGAAGAGTAGTTGAACACGGCCAGTGAAAAAGGGAAAACAGTATAAAAGAAATTGCGGTGGAAAAGGTCCATCCGTTTGAAATAAAAAGGTCATATAAAGCCGAAACAGAAGAGAGTTCGGTTAATGTGCCTGTTTGCATATAACACATTATAATAATGGGTATCACAATTTCATTTGCGGGGAAGCCTAAAATAAAAGCCATTAAAATGGCTCCGTCAAGTCCTATCAGTTTTGCAAATGGGTCTAAAAAAGCGGTAAAATAATTAAGAATTGAATTATTGTTTATATCTATATTAGCCATCAGCCAAATGATAAGTCCTGCAGGTGCGGCAACCAAAACGGCACGCCCCAAAACAAAAAGTGTGCGGTCAAAAATTGAGCGAATAATAACCTTTGCTATTTGCGGTTTTCGGTATGGTGGCAGTTCTAATGTGTAGGACGATGCAGTTCCTTTTAATAAGGTTAATGATAATATTTTGGTTGCAATAAAGGTCATACACAGTGAAAAAATTATAACAAGGGTGAGTATCGTTGCTGAAATAAAGGATGAATTTTTGCTTGATAGGCAAAAAAACATTGTGATTATAGTGATTATTGCGGGAAAACGCCCGTTACAAGGCACAAAGCAGTTGGTTAGAATTGCAAGCAGTCGCTCTCTTTTGGAGTCGATTATTCTGCATCCCGAAACCCCTACTGCATTACAGCCAAAACCCATACAAATAGTAAGGGCTTGTTTTCCGCAAGCATTACATTTTTTAAAAGGTTTATCAAGATTATAGGCGATTCTCGGCAGATAGCCTAAATCTTCAAGTAAAGTAAAAAGAGGGAAAAATATTGCCATTGGAGGCAACATTACGCTAACTACCCAAGCGAGAGTCCTCCAGACTCCTGAAATTAATAATTCTTGCAACCAAATAGCAGTACGGAGTTCTTTTAATAGCCTTAATAAATAGTCGCCTAAATTAAATAAAAAGTTTGAAAGAATTGCAGAAGGATAGTTTGCACCAACTATTGTAATCCAAAAAATCAGTCCAAAAAGGATAATCATAACAGGAAAGCCAAAGATTTTACTTGTAAGGATTTTATCGGCTTTTCTGTCAAAAGAGGTTTTGCTGTTTTTGGTGTATGTAACAACACCTTTTAATATGTCCTCTACGGATTTCACCAAGCATGACACTAAAATATCCTTTAATTCATCATCCGAAATACCGTTCTCTATAAGATAATTTTCTGCTCGCTTTATATCCGCTTTGATTTTTAAATCTTTACCTAAATGTTTTTCAATTTCGCTAGACAGTAAAAAATCGGCTTCTAAAAGTTTTAAAGCAAGCCATCGCTCATTTAATCCGAGATTTTTTAAAGAAGGCTTTGAAATCGAAATTGCGTTTTCTATAATGGCGGGATATTTTACGGTAAATGCAGTTTGATTTTCTTTTGTTACTAACTCATCCAAAGCGTCAAGTAATTTATTTATAGTCTTTTTTCGATGGGCATTAGTGCCGACAATTTTAACACCTAACCGCTTAGAAAGTAATTCTAAATTTATTTTAATACCTTTTTGCTTTGCTTGGTCTAAAAGATTTACGCAAACAATTACGTTTTTGGTTATTTCCAAAGTTTGTAAAACTAAATTGAGATTTCGTTCTAAGCAGGTGGCATCGCATACTACTATAACCGCCTTTGGCTTTTTGAAGCAGAGATAATTTCTCGCAACTTCTTCCTCGCAAGAGTGCGCTAAAAGGGAGTATGTCCCTGGTATGTCGACTAATTCATAGTTGTGTTTTTTACTTTTGCAGTAGCCCTTTGCGGTGGCAACAGTTTTGCCCGTCCAGTTACCTGTATGTTGGTTCATTCCCGTAAGAGCGTTGAAAATTGTGCTTTTGCCAACGTTGGGATTGCCGGCAATAGCTACTGTTATGGGTGTATCATTCACACCGACACCTTCTTAATATAAATTTTCTTGCAGTCTTCTTTTCGTAAGGCTATTACTGCGCCTCGTATTAAAAATGCTTTTGGGTCGCCTAACGGACTAATGCCTACACATTCGACCTGTGTGCCTGAAATGAGCCCTAAATCTAAAAGCCGTCTTCTCATACTGCCACACAAGGTTATTTTATCAATCAGGCAACTTTCGCCTGTTTTAAGTTCAAAAAGATTCATAAAAATCCTCCTATACACTCTATACTATTCTGAAATTTAAGGTTTGTCATAAAAGAAAACCGTCAGGCATATTATTTTACAAAGAAATGCTAATTTAAAACGGAGGAAAAGCTATGAGTAATGAAAATATATATAAAGATATTGCCGAACGCACCGGTGGAGATATCTATATTGGTGTGGTAGGCCCTGTACGAACCGGAAAATCCACATTTATAAAACAGTTTATGGATAAATTGGTGCTTCCGAATATGACGGGCGATTATCAAAAGGAAAGGGCAAACGACGAAATGCCTCAATCCTCCTCCGGCAGAACAATAATGACTACCGAACCTAAATTTATACCCGAAAAATCTGCCGAAATTTGCATTGAAGGTTCAGCTAAAATGAATGTCCGCTTAATTGATTGTGTGGGTTATATAGTTCCGAGCGCTTTGGGATATATAGAAGGTGACCAACCTCGAATGGTAATGACACCGTGGTTTAAAGAGGCAGTTCCTTTTAATATGGCGGCGGAAATAGGTACGCAAAAGGTAATAAATGAGCATTCTACAATAGGTCTTGTTATCACTACCGATGGTAGTATCAGTGACATTCCGCGAGAGGAATATGCCGAGGCGGAAGAACGGGTTGTTGAGGAGTTAAAGGCTATAAACAAGCCGTTTATAGTTTTGCTTAACTGTATGTATCCCGAATCAAGTGAAGCAAAAAGCGTCGCTCAAGAGTTATCTTTAAAATACGGCGTGCCGGTGACCCCTGTTAACTGCTTAGATTTAGAGGTTGAGGACATAAAGAAAATACTCGCGAGAATTTTGTTTGAATTTCCCGTTAAGGAAATTAATGTTTCATTTCCAAGGTGGATTAACACTCTGCCGACAGAACATTTTTTGCGTACCGAAATTACCGAAAAAATAAAATCGTGTGCCGGTAAGGTTAAGCATATAAGGGATATTTCTACATTTGAAAAAGAGTTTGGTGTTAGCGAATGTATCGAAAGGGCAACGGTTGATAATATTGAATTGGGCAGTGGCAGTTGCCAAGTGACAATTAATATTAATCCGTCATTATTCTATAAAATATTGGCGGAGACCACGGGTCTTGAAATTAGTGACGAACAGGAGTTGATGGAAAATATCCGAGAGCTTGCATTAATGAAAAAAGAGTACCAAAAGGTTAAGGGCGCGCTCGATGAGGTGGAGGCGACAGGCTATGGTATCATAATGCCGGATATTGAGGAATTGGCTTTAGAAGAACCTGAAATTGTAAAACAGGGCGGAAGATACGGAGTAAGACTTCGCGCGTCAGCACCGTCAATACATTTGATGAAGGCGAATATTACCACTGAGGTAAGTCCTATTGTCGGCAGTGAGAAACAGTCGGAGGATTTGGTAATGTATTTGTTAAGCGGATTCGAAGAAGACCCTGTTAAAATTTGGGATTCTAATATATTTGGAAAATCTTTGCACGAATTAGTTAACGAAGGACTTCATACTAAATTAGCAAGAATGCCCGTTGACGCGAGAATGAGGGTTCAGGAAACGGTTGAAAGGGTTATAAATGAGGGATGTAACGGTCTTGTTTGCATATTACTGTAAAAAAATTAAAATTTTTTAAAAAAGTGCTTGACAAACGAATAGGTGTGTGGTATTATAGCAAAGTCGCTTGAGGGCGACACACCAGTTGGTGTTGATTGCGGCGAGGGTCCACCCGTTCCCATACCGAACACGGAAGTTAAGCTCGCTTGCGCCGAAGATACTTGGCGGGAGGCTGCCCGGGAAAATAGGTAGATGCCAACACAAAGAGATGCAACTTAGTTGCATCTCTTTTTTTGTAAATATTGGGTATATTACTACCAACAATTTTCGATTGTTTTTTTAAAGAAAATCAAGTATTATTTAACCAGAGGTGAAAAAAGTGAAAAAAATTATTTGTAAGGTTGAATATGATACCGAGAAAGCAAAATTGATTGCTAAATATACATACGGTTGCTTTGGAGATAAGGATGGTTATGAAGAATGTCTTTTTGAGAGCGAGGACGGCAAACTATTTTTGTATGTGAACGGCGGAGAAGATTCAATTTATCCTAAAGAAAATATTAAAAGAATGTCGGCTTTAAAGGCTGATGAATGGAAGTTAAAACTTTAAGTAAAAATAACACCCGTTTGAAAACGGGTGTTATTTATTTTAGTTTTTCAATTTTAGTGTTTTTATAGTAGTGGGTTAATATTTGCTTAAAATCGGCGCCTTGCTTTGCCATATAGTTGGCGCCGTTTTGACTAAGACCTACGGAGTGTCCGTATCCGTAAACCGTGAAGTTAAAGTTGCCGTCCTGATAGTCAATTTTAAAGTTGGACGAGCGAAGTGAAAATAAATTTCTTATAGTTTCTCCGCTGATTTCGGTGTCACAAATTTTAATGTGTTTAACAGCGCCGGCATTTGTGCAGTCTGATTCGCCTAAATATTCAGTTGCATTTTCGTTAAAGGTTACTTTATCCTTTAATTTTTCCTTAAAATCAGCTTCACTTACAGTAAGCGTGGAAATATAATCTTTAGAAAGCTTGTCGCCGTAGCTGTCTACACCCTTTAAGTAGGGATATTCTTTTCCCCAAATATTTTTTGCATTTTCGGTTTTGCCGAAGGAGATGGCATGATAAACCGCTAATATAGGCTCGTTATTATAGGTTATAGCATAGTCTTTAACCGAGTCTACAGCAGTTTTAATTTTTTCTATGTATGTGTCGGCATTATCGCCCCAACGGTCTTTTGCTTGCTGTAATGTAATATAGCTTTGGTCTGAAAGATAACTGTCGGTCAGGTCATAGTACTTGTCCTTATTTACATTTTTTCGGTAAAGGGCAAAGGTGTATGCCGCAACAGCTTGCGCTTTTAACGCTTCTTCTTCATAAAGGGCGGGCATTTCGGCGGCAACTACACCTAAAATATAATCTTCTGCAGAAATTTCTGTTACAGTATTGGTTTCACTAAAGCAAAGTCGAAAGGTTTCATTGTCTTCAAAATTGATTTGGGTGTTAGAGTGTAAAGCGTTTTCGTTCTCTACAGGCTTGAGGGCTGTTAAGGGAAGCAATAAAAGGGCGGACAATACAATGGCTGAAAGACCGAATATTTTTCTCATAAAATACCTTCTTTTTAAACAATATTGTTGACATTTTAAAAATCGCATTATAATATTAATATATTATATGTTTTTGGAGTCTTTTCTATGAAACTTAATAAAATTATGACATTTTTTTGTATTGGTATGCCTATTTGTGTTTTGTTGCGCATTTTTCAGATAGTTTTCACAATAGAGTTTGAAACAGGATTTTATATAAACGATTACAAGACAATCGGAAAGGTTATTTCAGCGGTTATTTTTGGATTTTGCATATTTCTATATATGTTTTGTTTTAGATATTTCAAGCGCCCGGAAAATCTGCCAAAAGCAAACATTATATTGTCGGTCACATCAGTGGCGTTGAGTGTGGTTACGGTGCTGCAAGCTTTTTTTGATACACAGTACGGAATAACGCCTGTTTGGCAAATTTATTTGATAAAAGTTTTTGGTATAACAACTGCAATCTATTTTATTTTGTTTGCTTTATCAAAATATATTTCTTTCCCACCGATTTTACATATTATACCTTGTGTATTTATGATATTAAGAACGGCTTTTATCTTTATTAATACATCCGCTTTAGCTCACATAACTGATAATGTGCTTTTAATTGCAACTTATTGTATGGCGATGCTTTTCTTTGTTAATTTTGCAAAGCTTTATAATGATGTCGATAACGATAAAAATTTCAAAAAACTTTTGTCTTCGGGCTTGGTTTCGGTCGTGCTTTGCTTTGTGCAATCACTTTCACATACAGTTATAAATTTAGCGAGTGAAAACAGATATTTACATGTTTCCCATATAGCAAATATTTCTACTTTTTTAATGGGTTTATTTATAAGTGTATTTATAATTTCGTATTTTTGTTTGAGTAATGATTAAAAAGAGTATATTTGGAGTTCCAAATATACTCTTTTAGAGTAAAATATAAATCAGTGCAAAAAGCAGTTTTTTATCGGCTTTTTCGCTTAATAATAAAAGCAAGATGCCTAATATAAGTGTGGCGTCACCGTCATTTTTCAGGTTATTTAAAAAAGGGATATTTAATCCGTCTAACAGAAAATTGCCGTTTTGTTTAGGCGGTTCGGGGTTAGGCTTCGGTTTTGGCTCAATAGGTTTTGGGTTGCTTTTTGAATTCATTTGTTGCATACGCCTTATGGCGTCTTGCTTTTGTTTTGCAAAGTTTGACTCATTCATAGCAATTTGCCTAAAACCCCGCTTTCTTTAAGTAACGGTAATAATTCCAACAGCCTTAAAATTTTAATTGCAGTATCAACCTTTTCTCTTTTGGGCTCGCTCAAATGCGGTTTTAAGGATGATAAAAGCATCGTTCTTGAGTCGTCACTTTTTGTGTTCAACTTCGATACAAGGCTCATTACATTTACAAGGTCGTTATCACCTAAAAGTCCCGTTATATCAGGTTGCGGTTCGGGTTCTTTTTTTTCACCTAAAATATCCTCCGCCATCTCGCGAACACGATTCATACTTTCAGGGTTGTTTAATATTTCGGCTAACTTTTGACTTAATTCATCCATTATTATCCCCCTTGTTAAACATCTTCATAATAGCTTGTGCTTTAGGGCTTTTTAAAACCTCTGCCAACGCTTGCTTATCAGATAAAAGTTGATTTAATTTTTGTTTGTCTTCTGCCGAAAGATTATTCACAAGAGAAGATGCGTCTCTGTTTTTTACTGCCTTATTTATGGCATCTCTGTCTATTTTACCACCCGAATTTTTGAGTATATCGTTTAGTTTGTTGTTCATATAAAAAAACCTCCGTTAAATATTATGTAATCTTAATAAAATATAGAATTAAAGGGAGAAAAAATGCGAATTGTTGTCATTTCAGATTCTCATAAAAGAAGCGATATTGTTGAAAAAATACTTTATGCCCAAAATAATGCGAGTGCAGTATTCTTTTTAGGGGATAATGCGGGTGATATTGAAGATTTGCAGTATCTTTTTCCTGAAAAGCAGTTTTATATTTTAAGTGGCAACTGCGACTATTTTTCTACCTTCCCTACAAGCAATACGGTTTCTGTTTTTAATAAGAAGATTTTTTATACACACGGGCATACTCTTTCGGTAAAATACGGCACCGAAAATCTGTTAAAAACTGCAAAACAAAACGGATGTGATATTGCACTCTACGGGCATACTCATATAGCTAATATATTATATGAGGACGGTGTTTATATTGTTAACCCCGGTTCTTGCTCGCAACCACGCTCAGGCAGGGCGTCCTATGCGGTTATTGATATTGAAAAAAGCGGCATTATGCCGATAATTGTTGAAATTTAAGGAGTTTATATGAAAGTATTGTTACATTGTTGTTGCGCCCCTTGTTCACTTTCTTGCATAGGCCCTTTAAAAAGAGAGGAAATAGAACTTACTGCTTTTTGGTATAATCCAAACATCCATCCATTTAAAGAATATGAGGCAAGACGTGACTGTTTAATAAATTACACAAATGAAATAGGCTTACCGCTTGTTGTAAAGGAAGAATACGGTTTAGTACCTTTTGTGAAAGAGGTTTGTGATAATATAGAAGGCAGATGTGTTTATTGCTATGAGCACCGCTTGGAAGAAACTGCAAAATTTGCAAGTGAAAATGGCTATCAATATTTTACTACAACTTTACTTGCAAGCCTTTATCAAGACCACGATGCTATTAAAAGAGCGGGCGAGTGCTTCGCCTTAAAGTACGGTGTTAAGTTTTTGTATAGAGATTTCAGACCGAATTTTCGCGAGGGTAACGCGCTTGCCAGAAGTAAAGAATTTTATATGCAAAAATATTGCGGATGTATATTTTCTGAAATGGATAGGTATAAAAAGAAAATTGATAGCGACAAACTGAAATTTAACGGTTGACACACCTAAAAAACAGTGATATAATTTGCTTGCAATTAGGGAGCTTGATGAAACTCAGGCTGAGAGGAAATCCGTCTTTAAGACTATGATTTCGACCGATGACCTGATGCGGATAATGCCGCCGTAGGAAAATACAGCGCTTGTATTGCCACAGGTTTATTGCCTGTGGCTTTTTTGTTTCGTATTTCGGGACTGATTGCAAATACATTTCGAAAGAGGAAAACAAAATGAAAGAAAATGCAAAAAAACCAATCTACAGATTAACCTTAAGTGCAGTGTTTATTGCTCTGTCTACCGTACTTAGTATGCTTAAGATTTACGAACCCCCGCTTGGCGGAGGAGTAACTCTTTTTAGTATGGTGCCGATAGTTATGATTTCTTGTATGTTCGGCATAAAATGGGGATTTGGCGTATCGTTAGCCTATGGTTTAGGACAGATGTTTTTAAGCTTTGGCGAGGTTTGCTCTTGGGGACTGACACCTGTGACATTAGTTGCCACCTTTGTTTTTGATTATGTGCTTGCTTATTTTGTTTTGGGAATAGCAGGCGTATTTTCAAAAAAAGGTTATATTGGTTTTATTTTAGGAACTGCTTTATCGCTTATTTTAAGATTTTTGTGTCACTTTGCCACAGGAGTATTTATATTCGATATTTGGTGCGAGTGGGATAACGTTTGGATTTATTCTTTGCTTTACAACGGCGGGTATATGTTGCCTGAATTGATACTAACGGTCGGCGGTATAGCGATTCTTTTCCGTATGCCTCAGATTAAAAAGATAATAAATGTGTAAAAAAAGGCGGTCTAAAGACCGCTTTTATTTTTAAAATGAGAAAATTTCTATTGACTTTTGACGGTTTTTTGGGTATAATCAAGAATCGTAAGGTTATGTATAAGGGATATTCCGCTTGTCTAACCGTCAATCTAATGTTAAGGAGGGTTCAAGTTGAAGAGAACATATCAACCTAAAAAACTTCACCGTAAGAAAGAGCACGGTTTCTTAAAGAGAATGGCAACTGCTAACGGTCGCAAGGTTCTTGCACGCCGTAGAGCAAAGGGAAGAAAGAAATTATCTTACTAAAAGCCACTCCTTGTGGCTTTTCCTTTTTATTATGAGTATACTCAAACTAAAGGAAAACCGTGATTTTCGCCGTATTTATAATAGGGGAAAATCTTTTGTATCGCCTTATATTGTGGTTTACGTTAACAAAAATAAACAAAACAATATAAGACTTGGAATTACTGCCGGCAAAAAAATCGGCAATGCTGTTAAGCGCAACCGTGCAAAGCGTGTTATAACGGCAGCTTTTAGGTCTGTACTGTCAAAAATTTGTGATGGGTACGATTTTGTAATTGTAGCGAGGACTCGCATATTAAATGTTAAAAGTACAGTTGTGGCGGACTCACTTATCAATCTACTATCTTCCGCCGGTGTTTTAAAAGTACAAGAAAATGATTAAAAAGATACTGATTAAACTAATACGATTTTATCAGAAAAACATTTCGCCAAGAAAAATTGCATGTTGCCGTTTTACACCTTCTTGTTCGGAATATGCAATCCAGGCAATTACTGTTTACGGGGCATTTAAAGGGAGTTTATTGGCACTCTATAGAATTTTAAGATGTAATCCCTTTTCTAAAGGTGGGTATGACCCCGTGCCCGAAAAGAAAGAATAATCTAAAAACTACCATATACTGAATGGATGAATGTATAAATGCAAGCAATATTTAATATTATCAATATTCCGTTAGCGTGGGTATTGCGTTTAATAGCAGGTGTTTTTAACGGTAATTTTGCCGTGTCTGTTTTCGTTTTTACCTTGCTTATAAACCTTGCCTTTATTCCGCTTACAATCAAAAGTCAAAAATCTGCTGTTCAGCAAACCCGTATTAAGCCTAAGTTAGACGAGCTTAAGAAAAAATGCGGTGACGATAAGCAGAAATACAGCATGGAAATGCAAAAGCTTTATCAAGAAGAAAATGTTTCAATGTCGGGCGGATGTCTTCCTATGATTTTCCGTTTGATTATAATGATGAGCATTTATTGGCTTATTATGCAACCCATTACCTATCTTATGGGTGTTGACGCGTCTGTAATCGAAACCGCTAAAGAAGCTTTGAATTTAAAGAATGGAAACATTGAACTACAAATTCTTTCTGCTGTTGAGGCGGGTAAGATTTCTTCACCTGAAATTTTCGAAGCAATGAATAAGGTGGATTTTAATTTCTTTGGAATAAAATTAACAGAAACTCCGCAATTTTCTTTCAATATTTTCGGCGCGTTCCAAAAAATTTGGATAATGCCTTTGTTGGCGTTTGCTTCTCAAATGCTTTCAAGCGTTTTCTCTATGAAAATGCAAAAGAAAACTAATCCAGATGCACCTAATATGATGGGTATGATGCTTACAATGCCCTTAATTTCACTCTTTATCGGATTTTCACTCCCCGGCGGTGTTACATTCTATTGGGCGTGTTCATCGCTTATCGGCGGTCTTATTCAGATTGCGGTTCAGCAGTTATACGGTCCTCATAAGCTTTTGGCCAAAGAACGCTGCAAAGAGCTCATAAAGCAGTGTGATTTTGAAGCTGGCCAAATTAAAAAATTCGATACTGAAGAATAGGGAGGAAATCATTTTGATTAAAGAAGCAATCGGCTTTGGCACAACAGTTGATGAAGCTAAAGAAAATGCAATATTGAATTTAAACGCATCTGATGATGCTGATATACAGTTTGAAGTAATAGCAATGCCTAAAAAGAAGACTTTAGGTCTTTTCGGTGGTTCTAAGGCGGAGGTAAAGGCATTTATTGAATTGCCTGACGAGAAGCCTCAAAAAACAAAAAAGAAACCCGTGCAAAAGGCGAAAGAAAATATAAAAAAAGCAGTAGAAAAATCTTCTGCAGATAATGAATTTGGGAAACTTAAAAGTGAGAGCGAAATATCTAAGGATTCACCATCTGCAAGGGCTATAGCATATTTAAAGCCGATTTTAAAAAGTCTTGGCTGCGAAAATGTTGAATTCAAGGTGGCAGAGCGTGAAAACGCTGCTTTGATTGAGATACAGGGCGATGACTTTGGCTCGATTATCGGTCATAGAGGCGAAACATTGGATTCACTTCAATATTTAGCAAGCCTTGCTGCGAATAACGGCGGCGGATATTTTAAAGTTTCGCTTAATATCGGTGATTACCGCAAGAAGAGAGAGGAAACTCTTACTAAGCTTGCAAACCGAATTTCCGCACAGGTTTTGAAGACCGGCAAATGCCGCACTTTAGAACCGATGAATCCTTATGAACGCAGAATTATTCATACTGCGGTTCAAGCCATAGAAGGCGTTACCTCGGCTTCCTTTGGCGAGGGTATGTCAAGACGGGTTGTAATCGGTATTGAGGGCAAGGAATTGCGTCCTCTAAGAAATGACAGGGATAGAAGAAATAACCGTCAAAGAAGACCGCGTCCCCAAAATAATACTGTAACAGCACCGCAAAGAGAACCTAAAAAGGATAGCGATATTCCGCTTTACGGTAAAATTAATTAATCAAAAAATGGTTGGCAATGCCAACCATTTTTGAATTTTAAATTTAAAAATTGACAATTCATACTAATATAGTATATAATGTATTTATTAAATATTTGGTTAAGATAATAATGTTGCAAAGTATTAAAAGACCGAGGTGACATATTTGGAAAAATTTGTGATTACGGGTGGTAAATCACTTAAAGGCGAGGTCCGCATAAGCGGTGCAAAAAATGCGGCAGTAGCCATTCTTCCTGCGGTTCTGCTTGCAGATAGTCCGTGTATAATCGAAAATCTTCCCAACATTTCGGACGTTACTAATATTTTAAAAACGATGAGCGCATTGGGCGCCAATATTAAGTTTATAAATAAATCCACCGTTGAAATTGACCCCAGACACGCAAATTCATTTGTAGTTTCAAAACAAATGGCAGAGAATATGCGTGCTTCAAGTTATTTTTTAGGTGCCTTAATTGGCAGAATGAAAAGAGCAAAGGTTGCGCCTCCGGGTGGGTGTAATTTCGGTGTTAGACCTATCGACCAACATATAAAAGGTTTTGAGGCTTTAGGAACTAAAATCACATTTGAAAACGGTATGGTGGACGCTAAGGCAGAAAATTTAAGAGGCAGTTCAATATATTTGGACGTTGTTTCTGTCGGCGCTACAATTAATATAATGTTAGCTGCGGTAAAGGCTACGGGCCTTACCGTTATAGAAAATGCCGCAAGAGAGCCTCATATTGTTGATTTGGCGAATTTCTTAAATTCTATGGGCGCCAACATAATGGGTGCGGGAACAAGCGTTATTAAAATTCGTGGTGTTTCTTCACTTTCGGGCACCGAATACAGCATCATACCCGACCAAATCGAAGCCGGTACTTATATGGCGGCTGCGGTTGCAACAAAGGGTGACGTGCTTATTAATAATGTTACTCCAAAGCATTTGGAATCTATAATTGCAAAGCTTCGTGAAACGGGCGCTACAATTACCGAATTTGATGAATCGGTAAGGGTTACAATGACTTCGCGTCCTAAAAAATGCAATGTAAAAACGATGCCACATCCCGGTTTCCCAACAGATATGCAGCCTCAAATGGCAACAGTACTTGTAATCGCAGAAGGCGCAAGTATTATAACTGAGGGTGTTTGGGATAATCGTTTCAGATATGTTGACCAATTAACCCTTATGGGCGCAGATATTCAGGTTGACGGTAAAATGGCGGTCGTTACAGGTGTGGACGAGCTGACTGCAGCTCCGGTTAAAGCGGTTGACTTGCGCGCGGGCGCAGCGATGATAATAGCCGGTCTTATAGCTGATGGTGTTACCGAAATTGAAGAAATCGAACGTATCGACCGTGGCTATGAAGATGTTGTTGAAAAATTCACAAAACTTGGCGCTGATATTAAAAGGGTATACACACCCGATAATATTGAAATATTAAAACAAGCATAAATTATTACAGGTCAACGCAAGTTGGCCTGTTTTTTAAGAAAGGAAGCATTATGTCTAGGATTTGTCCGCTTTTTAGCGGTTCTACAGGTAACAGTACATATATAGGCACCAAAAATGGCGGCATTTTAATAGATGCGGGTGCTTCTATGAAAGGTATTGCCTCTGCTTTGGAAATTGCGGGCGGCAGTATAGACGAAATATTAGCAGTTGCCGTAACCCATGAGCATATTGACCATATTAAAGGGTTAAAAACTGTTTTGAATAAGACGGGCGCTAAACTGATTGCATCAAGCGGGACCTTAAACGCTCTTATTAATTTGGACAAAATTCCAAAAAAAACCGAAGTCATTTGTATTGACGATAAAACAGAAATTAACGGAATTGAAATTTCCCGTTTCAAAACGAGTCATGATTGTGTAGGTTCGAGCGGTTATACTTTTATTTTGCCTGATAGTAAAAAAGTTGCGGTTTGTACGGATTTAGGCGTTGTTAGTGATGATGTAAGAAAGGCTATGTTGGGTAGCGATTTGGTTGTGATTGAATCTAATCACGATGTCGAAATGCTTAAGAGAGGACCGTATCCGCCAAATTTAAAGGTTAGAATTTTGTCGGACAAGGGGCATATTTCAAATAATTGTTGTGCTAATGAATTGCCAGATTTGATAAAAAACGGAACAAAACGATTTATATTAGCACATTTAAGCCAACACAATAACACACCTATGCTTGCAAAGTCTTGCGCCGAGTCTGCTTTAATGGATTTAAGTCTTGAAAACGGTAAAGATTATATTTTAACCGTTGCAAAGCCTAAGAATAACGGGGTGACGGTTATATGATAAAAATTACTCTTATTACGCTGGGTAAATTGAAGGAAGAATATCTGCGCGAGGCGTCGGCAGAGTATGAAAAGCGTCTTTCGAGATATTGCAACTTAGATATAGTTGAATTGGAACCGATAAAATTAAGCGATAAGCCGAGCCAAAGTGAAATTGACAGTGCGCTCCAAAAAGAAGCAGATATGATAATTAAAAAAATTCCAGCGGCAAGTGAGGTTTATTCGCTTTGCATTGAGGGTAAAAAGCTGTCAAGCGAGGATTTTGCTACCAAGAATAACGATTTAATAAATCACGGAAAGAATATTACCTTTATAATTGGTAGTTCGTACGGCCTTTCTGAAAAAATTAAAAATTTGAGCAATTTTAGGCTTTCAATTTCTGATATGACCTTTCCACATCAATTATTCAGAATAATGCTTTTAGAACAGATTTACCGCTCTTTTAAAATCATTGAGGGTTCTACTTATCATAAGTAAATTTTTTAAGAAAAAATACTTGACCTTTTTTGGGTAATATGGTATAATTCTATTACCTCTGAAAAGGTTCTTTTTTTTTGCAATAAGAGCCGGTTTTTAAGGGATTCTATATATCGCATAGTGCTTTTCGTTATACCACAAAATGTGGTGTTTCGAGCGGTGTAAAGCCCTTGACCGAGGGAGGCGTTTACTTTTACAAGAGTAAAAGCAAAAAATATTTCCGTAAAGCGGGAGGTGCCGTTATGAGAGTTAAAATCACACTTGCTTGCACAGAATGTAAGCAACGCAACTACAACACAATGAAAAACAAGAAGAACGACCCAGATAGACTTGAAATGAACAAGTACTGTAGGTTCTGCAAAAAGCACACCCTACACAAGGAAACAAAGTAGGAGGCAGCACGAATGAAAGCTATAAACAAAATTTGTCAAATTTTGGCAATTGTTTTCGGTATCGGCGCACTTGTTTTGTTTTTTGTTCCTTTTGCCAAAATTACAACGGGCGGCAATGTAGCAACATTAGTTGGTGCAGAGCTTGGTTTCGGTGCAAAAACCACCGTTGCCGGAACTGTTTTTGATATGGCAAAATCTTCGGATATTCTTTTCTGTTTTTTATTAACAGCGATTGCGGCTGTAATGAGTATTTTCTCATTTAAAACAAAGTCACTTCGCTATGTTACACCTGTTTTCTCTTTAGTATCAGCAGTTTATATGTTGGTAATCGCATTAAGCAATCCTTGGGCTTTTGTTGATAAGCGTCCACTTCCGGATGTTACAAAGATAGTTTATACCGACTTTGTACTTATCTTGGCAATAGCGCTCTTTGCTTTCACTGCTTTTGCAGCGGCTTACTTGTTTATTGACGATTATCTTGAAGTGTTGGCTTCTAAAGGTGAAAAGAAAACAATCTGTCAGCGTATAGGTCTTTTCCTTCGCGATAATAAGAGCGAAGTAAAGAAAATCGTTTGGCCGAGTTTCCGAGATGTTGTTAAAAATACCGTAATCGTACTTATTATGTGCTTAATCGTAGGCGTATTGATATGGGCAGTTGATTTCGGTTTAGGACAATTAATCGAGCTTATTTTAGGCGTAAAATAAACCTCGGAGGTAAGTTATGTCTGAAACACAAGAAGCAAAATGGTATGTTGTTCATACTTATTCAGGCTATGAAAATAAGGTAGCAAGCGACTTAGCAACAATGGTTGAAAGCCGCGGTATGCAGGATTTGATACACGATATTAAAATTCCTACAGAAACTGTTACCGAAATTAAGGAAGATAAAAAACGCGAAATTGAGCGTAAAATCTTCCCAGGATATGTTCTGATTAAGATGATTGTTACCGATGACAGCTGGTATGTTGTTAGAAACATACGCGGTTGCACAGGTTTTGTCGGTCCGGCATCTAAACCGGTACCGCTAACAAAAGAGGAAGTAGCAGCTCTCGGCGTAGAAAAGCACAGCGTTGAGGTTGGATACAAGGAAGGCGATAATGTTAAAATTATCAGCGGTCCTCTTGAGGGCTACACTGGTGTTGTTAAAACGGTTGATACCGAAAATAATAACGTATGTGTTGTTCTTTCGATGTTTGGTAGAGAAACACCGGTTGAGTTGGAACTTGACCAAATTTCTATCGAAGAAAATTAGTTAATTCGCAGAAATGCTTATTAAACCCCGACACGCGTTGTGTCACGGTGGGAGGGACGGAATATGACCGTTCCGCCAAGGTATCAGAATTAAGATACTGTTACCACGAATAATGGAGGTGCAAATAAAAATGGCTCAAAAAATTTCAGGTTACATTAAGTTACAAATCCCTGCAGGTAAGGCTACTCCGGCACCACCGGTTGGTCCTGCCCTCGGTCAGCACGGTGTAAACATCATGGCGTTTACAAAGGAATTCAACGAAAGAACCAAGAACGATGCTGGTCTTATCATTCCTGTAATCATCACTGTTTATGCAGACCGTTCTTTCAGCTTTGTTACAAAGACTCCGCCTGCTGCTGTATTAATCAAGAAGGCTTGCGGTATTGAAAGTGCATCCGGCACACCTAACAAAACCAAGGTTGCCAAGATTACAAAAGAACAAATTCAAAAAATCGCTGAAACTAAAATGCCCGACCTTAATGCAGCAAGCATCGAGTCCGCTATGAGTATGATAGCTGGTACTGCTCGCAGTATGGGTATTGAAGTAGTAGATTAATTCTTCTCTCGTGGGAGGAAAATTCCGATTTAACCACTTGGAGGTAAAAAATGAAACACGGTAAAAAGTATAATGATAGCGCAAAACTTATTGAAACAGGTAAGTTTTACGATGTTAATGAAGCAGTAGAATTAGCTGTTAAAACAGGTACTGCTAAATTTGATGAAACAGTTGAAATCCATGTTCGCTTGGGTGTTGACTCTCGTCACGCTGACCAACAGGTTAGAGGTGCAGTAGTTCTTCCTAACGGTACAGGTAAAACTGTTAGAACCCTTGTTATTGCTAAAGGCGATAATGCAAAGGCTGCTGAAGAAGCTGGCGCAGACTTTGTAGGTGCAGAAGAAATGATAGCTAAAATCCAAAACGAAAACTGGCTTGATTACGATGTTGTTATTACAACACCTGATATGATGGGTATGGTTGGTCGTTTGGGTAAGGTTTTAGGTCCTCGCGGTCTTATGCCTACACCTAAAGCAGGTACAGTTACTCCTGATGTTGCTAAGGCAGTTACCGAAGCAAAAGCAGGTAAGATCGAGTACCGTCTTGATAAAACTAACATTATCCACTGCCCAATCGGTAAGGTTTCTTTTGGTGCTGAAAAATTACAAGAGAATTTTGATGCTCTTATGTCAGCAATCGTTAAGGCTAAGCCTGCTGCAACAAAAGGACAATATATTCGTTCTTGCGTAGTAGCAACAACAATGGGCCCCGGAATTAAGCTTAACGTAGCTAAATTCGGTAATTAATTTAATTTTAAACGGAGAAGATTTTAAAGTCTTCTCCGTTTTTTATTGTGCTTTTTAAAATAATATGTTATTCTTTAAGAAAGGGAGTGCTTACATGACAGAAAGAATTGAAAAAACTATAAAAAACTTGAGTGCAAATAACATACAAGCCTTTTATTGTGAAACAAAAAGTGACGTAGTGAATAAAGTTGAAGAATTACTTACTTTGGGCGCTACTATAAGTTCAGGTGGTTCGGTTTCGTTAATCGAAAGCGGAGTTTTGAATTTAATAAACAAGCCTTGTTATAATTTTTTGAACCGTAATCGAAAGGGAATAACAGTAGAAGAACAAATGGAAATTTCCAAGCAAGTAATAGGGATGGATTATTTTTTTTGCTCGGCAAACGCTGTTACCGAAAATGGAGAATTGCTTAATGTTGACGGCTTATCTAATCGCATTTCTGCAATAGCTTTTGGACCCAAGAAGGTTATTATGGTTGTTGGCATTAACAAACTTGTTAAAGATTTAAATGCCGCATTTTTACGTGTAAAAAAAGTTGCTGCACCTAAAAATTGTGTAAGATTAGGTATTGATAATCCGTGTGTTAAATTAGGACATTGTGTTGCACTTTTAAATTCTGATAATCCCAATTTTACTGATGGTTGCAAAATTCCGACAAGAATTTGCAGAAATTATCTTATAAGTGGTATGCAAAAGGAAAAAGATAGAATAATTGTAATACTTTGCGGTGAGGAATTAGGATATTAAAAAAATCTCAGGCTATTGTGAAGTGAACCCCAAAGTTTAGACAAAATTAAATATTAAATTGCTTGTGAATGAGTTAGGTATTGCACCGGGCTCATTCCTTTTAGTTTTAAGGAAATTCTTTCGTTGTTGTAGTAATCTATGTAATGTTTCAATTCATCTATGAAAGCGTTAACGCTTTCAAATTTTTCACCGTAGAACATTTCAACCTTTAATCTGC
>JAZRAQ010000016.1:0-8155 GCA_045634645.1 Acutalibacteraceae bacterium
TGATGACAGCGCAAAGGTTATATTCGGTTATTATTAAAAAATAATTCAAATCTGATTTTAATAAGTCTTCACCTTTAGTAAATACGTCTACTAAAAAATCTATTTTATAAAAATTGAAAAAATTATAAATTGAATTTTTTAAATTTTTAAGATAATTTACATTACTGTCACATATAGCTATCTTCATTTTTGTTTTGGAAAATTTAATTTCTTCTCCTATTCACATTTTAAACAATCGCTATTGCGGTTGTTTTTTATTTTTACCACAATTATACAATATTTGTGTAAAAATGTAAATATTTAACTATTAATAATGCAAAAAATGTTATTCACTCCTTAAAATTGACCTTTTACTCTTTTATTTAACATATTTCGACTAATTTTTATAGAATATCCTTTGGCATTAAGAAAAGGTTATAAATTTTTTTGAATTTGGGGTTTACAAATTTGCAATCTTTTTCTTTATATTGCTAAAGGATGGTTGAAATGTGTAACCGATGTTTAAAAATTTTAATTCAAAAATTTCAAAATCAGGAAATGACAGTTTTTGAATCTCTTTACGACCAATTTAAAAAGTTAATTATGTATTATGCAGTTAGGCTTCACTACGACGATGCCGCAAGCGATTTGACTCTCTTTTTTATTGAATTGCTTTATCAGGTTAATTTATGGCGTTTTGATAGCGATGACTCGTTAACGTTAAATAATTATATTTCGGTAGCGATTAAAAATCAGTATATTTCGCTTTCAATGCAAAACAACCAATATCTAAAGGCTTTTAATAAGCTATATGATAACTTCGATGGATATCAACCCGATTTTGAAGACAGGTTTTCTTTGCGCGAAGGTATGAAACTTTTATCAAAAAAACAAAAGATAATAATAGCTTATAGGTACATATACGGATATAGCGAAATCGAAATTGCGCTTTTATTGGGCATATCAAGGCAAGCGGTAAACCGAATAAGAAATCGCGCAATTTCAATTTTAAGAAATTTCTTTAACGGGGAGATAGAAAATGAACTGTAAATATGATTTTGAAGTTTTTAGGGTTAGAAAAAGTTGGGATAATATTGCATCCCAAAAAGGCGCGTTTTTAATTTTCGAAAATGCAAAAAAAGTAGCAAAAAAGTATAGATGCAATATTTATAATAATAAAAAAGAATGTGTTTGGAATTTTAAGGAGGAAAATTTATGTTTAAATTAGCACTAAGCGCAGGTCATGGATTTAATACTACGGGAAAGCGATGTTTGGAAGATTTGGATTCAAATCAAACAAGGGAATGGTGGTTAAACAACCGTATCTGTCGAAAAATTGAAGATATTTTAAAGGATTATCGGGGAATTCAAATATTAAGGCTTGACGATACAAGCGGTAAAAGCGATATACCTTTAAAAAGTCGGACCGACAAAGCAAATACCTGGGGCGCAGATTTTTATTTGGCAGTTCATCACAATGCCGGTATTAACCGAGGCACAGGTGGTGGAATTGAAGCATATATATATCCTAAAGCAAGCAAACAAAGCCAAAATTGGCAAATTGAGTTATATAACGCTTTAATAAAAAATACTTCTCTTAAAGGTAACCGTCAAAATGGATTACGTGAGAAAAATTTGCATGAGGTAAGAGAAAGCAAAATGCCGGCTGTTTTAATTGAATGTGGGTTTATGGACAGCGCTACAGATGTACCAATAATTTTGAGTGACACTTTTGCGCAAAGTGTAGCAGAGGCTTGTTGCGAGGTAATTATTGCAAAGGGCGGTTTAATTAATAAGGAAGATAAAAATGTTTCCATTCTTAACTGGCAAAATTCTGCAATAATTGACGGCTTTAAATTTCCGAAATACGGCGCAGACGGACACTGGGGAAAAGAGTGCGAGGCGGTTGCAAGTAAAGCAGTTTGTAAAAAAAGAAATAGTTATAAGTATAAAAGTCTTACTAAAATCGTTCAAAAGACAGTAGGTACTGAGGTTGACGGAAAATTTGGAGATAAGACAAGGCTTGCGGTAATTGAATACCAAAAAAATAAAAACCTCACACCTGACGGATGTGTAGGTCTTAAAACTTGGAAGAAGATTTTAGGGGTGAAACAATGAAAGAAAAGTTTTTGAAATGGGTTAAAGCGGCGGGAATACGCGCAATAAAGACGATAGCTGAAACAATGATTGCAACTATCGGAACATCTGCAGTTATTTCTCAGGTTGATTGGAAGTTGGTTATATCAGCTTCGCTTTTATCTGGATTGCTGTCGCTTTTAATCTCCATAAAGGGTTTACCGGAAATAAAATAAGATTGCCGAAAGGCAATCTTATTATTTTTCTCCTGCTATGTATTTATAAAGCTTTGCTTCGCCCTTATAGTTTTCAATGTAGTCTGCAAGTGAATGGGCATCCTCGAAAACGGGGCAAAGGTCGGTTGTTCTTTTGTCCATAAAATCGGTTGTAACAGCATAATTTAAGGTTTCGATTAAACTGTTGAAATAACCGTTTATGTTAAAAATTGCAATCGGCTTTGAATGTTGTCCTAATTGTTTGAGTGTAAGTATTTCGAAAAATTCATCAAAGGTACCTACTCCGCCAGGGGTAACGACAAACGCATCTGATAAGTTTTCCATAATTTCCTTGCGCTTGCGCATTGTTTCAGGATATATAAATTCATCGCATTTATCGTAAAGCACACCGTCAACATTAAAAAACGATGGGGCAATACCAGTGATTTTTCCGTTTGCTTTTGAAAAACCGCGAGCAACCGCACCCATAAGACCGTTAGTACCGCCTCCAAATACAAGCGAGTGACCGCGAGAAGCTAAAATTTCACCTAATTCTTCTGATTTTGTAATAAATGAAGGGTCAATTTTATTACTTGAAGCACCGTATATACAAATGTTCATATTATTTTCTTACCGTCCAATACAGCATTGATTAAGTTTTCACCTTGGTATTCAAGTTTGAGTGAGAAAAATGAATGATTTTCTTGAATTAATTTAAGAAAAATTTTATCGCCTTGCCAAAGTGGCAGGGAATATAAATCATTTTTATCAACCCAACAAAGTTCACCTTCGTTGCATTGAATAACCTCGCCCGAAAAGTCGGCGGTATGGAAAATGTGCATATACTCTGTGGGCCATTTATCAGATACAAAGGTAACAATTCCGCAATAACGAGCAGAGTGAATCGAAAGCCCCGTTTCCTCTAAAACCTCTCGTAAGTTACATTCTTCTGGGCTTTCTTTATCTTCAAACTTACCGCCGATACCTATCCATTTATCACGGTTTAGGTCATTTTCTTTTTTTACGCGGTGAAGCATTAAATACTTACCGTCTTTTTCAATATGGCAAAGGGTTGTGTTTATCATACTATTTAATCTCTTCTCTTGAAAGGTCAGATGCTTCGTGGACATAACCGTCTATAAAGAAGGTAGAGGTGTTAATATTTTCGTGGTCAAAAATAGCGTTGTATTGAATTTTTTCGTATTCACTTAAAATAGAGGAATACGGCGAAGAATCACTCCACTTGTAATATACATTGTTACTGTCGATATAACCTACTGTATCAATAACCGGAAGAACTTTAGAGAGATTAAGCAAGTACTTATTATATTCGGTTAACTTAACACCTGCAGTTTGCAACAATAAGGATGACAAATAGTTACTGCTCAACTTATCTATTTGTTGTTCGGGTATATCGTAATTTGCCCAAATGTAGAATGGGGTAGTATGCCGTTTTTGTTCTTGTTCAACCGTTAGGTTGGAAAGGTCGTTGACACCTAAACACTCGGCAATAAATGCAGTTTCAACGCTCGGTTGATGGTCGCCGAACATACAAATAACCGTCGGTTCTTTTACAGTTGAAAAATAGGTTATTAATTCTTTAAAAGCATCATCGCTTGCTTTTACAAGCGAAAGATATTTATTAGCTTTTGAATAATTTTTAGATGCAGAGGTAGCATAAATACACTCATTAAAATTAACCGCGCTAGGAGTGTATCCGCCGTGGTTTTGCATTGTAACGTTAAATGTGAAGTAAGGTTTTGATTTGTCACGATTTTTGAAATCCTCAATTAAAAGCTTGTAGTTGTAGGAATCGCTTATATATTGACGGATAAGCATATTGCTGTTTTGAGGGTAACGCTGTTCTACTAACTGTTGTAAATAGTTAGGGTCGTTACCGCTGTTTTGGTATTCTTGCATTAAAGATATGTCTATAATATCTTCCAAGGCTGTAAAGTTGTTGAATCCAAAATTGCTGTAAACTTCGGGTCTTTTCCAACCTGAAGCATAATATGGGTGTAGAGCATAAGAGGAATATAGCTGTGCTTCAAGGGTTGATACAATAGAAGCCATAGGATTTTTAACATAAAGCATATAAGCATTACTGCCGGACGGTAAAAACGCGGTAGTATGACCTGTTAAAAATTCAAATTCTGTGTTTGAAGTACCTGCACCGATTACAGGTACATACAGATTGCCTTTAATAGTATTTTCTGTAAGCGAATTTAAAAAAGGCATATATTCTTCGTTAGTGGTAAGATTGCCTAAAACCCTTAAGTCAGAGAGCGATTCATTCATTATACATATAATGTTTGGTGTTTTATCCGAAGAATTTTTTTGTTCGTCTTGATTATCTTCCTTATGAATTAAATTTTCAATTTCATTAGGGTCGTAGTTGCTCGGTTCATTCATATAAAGATATTTTGTGTTTGCAAAAAAGTTGAAAACAAAACCATAGTTGTGATATCCTCTTGTTTGGTTCCAAAAGTCAGGTTTAATACCCATATTGGCAAACACGCTTGTAGTGTAAAAAAGAATAAGTAATACGCTCGAAACAGTAAGTGTAAAACTGCGAGAAACGATTTTTGTTATAACATTATACTTTGGAGTCTTATCTTTGATTGCTATCACGAGTATAAAAATAAATATAAATAAAGCAGTTATAACCTTATATCCTGGGGCGAAGTTATAGGTGTTTGCAACATTGGCGGCGGTGGTAACACTTAAAAAGTCCATTGGTTGAAATGGGGTGCCGCGAAAATCCATAACATAACTGTGACCTACCGCTAAACCGAAAAGGACTGTATTTGTGATAAAATAGGTAATTTTAAAACTTCCGCTTAAAGAGAAAAAGACAAAGTTTAAGACCATTATTACAACATAGTTGCCGAAAAAACCTAAATAGGTCATATCATAAATAAAGACATTATTTAAACATTCGGTCATAGTAATAGTTATAATAGGCATTAAAAGAAAAAACACAAAATGCCAAATTTTATTTATAATATCATTCTTGATTTTAACTGTAAATATGATTGAAAAAGCCAAAACAAATGGCAATGCCAAGTCAACCCCCAATAAAAGCCAACGCACTGAAGGGTCAACAGTGGAGTATGTTTTGACGCTCAAAATAACTAACAATAGAGAAAGCAGGCAAATAACCGTGCCTGTTATCTTAGATTTTTTTGTATAAGTTATTTCAAAGGTATTGTTAAAAAAAAATGGCAAGGTGTTGCTAAGAAAATTTTTACAACCCTTTTTAATACTATGAAAATCCAATGCGATTTCACCTCACATATTAAAAGTATATCATAAAACAATCTAAATAACAACTGTTTTTGTTTTTATAAAAAATAACTAAAGAAATTTTTGTTTAGTTGTATAAAGTGATAAAGTTATATTATTAATAAAAAAACACTTTACAACTTTATCTAAATAAAGTATAATGACTGTATCAATTATACGAAAGAGGTATTTGAAATGAAAAAAATAATTGCATTACTTATGGCACTCTGCTTGGTATTTGCCGTTGCAGGATGTGGCGAAATGGCTAAAATCGTTGTTGCAGAACAAGGCTCTGCCGGTGAAACTGCTGTTAAAAAAGAGGCTGATTTTGAAGGTTATGAGTACACGGCAGTTGATACACAGCAAAAGGCTTTAATGGAAGTAAATGCAGGAACAGCTGATGCTGCTGTTATTGACTACGTTATGTCTATTGGGTCTATCGGTGAAGGAACTGATTACGAAAACCTTGTTGTTGACGGTGAAGGTTACGCTAAGGAGCAATACGGTATTGCATTTAGAAAAGGTTCCGATATGACTGCTAAAGTCAATGAAATTATCAGAGAATTAAAGACTTCGGGTAAACTTACAGAAATCGCAAAAACTTATAAGCTTGATGAAATTCTCTTAGCAGACGAAGACAGCGAAGCTTTCAAAGAAGCAGAAAAAGATTCTGATTACAAGTACATAATGGAAAAGGAAGAATTGATAATCGGTATTACCTATTTTGCTCCGATGAACTACTTAAATGATGAAAATGAGCTTGTAGGTTTTGAAACAGAGTTTGCAAAAGCAGTTTGCGAAAAACTGGGCGTTAAAGCTAAATTCCAAGTAATCGAATGGAAATCAAAGGAAACCGAACTTGCAGCTAAAAATATTGACTGTATTTGGAACGGTATGACTATTGACGAAGAAAGACTTCAAAATATGAGCATTTCTATTCCTTATATGGAAAACAAGCAAGTTAAGGTTATAAAAGAAAAATAATAACTGTAAGAGGTTAATATAATGTCTTTTCAACAGGTTAATATAAGCCTTTTGGGAGGATTTGTAGAAAATTGCAGGTTGTTTTTTGAAACCCTGCTTTTTTCTATACCCCTTGGGCTTTTAATATGCTTCGGTTCGATGTCTAAATTCAAGCCGTTAAGCTATTTGGTAAAAGTTTTTGTATGGATTATAAGAGGTACTCCTCTTATGCTTCAACTGTTTATAGTGTTTTATGTACCCGGTTTGTTGTTTGATTTTCCAATGCGAAACCGAATGTTAGCAGCGCTTATAGCTTTTGTTATAAATTACGCCTGTTATTTTTCGGAAATTTTCCGCGGTGGAATTGAAAGTATACCAAAGGGACAGTATGAAGCGGGGCAGGTATTAGGTCTTACTAAAACCCAGATTTTCTTTAAAATCGTGCTTTTGCAGGTTGTAAAACGTATTGTTCCGCCTATGTCTAATGAAATAATTACACTTGTAAAGGATACTTCTTTGGCAAGAGTAATTGCGGTTGGCGAAATTTTAATGACATCAGAAAGGTATGCAGGTAAAGGGCTTATTTGGCCTTTGTTCTATACCGGCGTTTATTTCTTGTTATTCAGCGGACTGCTTACACTCCTTTTTGGATATATCGAAAAGAAGTTAGATTATTTTAAGGGGTGAAAAAATGTCTGTTTTAGAGGTTAAAAATATTAAGAAAAGTTTTGGAAAAACCGAGGTTTTAAAGGGTATAAGTTTTTCGCTTGAAAAGGGAGAGGTTTTGTCGATAATTGGCGCTTCGGGAAGTGGAAAAACTACTCTTTTAAGGTGTCTTAATTTTTTGGAATTCGCTGAAGAAGGTATAATTTCAGTTGAAGGCAAACAAATTTTTGACGGAAAAAATTTTCAAAAAATAAGTGACGAGGATATACGCCAAAACCGACTGCATTTTGGTTTGGTTTTTCAATCATTTAATCTTTTTCCGCAGTATAATGTTTTGCAAAATATTACATTGGCGCCTAATCTTTTAAAGCGTGACACACCTAAAAACATTGAAAATAGGGCAAAAGCATTGATTGAAAGAGTTGGACTTTCGGATAAAATGGATTTTTACCCCTGTCAGCTTTCCGGCGGACAGCAACAACGCGTGGCTATTGCAAGAGCGTTGGCATTAAATCCCGACATACTTTGTTTTGATGAACCAACCTCTGCTTTAGACCCCGAACTTACGGGTGAGGTTTTAAAGGTTATCAAAAACCTTAAAAGCAAGGATACCACAATGATAATAGTTACTCACGAAATGGAATTTGCAAAAAATGTTTCGGATAAGATTATATTTATGGCAGACGGTGTTATAGAGGAAATGGGCACACCTAAAGAGGTATTTGAAAATCCGAAATCAGTGAAAACTAAAAACTTCTTAAATAAATCGTTAGAGGAATTTTAACTAACAGGAATAAAAAGTAGTTGGTATAAAAAATCGGTTGTCTTAAATGATATGTACCCCAAAAGTTAGACACTTTTGGAGGTGCATATTTTTATGTCAAAAAAAGGTCAAAAATTCAAAACGTACTCGCCAGAATTCAAAATTAATGTTATAATGGATATGCGTGACAACCATATGGGATATCGTG
>JAZRAQ010000017.1:0-26190 GCA_045634645.1 Acutalibacteraceae bacterium
CTACGATCAGGATGTTTGTTTCCTTATTCAGCATCATATGCCGTTACCTCAATTCCGAGTTTGCTGAGATCCTCAAAGAAGGAAGGGTAGCTCTTGCTGATTGCCTCCGCACCCTCGATTTCACCACCCGTAAGGATGAGAAGCACCGAGAGAGCCATTACTATTCTGTGGTCGTTATGTCCGTTTAAAATTTCATTTGGCTTTCTTATTTTACCGTTTTTAACAGTAACACTGTCTTCTTCAACCAAAACCTCAATCCCGAACTTTGAAAGCTCGGTTTTCATAGCGTTTGCTCTGTCACTTTCCTTAATTTTAAGTCGTCTTGTTCCTGTGAATTTGCATCCGCCTAAAGCAGCAGCTACCGCAAAACAAATAGGTGCCAAATCGGGACAATCAGATAAATCAAAACTCTTTTCACCGTTTTTAAGACCTTCAAAAATATACTTGTATACCCTGTCTCCTTGCAATGTATCTGTTTTTAATCCCTCAACAGTAACATCTCCGCCCAAATAATTAAAGGCTTCTAAAAAAGCGGCGTTTGAACAGTCACCTTCAACCTCATATACTGTATTTTTCGGTTTTGAATTTTCTATAACACCAAAATTTTTCATACATTCAAGCGTTAAATCAATATATGATGCACTTTCTTTCTTTCCCGTAACCGTGACTTTTGCATCACTTGATACAAATGCCAACATAAGACCGGTGATAAACTGACTTGAAATATCACCTTTTACAAAATATTCCTGCGGTTTCATTTTACCGCAAACAGTAACCGAATTTTCGGTTTTTTTGAACATTATATTCTGTTCTTTTGCAATTTCCTCGTAAATGCTTAAAGGTCGTTCAATTAGTCTTTTGCTTCCTTTAAGTGTTATCGCCTTATTTGCCAACATACAAAAGGGCAATAAAAATCTTAATGTACTGCCGCTTTCATTACAGTAAAGTTCGGCATTATCGGGAATTTTATCAATATTAAATCCACCAATTGTAACACAATCTCCATCAATTTCCACATTAGTGCCTAAAGCCTTTAAGCAATTAAGAGTAGCTATAATATCTGCTGAAAAATCTATATTTTCAATAACACTTTTTTCTGTAAGTGCCCCTAAAATTAAAGCTCTGTGCGCCATACTTTTTGAAGGTGGCGCTTTTATTTTGCCGCAAGCTTTAGAGGGGTTTATTTGTATTTTCATTTTATTCACCCAAAAGTAAATCTATAGCCCGTAAATATCCGTTAAAACCTTCACCCTTAACGGTTGCCTTACAATATTCACGAATATAACTGATTTGTCTGAATTTTTCTCGCAAAGAAACGTCCGAAATATGTACTTCGACCGTAGGTATTCCAACCGATTTCAAAGCGTGTAAAATAGCAACGCTTGTATGTGTATACGCGGCGGGATTGATGACAATACCGTCAAATTCGTTATAAGCCAGTTGAATTTTATCAACTAAATCACCCTCGTGATTTGATTGGTAAATTTCAACCTCTATTCCCTTTTTTTTAGCAAATTCAGTAATTAAATCACACAAATCAGCATAGGTTTGATTTCCGTAAATTTCGGGTTCACGAATACCAAGCATATTAAGATTGGGCCCGTTAAGAACTAAAATTTTCATTTAAAAAATCCTTTCGAATACTGTTAAGCGTTTCTTCCACCGTACCGTTTGAAGCAATTTTAGCATCACAACAGTCAGTATAAATATCGTAACGTTCAAAAAAGCGTTTTTCCAAATCTTCTCTGGTTGAAGATAAAGGACGGTCACTCGTTGCAACGATTTTTTCAAGCGGTCTATCCAAGAAATAGATTTTACCGTTCATTTTAAGCCGGTCCGTATTCTCTCGTTTTAATACCGCTCCGCCTCCCGTTGCGATAACACAGCCTTGCAAAGCAGATACTTCTTTTATAACTTCACTTTCAATTTCACGAAAATACTCTTCACCGTGAGTTTTAAAAATATCGGTTATACTACCGTATTTTTTAACTATTTCTTCATCTGTATCAATAAATTTACGGTTCAATTCGCAAGCGAGCGCTTTTCCTACAGTAGTTTTTCCACAGCCTGCCATACCCACTAAAACGATGTTTTGTTTTTGACTTTCAATTTCGCAAAAAACCTCATCAACCTTTTCTTGCGAAACCGAGGTGTCGAGAAACTTTTCAGCTGCGCTTGCCGCTTGGCTCACCAACATATAAAGTCCGCCAACCGCTTTTATTCCCTTTTGTTTTGCAGTGTTTATAAGCTTTGTGTTTAGCGGATTATAGACGGCATCCACTACCCCCTCCAATTCATTAAAACCGCTTATATCAATAGGTGTTTCATAAATATTGGGATACATACCGCTCGGCGTGGTATTTATTATAATTTGCGTATCGATATGGTTTTCAAGTTCATTGTAAGTTATAAAGTTTTCTCTTTCTTTTCTTGACACCTTTAATATCTCTTTAGCGCCTAAACTTTCGGCTACTGCAAAAGCAGTTTTGGAAGTGCCGCCACTACCCAAAATTAAAACCTTTTTATCCTTTAATTCAATACCGCTTTTCAAAATAAGGGATTTGAGCCCCGAAAAGTCGGTATTGTACCCAAAAAGTTTTCCCTCTTTATTAACTATAGTATTAACCGCTCCGATTTTTTGGGCAGTTTTGCTTACATAGTCAAGATAAGGTATTACACTTTGCTTATAAGGAATAGTAACGTTTATTGCATAAAAATCCCTATCGGTTAAAAATTTTTCTAAATTTTCGGGTGCAATTTCCTTTAATTCGTAAATATAATCAAACAGTTTATTATGAATTTCTTTAGAAAAGCTATGTGATAGTTTTTCGCCAATACAACCGTAATTCATATATCCCTCAACCAATCTGTGCCGTATCTTGTAATAAGCATATCAGCAATAACAATTGCAGTCACACTATCCTGAACCACCCTTGCTCTATGGACAATACAAGGGTCATGTCTGCCCTTAGCCTCAATCACTGCATTTTCTTTTGTTTTAATATTAACTGTATCTTGAGATTTCGAAATAGTAGGGGTGGGACGGTAAACAGTTCTGAAAACGATTGGCATACCGTTGGTAATGCCGCCGTTAATTCCACCGGAATTGTTAGTAGTAGTTACAATTTTACCATTACTAATTTCAAATGGGTCATTAGCGGATGAACCTAACATACCGCCGAATTTAAAACCGGCTCCGAATTCAACACCCTTTACTGCAGGGATTGAAAAAAGCGCCTTAGAAAGCATTCCCTCTACTGTATCAAACCAAGGCTCGCCCACACCCTGTGGCACACCTGTAACCTCTGTTTGCAAAATTCCGCCAACACTGTCACCATTTTGACGGGCGTTGGTAATTTCTTCTATCATTTCATCAGAAAAATCATCACCGCATACATTACCTACTTGTTTAATATATGTAGCAATTTTAATGCCTTTTTTCTCAAGCGCGGGGATTAAAATTCCACCCACTGCAACCAACGGCGCAGTAATACGGCCGCTAAAATGTCCGCCACCACGAAAATCCTCAAAACCGCCAAACTTACAGTTGGCTGTAAAATCCGCATGTGAAGGTCTTAACAGATAACGGGTAGCCTCATAATCCTTAGAATAAGTATCCTCATTAGGAATTACTATACAAATGGGGGTGCCTGTGGTTTTTCCCTCAAATACACCGCTTACTATTTTATAATTATCCTTTTCGGCTCTGGGTGTAGAAATTATACCGCTCGGTCTTCTGCGAGAAAGTAATTCTTCAATAAAATCATTACAGACCTCAATCCCTGAAGCCAAACCGTCAACAACCGCGCCGATTGCCTGACCATGACTTTCGCCGAAAAGAGTAACCGTTAAATTATTGCCAATTGTATTTTTCATCCCCTCGCCACCTTTCTTATAAGAAGTTCAAATTCCTTGAATGTTATGTTTTTTAAATTAAACTGTCCGATTGTATCAACCGTAACAACGGTTATATTATCTCCGAAAGCCTTTTTATCGTGCTTACAAGCCTCCATAATTTTATCTGCATTTTCTTCTAATTCAGTCGGCAAATCAAGTTTTTTAAGCACATTTAAAATCCTGTTTCTAACCTCTTGACTGCACATAGGCAACATACCGATTGCAACACACTCACCATGGTAATATTTATCCATTTCATTGATACTCTCAACCGCGTGAGCAATAGTATGGCCAAAGTTTAACACTTTACGAAGTCCGCCTTCACGCTCATCCTGTTCAACTACATTTTTCTTAATTAAAAGTGAACGTTCTATAATTGTATCAATTGCAGAATTTATATCCTCATTTTCGAAAATTCTAAATAACTCAGCATCATTTGTGAGTGACATTTTTAAAGCTTCGCAAAGTCCGTTTGAAATTTGTCTTTTTGGTAGTGTCTTCAATGTTTCGGGGTCTATAACCACTCTTTTAGGCGGATAAAAAGCGCCTATCAGATTTTTATAGCCCATAAAGTCGATAGCGGTTTTCCCACCTATTGAAGAATCAACCTGCGAAAGCACGGTTGTAGGTATATTATAAAAATCAATACCTCGCATAAATATAGCAGCAGCAAAGCCCGCCATATCTCCTACAACGCCGCCGCCCACCGCAACCACACAGTCACTACGGGTAAAATCGTTTTCCACCAAAGCCTTTAAAATAAGAGTTAGCGTATCCATTTGCTTTGATTTTTCGCCTTGAGGTATGGTGACAACCGTAGGCTTTAATGAAGCGTTTTTTACTATATTAGAATATTCACTGGGCACGCCGTTATCGGTGACAATCAAAACCTTGCGGTTTAAATCCAAAAGTTCACCGACATTCTTTAAACTGCCGCGTTCCAATACAATATCATACTTATCAAGCGAAGTTTTAACCGAAATAATCATATATGTATTTCCTTTTCAAAAGTACCAAGAATTTTAAGGTTATTACAGCATTTTTTAAGTTGTTTAAGCATAGCCTTGCCCTGCTCGCTGTAAATATCGCCTTCACCTTCAGCATAAAAGTAATAATCCCAAATAAGTTCTTTAGTAGGACGGCTTTTAAGAGCCTTTAAATTAAATCCGTATTCACCAATTACCGAAATTGCTTTACCTAGTGAACCGGCTGCATTTTTAACTGTGAAAAGCATAATAAAATGTTTATCGTTTTTACTTTTTGCTTTTTGAGAGCGAGAAAAAACTGCAAAGCGGGTAGTATTTATACCACTTTGGTTAATGTGTCCCTCTATTTTTTGAAGTCCGAATTTTTCACCTGCTTCAACACTTCCAATTGCCGCAATATCAGTTCTTCCCGACTCTGATACCTGCTTTGCCGCAACTGCAGTATTAACTGCATCAAGTGTTTCAAAATTATGTTCTTTAATAAATTCAGCACACTGACCCAAAGCCTGCGGATGACTTATAACCTGTTTAATACTATCAAGTGTTGCACCTTTATTTGCCAAAAGATTTTGCACAACCTCAATTTCATAAATTCCCGTAATATAAAGCGAACCAAAAAAAGATAAATCCAAAACCTGACCCACATCCCCATTAAAACTGTTTTCAATGGGAAGTAACACACAGTCGCACTCACCGTTCACTACCGAATCGTAAGCCGATTTAAAATCCTTATGTGGCACACAAGTAGCATCAGGGAAAATACGCTCGGCAGCTATATTTGCAAAAGCACCCTCAACTCCGCTGTAAGCAACCCTCATACCGTCTAACAAGCGGTGTTGAAGGCCTTTTGAAATTCCGATAACCGACTGTAAAAAGTTCACATAATAGGAAGCATACTCCTCGTTTTGTATTACCGCGGTGTTGCGTTTAATAAGCTCTTCCTCCCTTTTAAAATCGTCTATCGGAAGACCGTGCTCCTTTTTATATTTTGCAACAATTTTTGCGGCATCCATTCTTTTTTCAAAAAGCCTTGCCATTTCGCTATCGGTTTTATTTATTATTTCCCTTGCTTTTTCAAGCTCTGTCATACTATTTCCTCCAACAAAAAATCCGCACCCCGACTTGAATCTAAAAAAATGACACAAGCGGTTGCGGACTATCCGTTAATCGTATACCGAAAATTATCGGCAAAAAGCGGCAAACGGACAGTCCTGTTTAAAATAATAAAAGTAAAAATATAAAAAACCAAACATTCCGTTACACCTCTCTTTTAAAATATGTTATTATTTTATCGCACTTTTTTCCCAATGTCAAGCATTTTTTGCTTTAAAGCGATAAAGTTTTTATTTTCAAACAAATGACTGCCTGAAAGGCAGTCATTTAACATCTTACAGATTATAATATTTATCAAATTCTGCAGGGTGCGGAATTTTAGAAAGTTCTGCACATTCTGCGCGCTTTGTCTTAATAAAGTTAGCAATCAATTCCTTCGGGAATACGCCGCCCTCGGTCAAATAATCGTTATCCTTTTCAAGTGCATCAAGCGCTTGTTCTAAAGAGGTAGGCAGACCCTTCAATTTTGCCTTTTCTTCTTCAGGAAGATTGAAAAGGTTCATATCGTATGGTCCCCAACCGTTTTCGTGCGGGTCAATTTTATTCTTTATACCGTCAAGACCTGCCATAAGGATTGCGGCATAGCAGAAATACGGGTTACAAGTAGCGTCAGGATTGCGAAGCTCAAAACGGCGCTTGTCCGGACTCTTAGCATAAGCAGGAATACGGATAACTGCGCTTCTGTTAGAGGTAGCATAACCTACTGTAACGGGAGCCTCAAAGCCTGGTACCAAACGCTTAAATGAGTTTGTACTTGGGTTAGTAATAGCGCAAAGAGAAGCAATATGCTTTAAAAGGCCGCCCATAAAGTAGTGAGCAGTTTCGCTCAAATTAGAGTAGCCGTTATCGTCTGAGAATACAGGTTTTCCGTCCTTCATCAAAAGCATATGAACGTGCATACCCGAGCCTGCCTCACCTGCAATAGGTTTCGGCATAAATGTAGCCGATTTTCCGTATTTCAAAGCAGTGTTATGAATGATATATTTTATCATCATAGTAGCGTCAGCCATATCAACAACTTCACCTAATTGAGGTTCAATTTCAAACTGACCTGATGCTGCTACTTCGGGATGGTGATAATTGATTTTAATTCCCATATCTGCCATATGCATACACATTTCACTACGGCATTCATAAGAAATATCAAACGGTTTTGCAATATGGTAATTCTTTTGTTTCGGTACAACAACGCCCTTACCTTCAACAGTGCTGTTCCAATAAGATTGTTTTGCATCAACAGATGCTCCAACATAGCTACCGCCAACACCCCAAGTTACATCGTCAAACAAATAGAATTCAAATTCAGGGAGAATGTACATAGTATCAGCCACACCGCTTGCCTTCATATAATCAACTGCGGCGCGAACAATATTACGGGGATATTGTGCCAACGGCTTATTATCGGGGTTAGCGATAACCATAGCATTACCTGTCATAGATAAAGTAGGAATTTCGCAAAATGGGTCAATAACTGCAGTATCAGGGTCAGGAATAAATACCATATCGCTCTTTTCAACAACGGCATAACCGTAGTTTGAAGCATCAAAACCGATACCGCTCTTCATAGTATCTTCTGAAAAGTTTTCAGCCGGAATGGTTACATGACGGTACTGACCGTTAATATCAACCATTTTAAAGTCAACCATTTTAATATCGTTTTCTTTAATTAACTTAAGAATATCCTTTACGCTTTTAGCCATAAAGCACACCTCTTTCCATAAAATTACATAATAAGTATATCAATAAAAAATAGGTTTGTCAATGCGAAATACGCACTAAAAAACCTATTTTTCGACTTAAATTTTAAACAACAAATCACCGTAATTTGGATAAGGCCAATATGTATTAGGTACAACACTTTCGGCGCTGTCAGAATACTTTCTTATATCTGCCATTATTTTCAATACATTTTCCTTATATTCGGTTGCTCTTTCTAACACATCACCCGAACGCTCAGCAGAAGAAATTGCCATTTTGAGTTGACCAGTTAAGGTGAAAATTTCCTTGTTAGCCGCAGAAAGTCTTGTTATCAACTCATATTCAACGCTACTGTCAGCCCTTATCAGATTTTTATTATTAACCGTTTCGCAAAGTAAATTCGTATAAGCGGTTATCGCAGGGATAACATCGCGGTTCATCATTTCAATAAGGGTTAGCGCTTCAATATGCACCGTTTTCGAATAGTTTTCTAAAATAATATCTACTCTTGAATTTATTTCTGCGCGGTTAAATACGCCGTGACGCTCAAAGAGTTCAATATTTTCCTTGGTTTTTAATCTCGGCAAAGCATCAACTGTAGTGCGAAGATTTAAAAGTCCTCTTCTGTCGGCTTCTTCTTCCCATTCATGCGAATAACCGTCACCATTAAAGATAATACGCTTATGGTTTGTGACAGCATCCTTAATTATTGAGTTGATTTCGGTTTCTACATCGATTGCATTTTCCAATCTTTCGGCGTAATTTGAAAAAACGTCTGCAACCATTGTGTTCAGCATAACATTTGTATCTGAAATTGAGGAAGCGCTTCCTAACATACGGAATTCAAATTTATCACCTGTAAAAGCAAAGGGTGAAGTACGGTTACGGTCAGAATTATCTTTTCTGAATTCAGGGATAATATCTGCGCCCATCTTCATTTTTTCACGCTTTATGGTATCGTGATGGGTCCCTTGCTCTACCGATTCCAAAATTTCAAGCAAATCGTCACCCAAAAAGATTGAGAGAATTGCAGGCGGTGCTTCATTTGCACCTAAACGGTGGTCATTACCTGCAGTAGCAACCGCAATACGCAACAAATCCTGATGCTTATCAACCGCCTCAATAACTGCAGCAAGGGTCAACAAAAACAATTTATTTTCTTCGGGTTTTTTACCCGCCTTTAAGAAATTCACACCCGTATCGGTAGTAATTGACCAGTTATTATGCTTACCGCTACCATTAACACCCGCATAAGGTTTTTCGTGAAGCAAACACACAAGGCCGTGTTTTTGTGCTGTTTTCTTCATAAATTCCATTGTAATCTGGTTATGGTCGGCAGCGATATTTGTGGTGGTAAAAATGGGAGCTAATTCATGTTGCGCGGGAGCCGCCTCGTTATGCTCGGTCTTAGCTAGTACTCCAAGCTTCCAAAGCTCATTATCCAATTCGCGCATAAATGCCGCAACACGAGGTTTCAAAACACCAAAATAGTGGTCATCCATCTCCTGACCTTTTGGTGGCATCGAACCGATTAAAGTACGGCCGCAATAAATCAAATCGGGACGCTTATCATAAAGCTCTTTATCAACCAAGAAGTATTCCTGTTCAGGACCTACTGTGGTACTTGTCCTTTTAACATCATCATATCCAAGTAATTTAACAATGCGAATTGCCTGCTTATTGATAGCGTCCATACTGCGAAGTAAGGGGGTTTTTTGGTCTAAAGCTTCACCGCTGTAAGCACAAAAAGCAGTAGGGATACAAAGGGTCTTGTCCTTAATAAATGCATAAGAACTCGGGTCCCAAGCAGTATAACCGCGTGCTTCGAATGTAGCGCGAAGACCGCCCGATGGAAATGATGAAGCATCCGGCTCGCCCTTGATAAGCTCTTTGCCAGAAAATTCCATTACAACATTACCGTCTTCACATGGTGAAATAAAACTATCATGCTTTTCGGCAGTAATTCCCGTTAAAGGTTGAAACCAATGGGTATAGTGGGTTGCACCCTTTTCTATTGCCCATTCTTTCATAGCATCTGCAACTGTATTTGCAATGCTGCTGTCAAGACTTTTTCCCTCTTTAATAGTTAACTTAAGTTTTTCATAAACTTCCTTCGGCAAACGTTTCTTCATAACAGAATCGGAAAAAACATTTTCACCGAAAAAATCGCGTATTGTTTCCAAAATTTTACCCCCAACTGAACATATACCATAAGTATATCAATTAAGGGTGTCTTTGTCAAACAAATTCATCCGTCAATTATGTGTAAATTTCCTGCCGATTGCCCTAAAAATTTCGACCAATAATAAAAATCCGGTACAGTTATATTGGTTTCACCTTTTTCAACAATTCTTAAAAGTAAATCATTACCGATTCCATTTTTTGCAATTTGGCTAATTATCGCTTTTGTGATATCTTTTTTATATTCTTTTTTTGTATCTTTAAGAATTATATCCGTAACCTGAACACCGGTATATCTCAAAGTTTCATTTTCCAAATTCAGTTCTATTCCGTTTATATAATCCACCAAGTCTGTTATAAAATCCATATCCGCTTGGAGTGTGTAATCCAAAGGATAGCCGTAAATCTCTTTTTCCTTTATGTCGCTTTGTTCCAAAAATAATGATGCTGTAATTTTAGTATTTTCAAAATCAAAATACAAAAAGATTTTATCTCCAAAAACATCTAACAGTATTCCTGCATTTTGCGGTGCTTCTTGATAGTAAGGCACCTTTTGAGGAGTATCTGTATCGGTTTGCTTTAAGTTTTTAGACAAGTAATAATATCCGACACCAACAAACAGCGTTATACAAAATGCAGTTATAACCAAAGTTTTCAAGAACAATCTAAAGCCATTTTTCAAAAAAGTCACCCGATATATTATGCCCCAAAATGCAAAAAAACTCCTTTTTTCAAAGGAGTTTTTTTAAAAATTAGCTTTCCATTAACTGACGGAATTCTTCGCCCGAAATTTTTTCTCTTTCAAAAAGAATTTTTGCAGTTTCGTGTAGTTTTGGCATAGCATCCTTCAAAAGTGTTAACGCCTTTTGATACTGTGTCATAACTACCGATTCGATTTCTTCATCAATAATAGCGGCAGTTTTTTCAGAATAGTTAGGTGTAGAAGAAAAATCTCTTCCCAAAAATACCTCGTTATTATCGTTGCCGTAAGCCACAAGACCTAACTTATCGCTCATACCGAATTTAGTAACAATCTTGCGGGCTAAATCGGTTGCTCTCTCAATATCGTTAGAAGCTCCTGTGCAAACGTCATCCTGTGTCAACTGCTCTGCAGCGCGACCGCCCAGAAGCGAACAGATTTGCTCAAGCATTTGATTTTTAGAGGTGTGACCTTTTTCTTCGGTAGGTAGGTACATTGTATAACCTGCAGCCATACCTCTGCGGATAATTGAAATCTGATGAACCGGGTCTTGAGTGGGCAAGAAATAGGAAACAACTGCGTGACCTGCTTCGTGATAAGCAGTAACCATTTTATCCTTTTCGCTTACAACATGGGATTTCTTTTCTGCGCCCATAACAACCTTAATCGTTGCTTCTTCAATTTCTTCCTGTGTAATAGCCTTTTTACCGTGACGAACTGCTAATAAAGCCGCCTCGTTCAAAAGATTTTCAAGGTCTGCGCCTGTGAATCCCGAAGAAGACTTGGCAATTGTTGCTAAATTAACGTCAGGACCTAACGGCTTTCCTCTTGAATGAACCTTTAATATTTCTTCTCTGCCCTTAACGTCAGGGTAGTTAACGGTGATTTGTCTGTCAAATCGGCCGGGTCTTAAAAGCGCTTTATCAAGTATATCAGGACGGTTAGTTGCCGCCATAACGATTACACCCTCATTAACACCGAAGCCATCCATCTCAACGAGCAATTGGTTTAGGGTTTGCTCACGCTCATCATGGCCACCACCAAGACCGGCGCCTCTTTGACGGCCAACCGCATCTATTTCATCAATAAACACGATTGCGGGAGCTTCCTTCTTAGCTTCAGAGAATAGATCTCTAACACGCGATGCGCCCACACCTACAAACATTTCAACAAAATCAGAACCTGAAATTGAGAAGAACGGAACACCCGCTTCACCTGCAACAGCACGGGCTAAAAGTGTTTTACCTGTGCCTGGAGGGCCTACTAAAAGCACGCCTTTAGGAATTCTGGCGCCCAATTCATTGAACTTTTTAGGGTCTTTAAGGAAGTCAACAATCTCTGCCATTTCTTCCTTTTCTTCATCAGCGCCTGCAACATCAGCAAAGGTGGTTTTCTTTTTATTATCCGCCTTTCTTGCCTTTGATTTTCCAAAGCCCATTGTTTTATCGGCACCCATTGATGCGTTCATACGCTTCATAATAAATATCCAAAAAACAATCATTGCGCCAATCAAAAGAACTGTTGGCATTAAGTTAGAAATCCAAGCGCCTTCATTTCCGCGTTCGTAGTTATACTTTATAACCTTGTCGGTTCCCTTATTTTCTTCGTTAATTTTCATAACCGCTTCGTTAACGTCGTTATAGAAAATCGAAGCATCGGCAACGGTGTAACGGTATTTATTACCGTCCTCACGCAAAACATAAGTCAACTGACCGCTATAAAGATTTAATTCGTATTCTGAAATTTTGTTTTCCTTAATCATTTCAACAATTTCATAATACTTCTTTTCGGCAGTACCCTTATTTAAAAAGGAAATTGTTGCGATTGTCAATATAAGAATAATCGGTATTCCTATAAATAAAAGTACGTTTTTTAAATTCTTTTTCAAGAGAGTTCTCCTTTCCTATTTGTCGGCATAAACCTTTGGCGACAATATGCCAACATAGGGTAAATTTCTATATTTTTCATTGTAATCAAGGCCGTAACCAATTACAAATTCGTCGGGAATAACCTTTCCAACATAATCAGCTTCAATATCTGCTTTGCGGTTTGCGGCTTTATCAAGGAAGGTACAAATCTTAATACTGTTAGCATTTCTGCCTAACAATACTTCTTTTAAATAAGCAAGAGTTAAGCCAGTGTCTAAAATATCCTCAACTATAAGTATATCCCTGCCTTCAGGATTTACATCTAAATCTTTTTTGAAACTTACGCATCCTGTGGTTTTTGTACCGTTGTAAGAAGAAACCGCCATAAAATCAATTTGCAAGTCGCAGGTGATATTACGCATAATATCAGCCATAAAAGGTACGCTACCCCTCAATATGCTTACAAGCAAAAGATTTTTACCCTCATAATCCTTTGAAATTTGCTCGCCTAAACGCTTGCAAATTTTTTTAATCTCCTCTTCAGATACTAAAACTCTTTCAACATCTTGTTTATTCATATTTCTTGCACTTCCACATCAAGTATTTTTTTAGTGTTCTTACTCGGTGATACGCGTTGCGCCACACCAAACCCATGAACCCAAATAACGCCCTCGTTATCTGCTATTACAGGGATACTGTTTCGCAAAGTTTCGGGCACCTTATTTTCTGTGAAAAGCTTTTTAAGGGATTTTGTAATGCCGCGGTTTTGAAGGCGTATTTTATCACCCTCATTTCGAGTTCTTAAAATCCACTTGCCTACAATCTTATCACAATCAATCGCGTTATTTGAGAACAAATTATTAACATTTTGAATTTCGTTAACTTTTACCGCAAATTCCTTTGAGTTTTCACTCAAATCAGTAAAAAGCAAGTTGCCTTTATTAACAATAGCAAACAAGTTTGATGGCAAATTTATTTTACCGCTACCATTCAAACAAATAGAATATATATCATTTATATGGCGGTTGTCAAGTAAAACAGAGGGATAATCAATCTCAAAATATTTTTTTATTATCCTTTTTGCTATCGCTGGAGAAATATTTTCAAAATCCGATATATTAAGGGAATCGTCGTAATTCTTGTATAATATTTCTTCTGTAATATATTCTAAATAAGCATTATCTTGGTATAACAACTCACTTGTTCTAAAGGCATTTTGCTCAACCGTAGAATTTATCTCTTTTAAAACGGGAATTACCTTATGGCGAATTTTATTTCTGGCATAATCGTCAGTTAAATTCGTACTGTCGGTAACAAAAGATAAACCGTTTTGCTCACAATAATCTTCAATATCTTTTCTTGTGCAGTTTATTAAAGGACGAATTATATTTCCTCGTTTTACAGGTATTCCGCAAAGTCCTTTTAAAGAACTGCCCCTTGTGAGATTAAAAATCATAGTTTCCAAATTATCGCTTGCAGTATGGGCAGTAGCTATTTTACCTACTGCCACCTTTTGAAGAAAATCATATCTCACTTCCCTTGCAGCGAGTTCTAAACTGATTTTATTTTGCTTAGCGTATTTTGGAACATCTTTACTCTCATAAAAAAGCTCTATATTTAGTTTTTCGCAAAACTCTTTTACAAATTCGGCATCACGCTCTGCTTCTTGCCCTCTTATAGAATGGTTTAAATGTGCGGCATTGACCGTTATATTCAAATCATCACGAAGAATATACAAAGCATACAAAAGCGCTACCGAATCCGCCCCGCCCGATAAAGCTACCGTAACAGTATCGCCTTCTTGTAAAAGAGAAAAGCGGTTTATTGTGTTTAATATACTTTTTTCCATTATCTAAATTTATCCACTGAAGTAAATCGAGTAAACTGACCGTCCCAGTGCATTTCTATTGTGCCTAATTCGCCGTGACGGTTTTTAGCAACAATACATTCTGCTTTATTAGGGTCGGACATATCCTCATCCTCGGTTTTTTCGTTATCGTAATATTTTTCTCTGTAAAGGAACAAAACAATATCTGCATCCTGCTCAATAGAGCCCGATTCACGCAAGTCAGAAAGCGCAGGCTTGTGCGATTTGCCCTTAGCCTCGGTGCCACGGGACAACTGTGCGCAAGCAATTACAGGGACACCTAATTCCTTTGCCATAATTTTTAAATTACGGGTAATTTCGGAAACCTCTTGCACACGGTTTTCTGTATTTTTGGCAGATTTCATAAGACCCAAGTAGTCAATTACAACCAAGTCAACCTTTTTCATACGGCGAAGCTTTGCTTTCATTTCGGGGACAGTTATAGAAGAAGTTTCATCGAAATAGATGCTGGCTTTTGACAAATTGTCACCCGCTTGAGCAAGTCTTGTCCATTCATCTGCATCGAGTTCGCCCGTACGCAATTTTTCACTCTTGATTCCCGCTTCGCTTGAAAGCATACGCTGTGCTAATTGGTCGCGTGTCATTTCAAGTGAGAAGAAGCAAACCGTTTTACCTGAGTTTACCGCAACATTTCTTGCAATATTAAGCGCAAAAGCAGTTTTACCCATACCGGGACGGGCACCCAAAATAATAAGGTCAGATTTATTAAGTCCCGTAATCATTTTATCAAGGTCGCCTATACCTGAAGGAATACCGATATAATCGGCTCTGGTTTCAGGGTCTGCCATTTTTGAAAGACGGTCATAGGTTTCATTTTCAATTACACTTTTAATATGTGTTAGTCCCGAAATTTCTCTGCCTTGGCGAATTTCATAAATACGCTGTTCTGCATTATCAATAAGCTTACCCGAATCAACCGCATTTTCGTTAATATCCTTAATAATATTTTGTGCGGCACCCATTAATGCTCTCGCATAGTAACGCTCACGAATGATTGCAACATATGTAAGAACATTTGCTGAAGACGGCACAAACTGAGCCAAACGGGTGAGGTATTCCTTACCGCCCGCATCGTCATAAACACCGTCTTTTTTAAGTCTTTCAAGCAAAGAAACAAAGTCAATAGTTTGACTTAATTCATACATTGAAGACATTGCGGCATAAATTTCCTTATGCTGTGGAATGTAGAAATAATCGGTTTTCATTTGAACTGCTATTTCATGAAGACATTTAGGGTCGATAATAATAGCACCTAAAACCGCTTGCTCTGCTTCAACAGAATAAGGAAGTCTTGCTCCCTCTAAATCGTAAATCAATTTTTCTTCTGACATATTATTCAGTAACCTTTACAATTATTTTTGCACTAATTCCTGTGTATAATTTTATTTCTGCTGTATATTCGCCGAAATTTTTAATATCGGCAACGCTCATTTTTTTGCGGTCAATTTCTATTCCTAATACTTTTGCAACTTCACTTGCAATTTCTTTCGAGGTTACAGAGCCGAATAATTTTCCGTTAGAGCCTGCCTTTGCTTTAATCGTAACGGTTTTACCTTCTAACTTTGCGGCAGTTTCTTTAGCAGCCTTTATTTCTTCACTCTTATGATGTGCTGCTGCTTGCTCTCTGTTTTTAAGCTCGTTCAAGGCAGTATTATCAGCCTCAACCGCTAACTTTTTTGGGAACAAGAAATTTCTTGCATATCCGTCAGACACATTGCAAAGTTCCCCTTTTTTACCGTGCCCTTTTACATCTTGTAATAAAATAACCTTCATTTTTATACCTCCATAATCATTGGCAATACCATAGGACTTCTCTTTGTCCTTGTAAACAAGAATCTTGAAACGCCGTCCTTAATTTTAGTTTTAATGGTAGCCCAATCCTTTATTCTGTGAATATAGCATCTTTCCAATATATCGCAAACTAAATCGTTTATTTCGTTCATAAGGTCTTCCGACTCTTTTACATAAACAAATCCGCGAGATACTATGTCGGGGCCCGAAACAACCTCTCGTGTTATAGAATCAATCGATACCGCAACAACAATAATACCATCATCAGCCAGATGCTTTCTGTCACGAAGCACAATACTTCCGACATCACCTACGCCGAGTCCGTCAACAAATACTCTGCCCGCAGGAACAACCTCACTGCATTTAATTTCCTTTTTTGAAACCTCAATAACCGAGCCGTTTGTAGCAACAAGTATATTTTTAGGGTCAATACCCATAATCTTTGCTAAATTGGCGTGCTTCATTAAATGCTTTTGTTCGCCGTGCAAGGGTATGAAATATTTCGGTTTAACGATACTCATCATAAGTTTTAATTCTTCTTGACAAGCGTGACCCGAAACGTGAACGTCATACATACGCTCATAAACCACGTTAGCTCCCAATTTCATAAGCTCGTTTATAACCTTTGTAACAAGCTTTTCGTTACCCGGGATTGGTGTTGCTGAAATAATTATCATATCACCCGGCACTATTTCAACCTGTCTGTGGTCAGAAAAAGCCATACGGTGCAACGCCGAAAGGGTTTCACCTTGGGAACCGGTTGTTATAACTACGATTTGGTCGGGAGTGTAATTTTTGATTGCATCGATATCAATCAGAATATTATCGGGTATATTCAAATATCCGAGTTCCGAAGCAACCGACACAACGTTAAGCATACTTCTCCCCGAAACTGCAACCTTACGGTTACAACGGTAGGCTTCATCAATAATTTGTTGCATACGGTGAATATTTGAAGAGAATGTTGCAACAATTATGCGGTTATCCCCTGCTTTTTTAAAGAGATTCGAAAGAGATTCGCCTACAATACGCTCACTTGCGGTATAACCGGGTCTTTCAACATTGGTAGAATCGGCAAGCAGTGCCAAAACACCTTGCTTTCCAAGTTCTGCGAATCTTGCAATATCAATTACACGGTCATCAATAGGTGTAGTATCAATTTTAAAGTCGCCTGTGTGCACAACTGTACCGCCTGCGCACTTAATCGCAAAGCCTACTGCATCGGGAATGGAATGGTTTACGTGAATAAACTCAACACTGAATTTACCTAAATGTACTATATCGCCCGCTTTAACAACATTGAGTTTTGCATCGCCCAGCAATTTGTGTTCTCTTAATTTACCCTCTATAAGCCCGATTGTTAGTCTTGTAGCATATATTGGTAAATTAAGGTTTTTAAGCAAGTACGGAATGGCACCTATATGGTCTTCATGACCGTGGGTAACAACCAAACCTTTAATTTTTTGCTTGTTTTCTAAAAGATAGGTAAAATCTGGTATAACGATATCAATACCCGGCATTTCTTCATCAGGGAATGCCATACCGCAGTCTACCAAGAACATATCCCCGTCATACTCATAAAGGGTTATGTTTTTTCCGATTTCGCCGAGACCGCCTAAAGGTATGATTTTTATTGGTTTTTTAAGTGTTTTATTACGGTTTTGATTTGTAGGTTTTTTGCTTACATTTTTATTTGTTTTAGAATTAGTCTTTTTAACATACTTTTTTTGAGTATTCTTCTTTTGAGAGCTTTGTCTGATTTTTAGCTCATTTTTTTCGCTCATTAAATTATTTTCCTCCGTTAAAATTATGTAAAAAGGGGTAAAATTTCCCTTATAATATATCTTATAATATATTACTATCTTTTACTGCCCTTTGTCAAGCAAATTAGTAATATTATGTCCATTATTTTGGAAATAAATTCAAGACATAAAAAAACAGACCTGAGCTATCCCAGGTCTGAAATAAAATTACTTATTTGAAATATATTCGTCAATGGCTTTTGCCGCCGCCTTACCTGCACCCATCGCTAAAATTACTGTAGCAGCGCCAGTAACAGCATCGCCTCCGGCGTAAACACCCTCGCGGGAAGTGAGACCTGTTTGCTCATCTGCTATAATGCAGCCCCACTTGTTAGTTTCAAGACCTTCGGTAGTGTCCTTAATCAAGGGGTTCGGAGAGGTGCCGATTGAAACGATGACGCAGTCAGCTTCAATAGTTGAAAGCTTGCCTTCTATCGGAATAGGTCTCGCTCTGCCCGATTCATCAGGCTCGCTTAATTCCATCTCTTGACAGATAATTTCCTTAACCCAACCGTTTTCGCCGATAATTTCAGTTGGATTTGCAAGGAATTTAAAGTTAATACCCTCTTCCATAGCGTGTTCAACCTCTTCACGCCTTGCGGGTAATTCCTTTTCAGTACGGCGATAAACTATTGTGACCTCTGCACCCAAACGCTTTGCTGTACGAGCTGCGTCCATAGCAACGTTACCGCCACCGAAAACAACCACCTTTTTAGCGTGCATAATTGGTGTTGCGCTATCATTTTTATAGGCTTTCATAAGATTGTTTCGGGTTAAAAATTCGTTAGCAGAATATACACCGTTTAATTCTTCGCCCGGGATACCCATAAATCTTGGAAGACCGGCACCCGAACCAATAAATACCGACTCATATCCCATTTCGAATAATTCGTCAATAGTAATAGTTTTACCGATAACAACGTTAGTCACAACTTCAACGCCTAATGCCTGTAAATTTTCAACCTCTTTTTGAACGATTTTTTTAGGAAGTCTGAATTCGGGAATACCGTAAACCAAAACGCCTCCCGAAAGGTGAAAGGCTTCATAAACGGTTACACTGTAACCTTTTTTAGCCAAGTCCCCCGCACAAGTAAGTCCTGACGGACCCGAACCAATAACAGCAACTTTATGACCGTTGTTTTGCGGTAATTCAGGCTTTTCTTTACAATTTTCATTGTGCCAGTCAGCAACGAAGCGTTCAAGTCTTCCGATTGCTACCGGTTCACCCTTAATGCCTCTTACACATTTAGCCTCGCACTGTGTTTCTTGAGGACAAACACGTCCGCAAACTGCAGGCAGGCTTGAAGATTTTGCAATAATTTGGTACGCGCCCTCAAAATCAGATTCTTTAATTTTCAAAATAAAATCAGGAATCTGTATGTTTACGGGGCAACCATTAACGCAAGGCATATGCTTACAATTAAGACAACGTTCTGCCTCATTAACTGCAACCTCATCGCAATAGCCTAAAGCAACCTCGCTAAAATTAGCAGAACGCACGTCGGCGGGTTGTGTTGGCATTTCATTTTTCTGAAGACTCATATTAGGTGCCATTACTGTACCTCCTTTTTAAACAGATTACAAGTTTCCTCGTAAGCGTGACGTTCAAAGTCGCCGTAAGCTTTACTTCTGTTAATTGCTTCATCAAAATTTACTAAAAATCCGTCAAAATCAGGACCGTCAACGCAAGCGAATTTAACCTTGCCGCCAACAGTCAAACGGCAACCTCCGCACATTCCTGTGCCGTCTATCATAACGGGGTTCATAGAAACAGTAGTCTTTACATTGAACGGTTTAGTTGTAGCAACAACGAACTTCATCATAATAAGAGGGCCTATTGTTATAACTTCGTCATATCCTTCGCCCGACTCTAAAGCAGCCTTTAACGGTTCAGTTACAAGGCCCTTTGTACCGTAGGAACCGTCATCCGTCATAACTGTTAATTTATCCGATACCTTATTGAACTCGTCCTCTAAAATAACCAAATCCTTATTTCTAAAGCCGATTATAGAATGCACTTCACAGCCTTGACTGTATAATTGCTGTGCCACAGGCAAAGCGATAGCGCAACCCACACCGCCTCCAACAATGCAAACCTTTTTTAAGTTTTCAGTTTCGGTAGGTCTTCCTAAGGGACCGACAAAATCGTGAATACATTCCCCTTCGTTCAAGTGGTTAAGCTTTTCGGTTGTAGCGCCTGCCACCTGAAAAATTATGCGAACACTTCCCTTTTCACGGTCATATCCCGCAACGGTTAGCGGAATACGCTCGCCCTCATCATCAACACGCAAAATAATGAACTGACCCGCCTTTGCTTTACGAGCTACAAGCGGTGCTTCGATATCCATTTGAGTAACAGTGGGGTTTAATACCTTTTTAGTTAAGATTTTGTACATTTTACCACCCTTTGCGATTTATTTTGTTAACATTTTAACATATTAACATTTAAAAATCAACTATTTGAACATCGGTCAAACTTAAAAATTTTTCCATCACCTTGAATTCAATATGATATTTTGAAAATTCAAAAGCGTAGACTCTGTTTTGGTCATTTTGATAATGCGGTCTTGGGTCATTTTTCAGTATTTGAGTTATATTTTCAAGGTCGTCTTCCTTGATTTTTTGTTTCAACTCTTGCGGAATTTCAACCTTTAAATTTTCCCCTAAAACCTCATCGGCAAAACCGCCTTTAGCATCAGTATGGCAGTCGGTATAAGGTATGTATGGCTTTATGTCATAAATGGGTGTATTATCCATTAAATCTGCGCCCAAAACCTCAATTACAGTACCGTTTTTGCCATCTGCAAAAATTCTTTCTATCTTCACGCTTGAAAGACCTAATGTGTTTGGTCTGAATGGTGAACGGGTGGCAAACACCCCTACCCTTTTATTTCCGCCAAGCCTTGGAGGCCGAACCGTCGGCGACCATTCACAACCGCTGTTTTCAGAAAATTCCCAAATAAGCCACAAATGCGAGTAGTCTTCTAACCCTTTTAAGGCATTTGCATCTCGGTATTTCTTTTCAAAAACTATTTTTGCTTTTGTATTTACAAGTCCGCTTTGACGGGGTATACCGAACTTTTTCGGAAAATCGGTTTTAATTTTCGCAATAACCTCTAATTTTTTCATAAATCACCTAAAAAAGCCTCGCTAAAGCAAGGCTTAATATTAACATTCATAGTTTTTTAAATACTCTTTCCACTGTTCCTCTGAAAAATTTTTATTTTCGAGTGAAAGAATATACTGCTCATAAATATTTTCCAGTGTTTTTTTGTATTGTTTTTGAGTTTTAATATTTGCTCTAAATGCAATTATTGCAAGCCAAATTCCACAAACCGCAAGCAATAAAAGCGGCATCGCATGACGCCAATAAAAGCTATATGAATATCCCCATAAGCCATTGATATTAGTCATTAAATTTGCAAATGTAAAGCACAAAATACTTGGCATTAGCAAGTTTAATATACCAAAAGTGAAATTAGCCCAAATATAATTTTTAAAACGCATAACTATAAATCCTGCAACCAAAGCCAAGGTTAAAACTGCAACTGTAGCCAATGGCGCTGTTTGTAATTTAAAGTTTTCATTTAATGAATTTACCAATAAATTTGAAATGATAAAGAGTAAATTCATCGCTAAAGTCCATATGCTTGCAACCAGATAAAAAGCCTTTACTCCGCCATATAATTTTCCGTCTGTTTTAGCATATTTAATACCGTTTTTTTCTTCTATCTGTCTTACTCGTTTAAGCACATTGCATTGATACTTCATAAAATTACCTCAAAATCTAATTTTTTATATTATACTACTAATATTTTTAATTGACAAGTTAATTTTGAGGTATATAATTATTTTGGTGATAAAAATGAAATTAAACATAGTTATGGTAGAGCCTGAAATCCCACAAAACACAGGAAATGTTGCGAGGACTTGTGCTGCAACAGGCGCAAGACTCCACCTTGTAGGTCCTATGGGCTTTAAAATTGACGATAGAAAATTGAAACGCGCGGGGCTTGATTATTGGCAGTATCTCGATATAACCTACTATGAAAATATTGAAGAATTTTTCAAGAAAAATCAAGGCGATTTCTTCTACTTTACAACTAAAGGCAGAAAAACTCATAGCGAACCCGAATACCCCGACAACTGCTACCTGCTTTTCGGCAAAGAAACAAAGGGCTTGCCCGAAGAATTATTACTAAAAAATCCTGACAGTTGCGTTAGAATTCCCATGCAATACGATATTAGAAGTCTTAATCTTTCAAACTCAGTTGCAATAGCTACATACGAGATTTTAAGGCAGTGGAATTATCCCGAACTTCAAAATTCGGGTCAATTGCACAATTATAAGTGGGAAGATGCAGAATAATTTATATATAAAATTTTAAAAAAAGATTGAAAAAAATACATTTTGTGGTAAAATATATATGTTATAAATATAATACATTTTCGAAAGGATGTTATTAAATGAACGCTCTCAACAAAAAAACAGTTGACGACATCAATGTGAAAGGTAAAAAAGTGCTTGTTCGTTGCGACTTTAACGTTCCGCTTAAAAACGGCGTTATTACCGACGAAAATCGTATCAACGCTGCACTTCCCACCATTAAGAAATTGATTGCAGACGGTGGCAAGGTTATCCTTTGCTCACACCTCGGCAAGCCGAAGGGTGAACCAAAACCCGAACTTTCTTTAGCTCCTGTTGCTAAAGCTCTTTCCGAAAAATTAGGCAAAGAGGTTATTTTTGCTGCCGAGGATAACGTAGTAGGCGAAGATGCTAAAAAAGCAGTAGCTGAAATGAATGACGGCGATGTTGTTCTTTTACAAAACACCCGTTACCGTGTTGAAGAAACCAAAAACGGCGAAGAATTTTCTAAAGAATTAGGTTCTTTGGCAGATGTTTTCGTAAACGATGCTTTTGGTACCGCTCACAGAGCACACTGCTCTACTGTTGGCGTTGTTTCCTATGTTAGCGAAGCTGCAACAGGTTATCTTATCGGTAAAGAATTAAAATATTTGGGTAATGCAGTTGAAACTCCTGTTCGTCCGTTCGTTTGCATTTTGGGCGGCGCAAAGGTTGACAGTAAACTCCCCGTTATCGAAAATCTTTTAACCAAGGCTGATACACTTATTATCGGCGGCGGTATGGCTTATACATTCTTGGCTTCTAAAGGCTACGGTGTTGGTGAATCACTTGTTGACGAAACAAAGATTGACTACTGCCGTGATATGTTAACAAAAGCAAAAGAAAACGGTGTTGAAATTTTATTACCGGTTGATTGCACAGTTGTTAATGATTTCCCGAATCCAATTGATGCTCCTGTTGATGTTCAGTTTGTTGATGCAGATAAAATCCCTGCTGATATGCAAGGTGTTGATATCGGACCAAAAACTGCAGAAATTTTTGCTAATGCCGTTAAATCAGCTAAAACAGTTGTTTGGAACGGACCTATGGGTGTATTTGAAAATCCAACACTTGCGAAAGGTACAATTGCAGTTGCTAAATCATTAGCAGAAACTGATGCTGTAACAATTATCGGCGGTGGCGACTCTGCCGCAGCAGTAAACACCTTAGGCTTTGGTGACAAAATGAGTCACATTTCTACCGGTGGCGGCGCTTCCTTGGAATTCCTTGAAGGTAAAGAACTTCCCGGTATTGCAGCACTTAACGATAAATAATAAAAGAAATTAGTAGGGCGCTAATCCGCCCTACATTTATCTAAAGGAGAATAAAAATGGATAAGACAAAAAGAAATGCAGTTATCGCAGGTAACTGGAAAATGAACAAAACCCCTGCAGAAGCTACAGCTTTAATCAATGAAATGAAACCTTTAGTTGCTAATGCAGACTGCAAGGTTGTACTTTGCGTACCTTTTATTGATATTCCGGCAGCAGTTGAGGCTGCAAAGGGAAGCAACATAGAAATCGGCGCTGAAAACGTTCACTTCAAGGCTAACGGAGCATACACAGGCGAAATTTCCGCACAAATGCTTGTTGAATCGGGTGTTAAGTATGTAGTTATCGGTCACAGTGAAAGAAGACAGTATTTCGGTGAAACCGACCAAACTGTAAACCTTCGTACACTCGCAGCTTTAGAGGCTGGTCTTACCGCTATCGTTTGCGTTGGCGAAACCTTAGAGCAAAGAGAATTAGGCTACACCGAAACTCTCTTAAAATATCAAACTAAAATGGCTTTAACAAACGTTTCTAAAGAACAGTTGAAAAATGTTATTATCGCTTATGAGCCTGTTTGGGCAATCGGTACAGGCGTTACCGCTACTGCAGACCAAGCAGACGAAGGTAACGGCTTTGTTAGAGAAGCTATTGCTGAAGTTTACGGCAAAGATGTTGCTGATACTGTAACAATTCAATACGGCGGTTCTATGAACGCTAAAAATGCAGACGAATTAGTTGCTAAAGTTAATGTTGACGGCGGTTTAATCGGCGGAGCATCATTAAAAGCAGAAGACTTCTCTGTAATTGTAAAGGCAGCAAGCAAGTAATAGGAGTAAATAAATGAAAAAACCTATCGTTTTAACTATTATGGACGGTTTTGGTTTCAACCGCGAAACCGAAGGTAATGCAATTTATTCTGCTAATACTCCTAATCTTGACCGTATTTTTAACGAATGCCCAACAACTAAAATCGGTGCTTCCGGTATGGATGTAGGTCTTCCGGACGGTCAGATGGGCAATAGCGAAGTAGGTCACACAAATATCGGCGCAGGCAGAGTAGTATACCAAGAATTAACAAGAATTACCAAGTCTATTAAAGACGGTGACTTCTTCCAAAACGAAACTTTTTTAAAAGCTATAGACAACTGCAAAAAGAATGACAGCGCTTTGCATTTAATGGGACTTTTGTCTGACGGCGGTGTTCACTCACATATTGAACATTTATACGCTTTAGTTGAGTTAGCAAAGCAAAACGGTCTTTCAAGAGTTTATATTCACGCCCTTTTAGACGGCCGTGATGTTCCTCCCTCAAGCGCGGCAGATTTTATTGATGCTTTACAAAACAAACTTGATGAAATCGGTTGCGGTAAAATCGCTACTGTTTTGGGAAGATTTTACGGTATGGACCGTGATAACCGTTGGGACCGCGTTGAAAAGGCTTACTCTGCTTTAGTTTACGGCAAAGGTGTTAAAACCAACGATGCCGCAGCCGCAGTCAGAGAATCCTATACACAAATTGATGAAGACGGTAAAAATATTACTGACGAATTCGTGCTTCCAACAGTAGTTGAAGGCGGCGAGCAAATCAAAACATACGACAGTGTTATTTTCTTCAATTTCCGTCCGGACAGAGCGAGAGAAATCACCCGCACCTTTGTTGATGACGATTTTGACGGCTTTGCACGCAACGGTGGAAGACAAAAGGTTTTCTATGTTTGTATGACACAGTATGATGCTTCAATGCCAAACGTTGAAGTCGCTTTCAAACCACAGTCTTTAACCAACACTTTGGGTGAATTTTTAGCAAATAAGGGTCTTAAGCAATTAAGAATTGCCGAGACTGAAAAATACGCTCACGTAACCTTCTTCTTCAATGGCGGACGTGAAGTTATGTTTGAAGGCGAAGACAGAATTCTTGTTAACTCTCCAAAGGTTGCAACTTATGACTTGAAGCCCGAAATGAGTGCTAACGAGGTTTGCGACAAGGTTTGCGAAGCTATTGAAAAAGGTATTTACGATGTAATTATCTTAAACTTCGCCAATTGCGATATGGTAGGTCACACAGGTTTCTTCGATGCCGCTGTAGCCGCTGTTGAAACGGTTGACAAATGCGTTGGCAGAGTTCGTGCTTCTACTGAAAAAATGGACGGTATAATGCTTCTGACCGCTGACCACGGTAATGCAGATAAAATGCTCGATACCGACGGTTCACCCTTTACCGCACATACAACATTCCCTGTTCCCTTCTCTGTAATAGGTAAGGAATGTAATTTACGCGAGGGCGGTAAACTTTGCGACATTTCACCAACAATTATTAAATTGTTAGAATTAGAAAAGCCAGAAGAAATGACCGGCGAATCAATCATTATTTAATAAAAAATCGGTTGTCTTTTTGAAGTGAACCCCAAAGTTTAGACAAAATTAAATATTAAATTGCTTGTGAATGAGCTCGGTATTGCACCGGGCTCATTCCTTTTAGTTTTAAGGAAATTCTTTCGTTGTTGTAGTAATCTATGTAATGTTTCAATTCATCTATGAAAGCGTTAACGCTTTCAAATTTTTCACCGTAGAACATTTCAACCTTTAATCT